>JBCNPK010000012.1:0-128124 GCA_039593355.1 Pseudoduganella sp.
AAATCATCATGGCAAAACACAGCAAATCCATCCCCCAGCGCGGCCTGCGCGTGGCGGATCAAATCCAGAAAGACCTGTCCGAGCTGATCGCCTTCGAAGTGAAGGACCCGCGCGTCGGCATGATCACGCTGTCCGAAGTGCAGCTGACCCCCGACTACGCCCACGCCAAAGTGTTCTTCACCACCCTGAAGGACGACCCCGAGTCGATCAAGAACACCCTGGCCGGCTTGGCCGCCGCCGCCGGCTACCTGCGCAACCAGCTGGGCAAGCGCCTGCACATCCACACGCTGCCGCAGCTGCACTTCCTGCACGACATGTCCGCCTCGCGCGGCATGGCGATGTCCGCCCTGATCGACAAGGCCAATGCCACCCGCGCCGCCGACTTCGACGAGAACGCAGACGAAGAATGACTGAAGCACGTGTAAAGCGCGTGCGCGATGCCGTGGACGGCGTGCTGCTGCTGGACAAGCCGGTCGGCCTGTCCAGCAACGACGCCCTGATCAAGGCCAAGCGCTTCATGAACGCGAAAAAAGCCGGCCACACCGGCACGCTCGACCCGTTCGCCACCGGCCTGCTGCCGTTGTGCTTCGGCGAAGCGACCAAGTTCTCGCAAGACCTGCTGGAAGCCGACAAGACCTACCTGGCGACCGTGCACCTGGGCGTGCGCACCGACACCGGCGACACCGAAGGCCAGGTGCTGGAAACACGCGACGTCAGCTGCACGCAAGCCGAAATTGAAGCCGTGACGGCGCGCTTCCGCGGCCCGATCAAGCAAGTGCCTCCGATGTACTCAGCGCTCAAGCGCGACGGCAAGCCGCTCTACGAATATGCCCGCGAAGGCATCACGCTGGAACGCGAGGCGCGCGATGTGGTGATCCACAAGCTCGAGCTGGTCTCGTGGGAGGCGCCGTTCCTGAAGATTGAAATCACCTGCAGCAAAGGCACATACATCCGTGTGCTCGGCGAAGACATTGGTGCCGCGCTCGGTTGCGGCGCCCACCTGAACGCATTGCGCCGCACGCAAGTGGGCGCGCTCACGACCGACAAGATGGTCACGCTGGAAGAACTGGCCGCCCACGCCGCCCCGCGCGAACTGCTGGCGCCAGTGGACGCGCTGCTGTCGTCCTTCCCGCGCATCGTGCTGAACGCCGAGCTGGCGAAGCGCTTCCTGCACGGCCAGCGGCTGCCTCTCGGCAAAGAACCGTCGATTGCCGTGCCGACGCCATATGAGGGCCGCGTGCGCATTTACGCCGACGACGGCCGCCTGCTTGGCACCGGCATCTTCGGCGAATACGCCATCCTCGCTCCGGAGCGCTTGATCGCTGCTGCATGAA
The DNA here is from genome assembly GCA_039593355.1 of Pseudoduganella sp. GTDB lineage: Bacteria > Pseudomonadota > Gammaproteobacteria > Burkholderiales > Burkholderiaceae_D > Rugamonas. The sequence goes on from JBCNPK010000012.1 coordinate 1,335, forward strand.
CGCGGTCTATTTTGAATTCGGCGCACCTGACGGCTTGCGCTCCAGGTTTCTCGCCGATGCAGCCGAATTCGGCTGTTGGCTGCGTGGCCTGGCCGAAGAACTTGCGGGCGAATATCCTTCTGCGGCCTTGGACAAGGTCGCGGAGATCGCCGTGCGGGGCGCAGCCGCGTTGAAGACCAGCGATCCTGGCGAAGCGCGACTAATAGACCGCCTCATGCACGATTACTGGAACTTCTGCACCATGACCAGCCGTCATGGAGGCGAAGACATCACGCCCGCCGCAAGCCTTCGGTTTCTGCCGGAACTGTCGCCCAGTTTGCCCGCTGCAAGCGGCGAGTTGTGCAGCTACTATCGCAGGCTGTTTGCGGGCGATTCGATGGCTGAGTGCAGCGGTCACTCTTATCAATCGCCTGACGGCATATTCCGCTGGTCCTGGCTGTTGCCGCATGAAGTGGTCGATTTTTGCGACAAGCTGGAGATTCATGCCAGCCACTTCGGCCATCAGGATGTGCTATTTGAGCTTCTCACAGTTCTCCGGCTGGCCAAACAAGAGGGCAGCAGCCTGCTGGTTTCTGTTGCCTGACCGGCGCTTGGCCTAAGGTGCGGCCGTTGCGCCGGCCCGAACGGCGCAAAGTGCCTTCGCTATCCACAATGGGCGGGCCATGAAGGCGCCCGACAGTGCGCCAAAGGCAGCGCAAGCTGGCAGGGCCAGGACCAGGCTGCCGCGCAGTGCGGGCCACGAAGCCAGCGCCACAGCCATCACAAATTTGCCGGTGAAGATTGTCATCATCAGCCCCATTGGCAGCCAACTGCCGCGCAGGTGCACCAGGCCGGCGCCGTGGTCAATTGTGGTGCCATCACCGGCGCGTTTCCACATCAACACAATGCCAGCCGCGACGCCCGCCAGCCATGCTGCGCCTGCTGGCGAAAGCAATCCAAATCCACTCGCCGTGCTCTGCAAGCCGAGCGCCAACATCACGGCCGGCAGAATGAAGACTGAGCGGACGGTCATGCAACGGTTGCGCGAAGCAAGCGCGCCGCGATAAATCAAGAAGGCCAGAATGCCCCAAACGTAGGTGGGAGTATGGCTGACGATTTGATGCAGCATTTGGCGTTCCTCGCAAAAAAGTTCGTTTCGATGGTTGCACTTTGCCCCTGCCGCTGCCCGGCAGCCACTACTTTGCGACGAAACGGGCTCAAGCAGGCGTAAACCTGCCTTGGAAGCGATCCAAACGCCGCAGGTCAGGCAAACACATCAGCCATAGAACTGGCGTCGCATAAAGCCCGCGCCCAGTGCCGAAGTTCCAGCTCGCTTGCGTGAGCAATGCGAGCGTTGATTTCGTCCGGTATTTTTCCAAAGCGCGTGCCAAGCTGATCGAGGAGCAACTCCCGTTGACCCAGGAGTCGACCTTCGTCGCGGCCCTTCGCCCGGCCTTCTTCGCGGCCCTTCGCCCGGCCTTCTTCGCGGCCCTCCTCACGGCCCTCTTCACGGCCCTCTTCGCGTCCCTCCTCGCGGCCGAGCTCGAATCCGAGCCGCCGTCCTGCCTTCATGGCGTCGTAAGCAAACCTTGGCATAAGTTCCATGTCAAACCTCCTTTCGGTGAGGGCTATTTGACTATTGCATTGATCCTGAAGTTCCCGGGGAAGCTCCATCAACCAGTCGATCAAGCTAAGTAAGTCGCCAATCGTTGTCTCGGACCAATTTTTATGGGCGTAAAGGAGTTCGATCACCTTGCATTTCCATTCCAGGCGTTGCCGTGGCCTGCGACGTGTACGGCGGTTGAGCAAATGAATGGCGACAAAAAATGCAAAAGGGTTCTCCGATGCCAGCATTTCGCCAACCTGGTCTCCTAAATCCGACACTTTATAAATTGGAAAAAGGAAGTCCTGGCTTCCGTCGAGCTGAGGAATTATCGCGGAATCTGGACGCCAACTCCGGCTGTCGTCGGCAATGACGGCCAAGCTATGCACGGGGCAAGTATGCCTTTCGAGCAATCGGCTGTGGTAGTAGTACATGCGCTCGGCAAAGTACCGGTCGCGACGATGCTGGACTTCAATATGCAGTATCGCTGCATGGCCAGTTAGGGTCGTTACCCGAGCCACTATATCGGCACAACGATTGCCATGCGGCGCGCGCGAACACTCCCGGGGCAATTCCTGGTCGAGGAATTCAGGCGAGACCGTCCGGTCTACCATTGCCAATGCGCTCGGCCAACAGAGAGCCAGGAATTCAAAGAAGCGGCATTTGATGGCACGTTTCCATGGGGTGTCATAGTTGTTCATGACGGCTTGGGACCGTCGCACCCATCTAAGGTTCCGTGCGCCTTGCCGGTTGCTTGAGGCAGATCAAATACCCTGCACGCTGGTTGGTTGCGGCGCAGCATGCTATACTAGTGGGTTCAGTGCTTCCGCACGTGCAGAATTCCTGTCAATACACAAATCATGTCTAATACTAAACGCGCAATTCGCAACATCGCCATCATCGCCCACGTTGACCATGGCAAGACCACCCTCGTGGACCAACTGCTGCGCCAGTCCGGTACCTTCCGTGAGAACCAGCAAGTCGACACCCGAGTCATGGACTCGAACGACCTGGAAAAAGAACGCGGCATTACCATTCTGTCGAAGAACTGCGCCGTTGAGTACGAAGGCACCCACATCAACATCGTCGACACCCCAGGCCACGCCGACTTCGGCGGCGAAGTGGAGCGCGTGCTGTCGATGGTCGACTCCGTGCTGCTGCTGGTCGATGCGCAGGAAGGCCCAATGCCGCAGACCCGTTTCGTGACCCGCAAGGCGCTGGCCCTGGGCCTGAAGCCGATCGTGGTGCTGAACAAGATCGACCGTCCTGGCGCGCGCGCCGACTGGGCGATCAACCAGACTTTCGAGCTGTTCGACAAGCTGGGCGCGACCGATGAACAGCTGGACTTCCCGATCATTTACGCATCGGGCCTGAACGGCTATGCCGGCCTGACCGAAGACGTGCGCGGCGGCGACATGAAGCCTCTGTTCGAAGCCATCCTGAAATACGTGCCGGTGCGCGACGACAATCCGGACGGCCCGCTGCAGATGCAAATCACCTCGCTGGACTACTCGTCCTACGTGGGCAAGATCGGTATCGGCCGCATCAACCGTGGCCGCATCAAGGCCGGCCAGGACGTGGTCGTGGTCGATGGCCCAGGCGCTACCCCGGTCAAGGGCCGCATCAACCAGGTGCTGAACTTCAAGGGCCTGGAGCGCGTGCTGGTTGATGAAGCTGTTGCCGGCGACATCGTGCTGATCAACGGTATCGAAGAAATCGGCATCGGCTCCACCGTGTGCGCACCGGACACCCCGGAAGCGCTGCCAATGCTGACCGTCGACGAACCAACCCTGACCATGAACTTCATGGTCAACACCTCGCCGCTGGCAGGCCGCGAAGGCAAGTTCGTGACCTCGCGCCAGCTGCGCGACCGCCTGGACAAGGAACTGAAATCCAACGTGGCACTGCGCGTTGCACCGACCGACGACGACACCATCTTCGAAGTCTCCGGCCGCGGCGAACTGCACCTGACCATCCTGATCGAAAACATGCGCCGCGAAGGCTTCGAACTGGCCGTCTCGCGTCCACGCGTTGTGTTCAAGATGGTCGACGGCGTACGCCACGAGCCGTACGAAATGCTGTCGGTGGACGTGGAAGAAGCCAACCAGGGCGGCGTCATGGAAGAACTGGGCCGCCGCCGTGGCGACCTGCAGAACATGGAATCGGACGGCAAGGGCCGTGTGCGCCTGGAGTACCGTATTCCTGCGCGTGGCCTGATCGGCTTCCAGGGCGAATTCATGACCCTGACCCGCGGTACCGGCCTGATGTCGCACGTGTTCGACGCCTACGCTCCAGTCGACACCTCCAAGGGTGAAATGGCCGGCCGCCGCAACGGCGTGATGATTTCCCAGGACGACGGCCAGGCCGTTGCCTACGCACTGTGGAAGCTGCAGGACCGCGGCCGCATGTTCGTGGTGCACAACGACCCGGTTTACGAAGGCATGATCATCGGTATCCACTCGCGCGACAACGACCTGGTTGTGAACCCGATCAAGGGCAAGCAGCTGACCAACGTGCGTGCTTCCGGCACCGACGAAGCAGTGCGCCTGGTGCCGCCAGTCCAGCTGTCGCTGGAATACGCGGTCGAATTCATCGAGGACGACGAGCTGGTGGAAATCACCCCGAAATCGATCCGCCTGCGCAAGCGTTACCTGAAAGAGCACGAGCGCAAGCGTGCCAACAAAGAAAACGCGTAATGAACGCGAAACCCGCCGCGAGGCGGGTTTTTTTTATCCGGAGCCCGGATGGTCAAGCGAGCCTTTCCCGCAGCGGTGCGCGCGAAAGAGGCGTGGTAACCTGTATGACCCAAGCCGGCACCGACAGGAGAACCCAGCATGGCCGAAACTACCAACATTGCCACCCAGGCATTTGAATACTGGACCGACGCCTGGCAGCGCTCCATCCTGTTCATGGACGTGCTGTATCGCCGCGGCACCGAACGCAATGCGCGCGAGCGCGAGACCGCGCCCCACGTCCTCAATTTCGAATTCGAGACCATCATCGACGGCCGCACGCTTGACCGGCCCGTGAATTATTCGCTGATGCGCATCATCCCGCCGGACGGCGTGGAAATCGATGAAACCAAGCGCCCATTCATCGTGGTCGATCCGCGCGCGGGCCACGGCCCCGGTATCGGCGGCATGAAGCAGGACAGCGAAATCGGCGTCGTCCTGAAAGCGGGCAATCCTTGCTATTTCATCGGTTTCCTGCCGGCGCCCGTGCCAGGCCAGACAATCGAAGACGTCTGCCACGCCGAGGCCCAGTTCATCGAGCAGGTGGCTTACCTGCATCCGCAGGCCGAGGGCAAGCCAGCCCTGATCGGCAATTGCCAGGCCGGCTGGCAGATCATGATGACGGCCGCGCTGCATCCCGAGCTGGCCGGACCGCTGGTGCTCGCCGGGGCGCCCTTATCGTACTGGGCGGGGGTGCGAGGCAAGAATCCCTTGCGCTACCTGGGTGGCTTGACCGGCGGCACCTGGATGACGTCACTGGCGGGCGATCTTGGCAACGGCAAGTTCGACGGCGCCCACCTGGTCAGCAATTTCGAGAACATGAACCCTTCCAATACCTACTGGAAGAAGGGCTACCACGTGTACGCCAACGTCGACACCGAGGAAAAGCGCTTCCTCGAATTCGAGCGCTGGTGGGGCAATCCGGTGCTGCTGAATGCCGAGGAAATCCAGTTCATCACCGATAACCTGTTCGTCGGCAATCGCCTGAGCAACGGCACCATCCACGATTCGGATGGCCGCCGCATCGACCTGCGCAATATCCGCTCGCCGATCGTGGTGTTCTGCTCCTGGGGCGACGACATCACGCCGCCGCAGCAGGCGCTGGGCTGGCTGCTCGACCTGTATGAGAACGACGCCGCGATGGTTGCGGGCGGCCAGACGGTGGTGTACACCCTGCACGAGTCGATCGGGCACCTGGGGATCTTCGTATCAGCCTCCGTCGCCAACAAGGAGCACGAAGAATTCACGCGCTCGATGGACTTGATCGACGTGCTGCCGCCGGGCCTGTACGAAGCGGTCTTCATCGACAAGGCCGGGGAAGGGGTGCACAGCCCCGAGCTGGCGGATGGCAATTACGTGGTGCGCTTCGAGCGCCGCGACCTGAACGAACTGCGCGCGCTGGGCGGCAACGACGATGAGGACGAACGCCGCTTTGCCACTGTGGCGCGGCTGTCGGAAATCAACCAGGGCCTGTACCGCACCTTTGTCAGTCCGCTCGTGAGGGCGGCGACCAACGAGCAGTCGGCGGAATGGATGCGGCGCATGCACCCCTACCGCATGCGCTATGAACTGTTCTCCGACATGAATCCCTTCCTGAGCGGCATCAGCGCACTGGCCGACCAGGTGCGCGAGCAGCGCAAGCCGGCGTCACCGGATAATCCCTTCCTCAAGATCCAGGAAGCGGTGTCGGAGCAGATTGTGGCGGCGCTGGACCAATACCAGCGGCTGCGCGACCAGGCCGTGGAGCAGTTCTTCCTCTCCGCATACGGCCAGCCGTTGCTGCAGACCTTGGTGGGCCTGCGCGCCGATTCGGCCAACATCCGGCGCAGGATAGGGCGAGATATCGCGCGCGAGTCTGTGGTGGCCGCGCGCCGTACCGAAGCGGCCAAGCGCCTGGCCAGCGGCGGCGAGCGCGAAGCGGTGATCCGCTCTATCCTCTACATCGCCCGCAGTCCGGAGATGCGCGTGGCCGACGAGCGCGCCTTTGGCGTCCTGCGCGAACTGCGCACGCACCTGCCGGCCAAGGAGCGCGTGCCGCTGGCCCGCTTCAAGGAGGTGGTGCAAGAGCAGAACATGATCCTGCAGCTGGACGAAGAACGCGCCATGTCGGCCTTGCCCAAGCTGCTGATAGAGGTTGACGATCGCAAGCGTACATTGGAAGGCATTCGCCAGATCATGACCGCTTCCGGAGCTTTGAGTGGCGAAGCCGCCCGCCGCATGTCCCGCGTCGAGGAACTCTTCGCTTGAAAATCGGGGTCAGCTCCGGCAATCGGACATTTGTGTCGCCGTTGCGGAGCAACGGCGACACAAATGTCCGATTGCCGGAGCTGACCCCGACTTTCGCTATAATATGCGGCCCCTAGTTTCATAGTTGATGTTTTCCAAAATGACCACCTCGATCGCCCCCAAGCCTTCCCGCCGCCTTTCCGTGGCGCCGATGATGGATTGGACCGACCGCCATTGCCGCCATTTCCATCGCCTGATCTCGCAGTACACCTGGCTGTATACGGAGATGGTGACGACCGGTGCGCTGGTGTACGGCGATGTGGAGCGCCACCTGCGCTTCAATGAGGAGGAGCATCCGGTGGCGCTGCAGCTGGGCGGCTCCGACCCGAAGGACCTGGCCATTGCGGCCAGGCTGGGCGAGAAGTGGGGCTACGACGAGATCAACCTCAATTGCGGCTGCCCTTCGCCGCGCGTGCAGAAGGGCGCTTTCGGCGCCTGCCTGATGACCGAGCCGGAGCTGGTGCGCGATTGCGTGAAGGCGATGAAGGATGCGGTCGACATCGAGGTCACCGTGAAGCACCGCATCGGCATCGACCATGAAGAGAGCTACGGCTTCGTGCGCGATTTCGTCGGCACCGTGGCGCAAGCCGGCTGCACGACCTTCGTCGTGCACGCCCGTAACGCCATCCTGAAGGGCTTGTCGCCGAAGGAAAACCGCGAGATTCCGCCGCTGAAGTACGAGTACGCCTACCAGCTGAAAAAAGACTTTCCGCAGTTCGAGATCCTGATCAACGGCGGCATCAAGACGCTGGAAGAGATCGACCTGCACCTGCAGCACGTGGACGGCGTCATGCTGGGCCGCGAGGCTTACCATAACCCCTACCTGATGGCCGCCTTCGACCAGCGCTACTACGGTGCCACCGAGCAGCCGCGCACCCGCGAGCAAGTGCTGGAGGCGATGATGCCTTATATCGAAGAGCAGCTGGCGAAAGAGGGCGGCCGTGGCCTGAAGATCAACACCATCACCCGCCACATGTTGGGCCTGGCCCAGGGCATGAAAGGCGCGCGCCAATTCCGCCAGACGTTGTCCGATGCGAAAAAGCTGGCCGCCGGCGATCCACGCGTTTTGCTGGAAGCATACGGCCATACCGCGTAAACAAAACTTATATTCCGCATTCACTTCCGTTTCCCGCTGTAGCTGAGCTATTTCTCAATAGAAAGTTCGTTTGCCCACATTTTGAGCAAAATTTGCTTGCTGTGTGGAAACTACAGGGCTATAATTTTCTTGATTCACACATGCAATCCGCGTGTGTTTTTGGGACGAAATACGACAGGTTTCGTCCCGCGGCGATAGCGGCCTTTGCATTCGCAGTCATTGTTTGCTACTGTCGTTACTTGCGTAGCAGCAAGGTTCAGTGGATGTGGTAAATGTTTTATTTCAGCATCCTTCAGCCGTTTCCAAAATCTTTCTATAAAAAAGAGTCGAAATGAATTTGAGCAAAATGAAGGTAGGGGCCCGTCTCGGTCTCGGTTTCGCACTGGTATTGGCGTTCCTCGTCATTATCACCATCGTCGGCATCTGGCGCATGGCTCAGATTCAGGACCGCCTGGATCACGTGGTGAGCGTGAATGCTGTCGCGACGCGCCTGGTGATCGACATGCGCAACAACGTTGAAAACGTCAGCGACCTGAAAATCCTGACCCTGATGTCCGAGCCATCGGACATGGAGCCGGAACTGGCGCGTATCAACAAGCAGTTGAAAGATTACGAAGCGGCCGACGCCAAGCTGAGTGCTCTGTATGTCAACGACGCGACTGCCGAAGAAAAGTCGTTGCTGCAGCAAGTGAAGGCGCAGGAAGCCGTCGTGCTGCCGGCCGTGAAGAAGGCCTCCGAGCTGTGGTTGGCCAACGACGCGCTGTCCGCGACCAAGACCTACCTGAAAGAAATCAAGCCGGCGCAGAAGAAATGGATGGAAGCACTGACCCAGCTGGCCGCGCTGGAAGACAAGCTGAATGATTCGATGAAGGTGGAAGCGGCCGAAGGCTTTGCCGCCGCCCGTCTGTTCATGATCATTGCCGGCCTGGCCGCAGTGGTGGTGTCGATCTTCGCGGCATGGGTGATCACCCGCGGCCTGCTGAAGCAACTGGGCGGCGAGCCTGACTATACCGCATCGATTGCCGGCGCCATCGCCAACGGCGACCTGTCGGTGAGCATCGATACCTCGTCCAACGACAAGGATTCGCTGCTGGTCGAAATCAAGGAAATGCGCGACAGCCTGGTGGAAATCGTTGGCCAGGTGCGCCAGGGTACCGAGACCATCGGCACCGCTTCGCGCGAGATCGCGGCCGGCAACATCGACCTGTCCTCGCGTACCGAAATGCAGGCTTCGTCGCTGGAGAAAACCGCTTCCGCGATGGAAGAACTGACCTCCACCGTGAAGCAGAACGCCGACAACGCGCGTGAAGCCAACCAACTGGCGGCATCCGCTTCCGACGTGGCGCTGAAGGGCGGCCAGGTGGTATCGCAGGTGGTTGACACCATGAGCTCGATCAACGAATCGGCCAACAAGATTGTGGACATCATCGGCGTGATCGATGGCATCGCCTTCCAGACCAACATCCTGGCGCTGAATGCCGCTGTGGAAGCGGCGCGTGCCGGCGAGCAGGGCCGCGGCTTCGCCGTGGTGGCGTCCGAAGTGCGCAACCTGGCGCAGCGTTCCGCTGGCGCCGCGAAAGAGATCAAGTCGCTGATCGGCGACTCCGTCGAGAAAGTGGAGCGCGGTTCGAAACTGGTGGGCCAGGCCGGCGTGACCATGGACGAAGTGGTGGCCTCGGTACGCCGCGTGACCGACATCATGAGCGAGATCGCCAGCGCATCGCAGGAACAGAGCGCCGGCATCGAGCAGGTGAACAAGTCCATCATCGAGATGGACGCCATGACCCAGCAGAACGCCGCCCTGGTGGAAGAAGCTGCCGCCGCAGCCCAGTCGCTGCAGGACCAGGCCGGCGAACTGTCGCGCGTGGTGTCGATCTTCAAGCTGGACGCCGAGACCGAATACGCGCTGAGCGCTGCCAAGCCGGCAGTGACCCAGACCGCCGTGGCCGTGGTGCCGAAGGCTCCGGCCAAGCGTCCGGCCGCAGCCAAGCCGGCTCCTGCCGCTACCCCGGCGCCTAAGAAAGTTGTCGCCGCCGCGACCGGCAGCGACGAGTGGGAAGAATTCTAAGTAGAAGAGATTCGTTTTTAAATTTTGATTGGGATAGAAATGAACAAGCGTTTGATTGGTTTTATCGCAGCATCCATCGTTTCCGTGTCGGCTTTTGCGGGCGAGACTCCGGCAGTTTTCGATGCCAAGAACTGCAAGGCCGAATACCCGAAGACTTCCCTGATGAACGAAGAGCAGGGCACCGTTTCCATGGCCTTCCTGGTGTCGGCGTCCGGTGAAGTGATGGATTCCAAGATCGACAAGTCCAGTGGTTTCAAGAACCTGGACAAGGCTGCGGTCAAAGCAATCAGCGCATGCAAATTCAAGCCAGGCACCAAGGACGGCGCCGTAGCCCAAACCTGGACCAAAGTCGACTACGTCTGGTCGCTGTAATCCATTTCATTCTCATTCAGTAGGGGAATAATCATGATGACGAAGTTGAGTGTTCTGGCAGTGGCCCTGACCATGGGCGCATCGGCATTTGCTGCCGAAGTACCAGCATCTTTTGATGCGAAGAGTTGCAAGGCTGAATATCCAAAAGCGTCCCTGATGAATGAGGAGCAGGGCACGGTGAGCATGTCCTTCCTGGTCGCCGCCAACGGCGAGGTGAAGGATTCCAAGCTGGATAAATCGTCCGGCTTCAAGAACCTGGACAAGGCTGCGCTGAAGGCGCTGAGCGCCTGCAAGTTCAAGCCTGGTACCAAGGACGGCGCGCCGGCGGAAACCTGGACCAAGGTGGATTACGCCTGGAAACTGGACTGAAACTGTGTTCCGATAGAAGAAAACGGCCCCTCGTGGGCCGTTTTTTGTTAATCTGCGGGTATCGTTGTCTGGATAGCCTGTATGAAATATCTGTTTCTTTTTCCTCTTGCCGGCATTTTGCTATCCGGTTGCGCCATGTGGCGCAATCCGAATGATCCGGCCCGCAACAAGCAGTATGTGGTGGTGGTCAACTCCATGACCTGGCCCAACGCCGCCAGCGGCAAGGCTGACGGCACGCGCACCGCCTGGCCGCTGCAAGAACTCAACAATAATGAGGAAATCTTCCCGCTGGCCCAGGTCAAGCATTGCCCGGATGCATTGCCCTGCGCCTGGGGCGTGCTGCTCGCGTCGCGCAACGTTACCCGCTACAGCTACGTCCCGGGTGGCGTGACCCTGGACCTGGGCATGAAGGTAGACGTGCACCGCCGCCAGCAAGACCGCCGCCGCAATTTCCACACCTCGATAGCGGTACCTTCCGATGTTCCAGCCATCAGCTACCAGCATATGTTGCAGGAATCGGTTTCACTGCCTTACGGGAAGGTGTACCGTGTCGATATGGATTACGGGATCACGTACCAGATTTGCGCACAGCGCGTCGATGCGGCAGGCAAGCCGGTCGACAAATGTGATATCCCGTATATTTGAGTTGCCGGCAGTAAGCATTTGTAAAAGCTGCGGCATGCGCCTGATTTTTCCCTATAGTTGAATCCTGGGAAGGAGAATGCCATGAAGACCTTGTTGATTTTGCCGGTACTGGCCCTGGGCCTGGCCGGATGCGCCGAGCAGCAGCCAGTGCGCTATGCTTCGAGCAATCCATATGAATGGCGGACCGTATCGGTGACGCCGGTGCCTTACGGTACTGCGCAGCGGTCGGGCTCGACAGTAACTTATTCCAGCGAACCGGTGTATGTGCAGCAGCCGCAGCCGGTGTACGTTCAACCTCAGCCGGTGTACGTGGCGCCTGCGCCTTATTACTATGCGCCGGCTCCAGCCTACGCTTATCCGCCGGTGACGATCGGCTTTGATTTCCTGTGGACCAGCCATCACTGGCGTGGCCGAGGCGGCCGCCGCTGGTAATCAGCGAACGAGAAGAGGAACCTGGCTCAGCACGTCAGCCGAGCAAAGCAGCCAGGTTGCTGTGGCCACCAGGCTGAGCAGCGCGGCGCTGCTGGCATATGGGTGGTGGGACATGGGAATACTCCTGCCTAAGAATTGGTTTCATCTTAATCAAGAGCAAACAAAAAAGGCATCGGAGAGTCGCCGATGCCTTTGTAGGACTATTGCCCGTCCGTTATTTTTTTCCCCACAGTACGACCGGGCCTGACGGGGCGGTATCCAGCGCGCCGGACAGTTCCAGCCAGTTGGTCAGGCGATCCGCTTCTTTCAGCGTGATGCCGGTGCCATCGATATAACCGATCATTTCCAGGTATTTGGCATCGAGCTTGGCTTTCGAGACAGTAGGGGCGACCATGACCAAGCGGTCATAAGCCTTGCGAACCTTGTTTTCCCATTTGTGCAGGCTGGAGTCGTCGAAGCGGTTGGCCTCGAAGTAGACGGTCAGCGAGCCATCCGGGTTGCCGAAGCCGACGATGCCGGCGCCTTTCTTGATCGTGGTGGAGTTCGCAAGATCGAACTGCTCGGTGGGTACGAACACACCGGCGCGGCCGCCAACAACGGGCAGGCCGACTGGGGTGTCCTTGCTGTAGGTGGATAATTCTTTCAACTCAGACATGACTCTTCCAGTGCTGCAATGATTCTGAGTCCTTATTTTATCCTCAAACTAATGCCGTCGCACAACGAGAGTTTTATTTTGCCCACCTGAGCCGCGAGCGTGGCGTCGGGCGCAACAGGATGGCTTCAGGCGGCTCGCGCAACAGTTCGCGGGCGGCATCGCTGAGTGCCTCCCAGGCTGGCGCTGCACTGCCCGGCGCGGCTGTGCCTAGCCAGACCAGGTGAGGGCCGTCGCCACGTACCGGCAGCTGGGGGAAGTTGTTGGGCATGTCAAGTGTGGCCAGTGTCCCTGCTTCGCGCCAGCCGGCTGCGCGCCAGGCCGCGAAAGCCGGAGCCGCCAGTTCGGCGAAACGATCCAGCTGGCCGGGGCGCACCGCGCACAGCAGGGCGGCAGCCTCGCCTGGTGCGCCTTCCGCCGCCAATACAGGATCGACTGTGGGCAAGACCGGCACGCCGCTGCCTTGGTGCAGAGGACGCAGCAGCAGCACGTTGTCGCTGTCGGTCATCAGGCCGTTGAGCGTCGCCTTGTGCTCCTTCCACACCGGGCCGTAGTAAAAGGCGGCGTTGGCTACGGCGCGCTGCTCCCATGAGGCGAAGCCGCGCAGCCATACGAAGCTGTTGGGGTCTTCGTTCTCGGTGAACTGGCCAAGCGCCAAGGCGCCAAGCTGCTGGAAGGCTTCCGGGAAGAGGGTTTCGAAATAGCGTATGAACGCTGACTGGCCGCCTTCGACGAGGGCGTAGCGGCGGAATTCAATGACGGGGAATTTGTCCATGCCGCCAGAATAGGGGCGAATGCGGTCGATTCGCGCCCTATTTGGCTGCAGATTATCGATCAGGCCTTGCGGCGGCGACGCGACAGGGCCATGCCGGCAAAGCCAAGGCCCAGCAGGGCCAGCGATGCAGGTTCCGGAACGGCTGCAGCTTGCTGGCCGAGGGTGACGTTGTCGATCACCGGTGCGCTGCCGCTACCATTGGCCGAGCTCAGTTGGAAGCCGGTGAAGTATTCGCCCGAGCCCGCAACGAAGCCGAAGAAGTTCATGGCTTGGCTTGCGTTGGAAGGGATGATGTTCGATACCGTGAAGGAGCCCAGGTTGGTGTCGACCTTGATCGACAACGGCGATTGCGTGCCGAGGTAGCCAACGTCGAAGCCCAGCAGGTTGAATTGCGAGGAAGTGTGTTCGACAGTAGCCTTTACCGGCGACCAGAAGTTGTAGGCAAAGACATTGCTGATTGGCGCGTAGTTGGTCTGGGTGCCCACTACCAGATTGTCGCCGGTCTGGTAGGTCACGCCGTGGGCGGTCCACACTGGACCCAGCGAGCTGAAGCCGGAGCCCAGGTCGTCGAAGCCGTAGTTTTCAACGATCGTGCCCTGCGACATGAACGTAGCACGGCCGGGACCGGCGAATTGGGCAGGCGTTGCGCAGGCAGCGGAGGCGACCAGCAAGGATGCGGCACCCATCAAAATTTTCGTAGACAGCGATTTCAAATCATTCCCCTAGTGGTGACAGTTGATAGCTGCCACTACTAAGCGAAAAGTGTGCCTGAATTGTAAAGTATTGATTTCAATAGGAAACAGTTAATTCACTTTGGTAATGTGTAAAGTTTTCCGACATGCAAAACAAGTTTCGCACCGGAAAACAAAAAAGGCCTGATAGCAAACTATCAGGCCTTCTTCGTGAATTCGGTGGGGTGGCTGATGGGGCTCGAACCCACGACAACAGGAATCACAATCCTGGACTCTACCAACTGAGCTACAGCCACCACTGAACACTGCTTTCTATCGCACCGCAGCGCGACAGAGCCGAGATTATATAGGGACTCCTACCATCTGGCAAATAAATTTCAAACTGCGACCGATTCGACTTGCGGATGCAGGCCGAGCAGGCTCGCGAACCAATGCTGCAGGTCCGCCGCGCTGCCGCTGGTGTAGCCGCGCAGGTGGGCCGGCGTGCCGCCCGGACGCAGCAGGCCCGCGCCTTCCAGCAGTCGTGCCAGCTGGCGCGCCACCGCGTCGCCGGTCTCGATCAGTTTTACGTCGCGGTCTCCCACGATGCTTTCTATGGCGGGCCGTACGAAAGGATAATGGGTGCAGCCCAGTACCAGCGTATCGGCGCCTTGCGCCAGCACCGGCTCGATAAACCCGCGCAGCAGCTCCAGCGTTTCCGGCGTTGCCAGTTCGCCGCGGTTGACCGCGTCGGCCAGGCCGGGGCAGCCCTGCAGCACGAACTGCGTGCCGTTCGCCTGCGCCAGCTGGTCGCGCAGCAGGAGGAATTTTTCGCTGGTGAGCGCCGCTTCGGTCGCCATCACGCCAACCTTGCCGCTGCGGGTGGCGGCGCCGCCAGGCTTGAGGCCTGGCTCCACGCCGACAATCGGCAGCTCGGGATAGTGTTTGCGCAGTTCCTTGATCGCAGCGCCCGTGGCGGTGTTGCAGGCCACCACCAGCGCCTTGACGCCTTGCGCGACCAGGAAGTCCGCAATCGCGACGGAGCGCTGTACCAGCCACTGGTCCGTCTTTTCACCGTAAGGCGAATAGGCGGCATCGGCAAAGTACAGCAGGTGCTCCTGCGGCAGCTGCGCGTGGATATGGCGCAGCACGGAGAGCCCTCCGACGCCGGAATCGAAAACGCCGATCGGCGCGTCGGCGGAGGAGGGGGCAGTGTGGGTCATCAGGCTGGCTGCGCTGCTTTCAGGGACTCGATCTTCACCTGCCATTCTTTCGGGCCGGTGTTGTGGACGGAAGTGCCGGTGGAATCGACGGCCACGGTGACAGGCATGTCGACCACGTCGAATTCATAGATCGCTTCCATGCCCAGGTCTTCGAAGCCGACAACCTTGGCGCCCTTGATCGCTTTCGACACCAGGTAGGCGGCGCCGCCCACAGCCATCAGATAAGCCGACTTGTGCTTCTGGATCGATTCGATCGCGGTCGGGCCGCGTTCCGCCTTGCCGACCATGGAGATCAGGCCGGTCTTTTCCAGCATCATGTCGGTGAACTTGTCCATGCGGGTAGCGGTGGTCGGGCCGGCTGGGCCAACGACTTCGTCGCGTACCGGATCGACCGGGCCGACGTAGTAGATCACGCGGTTGGTGAAGTCCACCGGCAGTTGCTCGCCCTTGGCCAGCATGTCCTGGATGCGCTTGTGGGCTGCATCGCGGCCGGTCAGCATCTTGCCGTTCAGGAGCAGGGTCTGGCCCGGCTTCCAGGAAGCCACTTCTTCCTTGGTCAGGGTGTTCAGGTCGACGCGCTTGGACTTTTCGGTGTCGGCAGCCCAGGTGACATCAGGCCAGTCGGACAGCTTTGGCGGCTCGATGTAGGCCGGGCCGGAACCGTCGAGCACGAAGTGGGCGTGGCGGGTGGCCGCGCAGTTCGGGATCATGGCGACCGGCTTGGAAGCTGCATGGGTCGGATACATATTGATCTTCACGTCCAGCACGGTGGTCAGGCCGCCCAGGCCTTGCGCGCCGATGCCCAGTGCATTGATCTTGTCGCACAGTTCGATACGCAGTTCTTCCAGCTTGTTCTGCGGGCCGCGCTTTTTCAGCTCGTACATGTCGATGTCTTCCATCAGCGACTCTTTGGCCAGCAGCATCGCTTTCTCGGCGGAGCCGCCGATACCGATCCCCAGCATGCCCGGCGGGCACCAGCCCGCACCCATCAGTGGCACGGTCTTGAGCACCCAGTCCACCAGGGAGTCGGATGGATTCAGCATGACGAACTTGGTCTTGTTCTCGGAGCCGCCGCCTTTGGCAGCAACGGCGACGTCCACGGTGTTGCCTTCCACCAGTTCCATGTGGACCACGGCCGGGGTGTTGTCCTTGGTGTTCTTGCGCTCGAAGTGCGGGTCGGCCACGATGGATGCGCGCAGCTTGTTGTCGGCGAAGTTGTACGCGCGGCGCACGCCTTCGTTGACGGCGTCGGTCACGGTGCCGGTGAAACCTTCAAAGCGCACGCCCATGCCGATCTTCAGGAAGACGTTCACCATGCCGGTATCCTGGCAGATCGGACGCTTGCCTTCCGCGCACATGCGGGAGTTGGTCAGGATCTGTGCGATCGCATCTTTCGCGGCCGGGCTTTGCTCGGCTTCGTACGCGCGCGCCAGGTGCTGGATGTAATCGGCTGGGTGGTAGTAGCTGATGTACTGCAGCGCGGCGGCGACAGATTCGATCAGGTCGTCTTGCTTGATGATGGTCATGATTGGCTCGTTGGCTAATTAATGGTGCTTGGAATCGTTGTGCGTCAGGGTGGTGATGCGATCGGTGTACGCAATCGCCATTGCGGACAGCAGGAATACGACGTGGATGACAGTCTGCGCGACCAGCGTCTGGACATCATGGTCCTTGGCGTTGATGAAGGTCTTCAGCAGGTGGATCGAGGAGATGCCGATGATTGCCATCGCCAGTTTGGTCTTCAGCACGGAGGCGTTCACGTGCGACAGCCATTCCGGCTGGTCCGGGTGGCCTTCAAGGTGCATGCGCGAGACGAAGGTTTCGTAGCCGCCCACGATCACCATGATCAGCAGGTTGGAAATCATGACCACGTCGATCAGGCCCAGTACCACCAGCATGATCACGGTTTCGGTGAGTTTGGTCGGGGTGTCTTTGGCGCCGTGGAATACCGCCGTGATGATGTGTTCGAGCGAATCGGCATTGCCAAACACGGCGCCGATCAGGTCCTTCAGTTCGACCCAAAAATGGAACACGTAGACGCACTGCGCCAGGATCAGGCCCAGGTACAGCGGCAACTGCAGCCAGCGCGACATGAAAATAAAGGCGGGGATGGGGCTGAGGCGCTTGCCGTTGGTGTTCTGTGGCTCGGTCATGTCGATTAAGCGGGTGAAAAACAGCCGATATTCTACACGCCCGCAAGGATGGTTGTTCAGGCTGGATTATGAGTAAAATTGATTAAAATGCCATTATCAGCCTGTAAGGCATCAGTAAGAGTAAAGCTCTATTGTTGCTAGCAAACCAATCACTAACCGGAGACAAGCATGACCAACCAGGGCGCAGACCAACAGGGACCAACCGAATCACGCATTTTTGCGCCGCCAGCGGCGTTCGTCGAGAAAGCCAATGTATCGGGCATGGCAGCCTACAAGGCGCTGTGCGATGAAGCGGAGCGCGACTATGAAGGCTTCTGGGCGCGCCTGGCGCGCGAGAACGTGGAATGGCAAACGCCGTTCACCCGCACGCTGAACGAAGACAATGCGCCGTTCTACAAATGGTTCGAAGACGGCAAGCTGAATGTGTCCTACAACTGCCTGGACCGCAATATCAAAAAGGGCCTGGGCGACAAGACCGCCATCATCTTCGAAGCCGACGACGGCGAAGTGACCCGCGTCAGCTACCAGCAACTGCACGACAAAGTCTGCAAGATCGCCAACGGCCTGAAGGCGCGCGGCATCAAGAAGGGCGACCGCGTCGTCATCTATATGTCCATGTCCGTGGAAGGCGTGGCCGCCATGCAGGCCTGCGCCCGTATCGGCGCCACGCACTCGGTGGTGTTCGGCGGCTTCTCCGCCAAGTCGCTGCAAGAGCGCATCATCGACGCCGGCGCCGTGGCCGTGCTGACCTGCGACGAGCAACTGCGCGGCGGCAAACAACTGCCGCTCAAAGCCATCGTCGACGAAGCGCTGGCCATGGGCGGCTGCGACACCATCAAGAACGTGGTGGTCTACAAACGCACCGGGGGCAATATCGCCTGGACCGAAGGCCGCGACATCTGGCTGCACGACCTGGTCGAAGGCCAGGCAGCCACCTGCGAACCTGAATGGGTGGACGCCGAGCATCCGCTGTTCATCCTCTACACCTCCGGCTCCACCGGCACCCCGAAAGGCGTGCAGCACTCGACCGGCGGCTACCTGCTGTGGGCGGCCCTGACCATGAAGTGGTCGTTCGACATCAAGCCGGAAGACGTGTACTGGTGTACCGCCGATATCGGCTGGGTCACCGGCCACACCTATATCGCATACGGCCCGACTGCCGTCGGTGCAACCCAGGTGGTATTCGAAGGCATCCCGACGTTCCCGCACGCCGGCCGCTTCTGGGAAACCATCGTCAAGCACAAGGTCAATATCTTCTACACCGCGCCGACCGCGATCCGCTCGCTGATCAAGGCTTCCGACGTGGACCCGAAAGTGCATCCGAAGAACTTCGACATCTCCTCGCTGCGCCTGCTGGGCACCGTGGGTGAGCCGATCAATCCGGAAGCCTGGATGTGGTACTACAAGAACGTGGGCGGCGAGAAGTGCCCGATCGTCGACACCTTCTGGCAGACCGAAACCGGCGGCCACATGATCACCCCGCTGCCGGGCGCCACCCCAATGGTTCCAGGTTCCTGCACCTTGCCGCTGCCAGGCATCATGGCCGCGATCGTGGACGAAGCAGGGCACGACGTGCCGAACGGCAGCGGCGGCATCCTTGTCGTCAAGCGCCCATGGCCATCGATGATCCGCACCATCTGGGGCAATCCGGACCGCTTCAAGGCCGGCTACTTCCCGGAGGAGTTGGGCGGCAAGTACTACCTGGCAGGTGACGGCGCGATCCGCAATTCCGAGACCGGCTACTTCACCATCACCGGCCGTATCGACGACGTGCTGAACGTATCCGGCCACCGCATGGGCACGATGGAGATCGAATCGGCCCTGGTCGCCAACCCGCTGGTCGCCGAAGCCGCAGTTGTCGGCAAGCCGGACGAAACCACCGGCGAATCGATCTGCGCCTTCGTGGTGCTGAAGCGCGCCCGCCCAACCGGCGACGAAGCCAAGCAGATCGCCACCGAGCTGCGCAACTGGGTAGGCAAGGAGATCGGCCCGATCGCCAAGCCGAAGGAAATCCGCTTCGGCGACAACCTGCCGAAGACCCGCTCCGGCAAGATCATGCGCCGCCTGCTGCGTGTGCTGGCCAAAGGCGAAACGATCACCCAGGACGTCAGCACCCTGGAAAACCCAGCAATCCTCGAACAGCTGAAAGAAACCTCCTAAGCCATCGCAGACAGGGTCAGACCCTTGGGTCTGACCCAGATTTACCGGGTTAAAGTGTTTTGCCACAGAAAAACTTTGCACTCCCCGCTAACCCTGCTATAATTCGGGCCTCTCGCGATAAGCGTGAGAATGCAGGAGAGATGGATGAGTGGTTTAAGTCGCACGCCTGGAAAGCGTGTATAGGTTCATAGCCTATCGGGGGTTCGAATCCCCCTCTCTCCGCCAGAATTAGCAAAATGCCCCTCTAGAGGGGCATTTTTTATTTCTGCGCCCACTTTCATACCAAAGTTGCTTTAAGGTTTGGCTCTGAGTTACGTGTACGAAAGCCCTTAGTAGGGTGGATAATATGACCAGGGACTCTTAAAACCCGACTGTGCTTCCCATCGACAATGTCTGTCGGCTTCTTTCCGTCGCTGCTCAAAATTAACTTCCAGCTCAAATATCGAAATCAGAAGCGCAAGGTTCAGCACTGTGCCCCCGATGGTCTGGAAGCTTGTGTTGCCGTGAAGCGATTGGTTTCGCCAACGATAAAGCAAATCGAATGGATCCAACGTACTGTCAAGTGAAGTCAGATGAACACGGAAATGCTCGACAAGTGCCCGCTGATTCGGACTGGCGACAATGTCGCGATAGAGAAACAGCAGGTCGCGCAGGCTACTGCATTGGCGATCACGGAAGGGGCCGGTAGCGTCATATTGCCTAATATTGTTGCCTTGCTTGGTCGGAACAGAAAAAGCAGCAATGACTCGCCCATCAAAGTCAACGTAATCTGCGCAAGCCCGTTTTAATACGGCCTCTAGTAGAGGAAACGCGAGGTAAGAAAGAGCCAAGCTGGACTGGAACACAAGCTGCTGCGCGTGGTGAGGTTGTAACGTCCGAAGGCGAGCCTGTTCTTGAAAATCTTCCCTTGTAATAGCGGGCTTGTTGCAGAGTGCCAGGGCAGCGTGAATCGAGACCTCGTAGAGAGATCTAATATCACGCTGCTCGTTGGGGAATTGTTGGGCGTTAGCACCCAAGATCAATTCGCCGCACCACGACCAAAGACCATAGTGATCTTGGACCACAACCGTGTTTAAGCCGGGTAAAAGTAAAACTTTGGAAAGTCCAATCAGCGACGCACACAACGCATCGTAACTAAGATCGTGGAATTGGACGCCGTTTGCTAGCAGTCGATGCTTCTCGGTGTCCGCTCCCAATGCGAAGCCACCGGTTGGATTTGTTGCAGCTTCTACCCAGTCATCACATAATTTTTCAATATCAGCTGCATTGATTCTGTGCCTAAAGGGGGGGAACAGAAGTCTTAGCTGCTGTGATAATTTTCCGTTCATCAACGCGAATGTCCTCCACATGGTTTTGGACAGGGCAGAGAAGTTTTACGCCTTTGATTACTCTAGCATCGAAATGGGAATGCTCAGCCGTTTTGGCAACAAAGAGGCTGCTATGAAAAAGCTGCAGGCCTGCTCAGCACTTCTTGATCGCAAAAAACGCCGTCACGCCAACAATCTCGAAGTAGACCAGCCTGCCGCAGGCTTCCAGGGCGGTCTTCAGTTCCGTAGCATTGTCGCGCCGGTTGTTGAACACGCCGATTGCGTTCATTAGCCACATGAACGGGCGCGCCAGCAGGTTCTTGTTAACGCTCTCCGACAATACGGAAGTGCCGAACAGTACGCCCTGATCGGATAGCAGTTCGGCGAGGCGGCGAAACGCGATGCCCTTTTCAGCGAAGGATCCCGGCACGCAGTGCATGACATAGTTAATGCCGATCGAATCGAATGGCGCAGGGCGGTGCGCTATCGGTTCAAGCAGGTTCAGCGTATAAACCTCCGGCGCATAACGCGCCACTTTTTGCCTGGTCTTCTCCAGGCAGGATGCGCTCAGGTCCATTAAGGCCAAGCGCGGTGCGGTGCTTGCGAAACGAATCCTGTCCAACAGGAAGCCTGTTCCAACGCCGACTTCCAGATGGTTGGAGCTGGCGTATTTCCTGTAGTGGGCATCGAGCCGTTCGATCGAACTGCCCCACGCGAACTTCGAAATCACGCCATACAAAACGGCGTCGTAAATGAGCAGGCTGAATCGATTGAAATAGCGCTGCGAACGCGCGACTTCCTGGCTGTAGTTCATGTGCGCTCCTGATTCAAGGCAGGAATCGATCTGCATAATCTGCGGCCGGCAGATAGCAGGTATCGCGCTTGCCGAAGAAGTGAAAACGGTGGCGGGCAATCCATTCGTAGAGGCGGTCCCTGATGGGGAGAGGCAGCACGCGCCCCAGCATCGCCAGGCGCCACGGATAACCGAGCCCCTCGGCCATGCGGATCGATCCTTCCGATTTGAACCAGGCGGTACCATCTTCGATCAGGATATTGGTCTGGTAGTTTTCCGGGTCCAGTCCGTAGTGCACATAGAGTGCCCTGCCTAGCGGCGTTTGCGCGGGCAGCAAGCGGTAGCGGGCCTTGCGGTCCTGCCGCAGCACAAAGTTGGCCCAGCCGGAGCACATCACGCAGTGGCCATCGAAAACGATGATGGGACGGTCGTCTGGGAAATCGGGGACTGCCGGGTCGTGGCGATAACTGAACGATGTTGCCGTGTGCATTGTTGATGCCTTGTTTTCTGTCTATTCATTAATTTCTGTCAATACAGAAATTAAACGCCACATAGAAGCCAAAGTCAACGGATTTCGAATGTCAGGTTGAATAGGCAAGCCTACCGTTTCGTCTTTTCCGCCGCACGGACATGACGACAAGCTGCAACGAAACTAATGGTCCAAACACCCACGCGGCTGACGGAGGTCCGATCGGCTCGACAATGAAGTCGGGACGCTCGATATGCGCTGGATTTTCCCCTTGTGCGGTCAGCGCTTCATTCAATTGACGCAGGTGTTCCAGTCCCAGGAACAGCTTGTGTTCCTGCGGCTGATAATCGGTACCAAGCGGATACATGGCGTAGGGCTTGTTCATCATTTCAATGTGCGCACCAGCGAATGCGGTGACCGGGTGGGCTTCCGCAAACTTCAGTAAGCGGGCGATGCTCCGCCGATAAGCCGGCCAGTCACGCACCGTTAGCATGCCGGGATATAAGGTGTCTCCACTAAAGACCGTGCCGCTGCGCTGGTCATAGAAAGCAAGGTGCGCTGCTTCGTGCCCAGGCAGCGGCAAGACCGTGATAATTCGACCGCCAAGGTCAACCTGGGCCTCGCCTTCGGGCCATTGGGTAAATTGGAAATGCGCCTTGACTGTATCGGGACCGATCCCTACCACGGTCGTATTGGCACGGGCGCGGAACGCGTTATCGAACGCGAAATGGTCGCGGTGCCCGTGTGTATGCGCGACGAGCAGGCTAAGCTTGCGGCCGCCCATCAAGCGGTCGACCGTTTCCACCAAGGGAAGGGCCACGCCCTCTTCAGGCTTTGCGCCGGAGTCCAGCAAGAGCGCCGAGTGTTCACCAAGTATCAGGTAGAGAAACGGCGCTTCAGTGTTCACGCACTTGTTTTCGCGAATGATGAAAACGCCGGACCCGGCCTGGTGCACCTGCAAGGTCTCCGCGCATGCCTGGCCCTCCGGTACGCCATGAATCCATTGGCTTGCTTCTTTAAGGGGCTCCGGTGCTGCCATTGTGGCAAGCGGGATGCTTAGTGCGAAAAGGAGTAAGGTTTTCATTAGCACCAGAAAGTGATGGGAATTATTACTTCACATGCATCACTTGCCAACCTTGAGCTGAAAAGCGATGCGGCTTTCGTAGCGGCGCAAGTCTGCACTCGTCGCGTCCTCGCCGCCTTGCCGTTGCAGCGCGATGGATGGGTACCATTTATCGCTGCCATCGCCAAATTCGCCGAATGGCAGGACCAGTTGAGCTTTGAACCAACGGTGGTTTGCTCGCGTCCGACCGCCGTTGGCGTCCAGCCCGTGCTGATATTGGCCTGCGAGCTTGAACTCAAGCGCCCAAGCCTTGTCTTTGCGATCCAGCCCAAACGGAACCACGATCAATTCCGGTTTCACGAACAGGCCGGTTTCCTGACCGTTCGGTACCAATGCATTCGGCTTGTTCCGCTGGTCGCGAAACGCTCCGCCAGCCATGCTGAAATAATGGTGGCCGCTACTCCATCGCGGATGCGTCAGCAGGACGTTCACTTTGGCGGTGAATTGAGTCGCGTCTGCGTAGGTCTTGGGCGTAGTCCCCAGGTCGGTCTTGGTACGGCCACCAGATAGGCTCGCGCCGAATTTCCATTCCAGGCAATCCGGCCGCTCGTGATCCAGGCAAGCCGAGGAGGGCTGGTAGGCATAGCCGAGCGAAAGCCCGCGATCATTGACTGGTTTTTTTTCCTTCGTCGACTGTTGCCAGTATGGCGCGACAGAGATCTTGTGGAAGGCGGTGGTCTTCTCCGGATTGGAGGAATCTTTGGTAACGACGTATTGCTTGCTCCATTGGACGGACATATTGAGCGTTTCGTAATTTGGCTCATCCGAGGCGCGTACCAGCGCGTACTCGGCCGGGTCTGTCCATGGCTCGGTAGTGGGGGCCTTTGCGGCCACGAGCGCCATTTTTGCGGGCTGTTCCTTGACCGTGATTTCTTGCCCCATCGAGGCCACCGGCAAAGCAAGCAAGGCAATAAGGGTGATTGGCTTTTGAATCACTGCGCGATCTCCTTCCGCGCATCGCCGGACTGGTTGTTGTACCACTCGCTCAGTTTGGCTGCCTTCAACACGATGTTGAACACGTCATCCGGAGTCGTGGCTTTGGCGAACGTGTCGGGATAGAGAATGTCCGTGGTTTCGCCCGGGGGCGTATTAAGGCGCGCTACTTTTTGCATCCGGCCAAGGAACCATGCCGTATTCACTTTGGCTGGCCAGATCCAGAGCTGCGGGAACTTCGTCTTTTGGATGTCGGCGAGGCGGGTGCCGACCTTGATACCATCCGGTTGGCCTCCTGTGTTTTCCTGCAATGCATCCAGTGTTCGTACGATTTCGGCAGCGATGCCGCGCGCGTAAGCTCTGTTGTCCATTTGTCTTCCCAAATTGGCTAGATTGCTTGATTTATGATAACTATTTCATAAATTACACCAAAAAGGAAGCGGCTGCAGGAAATCCTTTGCACTCAGTTGCAAGCTTTGCGAACGCGCGGGTCTGCGATATGAAGCGGCCGTGGAAGCGGCCGAAGTTTGCGCCTTCAAGCCATCCAGAAGAAGACGGCGGTCAGGCGCTTGTCTTCGTGGTCGAAGCCAAAGTAGCCGGTGGCCGAGTGCACCAGGTTGGCTTTGTACAGCAGGATGCGGTTGAATTTGTTCTCGACGCGCACGTCCTCCTGCCAGGCTTCCGGCGGCAAGCCCTTGACCTTCAGCGCTTCGCGCAGGTTGGCGTGTGGCGGCATGCACAGGTTGCCGCCCAGTGAACCGTTGGGCTGGCGCTGGCGGTAGAACGAGGTGCCGCAGTCCGGATCGGGATCGGGCGACAGGTAAATCACGCAGGCGTAGCGGCAAAGCTTGGTGGAGTCGGTGTGCGGGCGTGCGCCGGAATCGGGCATGCCGACCAGCTGAAAATAATTGTGGTTCAGTGAGCTGCCTTCCGGCGTCGCTTCCTGCCACAGGCGCTTGGCGCCGGTCATTTTCTTCACCCACGTCTCCAGGTACTCCATCTCCGATGGCGTGAGTGCGTTCGGCGTGCGCTTGCCGGGCCAGGGTTCGTTGGCATAGGGGGCGCCGAGCTCCCAGTAATCTTGCTTGAAGCAGCGCTCGGAAATTTCTTTTGCGTTCGGCAGGAAGTCATCCTGCACCCAGTAGTCACGGCCTAACTGGGGTTTGCGGTAAGGAAGGATAGGCAGCATGGCCGACAGAGTAGCAAGAAAACAGCGTTTTAACGCGTGTTTAACGCTGCTGCTGTGTTCAGATTGACACGCTACTGCCTATCATTGCAATATTTTCAAGCATTCTCGACCACAATCTGGCCTCACGAGGGCCTTTCCAAGGAGATGACGCACCATGATGATGTCCAAGCTTTCCTTCGCAGCACTGGCTATGGCCGCGGCTTTCAATGCTCAGGCAATCACTTACGGCCTGGCCGACGGCAACAAACACCCGCAGGTCGGGGCGCTGGTGGATTACGACAGCAAAGGTACCGCTTACGCTTTTTGCACCGGCACGATGATCAGCCCGACGGTCATGCTGACTGCGGCGCATTGCAATCCGGGCGTGTCGGCGGTGAAGGTGACGTTTGACAGCAAGGTGCTCAATTCGGCAGTGATGTATGTGGGCCAGTATCACGCGCATCCGGAGTACCGTGCGCAGCAAAATGATCCGCACGATATCGCAGTAATCGTATTCGACCAGCCGATTCCCAATGTGACGCCGGCGCAGCTGCCGACCCTTGGCCTGTTCGATACTTTGAAGAGCAACGGGCTGCTGGCCAACAGCAGCTATACCGCAGTGGGGTATGGCGGCCAGGAGCGCACCTTTGATGGCAAAGGAGGTTGGACCATCGCTTACCAGGATACGCGCGAATGGGCGGTATCGGCCTTCGGTGCGTTGAACGATAGCTGGCTGCGCCTGTCGCAGAACAATGCCGTAGGCAATGGCGGCACCTGCTATGGCGATTCGGGCGGTCCCAACTTCTTTGGCAGCGGGACCGGCGAAACCAGGATGCTGGCCGGTACCACCATTACGGGCGATATGCCCTGCGTGCAGAGCAATGTGATCTATCGTCTCGATACGCCTTCGGCGCGGGCGTTCCTTTCCGGGTTTGTGACCTTGCCTTAGGAGGCTCTATGCCGCCAGGCGATCGGTGGCCGCCTGGCGTGCGTTTTCCTGGACCAGCACTTTCGCCCCGGTGCGGGCGGCGGCTTCGCGCAGCGCGGGCGTGTCTTCCTTGACCAGCACCTGAATGTCCAGCGCGGCCACCTGCGCGAGGACCCGCGTCAGCTCGCTGGCGCTGGCGCCGTTCAGGCTGCAGATACGCACCGCGTCGATGAGGGCCGGGCCGAGGATGGATGGGAGCTGGCTGGCCGTGGCGACTTTGACCGAGATGCGAAAGCCGTTGCGGCGGTAGTTGTCGGCCACGTAGTTCAGCATCCAGTTCTGGCGTGCGTTCACGGCGGGCAGCTGCAGCACGATTTGATCGAGCGGCAGTTCGAGCGAGTCGAGAATGCGGCGGAATGCCATGCCGTGATTGCTGCTGACGGCGCTGAGCAGGCGATCGTGCACGTTCAGGTGCAGTGTGTGCGAACGTAGTTCCTCGCTGTTGAAGAAGTTGATGGCGTGCAGCGTGCGGCTCAATCGGTCCAGTGCCACGGATTCGTCGTCACTGGCCGCGCCGTCCAGGTAAGACCAGATGGGCAGGCCAAGGTCCTCTTCGGTCACGCCGCGCACCCGGCCGGAGAAGGCGCTGATCCTTCCGCTGCCAAGTTCGCGGATCGGGTGGAAGCTACTACCCAGCCAGCAATTGAAAATATGGCCTTGTACTTCGCCGTCGCCGTTCAGGCGCAGGCTGCTGGAGGAGGCTTCGCGGTTGGCAAGGCGCTCCAGGTAGGCGTGCAAAGCTGGATAGCTCATGTCTGGCTCCTCGGATTAGCGTGGGAGCCCAGTCTACGCCGCGGTCCTTGACCAAGTGAACGAAGCTTTCGGCATATCCAAAGCACTATTTGTACAATAGCGCCTGCAATGAAGAACAATCCCCTCACAGAAATCTACCGCGACCAATGGCTGCTGGCGGTGCACAAGCCGGCGGGCCTGCTGGTGCATCGCAGCCCGATCGACCCGCACGAAACCGAATTCGCCTTGCAGTATGCGCGCGAAATGAACGGCGGCGAATACGTCTACGCGGTGCACCGGCTGGATCGTCCCACGTCCGGCCTGCTGGTGTTTGCGCGCGACCAGCAAACCGCCAGCCTGCTGGGCAAGGCTTTCATGGCGGGCGATGTGCACAAACGCTACCTTGCCATGGTGCGCGGCTGGGCGCCGCAGGAAGGCGTGATCGATCATCCTTTGCGGGAGGAGCCTGAGGATCGGCGCTGCAAGGAGGAAGAGGCGCCGGTACGCGACGCGCTGACGCGCTTTCGGCGTCTGGCAACCACGGAGATTCCGGTGGCCATCGAAGGCTACGACAGCAGCCGTTACAGCCTTGTCGAGCTGTTTCCCGAAACCGGCCGGCGCCACCAGTTGCGGCGCCATATGAAGCACATCAGCCATCCGATCATCGGCGACGCCAATCATGGGCGGGGGCGCCACAACCGCTATTTCGCGGAGCGCTTCGGTTTCGGGCGGTTGATGCTGGCGGCGGTCGGCATGTCGTTCCGCCATCCGGTCACGGGGGAGCTGCTGGAGCTCAGCGCAGCGCCGGAAGCCAGCTTCCTGCAGGTGCTGTCAATTTTCCCCGGCGACAGCGGCATTCGCGATGCCGTAGGGGACGTGCCCGGTTGGGACGAACTCCCGCGCTGAATCGCAATGCATGGCCTGGTCGTCGAAGAAGATATCGGCGCCAAAGGCTTTGAGGAAGGCGCCCTTCGGCATCCCGCCCAGGAACAGGGCTTCATCGATACGGATATCCCAGGCGCGCAGCGTGCGGATCACGCGTTCGTGCGCTGGGGCGGAGCGGGCGGTGACCAGGGCGGTGCGGATCGGTGCGTCCTCCGCGCCGTGGGCCGCCTGGATTGCGTGGAGGGTGGCGAGGAAGTTCTTGAACGGGCCGCCCGGCATAGGATCGCGCGCCGCTTCGCGTTCATTGCGGGCGAAGGCGTCCAGGCCAAGCTGCTTGTAAATGCGTTCGGAATCGTCGGAGAACAGTACCGCGTCGCCGTCGAAGGCAATGCGCAGCTGGCCGTTGCCGTCTTCGCGGTGCGAGGGCAGGATGGTGGCTGCGGCGAAGCCCTGGGCCAGCGACCCGCGCACATCGTCCGGATTGGTCGACAGGAACAACTGCGCGCCGTAGGCCTCCACATAGCGGTGCGGACTGGCGCCGGAGCAGAAGGCGGCGCGCTTGATGTCCAGCTGGTAGTGCTCGATCGAGTTGAAGATGCGCAGGCCGGTGTCGGCGCTGTTGCGCGACAGGAGCACCACTTCCACCAGTGGCGTGGCGGGCGCCCCTTTGTTCAGGGCCAGCAGCTTGCGCGCCAGGTTGAAGGCCGGTCCGGGTTCCAGCACCACATGTTCGTTTTCGCGCTGGTGGGCGCAATAGGCTTCCACACCTTGAGATTCGTAGATCGCGTGGCTTTCGTCCAGCTGGAACAGGGCGCGCGAAGAAATGGCAACGACAAGTTTGTTCATTTTGGCGGCTCACGAATACTGTATGTAATTACAGTATATCACGGGCTTAACGCCGGTAGCGGGCCTGGGCTGCCTCACGCAGGGCCGCCAGCATGGCTTCGGCGCCGGGCGACAGGCGGTGGCGCTTGCGGGTGACGATGCCGTACATGTCCATGCGCAGGCCCAGGTCCCACGGCAGCACGGCCAGCAGGCCGGCGTCCAGGTAGGGGCGCACGGTTTCCTCCGGCATGGCCGCGATCATGCGGCTCCCGGGCAGCAGGTTGACCACCACCGGCATGGCCAGGGTTTCCACGACCTCGGTCGGCGGCTCCAGGCCTTGCGAGAGGAACATCGACGTCAGGCGGTCGCGCAGGATGCTGCCGGCCGGCGGCAAGACCCAGGGTTCGCGCGCCAGGTCGGCCAGCTGCAGGTCCTTGCGGCCGACGAAGGGGTGATCGGCGGCGGCGATCAGGCTATGCGGTTCGTCGGTCAGCGGTTCGAAATTGAATTCGGAGGCGACGTTGGAATCGAGCAGGCGCCCGATCACCAGGTCGAATTCGCCGGCGCGCATGCGCTCCACCAGGATCTTGGAGGTATCGACCGTGATCGATACCTGCACCTTGGCGGTACGGCTTTTCAGCAGCTTGACCGCGTCGGTGACAAGACCCGCCGATGGCGTCAGCACGGTGCCGATGGAGACGCGGCCGGACAGGCCGGAAATCAGTTCCATCACTTCCTGATGCGCCGCGTCCATTTCCGCCAGGGCCGTGCCGGCGCGGCGGATCATGACTTCGCCGTACCAGGTGGGAACCACGCCGCGCGGCAAGCGTTCGAACAGCTGCACGTTCAGCGCGTGTTCGATCTCGCCCAGCAGCTTGGAAGCCGCGGGCTGTGTGAGGTTTGCTGCCTGCGCTGCATGGAGGATCGAGCGGTGCCGGCCCAATTCGACCAATAGCACCAGGTGGCGGGTTTTCAGGTGGGACCGTACGAAGCGGTCCGAGCGTGGATCTGACATGCGGTCAATGATAGGGCCGCCCCCCGGGCAGCGTCAATCGGCAGCGTCGTTAAACAGGGACGGGGGAAGTCCCTGCACGCCGGCCATCGCGATGGTGTGCAAGCCGCCATCGAGGGCGCCGGCAGCCAGTTGCTCCAGCCGCGGGCCGCCGAATGCGGGCCGTGCGGGGCGCGAAGCGGCCAGCGGCAGTTCCTGCAGCAGTTGGCCGCCGGCGGTGAATTGCGCCAGGCGGCCGCGCCGTCCTTCCTCACGCAGCGAGGCCCAGATGTTTCCGCCTGCATCGGCCGTGATGCCGCCAAGGCAAGTGTTGCCAAGGCTGGCGAAGCGTTTGATTTTACCCACTTCAGCGCGCACCGGGTCATACGTAGTTTCCAGTATTTCACTGCCGTCGCCGCTGGCGAAATACATCGTGCCGCCATCTGCGCTGAAGCCGAGGCCGTGCGCCGCGGCGACGGTGGGCAGGGCCAGGCGGCGCAGGCCGTTGCGCTGCGAGTACTGGTAAAAGCTGCCGATCGGCGGCGCGCCGGGATTGGAGTTGGCGGTGCCGAGGACGAAATTGCCGTGGCGGTCGGCGCAGCCGTCGCTGATGCGCGTGCGCGCTTCGGCGGGATCGACTGCGGCAACGGCGAGCGGCAGGCGGCGCGCCAGCTTCAAGGCGCCGGGCGGCGTGCGCTCGGCCAGATAGAGCCATTTGTCGAGGCCGAGCAGCAGTTTGCCGCTGCGGCAGAAGGCGAATGCGGCGAGGTGTTCGGGCAGCCGGCTGTTTTCCGGCGCCCCCTTGCCGCGCCAGGCTTTCAGGGCCGGCGCGGCGGCGTCGCTCCACCACCAGCAGCCGTCATGCCAGAGCAGGGCGCCAATAGTGGCGGAAGGCAGTGCTGTTTCAGGCGCGGCGTGCAGTGCCATCCTGGCTCCAGGCTGCGACGAAGGCGCGTGCGCGATCGGCTACGGCCGCTGCGTCCAGGCCGGGCTGGTAGAGCGCGGAGCCAAGCCCAAAGCCGGTGGCGCCGGCTGCGCGCCAGGTGGCCATGCTGCCAGGCGTGACGCCGCCGACGGGCAGCAGCGGCAAGGCAGGCGGCAGGACTGCGCGCATGGCGCGCATCACGGTTGGTGTCACCAGTTCGGCGGGGAACAGCTTGAGCGCATCTGCGCCGGCGTGAGCGCAGGCAAAAGCTTCGGTCGGGGTGGCGGCGCCGGGCACGCAATACATGCCGGCTTCCTTGGCGGCGCGGATCACGGCGGTGTCGGAGTGCGGCATCACGATCAACTGGCCGCCTGCATCGCGCACGTCCTGCACGGCGGCGGCGCTCAGCACGGTGCCCGCACCGAGCACGGCGTCGGCAGGCAGGCTGCGTGCCAGGCGGGCAATGGAGTCCAGCGGCTGCGGGGAGTTGAGCGGAACTTCGATCAGGCGGAAGCCCGCGTCGTACAGGGCGGCGCCGATGCCTTCCGCCTCATGCGGCTGGATGCCGCGCAGAATGGCTACCAGGGGCAGCGTGGAGAAGGCAGCCTGGAAGGCGGACGGGGAGGGTGTTGCGGACGAAGCGTTCATTTCAATCCTTGATCATGCCGGCGGCGCGTGCCAGTTGGTACAGGCCGGCTGGTGCGGTGTTATCGAGCAGCAGGGGCGGCGCCGCCTGGAAGCGTTGCAGCGCAAGCGCGTAGCGCAGGCATAGCACCTGGCTGCCGACCAGGGCCAGCGGCGCTTGCGCCAGGCCTGCCGCGTCGCGCCATGCCAGGCCGGCGCGCAGCTCGTGTCCGACCAGCAGGCCGGAAAGGTAGTCGGCCAGGTCGCTGGCTGGTGCGCGGCCGGTCACGCCCAGGGTGCGCGCTGCAAAAATCTGGTGGCTCATGCCCAGGTGGCCAAAGTCGCGCGCTGCGTCGACGCCGGCTGCGAAAGCATGTTCGGCGAAGACGCTGCTGTCGCCCATCAGGCGGCCCAGCACGGAGTGGCTGCGCAGCACCGCGAACAGTTCGCCCGTCATATGGGTGGCGAAGCGGCGCAGACGGCCGTCGTGCACCTGCGCCCATTTCGAATGGGTGCCGGGGAGCACGATGCAGGACGCTTCGCGCAGCGCCGGCTGCAGCCGCAGGGCGCCAATCACCTGGGTTTCTTCGCCGCGCATCACGTCCGGCGGCAGGGCGCCGTCGTCGTACAGCATGCCCGGCACGATGGCGATTTCGCCGCCGGGGCTGGGCAGCACGCCCGCCGCCAGCGCGGCGGCATCGGCAGGGCAGGCGGCATAGGGCACGTCGCGCCAGCCGTGCTGGCTGCCGACCATGCCGCAGGCCAGTACCGGCAGCTTGGCATGCGCGGCGAGCCAGTCGCCGGCGATGCCGTGCAGGGTTTCCTCGAAGGCGGGCACGCCGGACAGCGTCGAGGCGCCCTTGCCGTTGCTGCGCTCGGCCAGCACCTGGCCGCCAGGACCGAGAAGGAAGGCGCGCAGGCTGCTACTGCCCCAGTCGAGGCCGAGCAGGCTGGCGCTGGCGGCGTGGCTTACCATTCCGCTACGCTGCCATCCGGGTGGCGCCACAGCGGATTGCTCCAGTC
This sequence comes from Pseudoduganella sp., assembly GCA_039593355.1. Classification (GTDB taxonomy): domain Bacteria; phylum Pseudomonadota; class Gammaproteobacteria; order Burkholderiales; family Burkholderiaceae_D; genus Rugamonas. Next base: position 33,337 of record JBCNPK010000012.1, read on the forward strand.
GGGCGCATTGCGGCTCGCTTCAATCACGCGCTGCTCGTCGACCACCACGCCCAGGCCAGGCTTGGGCAGCGGTTTGATGTAGCCGTTTTCGATCCTGAAGTCTTCCTTGTTGAGCACGTAGTCGAGCACTTCGCCGCCCTTGTTGTAATGGATGCCGATGCTTTGCTCCTGCAGCACGGCGTTATACGACACGAAGTCCACATGCAGGCACGATGCGAGGGCCACCGGGCCAAGCGGACAATGCGGCGCCAAGGCAACGTCGTACGCTTCGGCCATGGCGGCAATCTTCACGCATTCGGTGATGCCGCCTGCGTGCGACAGGTCCGGCTGCACGATATTGAGGCCGCCCGCCTGGAACACGTTCTTGAATTCGAAGCGCGAGAACATGCGTTCGCCGGCCGCCAGCGGGATCGAGGTCGACTCGGCCAGGCGCGGGTAGTACTCGGCCTGCTCGGCCAGCACCGGTTCTTCCACGAACAGGGGACGGTAGGGCTCCAGTTCGCGCAGCAGGGCCTTGGCCATGGGGGCGGAGACGCGGCCATGGAAGTCGATGCCGAATTCGATCTCGTTGCCGAAGGCGTCGCGGATTTCCGCGATGCGCTTGACGGCGGCGTCCACCGCGGCCGAGCTTTCGATGATGCCGAATTCCTCCGTGCCGTTCATCTTGAAGGTGTCGAAGCCGGCCTCGCGCAGCTTGCTGATGCCGTCGATGACGTCGGCCGGACGGTCGCCGCCGACCCAGCTATAGGTTTTCATGCGGTCGCGTACCAGGCCGCCCAGAAGCTCGTACACCGGCACGCCTAGGGCCTTGCCCTTGATGTCCCACAGCGCCTGGTCGATGCCGGCGATTGCGCTCATGAGGATGGCGCCGCCGCGGTAAAAGCCGCCGCGGTACATGACCTGCCACAGGTCGTTGATGCGGCGCGGGTCCTGGCCCACCAGGTATTGCGAAAACTCGTGGACCGCCGTTTCCACCGTGCGCGCCTTGCCTTCGATGACCGGCTCGCCCCAGCCGACGATGCCTTCGTCGGTTTCGATCTTGAGCAGCATCCAGCGCGGCGGAATGCGATAGGTGGTCAGTTTGGTAATCTTCATTTTTTGTTGGTCAGTGAAGTGTTGAAGCAAGTCTATCGCGCTGCGTCAATTCCGAAATATGAGAAATTCAAAGGCTTGTATATCGATTGGGCATAACGTGGGCTTATTCTCCCGGGGCCACCAGCTGCGCCCCGACATAGGCGTTGAAACGGCGGATGCGGCCCGTCACCTTGTCGTCGCCCTGGCGCGGCGTATAACGGATGCCGGCTACTTCGACGGTCTTTTCCAGGTCGATCACCAGGCGGTGCGGGTGGTTCGGCGCCGGCGATTTGCCGCCAAAGGCCGTGTGCCAGAAGTCGCTGGCCTGGCCGTTGATGGCGTTCAGGGCCTGGCCGTCTTCGCTCTTGCCTTCCTCGCTGCTGACGTAGGCGATGGTCCACGCGGACTGGTCGATCGGTTTGCCTTTGGGGTCCAACAATGTTATTTCGGCCACGGCGGCATATTGCTTGCCGTCGAAGGCGTCCAGCGATTCGAGGCAGAACTGGCGGCCGCTGACGGGCGCCGCGAAGCGCACGTCCTGGGTGGCGCTGCCGGGCTGGAACTGGCCGCTGTAGGCGGGCGCGACGCCTTCCAGCCTGGGTTTGGCCTTGTTCGGCGGGCGGGGCAGGTCGCGCTCGGGCTGCAGGCGGTCCAGGATGGGGGCCTGCAGGCCGCGCAATTCGGCGCGCTGCGGGCCGGTCAGGTCCAGCACCACCACTTCATTGCGTCCGCGTTTCAACCATGGGCCGGGCAGGTACATGGTCTGGGTCGGGCCGATGCTCCAGTAGCGTCCCAGGGAGCGGCCGTTGATCCAGACGACGCCCTGGCCCCAGGCCGACATGTCGAGGAAGGTGTCGGCAGTCTGCTGCGCATCGAAGCTGCCGCGCCAGAAGGCGGGACCGCGTGCGCGCTGCTGCTTCCATGCGAGCGGTGGCAACACGCCGTCGGCGTCGAAGTCGATGGCGCGGATTTCCCAGTTTTCCAGCGCGAGCGGGGCGCCGCCCTTGGGCTGGAACTGCACCGGGCCGTGCAAGCCCTTGCGGTCGTGCACCTCGGGACCGAAATTGACGCGGGCAATCGTGTACAGCAGGATTTCCAGCGTGGCCGGCTTGTCGCGCGCCGGCAGCTCGATGCTGAAGCGGCGGTGGCGCGTGTCGAAGGTGCCGGCCAGCTTGCCGTCCAAATGAACCCAGGCCAGGTCGCGCACCTTGGCGGCGGCCAGCTTGCCGGCCGGCCCCGCGGGCAGGGTGACGCGGTAGGAAACCAGGCCGCGGCTGATGTCGTACTGCTCGATCGGGCGCGGCGACACGTCGTGCACCGCGTCCTGCGGCATGCCGGAGAAGACGGAGGCCGATTCCTTGAGGGTAAAGGCGGCAATGGCCATCACCGGCTGGCGCGCCGGTGGCGGCGGCAGCGTTTCGCCGGGCTGCAGGAAGGGTTCGATGCCCTTGCGGTAGGCATGGAATTTCTCGCCTATCCATCCGGCCTCGCCGATCGGCGCGTCGTAATCGTAGCTGCTGGTGTCGGGGCGGAAGGGGCGGTCGCAGCCACCCCATAGCCCGAAGGTGGTGCCGCCGTGCGCCATGTACAGGCTGAAGGAGCCGCCCATCTTCAGCATGTGCTGGATGTCTTCCACCGCCTTGGTGGCGGCGCCGCGGCGGTGCGGGTTGCCCCAGGTGTCGAACCAGCCGGAATAGTATTCGCCGCACATCCGCGGTCCCTGCTGCACGGCCTGCAGGGCCTTGAAGCCCGAGTCGGGGTCGGTGCCGAAGTTCGCCACCGAGAACAGCTCGGGGATGTGAGTGCGCGAGACGGCATTGGTCGGATTGCACTGGAACAGGGGCACGTCGAACTGCGCATCGAGCAGGGCCTGGCGCATGGAGCGCATGTATTCCAGGTCGTCGCTGAAGAAGCCGTATTCATTTTCGACCTGCACCATCAGGATAGGTCCACCGCGCGTGACCTGCTGTGCGCCCAGCACGCGGCCCACTTCAGCCAGCCAGCGTTTGGCGGGCTTCATGAAAGCATCGTCGCGTGTGCGCAGGAAGGCGTCGCTGCTGTTTTTCTTCAGCAGCCACCACGGCAGGCCGCCCATTTCCCATTCGGCGCAGGCATAGGGGCCGGGGCGCAGGATGACCCATAGGCCTTCCTGCTGCGCGAGACGGCAGAATTCGGCGGCGTCGCGCTGGCCGCCCCAGTCATAACGGCCTTCTCGCCATTCGTGGTAATTCCAGAACAGGTAGGCGCAGACAGTGTTCAGGCCCATGGCCTTGATGGCTTTCAGGCGGTGCTGCCAGTACTCGCGCGGCACGCGTGCGAAGTGCATTTCGCCGCAGCGGATCTGCAGCGGTTTTCCGTCCAGCAGGAAGTCGTCCTTGCCGGTGCTGAAGCGTGCATTGGCGGCGGCGTGTACGGTGGCGGACGTCGGCAGCAGGGCCGCGCCGGTGAGCGCGGCGGCGCCGGCCAGCACGCGGCGGCGGGTGGTGTTGTGGCTCATTGTGCGGATCCCTGGTTTGTTCCTTGAGGTGCGATGGTGAACTGGTAGCTGGTCGGCTCCAGCTTGACGCGGTATTTCATGTGCGGACGGCCGACCTGGCTCCAGCCGGTATCGCCGCCGACCCCGGTCTGCACGGCGTCCACCAGCAGCGAGCCGTCGCCGTGGGGGCGGATGTCGGAACTGTGCCAGGTGCCGCGCGGGCGCGGGTACAGGTCTTCATAAGGGAAGGGCAGGGCGTTGACCGACAGCGCTTGCGTGCCGCGCAGTTCGATGCCGGTGCCGCGTGCACCGCTGGCCGCCAGCGTGAGCCAGCGCACGCCGGTCTTGTTGCCGCTTTCCTGGGGACGGATGTAGTTGTGGTACTGGTCGGCCAGCTTGCCGCTGTAGCGGCCAAGCGCTGCGCCGCTGGTGCGGTCGGCGTAGGATTCCTGCGGGCCGCGGCCGTACCATTCGACGGTGTCCAGTACCGGATTGCTGTCGAAGCGCATGCCGATGCGCAGCGGGTCCGGCAGGTCGCCGCGCAGCGGCGTGAAGGTGGCCATGACTTGCACCACGCCTTTGCTGTCCATGCGGTAGGTGGCGTTCCAACGCGCGGAGCCGGCGCCGAACACGTATTCGACGCGTACGCCGTCCGGCAGCAGGTCGATGGCGCGTACGTTGCGCTCTTCGCTGAATTTCTTCCAGATGGCGTGAGTCTTGTTCAGGCTCGTGCCCATGTCGTTTTCCGTCATGGCGCGCCAGAAGTTGGGCATGCCGCCGGTCAGCAGCTGCCTGCCGCCGCTGGAGTAGGCGAGTTTGCCGCTGCTTGCATCGACCGCCAGCACGGAGCTGCCGGCACGCAGTTCGAGGCCGCTCTTGGCGCGCACGGGGGCTACCCAGCGCAGGCCTGTGCCGCCATCGGCGGCGATTGCAGACGGCGACTGCAGCACGAATTGCGTGAAGCCCAGGACCGTGCCGGCAGGCACGCCGGGGATGGCCCCCTCGCGGGCCTTGGCGCGCAGCGTCAGCACGTATTCGTAGCGCGGGTCGCGTTCGAAAACCGGCAGGGCGAGCGCCACGTCGGCCGACGATTGCGCGGCGGCGTTGACGCCGGCCAGCGCGGCGCCCGCGACCTGGGTGCCGTCGCGGGCAACCGACCAGTCGAAGTCGAAGCGGGAGAGATCGGCGAAGTCGTAGCGGTTTACCACGCGCAGCTTGCCGGACGCCGGATCGCCCTCGAACACTACCGGCGAATAGACCTTGCGCACTTCGTAGTATTCCGGATCGGGCGTGCGGTCAGCCTGCACCAGGCCATCGCCCACTTCCGACATATCCTTGCGCGGGTTGGGGCCGAAATCCTCGCCCTGCGCCCAGTAGCTGCGGCCCTGCTTGTCCTTCAGCAGCATGCCCTGGTCGACCCAGTCCCAGATAAAGCCGCCTTGCAGCTTCCTGTGCGCGCGGATCGCTTGCCAGTAGTCCTCGAAGTTGCCGAGGCTGTTGCCCATCGCGTGGGCGTACTCGCACTGGATCATCGGTTGCTTATAGCGCGGATCCTGGGCGTAGTCGATCATCTTTTCAATCGGGTCGTACATCGGGGCGTAGATGTCGACGTAGTCGTTGGGCAGGTGTTCTTCGCCGATGGTGCCGTGGCCAAGGTAGCTGACCAGGCGGTCGGGGTCCTGCTCGTGCGCCCATTTGGCGGCGCGCTCGAAATTCGGACCCGTGCCGGCCTCATTCCCCAGCGACCAGAAAACCACGCTGGGGTGGTTGCGGTCGCGCTGCACCATGCGGCTCACGCGGTCCAGGTGGGCGACGGCCCATTCTTTCTGGTAGCCCAGCTGGATCTTTTCGCGTTGGGCCCAGTTCTGGTCGCCCATGCCCATGTACTCGTGCGACTCGATATTCGCCTCGTCCATCACGTACAGGCCGTATTCGTCGGTCAGTTCGTACCAGCGCGGATCGTTCGGATAGTGCGAGGTGCGCACGGCGTTGATGTTCGCCTGCTTCATCAGCTCGATGTCCTTGCGCATCGACTCTTCCGATATCACGTGGAAGGTATGCGGGTCGTGCTCGTGGCGGTTGACCCCTTTGATCATGACGCGCTTGCCGTTGACGCGGAATTCGCCATCCTTGATTTCCACCGTGCGGAAGCCGACCTTGCTTGAAGTGGACGACACCAGGGCGCCCTTGGCGTCGTGGAATTCCAGCAGCAGGCGGTACAGGTTCGGCGTCTCGGCCGACCACTGGCGCACGCCCTGCACGGTGCCGCGCAGCGGCGCCGCCGCCTTGCCGCCGTTGACGGCGGTCTCCAGCGACAGCACGGGTTTGTCGCCGTCCAGCAGGGTAGCGGTCAGCTTGCCTTGCGCGGCGCCGGCGAATTCCGGCTGCAGCGTGAACTCGCCGTCGCGGTAGGCCGTCTTGTCCAGGGTGGCGCGCACGTGGTAGTCGCGCAGGTGCGCCTTCGGTTCTGCGTACAGGTAGACGCTGCGCTCGATGCCGGAAACACGCCAGAAGTCCTGGTCTTCCAGGTAGGAGCCGTCGGCGAAGCGGTACAGTTCGATGGCGATGACGTTGCTGCCCGGGCGCAGGAAGCGCGTGAGCTTGAATTCGGACGGCAGCTTGGAGTCTTCCGAGTAGCCCACGCGCTGGCCGTTGACCCAGATGTAGTAGGCGGCGCCGGCAGCGCCGATGTGCAGGAAGACGTCGCGCCCGTCCCAGTTGGCCGGCAGGTCGAAGTTGCGGCGGTAGGAGCCGACTTCGTTCATGCTGTGCAGGATGTAGGGCTGGTTGGGCGGGAATGGATAGTCGCTGTTATTGAAGTAGGGTTGGCCGTAGCCCTGTGCCTGCATCATGCCGGGCACCTGGATGGTTTTCCAGCTGCTGACATCGAAGCCGGGTCTGTAGAATTCGACCGGACGCGATTCCGGATTGCGCGAGTAGGCGAACGACCAGGTGCCATCCAGGGAGAGGAAATACCGGGAAGCCGCCTTATCGCCCTTCAGCGCAAGGTCGCGCCGTTCGAAGTTGAAAAAGGTGGTTTTCATCGGTTCGCGGTTCACTTGAACCACTTCCGGTTGCTCCCATTCGGCGTATTTGCCGGCGGAGGCGGCGCTGGAGGACAGGGGGAAGGCTGTTGCCAATGCGCTGGCCAAGGCCAGCAAGGCTGGGAATCGCGGGGTCGTCATCGGTGCGTGTCTCGTAGTTTGTGTTGTGGGACGTGATCCGGCAGCACAATCCTACGATGCACAGCAATAGCTTACCAATGGCTTATTTCGCACTTCCTATATCGGTTTGATATAAGTATCTGGGGTGAGCGCCGCCGGGGCGGCGCCTTGGAATAAGAGCAGGTGTCACACTGCGGAAGGAGGTCCGCGCGCCTGGTGCGGCAGATGGGATTCGCCATCGTACTGCGCCGCGATGATGGCGGTCCGAGGACCTGTGAGGTCTACCGGTGCCGGGACGGGGAGCTTGCTGAAGCCGGGCGCCATCGCCGGTGCGCCGCATAGCGCGCACTGGACGAAGCAATCCGCCATCCCATGTTGTTGGTGGCCGTCGTGGTGCTCAGCGCACGCGGCGTGGCCGGCCATCGGCATCGCAACCTGCGCGGCCGCGGCGTAGCCTTGCAGTGCCGCGTACAGCAGCAGGAGCAGGGTCACGAAGCGGCGGGTGGCGCGTTGCGGAGTCATATGCCCATCCTAGCGATGGATGCGCAACGCGGCCTTGAACCCGTTCAAGGAATCGGCATCAGCGCATCTTGTCGATCACGGCGGGTGTGATGACGCCGGAATATGCGACGCGCTGGCCTTGCGCGTCGTACCAGTAGCTCCGGGGCTTTTCGCCGCGCCAGCGCGGGTCGATGGCGTAGCGCAGGCGTTCCGGTGCAAGGCCGCCGAAGCTCCAGGCGTCGGCCAGCAGGTCGATGCCGGACAGGCGTTTTTCAACCATCTGCGACAGGGCTGCGTCCGACAGCGGATCGGTGGTGATGGTGACGATGTCGAAGGACGGGTTGGCGGCGCGCGCCTTTGCGAGGACGTCCAGGCTGTGCTGGCAGAATTCACAATCCATGGACCATACCAGCACCACGAAAGGCTTGCCCTTGTGGGCAGCGGCGATGTGCTCGACGCTCTGCGGTTCGAACGCTTTCAGGCTGTAGGCACGGCCTGTGCCGGGAGCGCCGGCCGGCGGCGGGACGGTAATGCCGGCGTTAGCTGCGTTGGCAGGGGCGGAAGCGGCCATGGCGGCGAGGAAGGCGATGGCGGACGCCACGGCTGCGGCGGCGAGTGGATGCATCATTTTCATGGGTTGGCCTCGATTTTACGGACAATGATTCCCTCATCGGCGGTGCGCCACAGCAGCCACAGTTCTGCGCCGCGGCGCATCAGGTGCGGGTGGTCGGAGGCGCCGTGGGCAGTGGCGGCGGTGTATTGGCTCCAGGTAGCGCCGCCGTCGGGCGACAGCTGCGCATGGATACCGGTTGCCGCGCCATCGAATTCCTTCCATACGACGGCAATGCGCTGTCCGGCTGCGGCGACTTCGGCGTGTTCTGCCTGCGGGCCGCCCAGGCGCCTGACTTGACCGCGCGAGGAATAAAATACGCCGCCCTCGTCGCCTGCTGCGCTGAACCAGGCCTGGTGGCGATTGCCTTCGCCGTCGAAGGCCAGGGACGGACCGTGATGCGGGCAGGCGTCGATTTTCCAGCCGTCGTCGGTAGCACGCTCCGGCGCCGAGGGGCGGCCCCCGGCTGCCAGCCAGGCCACAGCATGGTCGCGGATATTGGGCTCGAAGATATGGCGCCACATGGCGGCGACCCGGCCGTCCGGCGCCAGGGCAGTGGCGATGCGGCAGCATTCGCAGGTATGGTCGGCCACTTTGACGTCTTCGCTGAAGCTGGCCCCGCCGTCGGTCGATACGGCGTAGTAGACGGCCATGCCGCGATAGGGGCGCTGCGCAGCTTGCGCCGCCTCCTTCTCGCGCTGGTCCAGCCAGGTGAGGAAAATGCGGCCTTGCGGATCGACCTGGATATCGTCGAAGCGGTGGCCGATCGGCGCGCGGTCGCGCTGCACGGTGGCCGGGGCCGAAAAAGTCTGCCCTGCGTCAAGCGAGCGAATGAAGCGGATATTGCCGCTGTGGTGTTTGCCCAACGCTTGCGTGTAGCTCAGATAGAGCTGGCCCTGCGGACCGAAGGCGATTTTCGGCCGCGCCTCGCCGTTCGCCTCCACCGTTTCCGGCTTGGGCAGGACCTGGCGCGGCGGCGTCCAGCTGCGTCCTTCGTCGGCGCTTGAGCGCAGGACGATGCCGTTGTCCCCGGCGTGCGCGACCCACAGGCGGCCTTGCTGGTCAAAGGCGCCCGAGGTGCCGAGGGTGGAGGCGGCGAGTGCCGCGAAGAGAGCGAGGTTCATGTCAGGGGTGGCGGTTGGCTGGTCACCTGCATAATCCTGCATTTTGCCTGCCTGTTTCCATGACGCAGATCAACCGGATCGAGATACCAGTTTTGATATCAAACTTTGTAAAAAATTGATTAGTTTGTTCTCACTGATTTCCCTAAGATGAAATCCGGAAGCTCGTAACTTACAAAAACTATAGTCAGGAGACCTATGAAGCGCCAAGCATCCGTGCCAGGGCTGGCCACGCCACGCCGCCCGTTCGCACTCAAAGTATCCGTAGCAGCCCTCGCGGGCATCGGCCTGGCGAGCGCCGTTCCCGCCTTCGCACAGCAAGCCAATGAAGGAGAAGTCGCCGTCGTGCAGGTGAGCGGCGTGCGCGCCGCGGCCCAAAGCTCGCTGGACATCAAGCAGAAGGCCGACAACGTCGTCGACTCGATCGTGGCCGACGATATCGGCAAATTCCCGGACACGAACGTGGCCCAGACCCTGGCCCGCGTCCCCGGTATCCAGGTGCGCCGCGATGCCGGCGAAGCCAATTCCGTCCTGATCCGCGGTCTGCCTGGCATCGCCACCATGCTGAATGGCCGCGAAATGTTCACTACCACCGGCCGCTATATCCAGCTGGCCGACATTCCGTCTACCATGCTGCAGCGTGTGGACGTGTACAAGTCGCAGAGCCCCGAGCTGGTGGAAGGCGGCATCGCCGGCGTGATCGACGTGCGCACCAACCGTCCTTTCGACTTCAAGGGCTTTACCCTGAGCGCCAACGGCGGCGTGAAAAACCAGGACAAGGCGCACAAGACCGATCCGGAGGCGAACGGCCTGGTTTCCAACCGCTGGAAGACCGAACACGGCGAAATCGGCGCGCTGTTCGGTGTTTCCTATGTGCGCAACAACTTCCATGAAGAGCGCAGTTTCAACACCTTCCCGGTGCAGAAAGACTGGCTGCTGCCCAACCTGACCGGGCCGGACCTGGTAGGCCTGCAAGGCGTCTACGGCGAACGCAAACGCACCGCCGAAAACTTCGCCCTGCAATGGCGCCCGAACAAGGACACCGAAATCTACGCGGAGGGCATCTATTCGCGCTACAAGAATAACGACGAAACCGACTTCTTCGTCGGCCTGCCATGGTGGGCGCCGGGCGACAGGATCAGCGGCACCAAGATCCCCGGCACCGACCAGCTGGACGAGCTGATTTCGCATGATGCCAATACCATCCTGTCGACCCAGGCGCGCGCTTCGCAGAACACCACCTGGCAGAGCGCCATCGGCGCCAAGTGGAATGCGGCGCCTGGCCTGCGCTTGAGCACCGAGCTGGCGCGCACCAAGTCCAAATACGATTGGCGCAACCCGATCCTCGACGCGCTGGTCACGGTGCCCGACGTGTTCTTGAAGACCAATGTCAACGGCGGCGCCTTCATGCGCTATGGCGGCATCGACATGACCGATCCGAAGAACATCTACCTGTTCCAGCTGTTCGACCGCTTCGGCAACGACAAGGGCGCCTCCACCGACTGGCGCGCCGATGCCAGCTATACCCCGGCGGCGGACGGCCTGTTCCAGGAATTCAGCGCCGGCGTGCGCTTCAACAAGCGCAGCGCGGAATCGATCAAGTCCGTCGAGGGCAGCATGAGCGCGCCGGACGCGCTCAACGCCGCCACGCGCGTTTCCGTCGCTACGCTGCCGGGCATGACCTGCACCAACCGCGAACTGTCGGAAGACTATGGCACCGCCTTCTGGTACACCCCATGCGCCAGCTACCTGTTGAACAGTACCAGCGACGTGCGCAAGGCGGTTACCGGTTCGACCGCCGCCAAGGCGCTGGACCAGGGCTCCTTCTTCTCGGTCGACGAAAAGAATATCGCCTTCTATGGCAAGGCGCGCGTGGGCTTCGATATCGGCAGCGTTCCGGTGGACGGCGTGTTCGGCGTGCGTGTCACCAGGACCGATTCCGACCTGCTGGGCTACAGCATGGTCAACGGCGTGCCGGTGGCAACGCCGAAGAGCAGCTCCGGCACCGATACCCTGCCGAGCGCCTCGTTCAAGGCAAGCCTGCGCAAGGACCTGATTGCCCGCCTGGCCTACGCCAAGACGCTGACCCGTCCCGAATTTTCACAGCTGAACCCTGGCACCGCCTACGTGAACTCGAACGGCAATACCGTGCAGGCTTCCGCATCCGGCGGCAATCCGGACCTGAAGCCGGTGACCGGCCAGAACTTCGATGCCGCGCTGGAGTGGTATTTTGCGCCGGCGGCGATGGTCAGCGGCACCGTGTTCCGCCACAATTTCGACGGCTACATCGTCGGCCGCGCCGAGCCCGAGGTGTACCAGGGCGTGAACTACCTGACCACCCGTCCGTTCAATACCGACAAGGGCCACCTGCAAGGCGTCGAGCTGTCCTACCAGCAGTTCTACGACAAGCTGCCCGGCTGGCTGGGCGGCTTCGGCACCCAGTTGAACTACACCTATATGGAAGGCGGCGTCACGTCGTCGTCCATCGGCCCTGGCGACCTGACATTCCCCGGCATGTCCAAGAACTCGTATAACATCGTGCTGTTGTATGAGAAGAATGGCATCTCCGGCCGCCTGGCGTATAACTGGCGTTCGAAGTTCGTGCAGGTGTATGGCGACACTTCGGCAATCAAGGGCACGGCGCCGAGCCGCGACCTGGTCGCCGCGCCGACCAGCAGCCTGGACGGCTCGCTCAGCTACAAGTTCACCCCGAACCTGTCGCTGACCCTGACCGGCACCAATCTTCTGAACTTCAAATATGTCGACTACTGGACCGATGCGAACGTGTATCCGCGCGATATGCGCCGCTACGACCGCACCGTCGGCCTGATGCTGAACTGGAAGAACTGATTTACCATGCAAAACCAAAAGATGTCGGTGCTCGAAAAAGCGGGCTTCGGGGCAGGGGATGCGGCACTCAATGTCGTGATCTCCTCCATGATGCTGATCATTACCTTCTTCTACACCGACATCTATGGCTTGCGAACGCAAGACCTGGCGCTGCTGTTCGTGCTGGTGAAGGTGGTCGGCGCGGTGGCCGACCTGGCCATGGGCCAGGTCACGGACCGCCTTACCAGCCGTTTCGGGCGCTACCGTCCCTACCTGCTGTGGCTCGCGGTGCCTTACGGCGTGAGCATCCTCTTCGTCTTTTCCACGCCGGATTGGGGCTACGATGCCAAGCTGGTGTGGGCATACTCCACCTACATCATCATGACGGTGATGACGGCCGGGGTTGGCATTCCCTACATCTCCCTGCCCAGCGCGCTGACCAGCGATCCGAAGGAAAGCCTGTCGGCCAATGGCTACCGGCTGTTCTTTGCCAAGATCGGCGCCTTCCTGGTAACGATCGTCGTGCCGCTGCTGTCCGAGCGCTGGGGCGAGGGCAATGCGGCCCATGGCTACCAGATGGCGATGGCGGTCATGGCTGCACTGGGCGTGGGCCTGTTCCTGTTCTGCTTCTTCAGCACCACCGAGCGCGTGCACCATGTGGTGGTGCGCCAGTCGCTGTCCGAACAGCTGAAGGTGCTGATGAAGAACGACCAGTGGCTGATCCTGTGCGGCGTCTGCGTGACAGGCACCATCGGCTACGTGGTGCGCGGTTCGGTGGCGATCTATTACGCCAAGTATTACCTGGGGCTCGATACCGTGCAGGTGTCGGCTTTCCTGTCCACCGGCGTGGCGGCGGCCATCCTGTCGATGGTGGCGTCCACCTGGATCACCAAGGTGTATTGCAAGGTCAAGCTGTTCCGCTGGACCCAGCTGGTCGTCGCCGGCATCAGCCTGGCGATCTATGTCTTCGTCAAGCCGGGCGACACGGTGCTGGCGTTCGTGCTGTTCTTCGCGCTGTCCTTCATCGTCGACCTGCATGCGCCGGTGTTCTGGTCCGCCATCGGCGAGACCATCGACTATGGCCAGGTCAAGACGGGCAAGCGCGTTTCCGGCTTTGCCTTCGGCGGCATTTCGGTGTGCCAGAAGGCGGGGATGGCGGTTGCCGGCGGCCTGGTGGGCGTTCTGCTGACCTATTTCAATTATGTGCCGAACCAGGCGCAGTCCGAATTCGCACTGAACGGCATCGCCCTGATGCTGTCGGTGATTCCGGGCTTCTTCCACCTGCTCATGGGGCTGTTGATGTTCGCCTATCGCATCAGCGACGAATACTACGGCGCAGTGAAGGAGAGCATGAAGTCCAATGGCTATGTAAGCGCTTGAATATGCAAAAACTGTCTCCCCTGATCGCGCAGCGCGCCGATCCCTACATCATCCGCCACAGCGACGGCTATTACTACTTCACCGCGTCGGTGCCGCAATACGACCGCATCGAGCTGCGCCGCGCCAGCACCATCGAGGGCCTGCGCGATGCGCAGACGGTGGACGTATGGCGCAAGCCTGATACCGGCGCCTACAGTGAACTGATCTGGGCCCCGGAGCTGCACTACAACCACGGCGCCTGGTACGTCTACTTCGCCGCAGCACCCAGCCGCGAAATCAAGCACAAGCTGTTCCAGCACCGCATGTACGCCATCCGCAACAAGAACGCAAACCCGCTGGAAGGCGAGTGGGAGTTCATGGGCCAGGTTGATTCCGGCATCGACACCTTCTGCCTGGATGCGACCACCTTCACGCACAAAGGCAAGCTGTATTACCTGTGGGCGCAGAAGGATAACGCGATCGAAGGCAACTCCAACCTGTACATCGCGGAGATGGAGACGCCGTGGCAGATCAAGGGCAAGCCGGTCATGCTGACCAAGCCGGAGTTCGACTGGGAGATCCGCGGCTTCCGGGTGAACGAGGGGCCATCCGTCCTGCAGCGCAACGGCAAGGTATTCATCAGCTATTCGGCCAGCGCGACGGACGAGAATTACGCCATGGGCCTGCTGTGGGCCGATGCGGACGCCAACCTGCTGGACCCGGCCGCATGGACCAAGTCGAAAGAGCCGGTGCTGCAGACCTGTTTTGAACACGGCATCTACGGCCCAGGGCACAATAGCTTCACGGTCGATGCGGACGACAATGTGCTGCTGGTGTACCATGCCCGCACATACACGGAAATTGTCGGCGATCCGCTGTGGAATCCGGACCGCCACACTTTCGTCAAGCCGCTGCGCTGGGATGCGCACGGCATGCCCGTCTTCGGACGTCCATCTGTTATCGAGTAAGCACAATATGATCCAGAGCGCGCCTTTCGGCCACGCACCGGACGGCACGCCGCTGTCCCTGTTCACACTGACCAATGCCCAAGGCATGGAGGTCAGGATCACCAATTACGGCGGGACCGTCACGCATATCTTCGCGCCCGACCGGAACGGCAGGCTGGCCAATGTCACCCTCGGCTTCGACACGGCGGCCGAGTACTTCGGCCGCTCGCCTTATTTCGGCGCGCTGATCGGCCGTTGCGGCAACCGCATCGCCGGCGGCCGCTTCACGCTGGACGGCGTGCAGCACCAGCTCACCGTCAACGATGGCGCCAACCACTTGCATGGCGGCGCGCAGGGCTTCGATAAAGTCGTGTGGGATGCCACGGTGGACGGCGAGGCGCTGGTGCTGCGCTACCGCAGCCCGGACGGGGAGCAGGGCTATCCCGGCAACCTGGACGTGCAGGCCCGCTATACCCTGGACGACGAGGGCGCGCTCACGGTTGCCTTCCGGGCAACGGCCGACCGCGCCACGCCGGTCAACCTGACCCACCACGCCTATTTCAACCTGGCCGGCGCCGGCACCATCAACGATCACGAAATGTGGATCGATGCGCCGCATTACACGCCGGTCGACGAGGGCTTGATACCGACCGGCGAACTGGCGCCGGTGGCGGGCACGCCTTTCGATTTCCGCGCGCCGCGCGCCATCGGCGAGGCGGTCTACGACCATAACTTCGCCTTGGCCGCGCCGGCGCCAGGGCAGGATCCCTTGCGCTGCATGGTGCGCGTGCGCGAGGCGGGCTCCGGGCGCCAGCTGGAAGTACTCACTCACCAGCCGGGCATCCAGTTCTACAGCGGGAATTTCCTCGATGGTTCGCTCGGTTTTCCCTATCGCGGCGGTTTTTGCCTGGAGCCGCAGCACTTCCCGGATGCGCCCAACCAGCCGCATTTCCCGAACGTGATCCTGCGCCCTGGCGAGGTCTATGAAAACACCCTGGCCTTCCGTTTTTCGCGATACTGATTTCGATATGGATATGAACAAATAAGTCATTAGAAATATATTGCTCTGAGCCGTAACATTTCCTCCATCGATTAGCGGAGGAATCCATGTCAGAGACAAAGAAAACGATAAAACTGCGCTCGGCCGAATGGTTCGGGACGCAGGACAAAAACGGCTTCATGTACCGAAGCTGGATGAAGAACCAGGGCATTCCTGACCATGAATTCCGCGGCAAGCCGATCATCGGCATTTGCAATACCTGGTCCGAACTGACCCCTTGCAACGCCCACTTCCGCCAGCTCGCGGAACATGTGAAGAAGGGCATTCTGGAGGCAGGCGGCTACCCGGTGGAATTCCCGGTCTTCTCCAACGGCGAATCGAACCTGCGCCCGACCGCCATGCTGACCCGTAACCTGGCCAGCATGGACGTGGAGGAATCCATCCGCGGCAATCCGATGGACGCCGTGGTGCTGCTGGTGGGCTGCGACAAGACCACGCCGGCCCTGCTGATGGGCGCCGCGTCGGTCGACCTGCCGACCATCGTCGTCACCGGCGGCCCGATGTTGAACGGTAAATTGAACGGCAAGGATATCGGCTCCGGCACCGCCGTGTGGCAGCTGCACGAGCAGGTCAAGGCCGGCGAGATCACCATGCACCAGTTCATGTCGGCCGAAGCGGGCATGTCGCGTTCGGCCGGCACCTGCAATACCATGGGCACCGCTTCCACGATGGCCTGCATGGCCGAATCGCTGGGCACCTCGCTGCCGCACAATGCCGCCATTCCCGCCGTGGACGCGCGCCGCTATGTGCTGGCGCATATGTCCGGCATCCGCATCGTGGAAATGGTGTGGGAAGACCTGCGCCTGTCCAAAGTCCTCAAGCGCGAAAATTTCGAAAATGCGATCCGCGTCAACGCCGCCATCGGCGGTTCGACCAATGCCGTGATCCACCTGAAAGCCATTGCCGGCCGCATCGGCGTGCCGCTGGAGCTGGAAGACTGGACCAGGATCGGCAAGGGCACGCCGACCATCGTCGACCTGATGCCGTCCGGCCGCTACCTGATGGAGGAGTTCTACTACGCCGGCGGCCTGCCGGCCGTGATCCGCCGCATGGGCGAAGCGAACCTGCTGCCGCATCCGGACGCGCTGACCGTGAACGGCAAGACCATTGGCGAGAACTGCGCCGAAGCGCCGATCTACAACGACGAGGTGATCCGCAAGATCGACAACCCGCTGATCGCCGACGGCGGCATCTGCATCCTGCGCGGCAACCTGGCGCCGCGCGGCGCGGTGCTGAAGCCGTCCGCCGCTTCGCCGCACCTGATGCAGCACCGCGGCAAGGCCGTCGTCTTCGAGAACTTCGACCACTACAAGGAGCGCATCGTCGATCCCGACCTGGACGTGGACGAGAACTCCATCCTGGTGATGAAGAACTGCGGTCCGAAAGGCTATCCGGGCATGGCCGAAGTGGGCAATATGGGCCTGCCGCCCAAGCTGCTGGCCAAGGGCATCAAGGACATGGTGCGCATCTCGGACGCGCGCATGAGCGGCACCGCTTACGGCACCGTCGTGCTGCACGTGGCCCCGGAAGCGATGGCCGGCGGTCCGCTGGGCGCTGTGAAGGACGGCGACTGGATCGAGCTCGATTGCGCCAACAACAAGCTGCAGCTGGAGATCAGCGACGAGGAACTGAAGGCGCGCCTGGCCGAAAGGGCCGCGCAGCAGGAGCCGCCGAAGTCCGGCTACCAGCAACTGTATATCGACCACGTGTTGCAAGCCGACGAAGGCTGCGACTTCGACTTCCTGATCGGCTGCCGCGGTTCCGCAGTGCCGCGCCATTCGCACTAAGGAGAACACATGCTGCTCGTACAATTCACCACTGAATCCGGCTCGCGCCGCGTGGCTTCCCTGGACGGCGACGTGCTGCGCGTGCTGGACGGCGTCAACACCACCTACGAACTGGCGCAACGCGCCATCGGCAACGGTAAGGGGCTGGCCGAAGCTGCGCAGGCTGCCATCGGCGCCACCACGGAAAGCTACGAGGCCGTGGCCGGCGCCGGCCGCATCCTGCCGCCGCTCGACCATGCCGACCCGGCCCACTGCTACGTGACCGGCACCGGCCTGACCCACCTGGGCAGCGCCGATGCGCGCGATGCCATGCACCGCAAGATCGGCGGCGACGTCGAGTCGCTCAGCGATTCGATGAAGATGTTCCGTCTCGGCGTGGAAGGCGGCAAGCCGGCCGAGGGCAAGCGCGGCGTGCAGCCGGAATGGTTCTACAAGGGCGACGGCTCCATTGTCGCGGCAACCGGCCAGGCCCTGGCCATGCCGGAATTCTCGCTCGATGGCGGCGAAGAGCCGGAAATCGCCGGCCTGTACGTGATTGGCGCGGACGGCCAGCCATACCGCCTTGGTTTCGCCATCGGCAACGAGTTTTCGGACCACGTGACCGAGCGCCAGAACTACCTTTACCTGGCGCATTCGAAGCTGCGCAACTGCGGCCTTGGCCCGGCGCTGCGCGTGGGCGAGCTGCCGCAGCACATCGACGGCGCCTCGCGCATCCTGGGCAAGGATGGCGCGGTGCGCTGGCAGAAGGCCTTTGTCAGCGGCGAACAGAATATGTCGCACACCATCGCCAACCTCGAGTATCACCACTTCAAGTACGGGCTGTTCTGCCGCCCTGGCGACGTGCACATCCACTTCTTCGGTACCGCCACGCTCAGTTTCGCCGACGGCATTTCCGTGCAGCCGGGCGAAACCTTTGAAGTCGAGGCTCCGGCCTTTGGCCCCGCTCTGCGCAATCCGCTGCGCATCCAAGAATCCCGTTACCAGAAGGTGAACCAGTTATGACCATTACCGGCGAAGCACTCATCGGCGGCGTTGCCGTGCGCGGCGAAGGCGCCGCGCAGCGCGCGTTCAACCCAGGCAGCGAGCAGCAATTCGGCGAGGAATTCAACGCGGTCAGCGTCGAACAGGTGAACGATGCCTGCCGCCTGGCCGGCGCGGCCTTCGACGCTTTCCGCGCCACCAGCGACGCGGCGCGCGCCGATCTGCTGGACGCGATTGCACGCAATATCATGGACCTCGGCAGTGAGCTGGTGGACCGTGCCATGGCCGAAACCGGCCTGCCGCAGGCCCGCCTGGAAGGCGAACGCGCCCGCACCTGCAACCAGCTCAAGATGTTCGCGGCGCTGCTGCGCGAAGGCTCGTGGTGCGATCCGCGCATCGACGTGGCGCAGCCGACCCGCACCCCGCCGCGCTCGGACTTGCGCTTCCGCCTGATCGGCGTCGGTCCGGTCGCGGTGTTCGGCGCCTCCAATTTCCCTCTGGCGTTCTCCGTTGCCGGAGGCGATACCGCATCCG
Source organism: Pseudoduganella sp. (assembly GCA_039593355.1). Taxonomy (GTDB): domain Bacteria; phylum Pseudomonadota; class Gammaproteobacteria; order Burkholderiales; family Burkholderiaceae_D; genus Rugamonas. The sequence goes on from JBCNPK010000012.1 coordinate 51,780, forward strand.
CCCTGGCAGCGGGCTGCCCGGTCGTGGTCAAGGCGCACTCCGCCCACCCCGGCACGTCGGAGCTGGTGGGGCGCGCCGTGGTTGCGGCGGTTGCGCAGTGCGGCCTGCCGGCGGGCGTGTTTGCCCTCCTGACCGGCAGCGGCAGCCATATCGGCCAGACCCTGGTCGCCCATCCTGCGATCCAGGCGGTTGGCTTTACCGGCTCGCGCAGCGGCGGCACCGCGCTGATGGCGACAGCCGCGGCGCGCAAGCAGCCGATTCCAGTCTACGCGGAAATGAGCAGCATCAACCCTGTGTTCCTTCTGCCTGAGGCGCTGGCAGGCCGCCCGGACAGCATCGCCGCCGGTTTCGCTGCTTCGCTGACGCTGGGCGTGGGCCAGTTCTGCACCAATCCCGGCCTGGTGCTGGGCATCGAGGGCCCGGGCCTGGACCGCTTCTGCCAGAGCGCAGCGCAGGCGCTGGGCGGCGTCGCCCCGGGCACCATGCTGAGCGCCGGCATCGCCGGCAGCTACCAGCGCGGCGTGCAGGCGCTGGCGGGCAATCCGGCCGTGGACACCGTCATCGCTACCATGCACAGCGGCTGCAAGGGCGGCGCGGCGCTGTTCCGCACCACGGCACAGGCCTTCCTGTCGCAGCACGCGCTGTCGGACGAAGTGTTCGGCCCCGCCTCCCTGGTCATCGCCTGCCGCGACGTCAGCGAAATGATCGCTGTGGCCGAGCACCTGGAAGGCCAGCTGACGGCGACCCTGCACATGGCGGACGGCGACGCCGAAGCGGCGCGCCGGCTGCTGCCGGTACTGGAACGCAAGGCTGGCCGCATCCTGGCCAACGGCTTCCCGACCGGCGTCGAAGTGACCAGCGCCATGGTGCACGGCGGCCCGTTCCCGTCCACTTCGGATGGCCGCAGCACCTCGGTCGGCACGGCGGCGATCTACCGCTTCCTGCGCGCGGTCTGCTACCAGGACTTGCCGGCGACGCTGCTGCCGCCGGTGCTGCGCGACGAAAATCCGGGCAAGACCTGGCGCCGCCGCGACGGCGTCCTCGGCCAGCACTGACCGCAGGCAAGTGTCGGACCCCGCGGGTCCGGCACTGGTTTACCGGTTTTCGGACACAAGAAGAACAGCATCAATCGGAGACACAATGACAGTAACAGCCAACTACCCGAGCCTGCGCGGCAAGCGGGTATTTGTCACCGGCGGCGGCACCGGCATCGGCGCCAGCATCGTCGCGGCCTTTGCTCGGCAGGGCGCGCAGGTCGCCTTCGTCGACATCGCGAAGGACGCCAGCGAAGCCCTGTGCGCTTCGGTCGCCGCCAGCGGCGCGGCCCGCCCTGCGTTTCGCGCCTGCGACATCACGGACATTCCCGCGCTGCAGCGCACGATGGAAGAGCTGGCCGCGGAAATGGGCGACTTCGACGTGCTGGTCAACAACGCGGCCAACGACCAGCGCCACAGCATCGAAGACGTGACGCCAGAGTACTGGGACCAGCGCATCGCCATCAACCAGCGCCCCCTGTTCTTCACCTGCCAGGCGGTCCTGCCGGGCATGAAGGCCAGGGGCGGGGGCTCGATCATTAATATCAGCTCGATTTCCTGGCACGCCAAGGGCGCCGGCTATCCGGTGTATGCGACAGCCAAGTCGGCGTCGCACGGCCTGACGCGGGGCATGGCGCGCGACCTGGGCAAGCACAATGTGCGCATCAACACCGTCACGCCGGGCTGGGTGATGACGCAGCGCCAGGTTGACTTGTGGGTCGACCAGGCGGCGGAAGAGGAAATCGCCCGCAACCAGTGCCTGCCGGGCAAGCTGCTGCCGGAGCATATCGCCGCCATGTGCCTGTTCCTGGGGGCGGACGACAGCGCCATGTGCACGGCACAGGACTTCATCGTCGATGCCGGCTGGGTGTGATAAAGACTGCAACGAATTGCGTAATCAAACAATAAACAAGGAGACCTGATGAAAAGCACGATGATTGCCTTGTCGCTGGCCATGGCCGCGACGGGATTTGCACAAGCCGCCACCACCGTGAAGGTCGACACCGCCAAACCAGGCGCGGTAATCGACAAGGACGTCTATGGCCAGTTCGCCGAGCACCTCGGCTCCGGCATCTATGGTGGCATGTGGGTTGGCCCGCAATCGAAGATCCCAAACACGCGCGGCTGGCGCAACGACGTCATCGGCGCCCTGAAGAAGCTGCACGTCCCGCTGGTGCGCTGGCCAGGCGGCTGCTTCGCCGACGAATACCACTGGCGCGAAGGGATCGGCCCGCGCAACAAGCGTCCGGTCAAGGTCAACACCAACTGGGGCGGCGTGGAAGAGAACAATGCCGTCGGCACCCATGAATTCTTCGACCTGGTCGAGCAGCTGGGCGCGGACGCCTATGTGAACGGCAACCTGGGTACCGGCTCGCCGCAGGAAATGTCGGAATGGCTGGAGTACATGACCTCCGACAGCAAGTCATCGCTGGCGGAACTGCGCCGCAAGAATGGCCGCGACAAGCCGTTCAAGGTGGCTTACTTCGCCGTCGGCAACGAGGCCTGGGGCTGCGGCGGCAATATGAAGCCGGAATATTATTCCAGCTTGTATCGCCAGACCGTCAGCTTCCTCAAGACGCCGCCAGCAGGGCGTCCGAAAATGGTCGCAAGCGGGGGCAACGACAGCGATTCCAGCTGGACCGAGGAGCTGAGCAAGTCGGTCAAGCATATGACGGACGGCATCAGCTTCCACTACTACACCATCCCGACCGGCAAATGGGACGTGAAGGGCGCAGCCACCGGCTTCCCGGCCGACGAATGGTTCTCGACCCTGCAGGCTACCATGCGCATGGAGGACCATATCAGCAAGAATGCGGCGATCCTGGACAAAAACGACCCGGAGAAAAAACTGGGCTTCTACGTTGACGAGTGGGGCACATGGTATGACGTGGAGAAGGGCACCAACGCCGGCTTCCTGTACCAGCAAAACACCCTGCGCGACGCCGTGGTCGCAGCGCTCAACTTCAACATCTTCCACGCCCACGCCGACCGCGTGCGCATGACCAATATCGCGCAGATGGTCAACGTGCTGCAGGCCATGGTGCTGACCGACAAGGACAAGATGCTGCTGACGCCTACCTATCACGCTTACGAAATGTACGTGCCGTTCCAGGGCGCGACCTCGCTGCCGCTGTCGCTGGAAGGCAACCGCAATTACAGCTCGGGCGGCAAGAGCATTCCGCAGGTGAGCGCCTCGGCTGCACGCGGCAAGGACGGCAAGGTGTACGTGGCCCTGGTCAACACCAGCCCGAATGAAGCCGAGGAAGTGAATATCGCCGGCGTTGGCGAGGGAACGGCCAGCGCGCGCGTGCTGACCGCCGGTGCAATGGATGCGCACAACACCTTCGCCCAGCCGGACGCGGTAAAACCGGCGCCGATCTCCGTGCAGTCCAGCGGCGGTAAAGTCACCGTGAAGATGCCGGCCAAGTCGGTCGTGGTTGTGGCGGTAGGCGGCTAAGTTGGAGAACATCTCCGTCCAGCGCCGCATGCTGCAGCGTCAAGCGGCATGCGGCGCACTGCCGGCCAGTATGTGCGGCGGTGGCGGGGACCTGGCAAGTTCGACGGCGCCGGTGGCAACCCTTGCGGTCATGCCGGCGGCCGCTCCACAGGATGGCGAGGACGCCTTCAGCGCCACGGACGCGGCAGAGACACAACAGGCTTAGTATCGCCCTGTCCGCGCGACGGCCTACAATGTGGTATTGCCGCGCCGGCGACCGCAAGGCCAGGCGCCTGGACGGGAAAATAAACGATGATCAAATGGATATTTGCAGCCGGCATGCTGCTGGCACAGGCCGCACTGGCCGGCCAGGTGAGCGTGCATGATCCCGTAATGGCCAGGGAGGGCGAAACATATTACCTGTACTCGACCGGGCCGGGTATCACCTTCTACAGTTCGAAGGATATGGTGAACTGGCGGCCGGAAGGGCGCGTCTTCCCGGGAGCCCCGGCTGCCGCGGCCACGGCGGCGCCCGGCTTCGACGATCATGTCTGGGCGCCTGATATCCAGCGCCACAATGGCAAATACCTGTTGTACTACTCGGTTTCCGCTTTCGGCAAGAACACTTCGGCCATTGGCGTGACAGTGAACAAGACTCTCGACCCCCGTTCTCCCGACTACAAATGGAAAGACCAGGGCATTGTCGTGCAGTCGGTGCCTGGCCGCGATAACTGGAATGCGATCGATTCCAATGTCGTGGAAGACGAAGCGGGGACGGGGTGGATGGTTTTCGGTTCTTTCTGGGGCGGAATCAAGATGGTGAAACTGAATGAAGCATGGACCCGGCCGGCGGAACCGCAGGTCTGGCGCACCATTGCCGCCCGCGAACGGCCGGCCTTCACCAGGGATGAAAGCGGTGGACCTGCGGAGATCGAGGCGCCATTCATCTTCCGCAAGAATGACTGGTACTACCTGTTTGCATCGTGGGGGCTGTGCTGCCAGCAGGAGCGCAGCACTTACCATGTTGTCGTGGGGCGTTCGCGCTCTGTCACCGGTCCCTACCTCGACAAGAATGGCAGGGATATGCTGGATGGCGGGGGCTCGGTGGTCGTGCGGGGCAACCGGGCCTGGAAAGCCGTGGGCCATAACAGCGCCTACACTTTCGACGGCAAGGATGTGATGGTGCTGCATGCGTATGAAACTGCCGACAAGTATCTGCAAAAGCTCAAGATCATGGACATCCAATGGGATAGCGCGGGCTGGCCCCTTGTGGATCCCGCGGACCTGGACCGTTACAAGAGCGTCCAGCAATGACCTCCGCCTTGCAGAAACCGCTGGCCGTTGCTCTGGCCTTGCTTGGCACGGCCGCAGTTGCGTCGGCTCCGAACGCAGCGAATGCCGCCGAACTTTTCCCGCTGAATGAGGTCCGCCTTCTTCCCAGCCCCTTCCTGGAAGCCCAGGACACCGACCTGCGCTACCTGCTGGCCCTCGATGGCGACCGCCTGCTGGCGCCATTCCGCCGCGAGGCCGGGCTGCCGCTGCCGAAACCATCTTACGGCAACTGGGAATCCAGCGGCCTCGATGGCCATATGGGCGGCCATTACCTTTCCGCCCTGGCCCTGATGTGGGCCGCAACCGGCGACACCGCGGTGCGGGAACGCCTCGACTATTTTGTGCGGGAGCTGAAGAAAGCGCAGGCGCCGGACGGCTACCTTGGCGGCATCCCCGGCGGCCGTGCCGCTTGGGACGACATCGCCAGCGGCAAACTCCAGGCTGACAACTTCTCGGTCAACGGCAAATGGGTACCCTGGTACAACCTGCACAAGATCGCCGCAGGCCTGCGCGATGCCTGGCGCTACGCCGGCAACGAAGAAGCACGACAGATGCTGGTCAAGTTCGCCGACTGGACTGTGGCCATGACCGGCGCCCTGAGTGACGAGCAAATGCAAAGCATGCTGCGCGCCGAACATGGCGGCATGAACGAGGTGCTGGCCGATGTCTACCAGCTGACGGGCGAGCAGCGCCACCTGGATGCAGCCAAACGCTTCTCGCACCAGGCCATCCTGCGGCCGCTGGCCGCAGGGCGCGACGAACTCACCGGCCTGCACGCCAACACGCAAATCCCCAAGGTCATTGGATTTGAGCGCATCGCCGAATTGACCGGCGAGCAGCAATGGCACAAGGCGGCGAGCTTCTTCTGGCAAACCGTGCATGACCACCGCACCGTGGCGATCGGCGGCAACAGCGTCAAGGAGCACTTCCACGACGACAAGGACTTCTCCTCGATGAGCAGCGAGGTGGAAGGACCCGAGACCTGCAACACCTACAATATGCTCAAGCTCACGGAGATGCTGTACCGGCGCGACCCCAGCGCTGCCTACGGCGACTATTACGAGCGCGCCCTCTACAACCATATCCTGTCGTCGCAGCGCCCGCAAAGCGGCGGCTTCGTCTACTTCACGCCGATGCGGCCGAATCACTACCGCGTTTATTCGGAAGTGGACAAGGCCATGTGGTGCTGCGTTGGCTCCGGCATCGAGAGCCAGGCCAAGTACGGTCAATTCATCTATGCCCACGACGGCGACGCGCTGCTGGTCAACCTGTTCATCCCGTCGCGTGTGGAATGGCGCGAAAAGGGCATCGTGCTGACCCAGTCGAACCGCTTCCCCGACCAGGCCGGCACGCGCCTGACCGTCGAAGCCGGCGGCAAGTTCACGCTCAAGATCCGCTACCCGGGCTGGGTGGCGCGCGGAGCGTTGGCCGTACGCGTCAACGGCAAATCGCTGCCGGTGCAGGCTGCGCCAGGCGGCTACGTCGAATTGGCGCGTCATTGGCGCAAGGGGGACAAGGTCGACGTGCACCTGCCGATGCGCACGACGCTTGAGCAGATGCCAGACAAGTCCAACTACTACGCCGTGCTGCATGGGCCGATCGTACTGGCTGCGAAAACGTCGCCTTTCCCGGGCGAGCAGCTGAATTTCGTTGCCGACGATTCCCGCATGGGCCATATCGCGCAAGGCCAGGTCTGCCCGCAGGAGGCGGCGCCTGTGTTTGTCAGCGACAGCAAGGATTTCCTCGGCAAGTTCAAGCCGGTTCCGGGCCAGCCCCTGACCTTTACAGCGCCGGGGCTGGTCCAGGGGCAGGGGGCGGGGACGATGCGCTTCATCCCGTTCTTCCGGCTGCACGATTCGCGCTACATGATCTACTGGCAGCAGACCACCTCCGCCGGGCTGGCCGATATGCGGGAGCGGGCCAGGGCAGAGGAGGCGGCGCGGCTGGAACTGGACGCTCGCACCATCGACCAGGTTGCGCCGGGCGAGCAGCAGCCCGAGTCGGATCATTTCTTCAAGGGCGAAGGCGCGGATGCCGGCCTGAATGGCACCCGGCACTGGCGCCACGCCAGCAATTGGTTCAGCTACGAGCTCAAAGACCGCGAGGGCGCCGGCCGCGTGCTGCTGCTGACCCTCGCTTCGGGCGATGCCGGCCGCACGTTCGACGTGTTCCTGAATGGCCGCCTGCTGCAGGCGGTGACCATCGAGCAAAAGAGGGAGGCATTCTATTCGCTGGAGCTGCCCGTGCCGGCCGGCGCAGCGCATGACGGCAAGCTGGAAGTGAAGTTCGCCGCCCATCCGGGATCGATAGCGGGCGGCTTATACGGCCTGCGCCTGATGCGATAACAAAAACGATATGTCTCCCGCGAAAAAATGAATTAGATCGGCATGGCGGATTCTCCTAATATTGACTCACTATACAATTCTGGAGACCCGCATGACTGTCACCCGCAGGACCATTCTTGGCGGCGCGTTCGCCTTCGCCTTTGCTGCATCGGGCAGCGCTTTTGCGGCCAAGCCGCTGGTAATGGGCTTCTCGCAGGTGGGCGCGGAAAGCGAATGGCGTAGCGCCAATACCGCATCCATCAAGGATGCGGCCAAGCAGGCCGGCGTCACCCTCAAATTCGCCGACGCGCAGCAAAAGCAGGAAAACCAGGTCAAGGCCATCCGTTCCTTCATCGCGCAGCGCGTGGACGTGATCGCGTTCTCGCCCGTGGTGGAAACCGGCTGGGAAACCGTGCTGCGCGAGGCCAAAGCCGCAAAGATTCCGGTCATCCTGACCGACCGCGCCGTGAACGTGGCGGATAAATCCCTGTACGTGACCCTGATCGGCTCCGACTTCGTGGAAGAGGGCCGCCGCGCCGGCCGCTGGCTGGCCGATTACGCGGCCAAGTCGAACAAGCCGGTGCTGAACATCGTTGAACTGCAGGGCACCGTCGGCTCGGCTCCCGCGATCGACCGCAAGGCCGGTTTCGAGGAAGTCATCAAAGGCAACCCGAAGCTGAAAGTGCTGCGCACCCAGACCGGCGAATTCACCCGCGCCAAGGGCAAGGAAGTGATGGAAGCCTTCCTGAAAGCCCACGGCAAGGATATCAACGTGCTGTACGCGCACAATGACGACATGGCGATCGGCGCCATCCAGGCCATCGAGGAAGCGGGCCTGAAACCGGGCAAGGATATCATCATCGTTTCCATCGACGGCGTGAAAGGCGCATTCCAGGCCATGATCGCCGGTAAGCTGAACGTGACGGTCGAATGCAGCCCGCTGCTCGGCCCGCAGCTGATGAAGGCGGCGCAGGACGTCATCGCCGGCAGGCCTGTGCCGCCGCGCATCGTGACCGAGGAGCGCGTGTTCCCTGCCGAGGTGGCGGCCAAAGAACTGCCTAACCGGAAATACTGATGGCGAACGCAGTGGCGCCGGTGCTGGAGCTGTCCGGCATCCATAAGGAATTCCCTGGCGTGAAAGCGCTCAGCGAGGCGGGCCTGCGGCTTTATCCCGGTGAAGTGCACACCTTGATGGGGCAGAATGGTGCGGGCAAATCGACGCTGATCAAAGTGCTGACGGGCGTGCATGCGCCCGATCGCGGCAGCATCGTGATGGAAGGGCGCGAGATCCGGCCAGGCTCCACGCAGGAGGCGCAGGGCCTCGGCATCTCCACGGTCTACCAGGAAGTGAACCTGTGCCCGAACCTGTCGGTCGCGGAGAATATCTTTATCGGGCGCTACCCGCGCAAATGGGGGCTGGTCGATTGGGCCGCCATGCGGACCCGCGCTAAGGCCTTGCTGCGCGACCTGGAAATCGATATCGATGTGGCCGCGCCGTTGTCGCGCTATCCCCTGGCGATCCAGCAGATGGTGGCCATTTCGCGGGCCTTGAACATTTCGGCGCGCGTGCTGGTGCTGGACGAGCCGACGTCGAGCCTGGACGAGGCGGAAGTGCAGCTGCTGTTCCGCGTGCTGCGCCGCTTGCGCGAGCAGGGGATGGCAATCCTGTTTGTCACCCACTTCCTCGACCAGACCTATGCCATCTCCGACCGCATCACCGTGATGAGGAATGGCGAAAGGGAAGGCGAATATGCCGCCGCCGACCTGTCGCGCCTGGCGCTGGTGAACAAGATGATCGGCAAGCCGGCGGACGCGGAAGACGCGGCTGATGGAGCCGGCGCGCCGCAGCCGGAGCGCGAAGGCGCGGCGCCAGATGGGCGCGTGGTCCTGGCGACGCGCGGCCTCGGACGCAAAGGCGTCCTGCAACCGGTGGACATGCAGGTGCGGTCCGGCGAAGTGCTCGGCCTGGCCGGCCTGCTGGGCGCCGGGCGTACCGAACTGGCACGGCTGTTGTTCGGCGCCGACCGTGCGGACCAGGGCGACATTGCCATTGGAGACAAGGCCTATGGCCCGTTTGCCAATCCGCGCCAGGCGATCGCCGCCGGCATCGGCTTCTGCTCGGAAGACCGCAAGCTGGAAGGGGCCATCCTGTCGCTGTCCGTGCGCGAGAACCTGGTGCTGGCCTCGCAGGCGCGCCAGGGAATGCTGCGGGCGATCCCCATGCAACGCCAGCGCGAACTGGCGGAAGAATACGTCAAGGCGCTCGGCATTCGCACCGCCAGCATCGAAACGCCGATCGGGACACTCTCGGGCGGCAACCAGCAGAAGGTATTGCTGGCGCGCTGGCTCGCCACCGATCCGCGTTTGATGATTCTGGACGAACCAACGCGCGGCATTGACGTGCGCGCCAAGCAGGAGATCATGGATTACGTCACTACGCTGTGCAGGCGCGGCATGTCGCTGCTGTTTATCTCATCCGAGCTGCCGGAGGTCCTGCGATGCAGCGACCGCATGATCGTCATGCGCGATCGCGCCGTGTGCGGCGAATACCGCCGCGGCGAACTCGATGAAACGACTGTGCTGCACGCCATTGCAGGGGAGGCCGCATGACGAACTACGCCCCGGCCAGCGCAGCCCCGGCCAGCGCATCCGAACCGTCCGGCGCGGCCGCCGGGCCTATCGCGCCGGCGCCGCGCCTTGGCGCGCGCCTGCTCGCCCACCCGCTGGCGCGCCCGCTCGGAGCGCTGCTCGTCCTCCTGCTGGTCAACCTTTTCGCCGTGCCCGGCTTCTTCAACCTGGAAGTGAAAGACGGCCACCTGTACGGCGCCATGGTCGACATCCTCAACCGCGCCGCGCCGCTGATGCTGGCGGCGACGGGCATGACGGTGGTCATCGCCATGCGCGGCATCGACATCTCGGTCGGCGCCGTGGTGGCGCTGGCGGCCGCCGTTGCCTGCACCATGGCCGCCGCTGAGCAGCCGCTATGGCTCGCCTTCGCCGCCGCGCTGGGCGCCGCCTTGCTGTGCGGCGTATGGAACGGCCTGCTGGTGGCAAGCCTCGGCCTGCAACCCATCGTCGCCACCCTGGTGCTGATGGTGGCGGGGCGCGGCCTGGCGCAGCTGGTCACCGACGGCCAGATCATCACCGTCTACCGCGACGACTTCTTCGTCCTCGGCAGCGGCTACCTGCTTGGGCTGCCGGTTGCCCTGTACGTGGCGCTGGCGGTGGTGGCAGCCGTAGCGCTGGCCATGCGCAAGACTGCCCTCGGCCTGTTCACGCAAGCGGTGGGTATCAACCCGGTTGCCGCGAGGCTGGCCGGCATCCGCGCCGGGGCGCTGGTCTTCGCCAGCTACGCTTTCTGCGCCGTCTGCGCCGGCCTGGCAGGCCTGATCATCAGCTCCAACATCAAGAGCGCCGACGCCAACAACGCCGGCCTGCTGCTGGAGCTGGACGCCATCCTTGCCGTCACGCTCGGCGGCACGTCCCTGGCGGGCGGCAAATTCAACCTGGCAGGAAGCGTGATCGGCGCCCTGATCATTCAGACCCTCACCTACACCGTTTATTCCCTCGGCGTGCCGCCGGAAGTCAACCTGGTCGTCAAGTCGCTGGTGGTGTTCGCGGTCTGCCTGTCGCAAAGGAGCAAGGCATGACCCGCGCCCCGTACTTCACTTCCCTCGTCACGCTGGGCCTGCTGCTGGTGCTGCTGGTGGCGGGCGGAATCGCCTATCCCGGCTTCCTGTCGCTGCAGGTGATGCTGAACCTCCTGATCGACAACGCCTTCCTGCTGGTGATCGCCATCGGCATGAGCTTCGTCATCCTGTCCGGCGGCATCGACCTGTCGGTAGGCTCCGTGCTCGCCCTCAGCACGATGGTCGCAGCCTGGCTGCTGCACGCCGCGCATTGGCCGCCGGCTGCCGTCATGGCCGCCGTGCTGTTCATGGGCGTCGTGTTCGGCGCCGGCATGGGGGCCTTGATCCACTTCTTCCGCCTGCAGCCTTTCATCGTCACCCTGGGCGGCATGTTCCTGGCACGCGGCCTGTGCTACCTGATCAGCGTGAATTCGATTCCGATCGAAGACCCGGCCTTCGTCGCCATTTCGCAGGCGCAGATCGGCATCTTCGACGGCTTCGTGTCGCCCGGCGTGCTGGTGGCGCTGGTCCTGCTTGCGGTGGCCATGGCAGTGGCCCACCTGACGCCTTTCGGCCGCGCCGTCTACGCGGTCGGCGGCAATGAGCAATCGGCACAGATGATGGGCCTCCCGGTCGGCCTCACCAAGGTCGCCGTGTACGCCATCAGCGGCGGCTGCGCCTCGCTGGCCGGGCTGCTGTTCTCCTTTTACATGCTGTCCGGCTACGGCCTGCACGCACAAGGCACCGAACTCGATGCGATTGCCGCCGTGGTGATCGGCGGGACCCTGCTGACCGGCGGCTACGGCTACGTGGCGGGCGCCCTGACCGGCGTGCTGGTGCTGGGCGCCATCCAGACCCTGATCGTCTTCGATGGCACGCTCAGCTCTTGGTGGACCAAGATCGTCATCGGCGTGCTGCTGTTTGCTTTCTGCGCTTTGCAGCGCCTGCTGGCCTGGAAACAGAAAAACTAAAGGGAGGCCCCATGTTCATGAAACCGGCCGCCCATGCTTCGGCGGGCTGCAAATGAAGCGCGATTTTTTGGTGGATAACGGCGGTGGTATGATGCCCCGCATGACTACCCCGAATCCCAACTGGTTCCTGAAGGCGAGGTTAAAAACCCGTCAACTGCTGCTGATGATCGCGCTGGATGAACACCGCAACATTCACCGCGCGGCGGAAGAATTGCACATGACGCAGCCGGCCGCCTCCAAGCAGCTCAAGGACCTGGAGGACATGCTCGATGTGAAGCTGTTCGAACGCCTGCCGCGCGGCATGGAGCCGACCTTGTACGGCGAAACCATGATCCGCCACGCCCGCATGGCGCTCACCAGCCTGGCCCTGGCGCACGACGATATCGTGACGCTGAAAGCCGGCTTGTCCGGCCAGGTGGAAGTCGGCGTCATCATGACCCCCGCCATGAACCTGCTGCCCAACGCCATCACCCGCGTCAAGAAGGAAGCGCCGCTGCTGCGCATCGGCGTGCAGGTCGAGGCCAGCAACGTGCTGATGGAGCTGCTGCAGCGCGGCACGCTGGACTTCATGATCGGCCGCATCCTGGAAAAGGAAAGCACGTCGGGCCTGGTGTACGAGGAACTGACCGAGGAGCCGGCATGCGCCGTGGTGCGCAATGGACATCCCTTGCTGAAACGCGAGAAGCTGCAACTGAAGGACCTTGCCAACCGCCCCTGGATCCTGCCGCCGCAGGGCAGCATCCTGCGCCACCGCTGCGACATGATGTTCCGCCGCGCGGGCCTGGAACCGCCGGTCGACGTGGTGGATTCCACTTCGCAGCTGCTGATTACGGCCCTGCTGCAAAAGACCGACGCCCTGCACGTCATGCCGGTCGAGGTGGCGCGCTATTACGAAGAGCAGAAAGTGCTGGCGATCCTGCCGCTGGAACTGCCGTTCCGCATGGACGCATTCGGCATCATCACCAAGGCCGACCACCTGATGTCGCCAGGCGCCAACCTGCTGTTGCAGGCCGTGCGCAGCGCGGCGAAAGAACTGTACTGATCAGCCGAAGGCGTTGGCCGGCAGGCCGGGCACGTCGATACGGGCGCGGAATACGGCGCCGGCCAACGGCTCCTGTGCCAGCTGCCCGGCCGACAAACCTTCGCGCGCGGTGGTGATGTACAAGGTGCGCAAATCCTCGCCGCCAAACGCCAGCGAGGCAGGATGCGAGGTCGGCAGGGGCACCTCGGCCAACAACTCGCCCTGCGGGCTGAAACGGCACACGCGCTTGCCGCCCCAGGTCGCGGCCCAGATGCATCCCTCGCTGTCGGCCTGCATGCCGTCCGGCGAACCGCCGCTGTATCGGCGCCATTCCTCGCGCGCACCCAGGCTGCCGTCGGCGGCGAGCCGATAACGGTAGGTCACATCGAGGAAGCTGTCGGAGTGGTATAGCGCACTGCCATCCGGCGCAAAGGTCGGCCCGTTGCAGATGTGGTAGCCCTCGTCGGCGACGTGCAGCGCGAGGTCGGCGTCGAGCCGGAACAATTTGCCCACAGCCTGCCGGTAATCGGTATTGTGCATGGAGCCGAACCACAAACGGCCGCAAGGATCGACTTTGGCGTCGTTCAGGCGCTGGCCGGCTGCGCTGTCGACAATGCGCTTGAGCGGCTCGATGCGCAGCTCGGGTTCGAGCCAAAGGCGCACTACGCTGTCGCGCAAGCCGGCCATGAAGCCGTCGCCATCGCGGCGTGGCACCAGCCAGCAGATATAGTCGGGTAGCAGCCAGCTGCGATGCTCGTGCGCTGAGGCATCCCAGGCGTGCACGATGCAGCGCTTGAGGTCAACGAACAGCAGGCGGTCTTGCGCCGGCAGGTAAAGCGGGCCTTCGCCCAGTTCCGCCGCAAGCGGCAGGACACATTCGGCATGGTAGGTCTTCATCCCTGCATTCTATGACGCGCATCTTATCCGGTGTGATGCAATTTTTCGGCTCAGCTATACCAAATTTGGCATAAGTGACGATTCGTGAGAATGTTTCACGATTCTGCGCACTACAATGAATTACCCAACCAAAGTGTTTAGCCCGCCGCGCACGGCGGGCTTTTTTTTGCCGGCGCCGGCGCCGGATTTCAGGATGGCGAGCGTCAGCAGGCCGGTCGCACCGAGCATCAGCCAGGGCAGGGATGGAGCGTGCAGGCTGCCGCTCAGGTCCAGCAGCCAGCCGCCGGCCGTGTAGCCGGAAAGACCGCCAAGCGCCAGCCCGATCCTGCTGAGTCCCATGTAACTGGCGCGTGCGCTCGGCTGTGCGTACCGCGATACCAGCGATTCACGCGCCGGCTCGGCGACCAGGGAGCCGGTATAGAACAAAGCGACGCAGAAGAACATTGGCGCCAGCGAATGGGCGGCCGCCATGGCGAGCACCGCGCAGGACATGATGGCGATCCCCCCCATCAGGCGCGTTTCCAGAGCCAGGTGACGCTCGCCCAGCCGCGCCAATGGATACAGCAGTGCCAGCGCCAATCCCGCATCCATCGCATACATCCATGCCATGGTGCGCGGCGTGCCTGAAAGCTTGGTCAGCGTGACCGGCACCAGCATCATCAGCTGAACCGTCATGATGTAGTAGCCGCTCAGCGTCAGCACGAGGCGCATGTAAGCCTTGTCGCGCAAGGGTATGCGCATCGCCGCGAAAGCCGAGGTGCCCGGCGTGGCGACGCGGTAGGCCGGCATCAGCCAGGCATTGGCGGCGGCGGCCAGCATGAACAGGACGCAGCCGCCCAGGCCGACCAGGCGGAAATCGGCGCCGAGCAGCATGGTGCCGAGCAGGGCGCCCGTGACGGCGGACACGCTTTCCTGCATCATCAAAAGGGAATGGAAGCGCGGCCGTTCGGCGGGGCGCGTCAGCTTGACGGCCAGCGCGCCGCGCGCCGGTTCGAACAAGCTGCCGCCTAGCCCGGACATGATGCACGACACCAGCAGCCAGGCCGGGTTGCTGGCGAAACCCATCAGCGCGAAGCCGGCGGCGCGCAGCAGCATGCCGCCGACAATCAATGGTTTGCTGCCGAAGCGGTCCGATAGTGAGCCGCCGAACAGGGCCAGGCCTTGCTGCGCCATCTGGCGCGCGCCCAGCGCCAGGCCGACCGCCGCGCCGGCCCAGCCAAGCTGTCCGACGAAATGCAAGCCGATGATGGGGAACACCAGGTAGAAACCGCCCACCACCAGCACGTGGTCGATCATCAGGAAACGTTTGCCCAGCCGCCTTGCCCTTTGCGTTCCCGCCATGGACTCCTCCTCATTCGATGCAGACATGTTAGGCATGGCTGAGACATAATGGAAGACGTTATCTCGTCATATTTCATATTGGATTTCCTTATGTCTCTGAACTTCGACGACCTGGCCCTGCTGGTGGAAATCGTGGAGTGCGGAAGCTTCAGCCAGGCTGCCGCGCGCCGCCGCTGGTCGCAGCCGCAGGTGAGCCAGCGCGTGGCGGCGCTGGAGGAGCGATTGGGCGTGCAGCTGTTCGCGCGCCACCGGCGCGGCGCAGCGCCGACGCCGGCTTGCCAGACCTTCCTGCCGGCAGCGCGGCAGGCGCTGGCCGCGCTCGAATCGGGGCGCCAGGCCGTGCAAGGCGCGCCGGCGCTGCCGCAGATCACGCTGTCCTGCGTGCCTTCGCTGGCGGCGCTGCTGTTCGGGCCCATCCTGCTCAAGCTGGCCGACGCGCCGCTGGAAATCCGCTGCAGCACAGACCATTCCCCGGTGATCATGGAAAAGCTGCTGACCGGGCGCGTGCAACTGGGCCTGGTCCTGAAGTGTCCCGCTGTCGCCGGCATCCACCTGGAGCGGCTATCGGTATCGCCCATCATTGCGGTGGTGCGGCGCGGACATCCGCTGGCGAAGCGCGGCCCCTTGCAGCTGGCCGACGTGGCCGATGCGCGCCTGGCGCCGCAATATTGGGGCGAAGATTGCGATGAGTTGATCCGCATGATCCGCGCACACCGCCGCAGCGACAGCCCGATTCACGCAATACAGCCTTCGGCTGCCTCCATCCTGCTGGCGCAGGAGCATGGCTTTTTGACCTTCATGCCGGAGATGGCGGCTGCGCGCCAGCTCAAGCTGGGCAACCTGGTGAAACTGGAGATTGCGGACCTGCCGCGCTGGGAATGGGAGGCGATGGTGGCCTGGCGCAGCGGCAAGCGGCCCGATGCCGCCAAGCTGCGCGTGCTCCAGGCCGTGCGGGAGCTGAACTTAATGCAGTGAGCGTTTGCCGGTGTTGCGGCGCTGCTCGGGATAAGCCAGCACGCGCAGGATCACGCTGCGCGGCACCTGGTTGCTTTGCATATAGATCCAGGCGTTGGCGGCGCCCATTTGCGCGAGCAGTTCGATGCCCTTGTCCACCTGGACTGCCAACTGCTGGTTATATCGCGTGTCACTCATGATGCCGCTCCCCTGCGGATTGTTATCGGGCCATTATCGAACAATCAGGTCAGGCGAGCAAGCGCTGGTTTTCCAGGAAGCCTAGCAGCACTTCATTGACGGCGGCGGCGTGCGTGATTGGCGCCATGTGGCCGCCGGCGGTCAGGGCGAACTGGGCCTGCGGCAGCGCGCCCGCCAGGGTATCGGCCACCCGGCGGGTGGAAGCGGGGCCCTTGGCGCCGGCCATCACCAGCGCCGGCATGTCCAGCTGCGCCATGTCGGCCACGCGTGCCGGTTCACCGAGCAGGGCCACGAAGTCCAGCTTGACCTTGGCGATGCCATTGGTGAAACGGTGGCGCTGCGCTTCCGGCAGCGAATCGAAGGCGCCGTCGCGGTTCCAGTAATCGATGAAGGTGCGGGTTGCGTCTTCCGCAGTGGATGCTGCGTTGATGCGGGCCACCACGGCTTCGATTTCCTGGCGGCCTGCATCGCTTGCCGGCAGCAGGTGGAAGGCCACCGGTTCGAACAGCGACAGCGACAGTACGCGCTCACGCATCTGGCGCGCCAGGCGCAGGGCGGTGGCGCCGCCGTAGGAATGGCCGACCAGGTGGAAAGGCTCGCCGGCATCCAGGTGGGAGGCCAGGGCGGCAGCGACCGCGTCGGCTTCGTGGGCCAGGGTATAGCCGGCGGCGGCGGCTTCGGTCGGGAAGGCCGACTTGCCGTATCCCAACAAATCGATGGCAATGAAGCGGAAGTTCGCTTCCTGCTCGGCCATCAGGGTGGCCCACTGGCTGCGGGAGCTGAGCGAACTGTGCAGTAAAACTACGGCAGGGCGCTGGTCTGTCTTGTCGTGCATCGTCATCTTGAACACCGGTTATCCAAAAGATAAGCCCGCTATTATACCGGCTTCGCACCGCCTTTCGTTTTAACGCTAAGTGTCGAAATTCCTTACAGAAATCCCCAAATTCCTCAGCGCACGATTGAATTCCCCTTGACATACAAGCGTGGCACAGAACCTGCTTTGTTACTTTTAGTGACGATGGGAGGCCAAAGTGATCATGGAACGCTCTGCTTTGCCCGCGCTTTTATTTACCTTACTGCTCGGGTTGCTCTTGCAAGGCATGCTTGCGGAACTGCATTTTGCAAGTGCGCAGTCCGAATGGGTGTACCGCACCCTCTACCTGGTGGCATTGCTGCTGAACATGTTTGCAGTACGCCGCTTGAATCCCGCCAATATCGCGGCCGCGGTGCTGCCCTTGGCGCCCATCGTGATGGCGGTGGCGATTACTTATTTTTCCGTCAGCGATCCGGAAGCGCCAGCCTTGGTGACCTTGCTGTTCCTGCCCATCGTGCATGGCGCGGCGGCGGCCTGCATGCTGTTGCTCCCACTGGAGGATGGCGACGGCTGAAGGCCTAGCGTGCGCTGGCGACCTTGTCGCGCAGGCCTAGCGTCTGGCGCGCCAGGCGCAGGGTTTCCACATCGATCCTGGGCGGCACGCTGGCCGGGGCTTTGCTGCTCCAGCGGCTGCGGCCTGTTTCCGACGGCGGCAGCGTGAAGTGTTCTTTCTCAATTGCTGGCGCCCTCGCCGGCAGCGGGGCAGTGGCGTCGGCTGGGCGTGGCGTCATCTCCAGGGTTTCGCAAGGGCGGTCGGCCAGCATCGGCACGCCATCACTGGCGACGCAACGATAGATGGTGTTGGTATCCTGCGCGGCAGCCGGCAGTGCGATGGCGCAACAAGCAGAAATAATCATGAGCCGCATGGCACACCTCCTTTCGCTGGTTGGAGGCATTGTGCGGCGAGCTCCGCTTAGGGTCTGTGCGGCGATTCACCATGGGCGCGCAGCACCGCGTCCCAGGCTGGAACGGCAGCGCGCCAGAAAGCGTCGATGGTCCGGGCTTGAATGTCCATGCCGAGGAAGCGCGCGGCCGGCAGCAGGGCGCTGCCGAGCAGGCTGTCGACCGGAGCGCCGGTGTCGAATGCTTGCGCACCGGTTTGCTTGGACAATTTCTCGCCGTCGGCATTGACCACCACCGGCACGTGCAGGTAGCGCGGCTGCGGCAAGCCAAGCAGCTGCTGCAGGTAAATCTGGCGCGGTGTGGAGTCCAGCAGGTCGGCCCCGCGCACGATGTCGGTGATGCCTTGCGCGCCATCGTCCACCACCACCGCCAACTGGTAAGCCCAGAAACCGTCGGCGCGGCGGATCACGAAGTCGCCGACGTCGGCCGTGATGTCCTGGCTTACCTCGCCCGCAAAGCGGTCATGGAAATGGATCACGCAGTGCGGCTCTTGCGGTGTGCGCAGGCGCAGCGCGCGGGCAGTGCGCCCGGGCGCCAGGCCGTTGCGGCAGGTGCCCGGATAGACCAGGTTGGCATGCCCGGCCTGGCCCAGGCGCAACTGGGAATCGGCGATCTCCTTGCGCGAGCAGGCGCAGGGATAGATGTTCTCGCCCAGCTGGCGCAGCGCCGCTTCGTAGAGTTCCTGTCGCTGCAGCTGCCAGGTCACTTCGCCGTCCCACTGCATGCCGCAGCGCTGCAGCGAGGCCAGGATGTGCTGGTCGGCGCCGGCCACGTTGCGGTCGCGGTCGACGTCTTCGACTCGCACCAGCCAGGTGCCGCCGTGGACCTTGGCGTCGAGGTAGCTGGCCATGGCTGCGACCAGGGAGCCCAGGTGCAGTGGTCCGGTCGGGGAGGGCGCGAAGCGGCCGATGTAAGGTTGTTGATTCATACGGCCGGTAGCATACCATTCCGCATGCTGCGCTGCAGCTTGGCGGATGCGGCAAATCCGCTAGAATGCCCCGCGCGGCCATGGGGCCGCCACCTTCGACCAACACACGACGATTACATGAAAAAAACCATCTTTGCAGTCTCCGTGGCGCTGGCGCTGGCTCCCGCTTATGCAGCGGGCGTCAAGGCCGGCAAGGCTGTGCAGCCCACCGTGCAGGAAGCGCCGCTGCGCGCGCACCTGGCATTCCTCTCCAGCGACTTGCTGGAAGGGCGCGGTACCGGCCAGCGCGGCGGCGACCTGACCGTCGCCTACCTGGAAAGCCAGGCCATGGCCGCGGGCCTGAAGCCGGGCAACGGCAACAGCTACCGTCAGCTGGTGAAGATCGCCGGCGTCAAGACCGACGCCGCAGCTTCCAGCCTGCGCATGGAAGTGAACGGCGCAGCGCTGCCGGCCAGCTTCGGCAAGGATTGGGTGTATGCGCCGGGCGATGCGCAGGCCACGCACAGCTTCAATGCCGACCTGGTATTCGTGGGCTACGGCATTACCGCGCTGGAAGAAGGCTGGGACGATTACAAAGGCCAGGACATGAAAGGCAAGGTCGTGGTCATGATGGTCAACGACCCGATGCCGACGGCGGAAGCGCCGGACCGCTTCGGCGGCAAGGCCCTGACTTATTATGGCCGCTGGACCTACAAATTCGAGGAAGCCAAGCGCCGCGGCGCGGCCGGAGCGCTGCTGATCCACACCGATGCTTCCGCTTCCTACGGTTACAGCGTAGTGCAGAACAGTTGGGATGGCGTGGAGCGCTTCCAGCTGGCGCAAGGCACGCCGGGGACCGGGCTGCAGGGCTGGCTGACCAATGACACTGCCCTGGCCCTGTTCAAGGCTTCCGGCCTGGACCTGGACCAGTTGCGCGCAGCGGCCGAACGCAAGGACTTCCAGCCGGTGCCGCTGAAGGCCCGGCTGTCGGGCGAGATGAAGGCTGCCGTGCGCAATGTCGAGCAGTTCAATGTGGCGGGCGTGGTGCCGGGCACCGATCCGAAGCTGAAAGATGAAGTGGTGATCTACACGGCGCACTGGGATCATTTGGGCAAGCAGGGCTCTGGCGCCGATACCATTTACAACGGCGCAGTCGACAATGCATCGGGCAGCGCGGCACTGCTGGCCATGGCGCAGGAGGCGGTGAAGGCGCCGGCCAAGCGCAGCCAGATGTTCCTGTGGGTGGCGGCGGAGGAGCAGGGCTTGCTTGGCAGCGCGGCTTATGCGGAGGCGCCCTTGTGGCCGCTGGCGAAGACTGCGGCCAACCTGAACCTCGATTCGCTGAACTGGATCGGCGTGACGCGCGATATCGGCACCGCCGGCAGCGAGCGCACGGACCTGGGCAAG
Source organism: Pseudoduganella sp. (assembly GCA_039593355.1). Taxonomy (GTDB): domain Bacteria; phylum Pseudomonadota; class Gammaproteobacteria; order Burkholderiales; family Burkholderiaceae_D; genus Rugamonas. The sequence goes on from JBCNPK010000012.1 coordinate 72,009, forward strand.
ATGGCCGAAGTTGCAGCCAAGGGCATGAAGATGGTGATCGCGGCGGAGAAGCCGGATTTGTCGGGTGGGTATTTCCGTTCCGATCATTTCTCGTTTGCGAAAGCGGGGGTACCGGCGTTCTCGATTACTTCGGGCGGCGACTTTTTAGGGGATAAGGAGCGGGCGGAGCAGATGCGGGCGTCTTACCGCAAGAAATACCACCAGGTCAGCGATGAGTATGACCCGAGCTGGTCGATGGCGGGGATGACGCAGATGGCGCAGTTCACCTTGAACCTGGGGCGGATTGTGGCGGATGCGCCGAATATGCCGGCTTGGAAGGCTGGGGATCCGTTTGGCAAAACCCGGTAAAGCTGGGTCAGACCCAAGGGGCTGACCCAGTCTGATCGGCGGCTGGCGGTGTGGGATATGTTCTTGAGTTTCGCCGAACGTCAAAGGCCTTGAGCCAAGCCGGCGGCCGCCGACCAGACCCGGGTTTACCGGTTTTCCAGGCGCCGCGCAGCCGAGTTGCGCCTCTCCTCATTCTTCAAATTCTCCCGCATGGTCATCTGCACGAACTCCAGGTGCTGGTTGGCCGCCTTGCGCGCCACCTCCATCCTGCGCTCCCGCACCGCATCCCAGATCGCCCGGTGCTGAACCTGCAGCTGCTGCCACAACTCCGGTCGCGCATTGAGGTATTCCAGGTTGCCCTGCACATGCCCCTCCATCACCTTATGCAGGCTGGAGCTCAAATGTCCGATCATCACATTGTGGGAAGCTTCCGCAATCGCCTGGTGGAAATCCACATCGGCCCTGATGCACAGCGCCAGGTCCTGCTGCGCAAAAGCGCGCTCCAGCGCCTCATGGCACTGGCGTATCCGTTCGAAGTCCTCCTCCGTCCCGCGCTCGGCCGCCAGCTGCGCCGCCTGGCCTTCGAGCATATGCCGGAACTCCAGCATATCGCCATGGATGTCGGGATGATCTTTCAGCATCTGCTGCCACGGATCGGTGAACGCCGCCTGCATCGTATCGGTCACAAACGTTCCGCCGCCATGGCGTGTAATCAGCAGGCCTTTCGCCACCAGCGCCTGCAAGGCGCCGCGCAGGGAAGGGCGCGACACGCCCAGTTCCACCGCCAGCTCGCGCTCGGACGGCAGCCGGTCGCCCGCTTTCAGCGAGCCCTCAAGGATACGGTTTTCCAGTTCGGTTGCGACGACATCGGACAGGCGTTGGACGGATGGCATATCGGTAAGTGGCTTGGTGGTATGACCACCGATCCTAGCATTTGATTGTTTCTTGGTCTATATTTCGGCAATGATTAATTTCCTGATACTGTCCGCCGTTGCCACCGGCAGCATTGACTACCCCTCCGCCGAAGCAGCGTTGGCGTCCTTGAGGGCGCGCGGCGACGTGGCGCTTTCCGTGCAAGGCGGTTGGACCATCGCCGACGACAAGGCCAACCACACGCTGTGGTCTTTCACGCAGCCCGGCCATCCTGCCCATCCGGCCGCCGTGCGGCGCACCGTGGTCATCGAAAATGGCCAGCCTTCGATCAGGATGAACGCGCTTTGCCGGGCCGGGCAGGAAGCTTGCGACAACATGCTGGAAGAATTCCGCCGCATGAACGCGGCGCTGCAGCAATCGCTAACGCCGCCCAAGCCTGCCGGCACGGCGCCGGCTTGGCAGCCAAGCAGCTCGCAGAAGGCGCGAGTCGAGGAATTGAGCAAAGCCTACTTCGCCGACAAGGATGCGGCGCGCTTTCACCAGGCCTGGGACCGCATGGGCCCGGCCCTGCACAAGCAATGGACGTTCGAGCAATGGCGCGACGACAGCGCCGGCAAGCTGGCGCGGGCCGGCGCACTGCAGCAGCGCGAACTGAAGAAAGTAACGATCTACCGCAGCTCGCAAAGCGGTACGCCGGGCACCTACGCGGCGGTGGATTTCACGGGCCGCTTTGCCAATGCCGACACCTATTGCGCCTACCTGGTGTGGACGGAGCAGGCCGACGGCAGCTTTCTTTTGCTGCGCGAGGAAGAGAACTTCATCTACAACGCCACGGGTGCGCGCCTGACGCAGGAGCAGCGCGACAAGATGCGCAGCGTATTCCGCTGCGCCGACTAGCGGCCGGCCTGTGCGCGCAACGCTTCCAGCGTGCGCGGCAGGCTGCGCTTGCTCATCATGTCGACGATCCAGCCGAAACCATATGGCACAGGGCCCGGATCGGCGTAGACATGGTATTCGACCAGGGTTTTCCCGCTGTCGCCCGACGCCGGCGTGAATTGCCAGTAGCCTGTGGTGTCGGCGATCGTTTCGCCGGCCGCCAGTCCGGTTGGGACCAGGCGCCAGTTAAGGCGGCATTGGGATGGCGCGGGTTGCTGCGGCTCAAGGCGCAGGCGGTATTTCTTTTCCTGGCCCAGCGGCAGGTCCAGCGTCATGTCGACCAGCACGTAGCCGTCGCCCGCGCCGACCGGCAGTGCGCTCTTCGTGTTCGGCATATAGGAGGCATAGGAGGGATAGTCCTGCACCATGGCGCACAGGCGTGGTACCGAGGCGGCGATCAGCGTCCAGGCGGTGAAAGCCTTGCCCGGCAGGCCGCCATTGGGCGCTTCCACCACCTGCACGGCGCCGCCTTCCAGCGCCGCCATGTCGGGGGCTGGCGGCGCTGCCGTGGCGGCGCAACATGCCAGGGCAGGGGCGAGGAACAGCAGGCGGGCGGCGCGCTTCATTTCCTGAGCGCCAGCGTGATGACGGTGCCGGTCAGGTCGATGCCGCGCATGGAGATGCTGCCGAACGACGGTCCGCCCGCTGCGCTGCCGTGCACGCGGATATTGTTGAAGTTGATTTCGCCGATGGTGGTGGGCAGGTTCAGCGACAGCGATCCGTCGGGGTTGACGGTGGACGTCGCGCGGTTTGCCGCATACACCACGTTATGCACGCTCACATCGGCATCGAGCACGCCCAGCACCGGGTTGACCAGCTTCGCCAGGTCGCCGCTCACTTCGACGCCGTTTTGCTTGAGCTGTTCGCGCACCTGGTGCACCAGCTCGTCGTCCAGCCCCTGCGCCGAGACGGCGTCGAGCTCGCGTTCGGCCAGCGCGGCAAACGAGCCCTCGCGCGGCAGGATCGCCGCCGGCGCGCTGATGGCCGCCGGCGCGGTTGCCATGGCTTCGGCCGCGTAGGCCTCCAGCGGCGCGAAGATCGCGCCCAGCAAGGCCGCCGCCATGCGCACGCGGCGCTGCTTGCGCAGGATGTCCTGCACGTGCTGGTGCGTGACGAGGTTCCACTCGGCGAAGATCTCACCCAGGCGCTGCCCGGTCTGGCGCTGGTGCTCGATCGCGCGGTGCAGTTGTTCTTCGGTGACCAGCTTGTGCTTGACCAGCAGTTGGCCGAACAGCTGCGCCGGGTGTTCGGGTCTATACCATGCCATGTTTTTCTCCGTGGTTTGCCAGGTCGGAAGGCGTCATGCCGAACCAGCGCTTGCACGCGCGATAGAACGCGCTCGGTTCGGAAAAGCCCAGTTGGAAGCTGAGCATTTTCAGCGACAGGTCGCCAGCTTCGAGCGACTGCCGCGCCAGGGCGCGCCTGGTATCGTCCACCACGGTGGAAAAGCTGGTGCCTTCTTCGGCCAGGCGGCGCTGCAAGGTGCGCTCGCTCATGGCCAGCAGGTCCGCCACCGTGTCGCGGTGCGGCGGACCTTTCGGCAACAGCGAGGCAAGGATTTCCTGCACCCGGGCCGTGAAAGCCGGCGGACGCGCTTCCGCCAACTGCGCCAGCAGCTGCTGGCCGCCGCCTTGCTGCGGCATGCCGCCGTTGGGCAGCGCGGCCACCATGTCGGAGTCGGAAAACTCCATGACGTTGTGCGGCCGGTTGAAATGCACCGGACAGCCGAAGGTGTTTTCGAAGAAGGCTGCGTTGGCCGGCTCCGGGAAGGCGTATTCCACCACCACCGGCACCGCGTCGTCGCGGCCGGAAGCGCAGCGCAGGGTGCGCAGCAGCACGCACCAGACAAAGTCGTAACGCTGGCGCGGCACCACGCGCTGCATGCCCGGCAGCAGGATGCCCACGCGCGAATGGCCGTGGCAGCGCTCGATCGTGCATTGCACGGTCGGCGAGAGCAGCATGATGTGCCCCATCACGCCCAGCCAGCCCAGGCGGTGCGGGGTGGAGACCTTGAGGCCGATCAGCGGATCGCCCGAGTGTTCCACCACCAGCTCCCATAGGTGGCTCAATTTGTCCGACAGCGTCAGCGCATCGCACGCCAGGCCGTCGCCCTCATTCAGGCCGGCCTGCTCGAACAGCGCTTCCGCCTCGACGCCGGAATGGGAAAGGCGCGACTTGACGCCGCGCACCAGGTGAAGAGCTGAAGAATAGCTCATGGCCTGTGCTCCCGCTCAGGGCGTCACCGCACTACGCAGGCGCATGCCGATGCGCTGCTGCAGTTCCTGCAGCTTGGGGTCGATCACGGCGCGGGTATCGGCCGCCACGCCTTCGCCCAGCTTTTTCTGCAGCTCCGGCACCATGGCTTCGAACTTTTTCTTCACCGGCGATTCCAGGATGGCGATGATCTGGCGCAGTTCCTCCTCCGTGAAGCGCTCCGCCAGCATCGGCGCCACCGTGGTGCCGACGATCTTTTGCGCGCTGGCCTGCGTCGCCGCCCGGTTGTCCTCCATGAACTGGCGCGCGTCGCCCATGATGTCCTTCATTGCCGCGTCGCGCTTTTCGGGCGAAACGCGGCCTTGCAGCACGGCGCGCGCCTGCTGTACCGCGTCGCCCACCGGCTGCTGCAGCATCGATTCGCCGATGGTCTCGGGGTGCCACAGCTGCAGCACGCGGGTGACCAACTCCTGTTTTGCCGCCGGAACCTGGGCCGCTTGCACTGAGCTCCCGATGGCAAGGGCGGCGATCATTGTCGCGAGTTTTTTCATCTCTTTCGCTCCTAGAAATGTTCAACAAGACTGAATCCGAAATATCGGACCTTGATGTCGCCGGTCACGTCATGGCCGGCATAGGGGTTGTAAATGATGTTGAGGAATTTGCTGCTGTTCATGTTGTCCGACGTTTCGGCCGGCGCGTCGAACTTGCCCTTCATGTAGGAACCGGTCAGGTTCAGCTCATAGCTCTTGTTGATGCGCCAGTTCAGGCCTGCGCTATACAGCTTGGTGTCCGGCAGCGGTGCGATCAGGTCGATCTTGTTGAGCGGGACCGAGGACTTGCGCGGCTCGTAGCCGAAGCGCAGCGCCAGGCCGTCAAACGGGGACAGCGTCAGGCCGTAGCCGAAATTCACCACGCTCTTGTAGCCGCGCGGGATTTTCAGTTTGGTGGAGTCGGGAATGCCGTACAGGCGCGCCACTTCCAGCAGCTTGATGCTCTGGTCGAATTCGAACACCAGTTGATCCCAGTCGCTCCAGCGCGCATAGCTGGCGTCCACGTTCAGCTGCACGTAGCGGACCGGCTTGAACTTCAGGCCCACCTGCAGGTGCGAAGGGAAGGAGATGGTGGCCGACATATTGCCCTTCTGGACTTCCGGGATGTACTGCGGCAAGCCGAGGATGGCGCCGGCCACGGGTCCGAACAGGCTTGAATTCAGGCCCTTGACGAAGTTGCGCAGCATGGGCTGGGTGTCGAACTCGTATTTCCCTGTATAGCGCGTGCGCGAACCGCCCTGGTACACCGCGCCGAGGGCGAACCACGGCGCGGGCTCCCACAGCACGCCCAGGTTCAGCGTCGGGTCCACCGGCGAGGTCATTTCCAGGCGCATCGCCGCCGCGTTCTTGAACGGGCTGACCATGCCTTCCTTGCCGCCACCGCACAGGCCGAAGCCGAAGGTGTCGATGATGTTGCCGCCGTCCTCGGGACACCAGCCCTGCTGCAGCTTGCCGAAAATGCCCAGCAGCTGGTTGGGGAAGCGCATCTGCGTATCGACCACGAAGGCCGAGTGCGCGATCGGCACCCCGGCGCCAAATCTCAGGGTGTCCGAATATTTGTAGCCGAAGGAGGGCGAGGCATAGACCAGGCGCTGCAGCTGGATCTGGCGGCCGTCGAAGCGCCCGGGATCGTCCGGGTCCTTGGTGCGGTCAAGGCTGATTGCCTGCGCCATGTAGGAATTGGTGGCGAAGGTCCATTTCGAATCGGGGTTGTGCCAGGCAAAGCCGAGGGTAGGCACGACCACGAAGGGCAGGCGCCAGCCCGGCATGCCGTAAGTCGGCACGTACATCGCTTGCCGCATCGGTCCCGTGCTGGTGCCGCTGATCGGATCGTCCTTCCAGCCGCCGATGTCGAAATTGTCGGGGCGGTGGAAGCTGGCGCTGGAACGGATCGACGCGCCGAACGCAGTGTGCTGCGTCAGGTCGCCCTGCAGGCGCGCCAGCCCGGCAGGGTTGAAGTGCACCGAGTCGATGCCCGGTGGATCTGCCGTGACGGCATTGCCCAGCGCCATGGCCACCACGCTGGTGGTCAGGTTTTCCACCAGCGCGGCTTGCGCGGGCAGGGCGCATGAGATCGCAGCGGCACATGCCGCCATGCGGAGCGGGGCGCGCATTGCTGCCTCGTCAGAACGCCAAAGGCATGTTCAGGCCAACCGAGAAGTTCGGCGAGTCCGCGGTGAGGCCGATGCCGACCGACATGTTGACCGTGTTCTTCGGCGACATGCGGTAACCCATGCCGAAGTTGAGGATCGCCGACGTCTGCGACGCGGTCTTCACGTTCAAGCCGTCGGCAAAACGCAACTTGGCGCCTTGCGCGATCGCGCCCTGGAAGGACATCGTTGTAGAAATGCCATACGACAGGGCGTAGGCGAAGCCCATGCCGAAACCGAACTGTGTCCCCGGCGCCACACGGTTCAGTACCCGGGTGCCGTTGACCTGGTTCAGGCCCGTGGCCGGTGCGCTGGCCGTCAGCGAGACGGAGCCGAACAGCGCCACCGGATCGACGATGCGGTTCACGTTCATGCCCAGCGACAGGGCTGCGACCCCGCTGCCGGTCGCTTCGCCGCTGCCGGCGATGATCTTGAACGGGCTGCGGCCGGTGGGCAGGCGCAGGTTGGTGACGGCGGTGAAGTTGGCCGTGTCGCGGCGCGCTTCCCAAGGCTGGTAGCGTGCGCCCACGGTCATGTCGCCCAGCGAGAACGAGGTGTTGTTGCCGCCCTTGGCTTCGGCATACTTGCCGATCACCGGCAGGGTGACGTTGGCGGTCAGGTTGTCCCACACGCCGTAGTCGACCGACAGGGTGTTGGTGACGATGTGCGACGACACGTTCTCGATTTCGAACAGCGTCAGGCCTTCAGCCGTGTAATCGGTGACGAGTTTTTCCTGGCCGATGTAGCTGTAGTTCAGGTCATAGGTGTACTGGTATTTGCCCTTGCGGATCAGGGAGTACTGCTTGTCGACCGCGGTCAGGGTTTCCTTCAGCAGGGCGCTTTGGTCGCCTTCTCCTTCTTTTTTGGCCAGCGCATCGCGCGCCTTATCGGTGCTGCTCGCTGCCGTGCTCTCCTGGGCGCCGGCGCTCGAATGCACCAGCAGCGCGGTGGCAAGCAAAACAGGCAGGGTGACATATTTCATGCTCGATTTCCTTATTGACGGTGCATCCAGGTGCGTGCCGCACCAGAGTTGACAGCACGTTCCAGCAGTTGCGTGGTGTTGTTGAAGGGATCCAGCTGGCCATGGTTGGTGACGCGGTCCATGTCGACCACGCCCAGCTCCTGGTCATTCAGCGCCAGTTGTGCCGGCGCTTTCTGTCCGGCGGGCGCGGACAGGATGAATAGGGTGTTCTTGTCCCACAGCGTGGCGAATTCCTGCACCGAGAAGGCCAGGTTGCCGGCGGAGGGATCGGCGATGAAGACGACGCCGTTGCGGATGCCGCGCAAGACCACGAAATGCTTGGCGCCGCCGTAGTCGATCGGCACGATGGCCGGTTCGTCCAGCGTCAGCAGGTCCTTCACTTCGGCCTTGTAGCCGGCGGCGGGCACGTTGAGCGAGGCGGCGTAGCGCTTCATGTCAAGCAGGGAAAAGCCGCGGCGCTCGATGATTTTTTCCTTTTCGCCCTTTTCCAGCATGCCTTCCATGGCCTGCTGCTCGCTGACGTTGATCCCGAGGTGGAACTTGAGGATGGTGACCAGGGCCGCCGAACCGCAGCTGTAGTCGTAGGCCTGGCGCACGATGTGGCGGTACTTGAGCTCGGAGTACGGTTCCATGCTCACCGCCTGCGAGTAGGCGCCGCCGCCCAGCATGGTCTGCGGCATTTCGTACTGGCCCTTGGGGCGGTCTTCGATCTCGTTGCGGGAGAGGGCGGCGGAGCCGCCAATCAGGGCGGCCAGCACCCCCATCAACAGCATCAGCATGGCAGCCCCCGATCGTTGGGGTAAGCGCTGCCCTTGCGCGTCGCGCGCGCGTTGAAACTTGCTCCCATGGCGTCTCCAAATATGCGGACGAACGTTCGTCCTTGCTCTTTTGTTATTTATTTACGCACGATTCGCGCGCCGCGGGCTTGAAAAAATTAGATGCACACCTCTATTACGCGCGCTAAAACTTATGCTAATGCAAGCAACATGTGGACAACAGCGCTCTTCCTCTGGGTGGCTCGCAAGGCCAAGCGTTTGGCTTGCACGGTCAATGCGAAACGCTAGACCCTGTGCGGCGGCGCCACCTATCATAAATTTAATTAATATTGCGACAATATTAAGACGGTACCTCGCCGCACCGGACCCACCAGGACTGGCGGCGGCAAGGGGGTACACAAGCAAGCCAACCCACACCATTATTCGAACGGAGATAACGATATGAAAAGCATTACCACCGCAGTAGCAATCGCCCTGTCCACCCTGGCACTGTCCGCTTCGGCCATGACCCCGATCAAAGACGCAGAACTGAGCGCAGTTACCGGCCAGGACGGCGTGTCGATCGGCGCCAACCTGAACGTGAACGTCGGCTCCTTCGTCTACACCGACACCGACGCTGTGGACCCAACCACTGGCCTGGGCGGCGGCTCGGTGAGCTTCAACGGCATCAAGGTCAACGGCCTGATCGCCGCGACCATCGACATCCTGTCGAAGAACTCCTTCCTGCAGGCTGCCGGCGCCGCTGGCGTGACCAACCCAGGCACCTTCTACAACCCAGCCACCGGCGGCGACGTGGTGCAGATCGCCATCCCTGCCGACGTCCAGGTGGCAGCCGGCAAACTGCTGAACATCTCGGTCGACTCGATCAAGATGGGCAACAGCAACGCCTCCTACGGCTCGATGGCCATGAACCAGGTCGACCTGCGCGGCACCACCGTGTGGATCTGGGCACACTAATCCGCAATGCGGCCGCGCGAGCGGCCGCTTGCGCGACACCCTTGATAATGGAATCCCGTCTCTTTACGGCCGCTGCGGCGGCCGTCTTTTTCTGTGCGCCGGCTTGCGCGCAGCTGCGCCCGATGAGCGACGACGACATGTCGCGCACGCGCGGGCAGGGGCTGCTGGCCGTCAGCAACAGCACGCTGGGCGGCTTCGACTTCACGCGCATCGCGCTTGACGCGGACGTGCAGCTGAATGCGAGTTTGCGCAATATCCGCCTGGGCGATTACCGCTATCCCGCGCGTGAGGGGACGGGCGCCGATATCGACATGCCGCTGCTGCAGTTCGGCCAGAACGGCGGCAAGGTATCGATCACCAATCCCTATTTCGAAATCGTGTACCGCAACACCGGCGACGCCACGGCGCCGCGCGAGGTGATCGGCATGCGCATGGGTTTTGACAGCATCAGCGGGGACGTCGGCTTGAAATTCAACAGCCTTTCCGGTTCGCTGCTGGTGAACGGCGTGGACGCCAACGGCCAGCCGGTAACCGTCGATTCGCACACCGATGCGGGCGGAGGCAAGCGCTGGGACGGCGCCAACTCCCTGGTCGGCGTGCGCGCGGGCGACACCACCGGGCCGAGCCGCGACTTCTGGATTTCGGTGCTGAAGACGGGCGTGCAGTTCCAGGCGCCCAGCGGCACCACGCAATTGCCTGACGCGGCGCAGTCCGGCGTCTGGTTGAACTGGCGCGACAAGCTCGCTTCGCTGCCGGCGATTGCGCCAGCCTTGCCGGCGGGGCGCTGATGCGGCGCGCGCCTGTTTCGCCGCCGTCCGCGTCATGCGCTCTATTGGCGGCGCTGATTGCCTTGCCGTACCTGGCGCCGCCGCCGGCGCAGGCGCAGCCGGCCGGCTTGCAACCGCTGAACGATCGCGCGCTGTCCGATGTGCGCGGCCGCGACGGCGTCAGTTTCGACCTGAACGGCTATTCCCTGAGCGGCGATTTGCGCGTGACCTATACGCGGCCCGACGGCGCCAGCATCTGGGCCGCCAATCCCAGCGCCTCGCGCAGCGACAGCGCCGTGCCATTTTCCGACCCCTACCGCTTCGACATCGTACGGACCAATAACGGTCTGGCCGACGTCGCGCAATTCAGCCTGCCGCAAAACGCCGGCGGGGAACAGAAATGGCAGTTCGCCTACGACTTCGGCGTCAACGCGGACGGCGTCGAGCGCGAAGGCGGCGCCATCGTCGTGAGCGACCTTGCGCTCTATGGCGGCGGCTGGCAGTTCTCCACTCCGCGTACGCAGGACGGCCTGGCGCTGGGAATGGCGCTGCGCATGGACATCGGCCAATGGGCGCTGCGGCCGAATGGCCGCGCCAACACGGGCGGACAGATGGCACTCGATAATATCCGCATCGGCGCCACCGACGAAAACGGCAACTTCACCGGCCAGCCGTGGGTGGTGGCCGACGTGGCGCGCCAGCCGGCCGTGGTCAACGCGCAAACCGATGAAAACGGCCCGCACCTGCATATCGGCATCGGCCTGCCGGACACCCAATACGGCACTGGCCAGGCAGCCAGCGGCGGCATCGAAATCGGAAAGATCAGCTTCACCGCGCCGTCCGGCAATGTGGACCTGGGCTCTTCGCGCATCGGCAATATCCAGATCAACTACCTCGACATCAAATTCCGCCAATGAAGAGACTTGCCGCGATATTGCTCTCGGTGCCGGCCTTGCTGCAGGCAGCGCCGTCGAAGCCGCTGGACGACAACGAGCTCTCCGGCGTCAATGCGCGCGACGGGATCAGCTTCGCGGCCCATATCTCCATCAACGATCCTACGCTGGTGGGCGCGGTGACCGACAGCCGCCTGTCGCTGGGATTCCATGACGGTGCCGAGCCGCGCTACATCGTATTGCGCAATGTGCGCGGCACGGTCGACATGTTCGCCATTGGCCTCAATGTGCAGGCGCGCCCGGACGGCAGCGGCGACTACATCGCCATCACGCTGCCATCGCAAGTGCGCTACACGAACTTCGGCTTTGAATCAATGAGCGTGCAGAACGACCCCAACGCCGCCGTCACCGGCAACCTGGGCAGCGTCAACATCAACGGCAACCTGCAGATGCAGGGCCAGTTCAGGATGTGGGCGCACTAGGAACGGCGCTCGCTCGCAAACATCAGCAGCGCCACCAGCGGGAACATCAGGCCCGCCGCCAGCACACCCTGCCAGCCGTAATGGGCCCAGGTCCAGCCGCCCAGCGAGGAGCCGAGCGCGCCGCCGGCGAAGAAGATCGAAATGTACAGGCCATTGAGGCGGCTGCGCGTCTCCGCGCCGAGGGCGAAGATGGCGCGCTGCCCGACCACCAGGCAGGCCGTCACCCCCATGTCCAGCACCACGCCGCATACCACCAGCAGGAGCAGCGCCATATCGCGGCCGCCATGCAACAGCAAGGGCGCGCCGAACGCCGCGGCGCCGGCCAGCAGTGCCCATAAGGTCGTGGAACGGCTCTTGCCCTGGTCGGCGCGCCTGCCTGCAAGCGGCGAGACAATGGCCCCGGCCACGCCGAGCAGCGCGAATATTGCGATGCCGCTTTGCGACAGGCCGAAGGCAGGGCTGGACAGCACCAGCGGCACGGTGGTCCAGAACAGGCTGAAGGCGCCGAACATGCAGGCCTGGTAGGCGGCGCGCCGGCGCAGCACGGGCGTGCTGCGCAGCAGCGTCCACATGGATGCCAGCAGTGTGCCGTAGTGGACATCGCCTTCCGGAACGCGCCGCGGCAGGCGCATATGCAGCACCACGGCCAGCGAGGCGATGGCGGCGGTGGAAATGAAGAAGATGGCATGCCAGCCCAGGGCGTCGGCCACCAGGCTGGAGGCGGGACGCGCCAGCATGATCCCCATCAGAAGCCCGCTCATCACGGTGCCGACAGTTTGCCCGCGTTTTTCCGGCGCCGACAGGTGGGCGGCGAACGGCACCAGCACTTGCGCCGCCGCCGAACAGAGCCCGATGAAGAAGGCCGCCGCCAGGAAGGTGACGGCATTGCCTGCCATCGCCGCTCCAAGCAGGGACAGCGCCGTGGCCCCCAGCAGCGTGACGGCCAGGCGGCGGTTTTCCAGCAGGTCGCCCAGCGGCACGATGAAGGCCAGGCCCAGGCAGTAGCCGATCTGCGTCAGCGTGACGATCAGCCCCGCAGCTCCCGGATCGAGCCCGGTGGCGGCGCTGATCGGTCCTACCAGGGGCTGGGCGTAATACAGGTTGGCGACAATCAGGCCGCTGGCAACGGCCAGCAGCAGGACCATGGCGGGGGTGATGTGGTGCTCTTGTTTCATGGCGGTGCAGGATAGCACCGAAACCAAAAGCCTGCTGGTGGGGTAATATTTCCCAATGAAAGCCATTTCCGTACTGTTCCCAGCACTTCTGGCCATCGCGCCGGCCCCTGCCGCCGAATTGGTCGTGCTGGTCGACACCAGTACCGAAATGCCCCTGGCCGATATCGACGGCGGCCGCCTGCGCGGCGGCATTCACCATGACCTGGCGCAGGCGCTGGCGCGCAAATTGAACCGCCAGCTGGTGGCGCAAGTCCTGCCGCGCAAGCGCATTGCGATGGCCCTGGATTCGGGGCAGGGCGACCTGCTTTGCCTCTACCTGCCGCAATGGCTGCCAGGCCATTACCAGTGGACGCAGCCGTTCTTCCCACAGACCGAATTGCTGGTGAGCGCGCTCAATGCGCCGGCGCCGCAGGAACTGTCCGACCTGAAGGACCGGCCGATCGGTACGGTCCTGGGCTACAGCTATCCCGAGCTGGAGGTAGCGTTGGGCATGCATTTCCGGCGTGCCGACGTGAGCTCCAACGCAATCAACCTGCGCAAGCTTGCCGCCGGCCGCATCGCCCACGTGGCCACGATCAAGAGCTTCTACGACTACCGGCTGCGCCAGGGCGACAAGCTGCCGGTGCACCCGCCGCTGCAAATCCGGCATTACCTGACGCGCTGCGCCTTGTCGCCGAACAGCAGCGTGAAGCTGGAGGAAGTCGACAACGCCATCACCGAATTGATCAACGAAGGTGCCATCGGCAGGATCCTGTCCAACTATCAATAGAGTGTTGGGTTAATATCCTCGCATGAAGGTGATTTGCACATTGCTATTTTGCTGCCTGGCCATGGGGTTCGCCCATGCCGGCCAGCTCAAAGTCCTGGTCACGACCAGCGTTGACATGCCGATGGCCGATATCCGCGACGGCAAGCTGGTAGGCGGCGTTCACCTGGACCTGGGCAAGGCGCTGGCGCAAAAGCTGCACCGCGACCTGGTGACCGAAGTCCTGCCGCGCAAGCGGTTGGCCCAGGCGCTCGAATCGGGCCGCGCCGACATCCTGTGCACCTATCAGCCGGAATGGCTGGAAGGCCAGCACCTGTGGACGCAGGCGTTTTTCCCCCAGTCTGAATTGCTGGTCTCTTCGACATCCGTGCGGCGTCCTCATGCTCCGTCCGACGTACGCGGGCAGCCGGTGGGCACCGTGCTGGGATTTGCCTACCCTGAAATGGACCAGGCGCTGGGCTCCGGCTTCATCCGCTCCGACACCACGTCGGCAGCCGCTAACCTGCTGAAGTTTAAACTGGGCCGCGTACGGCACATCATCGTCGACAAGGCCTTCTACGATTACCAGGTCCGGCAAAGCGGTTCGCTGGACGCCTACCCGCCCCTGGTGCTGAAGCATCAGTTGACGCGTTGCGCGCTTTCCACCCGCAGCAGCTTATCCTTGTCGGAAGTCGATTCCGCCATCACCCAGCTCGTGCGCGAAGGCGCCATCAACCACATCCTCTCCAACTACCAATAATTACGATGATTCAGAAACTTGCCCTCAGTGTCTTGCTGGCCTGCGCCACCGCCCAAGCTGCGACTCCCGTCAGCAACACCGCCATCGCCACGGCACGGCATGCGCGCCAGGCCTACGGCGAAAAAGTGATCGGCAGCCTGGCCACCATGGTCAGCTTCAATACCGTGGCCGACGATAAGGTGCCATTCGATAAGAACCCGCAGCACATCGGCTTCAAGCGCTTCATCAAGCAGGAAGCGAATGCGCTGGGGCTGGACTTCGCCGATTACGGCTATGTGATGGTGGTCGGCCTGGGCCAGAGCACGGAGCGGGTAGGGGTTATCACCCACGGCGACGTGCAGCCGGTCGATCCTGCCAAGTGGAAGCAGTCGCCGTTCAAGCTCGATCGCACCAGCGAGCCTGGCCTGCTCCTGGGCCGCGGTACCGAAGACGATAAAGGCCCGATCGCCACCGCCATGTATGCGATGAAGGCGATCAAGGACCGCAATGTGCCGCTGAAAAAGCGCATCGAACTGTATATCTACATGGCCGAAGAATCGGATTGGGCTCCGCTGGAAGCCTTCCTCAAGGAGCACAAGCCGCCGCAAACCAATATCACCATCGATGCCGAATATCCGGCCGTGACGGCGGAGAAGGGCTGGGGCGCGGTGCGCGTGACCCTGCCGGACATGCAACCGGCCAAGGGCAGCACGCCACTGCTCGAAAGCTTCACTGGCGGCTTCTTCGACAGCCAGATTCCGGAAGACGCACGCGCCGTGATCGACAATGCCGACGCCCAGCTGGAGGCAGCCATCCGCACCCGCGCCGCGCAGCAGAAGGGCATGCATTACCAGTACGCTTGGCAGGGCAAGCGCCTGATCGTCACCGCCAAGGGCCTGGCCGCCCACTCCTCCAAGCCGGAAGACGGCGTGAACGCCATTGCCATGCTGGCCGACGCGCTGGCGCTCCAGCACTGGGGCAGCAGCCAGGCCGGCATGATGGTCGATTTCGTCAACGACATGATCGGCACAGGCCTGACGGGCGAAAAATTCGGCAAGATCGCTTACAGCGACGACTTCATGGGGCCGATGACAGTCTCGCCCACCACGCTGAAGCAGACCGACAATGGCCTGACCCTTGGTATTAACCTGCGCCGCCCGCGCGGCAAGACGAACGCAGAATTGACTGCGCAAATCAACGCCGCTTTCGATGCATGGAAGGCGCAGAACCAGCCGCGCGCGACGCTGGCCGCGCAGATCGGCGAGCCATGGGTGCAGGACAATGCGCCGCAGTTGCCAACCCTGATGAAGGTGTTTTCCCATTACACCGGCATCAAGGACCCGCAGCCGGTTTCGGTTGGCGGCGGCACCAATTCACGCCTGTTCCCGCGCGCCGTCAGCTTCGGCCCGACGATGCCGGGCAAGGTGTACACCGGCCATTCCGAGCACGAGCACATGACGGAGAAACAATTAATGCTCAACCTGGAAATGTACACCGCCGTTCTTGTGGAATTGGCGCAATAAATTGAGCGATAGCTGCATTTCTTGACGAAACGAGTATTGCCATACGGCAGTATTTGACCTTACCATGGGCAACAAGGTTTTCGCAGCGGAAGCCTTCAGCCCATGCCTGGCTGCGCAACAGGCATCCCTTGAAAAGATGCCATGTTCCGCAAGCTTGCCTTTCTGACTGCATTCTCTTTTTCCCTGTCGGCACACAGTATGGATATGAGTATCCCGCCGGCGCCTGCCGCCGCGTCCGCGGATGCTATTCAGCTCAACGACGTGCCGCGCCGCGGCGCGCTGTATCGCGTGCATCACGAGGGCAAGACTTCTTACCTGTTCGGCACCATCCACGTGGGCAAACAGGACTTTTTCCCGCTCGAACCGCAAGTGACCGAGGCGCTCGCCAAATCCAGTTCGCTGGTGCTGGAACTGGACGTTCGTGCCAGCGGGCCGTATTACCGTGCCCTGGAACGCCACGGCCAATACCCGGCCGGGCAAAGCATCGTCCAGCATTTGTCGCCTGCCGCGCTGGCCAAGCTGCAGCAGGCGCTGGACAAGGTCAAGCTGCCGCTGTCCAGCGTCGAGCATTACCGGCCATGGGTGGTGGCCAATATCCTGGTGGGCCAGGAAATCGAGAAGAGCGGCTTCAACCGTGGCCTGGGCGTGGAAAGCTATTTGCTGAGCAACGCGGCCAAGCAGAAAAAGCCCTTGCAGGAACTGGAGACAGCCGATTACCAGCTGAGCCTGTTCGGCGGGATGGATGACGCGCAGCAGGAAGCCTACCTGCTGGAAAATATCGACGATATCGACAGCGGCGCGGCGCTGCGCAAGTCGGCCGGCCTGGTCGATGCCTGGAGTGCCGCCGACGCCGGCCGCATCGCTGCGCTGACGCGCGAGATGACCAGCGGCGACACGGTGTCAGCCCGCTTCATGGACGCTACGCTGCTTGGCAAGCGCAATCCTGAAATGGCCGCCAGCATCGAAGCGATCATGCGCAAGGGCGACGCCTTCATCGGCATCGGCCTGCTGCACCTGGTGGGCGAGAAAGGCGTGCCGGCCTTGCTGCGCCAGCACGGCTACCAGGTAGACAAGGTTTATTAATATTTCGGGCTGGCGTTCAGCGCGCCGTTCGAATAGCGGACGTTGTCGCCTACACGATAGCTGGGCATGCTGTCTACATTGATGGTTTCTGTCGTGCCGTCCGCTTTCTTCACGACGACGCGATAGCCGCTGCCTGCACCGGCTGCCGTTGCGCCAACCGCACCCCCGGCCGACATGGAGCCTGCCGGATCGATCGATTCCACCACCCCATCCCAATTGGCCGCGGTCTGGCTGCTGGTGCTGCCCTCTTCCATGCTGGCGGTCTTGGTGCTGCTGTTGTTATGGGCGCAGCCCGCCAGGGCCAGGCTCACCAGCATAATTACGGAAAGTTTCATATATCCTCCCCAAAAAGTTAGCGATGCGCGCCGGGGAAGTGTACGCCCTTATGCAAACGGCCGACGCACGTCAAGCGGCAGGACGTTTGCGCAGGCTCCACAAGGCCCACATCAGCGTGGCCGCGATGACCGCGGCCGCGATGTCGACCAGCCAGTCATTCACTGAGGCGTGGCGGTAGGGGAAGAAGGATTGAACGAATTCATCGACCGCACCCATGATGGCGATGCCGAGCACGGCCTTCAGTGCGCGCTGCGCGGGCACGCCTTGGCAGCCGGTGAACAGCAGGAAGGCCAGGAAGGAATAGCCGCTGCTGTGCAGCACCACGCCGCTGGCGTATTGGGCGGCTTCGGCCCGCATGCCCGGGATCGATCCGACGATGCAGTTAAGGATGAAGAGGACGATGGCGCCCCAGAAGCGCAGGCGCGCATGGGCATCGCTGAGGAACAGCTTGGTCAAGAAATTTTGCATGGGTGGGAAGGTACCACAGAAGCGGTTGCGCCGGCACTAGGCCGGCGCACCTTCTGTCGCCACGCATATCGATTGCGTGTGCAGCAGATGTGTCCATTATAGGGATGGCGTGTGACCGCACCATGACATAAATCAAGCTTTTGCTCATACTTTGAAGAAAGCGACGGCATCGAGCAGTGTTTCGGCTTGTCCGGCCAGTTCTTCCGCCGTAGCCGCCAGCTGTTCGGCGGCGGCGGCATTGCGCTGGGTGGTTTCGCTGAGCTGGTTGATGGCCTCGCTGATCTGGCTGGCACCACTGCTTTGTTCGCGCGACGCGGCATTGATTTCCTGTACCAGTTCCGACGTCTTGCGGATACCGGGGACGATTTCCTTCAGCAGCTTGCCGGCCAGGTTGGCCACGTCCACGCTGTCCTGCGCCACGCCGCTGATTTCCTGCGCGGCGGACTGGCTGCGTTCGGCCAGCTTGCGCACTTCCGCCGCCACCACCGCGAAGCCTCGCCCATGCTCGCCGGCGCGCGCCGCTTCGATGGCGGCATTCAGCGCCAGCAGGTTGGTCTGGTAGGCGATGTCGTCGATGATGGCGATTTCCTTTGTGATCTGCTGCATGGCGGCGACCGTGCGCGCGACGGCATCGCCGCCTTCCTCCGCAAAGCCGGCCACGCGCGAAGCCATGTCGTCCGTCACCCGCGAATTCTCATGGTTCTGGAAAATCGAAGCGCTCATTTCTTCGATGGAGGCGCTGGTTTGCTCC
The DNA here is from genome assembly GCA_039593355.1 of Pseudoduganella sp. Lineage (GTDB taxonomy): Bacteria > Pseudomonadota > Gammaproteobacteria > Burkholderiales > Burkholderiaceae_D > Rugamonas. Next base: position 90,236 of record JBCNPK010000012.1, read on the forward strand.
ACGCTGGCCGCTTGCTCGGTGGAGCTGGTGCTCAGCGCCTGCGCGGTGGCGCTGGCTTGCGCCGCCGCATTGGCCAGTGCATCGGCCGACTGGCGCACGCTGGTCACGGTGGCGTGCAGGCGCTGCGCCATTTCCTGCACCATGAAGGCCAGGCTGCTGCGATCGTCGCGGTGCAGCTGGATGCGCTGCGTCAGGTCGCCTTGCGCAATCTGGCGCAGCACATCGCATACTTCGGAAGGTTCGCCGCCGATCTGCCATACCAAGTGGTGGCTGATGGCGTAGCCGGCCAGGATCGCCAGCAGGGCGATGGCGAGCACGCCCCCGGCCAGCAACTGGCGGGTTTCCTCCTGCTGTTTAAGCCGCCGTTCGATGCGTGCGGCCAGCAGCGCATAGGTGGCGTCGGCGGCGCTGAACTGCTGGTCGATGGCGCGCGTGGTGGCGGCGATGTACTCCGGCGCCGCATAGTCCAGCGCGTCGGCCATGACGATGCGGGTCCGTGCCAGTTCGGTCACTTCCGCGGCTGCAGCGCTCGCGGCGGCGACCGGCAGGTCGAGCTTGCGCTTGAACGCGGCATTGGCGGCAGCGGCCTTGGCGATCGTGCGCTGCATGCCGGCGCTGGCCTGGCGCGCCTTGCTGAGCAGGTTGTACATGATGGCCCGGCCCTCGATATCGATCTTGCGGGCGGCGAGGAAGCCGGCGCCGCGCGCGCGCATCTGGCCCAGGTCTTCCGCCACCCGCGGCAGGTCGAAATAGGTGGCGCGCATCAGGTAGTAGGAATCGGCGTCGGGATCGAGCGACAGGCCGGACTGGTCGGCCAGTTGTTCGATAAAGAGCAGGGTGAATTCGCACAGTTCGGTGTGGCGCTGGTAGCTGTCCACCGTGGACAGGCTGCGCGTGCTGACATCGCGCGCCAGGCTGCTCCAGTCATCGCGGATGCGGGCGAACATCTTGCGGTCCTGGCCTTCGCCCGGAGCCAACAAAGACGACATGCCCAGCAACAGGCGGTTGACCTCGGCTTCTTTGGCGCTGCGTTCGGTTGCCAGTTGTCCGCCTCCTATGAAAGCGGCCGAGAGTCCACGGTGTTGCTGAATGCTTTGCAGCAGGTCCAAGGCTTGTGCGCCGGGTTTCAGCCCAGCTTGCTCGGCGGCTGAAAAATGGATGTTGCGGCTGTTTTCGGTCCAGAACAGGTAGAAGGGTGGGGCGACCAGCAGGACGCCCATCAGTCCAAGCAGCGCAAAACGCTGCCAAAGCTTCAGCCGGTTCAACAGTCTCTCCACCGCAGCCCCTCCTCGCTTTCCCAATTGTAATCAAAAAAGCCAAAAAAAAAGCCCGCTGGTGAAAGCGGGCTTAAACTATTTTCTTGGAGGAGAATAGTGGAGACATGCGCAATTATGGTGCGCCGCCACATATTAGTCCAATTTCGAATTTCGATATGCGTTATTCAAAAAACGTATAACTATTCTTTTACCGGTACGACGTAATTCAGCGCCATGCGGCCACCATCAACGAAAAGCGTCTGTCCGGTCATATAGCTTGCGTCCTCGCTGGCGAGGAAAGCGCAGATGGAAGCGACCTCTTCAGGTTCGCCGCAACGCCCCAAAGGGGTGCGCGACAAAATGGTGCGTTTGGCTTCCGGGCTGGCCAACACCGCCTGTTTCGCCAGTTCGGTCAGGATGGTGCCGGGGCCGATACCGTTGACGCGAATGCCATACGGGGCCAGGTTCAGCGACATGACCTTGGTCAACTGGTTGACGCCGCCTTTCGAAACGACATAGGGCACCTGGTCGGGAATAGCCAGTTCCGAATTCACACTTGACATATTGATAATGCAGCCGCTCTGCTGCTTGACCATTTCACGCGCTACGGCCTGGCCGCACAGGAACATGGATTTCAGGTTAATGCCGAGCACGCGGTCGAAATCGGCTTCCGCCAGGTCGAGGAAGCTGCATTTGTGGGTAACGCCGGCGTTGTTGACCAGGATGTCGATGCGGCCGAAGGCGGCCAGGGTGGCGGCCACCATGGCATCCACGTCGGCCTTCTGGCTGACGTCGGCGGCGAAGAAGCGTGCCTGGTCGCCCAGCGCTTCCGCAGCCTGGACGCCTTCCGGCTTGATGTCCACCAGCATGACCTTGGCCCCTTCGGTAATGAGGCGCTGCGCGCAGGCCAGGCCGATACCCTGGGTGGCGCCGGTGACGATGGCTACTTTGTTTATGAGTTTCATGTGGCTTCCGCTTTTCGGTTGGGAAGCTTATTTTAGAGGATGACCGCGTCGTTGGGCAGTTGGTTGGGGCGCTTGCCGTCGGCCGGGTAGTGGCGGGCCAGCAGGGAGTTGAGCTGCTCCAGCGCGGACAGCGTGCTGGCGTGGTAATCGCCCTGGGCGAAGCCGCTGGTCATGGTGCGGCAGATCGTTTGCCATTCGGCCTCGGAAACCAGGCGGCCGACATGGCGGTCCGCCACGATGTCCACTTCGCGCGCGGCGAGGTTGATGTAGATGAGGACTCCGCAGTTTTCCTCCGTGTCCCATACGCCGTACTGGGCGAACAGTTCGCGGGCCCGTTGGCGGTTGCTGGTGTTGTTGAAGGCTGCCCGGGCGTCCAGGCCGGGTTCCACAATCAGGCGCACTTCGGCGCGATGGCGCTGTTCGCCCTGGGTGATGGCTTGTTCTATCGCCTGCAGCGTGGCGGGCGGGAAATGCTGCTTGCCATGGGCTGTTCCGTGGCGCATGTGGTGCAGCGCGCGCTTGCAACGGCCGAAGAAGGTGGTGGGTAAAGTCGCCATTACCAGTCTCCCGAGGCGCCGCCGCCGTCGAAGGTGCCGCCGCCGCCACCGAAACCGCCGCCGCCCCCGCCAAAGCCGCCACCGCCAAAGCCGCCGCCACGATGCGCTGCGGCGTTCAAAGCATTGCCCAACGCAGCGCCGATCAATACGCCGGAAGCGTTCGATCCCCAGCCCCCGCTGCGTAAGCCGCGACGCGAGCCCCGCATCAGCGGCAGGATGACGAAGACGCCGAACAGCAGGAGAGGCCAGAGCCAGCCGGAGGAGCCCCCGTCGCCGCGCCGGTGGCCGGCGTCCCGTTGCGGCGCACCTCGCGTGCCGTCGCCGCCGGAGGCCCCGTCACCGCTACGCTCCGCCAGTGGGGCCGGGCCGGCGCCCGGGATCGCGCCGGCGCCTGCCGCTTCCGCCATGCGGCCGACGCCGTCCGAGGCGACACCGGCCGACGCCGGGCCGCCGGAAGCTGCGTTGCCGGCCGTCGCCGGCCCGGCTGGCGAGCCGCCAGTCGGGGCGGGGAAGCGCTCCTTGTCCAGCAGCGCCTCGATCGCATTCACGCCGGCTGTCAGTCCGCCGTAGAAATCCCCCTGCCGGAAACGCGGCGCAATCACATCCTGCAAAACGCGCTTCGACTGCGCATCCGTCAGCGTTCCCTGGACCCCGCGGCCGGACTCAATCCGCAGCCGGCGCAACGACGAAGGGTTATCCTTCGCCACAACCAGCAGCACGCCATCGTCCACACCCTTGCGCCCCAGCTTCCACGCATCCGCGACGCGAATGCTGTATTGCTCGATCGCCTCCGGCGCCGTGGAGGGCAGGAGCAGGATGGCAATCTGGCTGCCTGTCCTGCGCTCGTAATCCGCCAGTGCGCCATCCAGCGCCGCGCGCTGGCCGGAAGTCAGCATTCCCGCCTGGTCGGTCACGCGCGCCGCGTGCGCGGGAACGGGCACAAAACCATCCGCGGCACGCGCCCCGGTAACAACGAGCATCAGCAGTGCCAGCACCGCCAGCCCGATCACCACCCGCGACCAGGCCGATCCAGGCAGGAACGACCGGCGCCGCGCATGTTCGGCCAGCCCGCCCGTGCGGCGCGCAAGGTCGCGGTCAAGCAGGGGATCGCTCAACCGATCCTCATCGCGGCTGGAACCTTTGCCGCCACCGCGTGTCTGCCGTGGAGGGGTGGCCATGGGAGCTCCTTACTTCTTGTTGAAGTCCACCGTTGGAGCGGTTGAAATGGATTTTTCGTTCTCGACCGTGAAGCTGGGCTTCACTTCATAGCCGAACATCTTGGCGGTCAGGTTGGTCGGGAAGCGCCGCGCCAGGACGTTAAATTCCTGCACCGAAGCGATATAGCGCTGCCGTGCCACCGTGATGCGGTTCTCCGTGCCCTCCAGCTGCGATTGCAGGTCGCGGAAGTTGGCATCGGCCTTCAGGTCGGGATACTTTTCCGCCACCACCATCAGCCGCGAAAGGGCATTGGTCAGCTCACCCTGCGCCTGTTGGAACTTCTGCAAGGCACCGGGATTATTCAGCACTTCCGGCGTGACCTGGACGCTGGTGGCCGAGGCGCGCGCCCTGGTCACTGCCTCCAGCGTTTCGCGTTCATGCGAGGCATAGCCCTTGACCGTGTTGACCAGGTTCGGGATCAGGTCGGCCCGCCGCTGGTATTGGTTGACCACCTCGCCCCACTGGGCCTTGACCGCTTCGTCCTTGGCCTGGAATTCGTTGTAACCGCAACCGGACAGGAAAACTGTTGCCAGAATGCTTATCGCCAGAATTTTTCGCATTATTCGCTCCCAGGAACGTATTATCGAAATATACACTCAATTGATCGATGCAAGGCGCACAGCGGCGCCCGTTATAATGGTGGGTTTGCAACGCCGAAGAGGTCCATCGTGACATTTATCGAAAAATTATCCGCTGCGTGGGCAGCCAACGATTCCCTGCTGTGCGTTGGCCTTGACCCGGACATGGCGCGCCTGCCTGCGCAATTCAAGAATAATCCGCAAGGCATCTACCAGTTCTGCACCGAGATCATCGACGCCACCGCCGATCTGGCGTGTTCCTTCAAACCGCAGATCGCCTATTTTGCGGCGCTTGGCGCGGAAGACCAGCTGGAAAAGATCTGCGCCTACGCCAAAGAAAATTATCCGCACATCCCGATGATCCTGGACGCCAAGCGCGGCGACATCGGCGCTACCGCCAAGCAGTATGCGCGCGAAGCGTTCGACCGCTATGGCGCGGATGCGGTGACTGTGAATCCTTACATGGGTTCTGACTCAGTCGAGCCGTATATGGAGTGGAGCGACCGTGGCGTGATCATCCTGTGCCGCACCTCGAATGCGGGCGGCTCGGACTTGCAGTTCCTGAAGGTGGATGGCAAGCCGCTGTATCAGCATGTGGCCAGGCTGGTGGCAGAGAAGTGGAATGCCAATGGCCAGTGCGCGCTGGTGGTTGGTGCGACCTTCCCGGAAGAACTGGCGCAGGTGCGCGCGATAGTGGGCGATATGCCGCTGCTGGTGCCGGGGATCGGCGCCCAGGGTGGGGATATCAAGGCTACGGTGAAGGCTGGCCGCACCTATAACGGTACGGGCATGATGATCAATTCTTCGCGGGCTATCCTGTACGCGGCGCCGCAGGGCGGTGAAGACTTTGCGGCAGCAGCACGGCGTGTGGCGCAAGAGACGCGCGACGCGATCAATCTGCATCGCACTTAAACCCGGTAAACCTGGGTCTGACCCAAGGGTCAGACCCTGTCATATCCGCGGCCGGTGGCTTCGGCACACCTGGGTCTGACCCTTGGGGCAGACCCGGATTTGCCGGGTTTTCAGTAGCGCTCCGGCGCAATCATCTCGACATAGTCGTACAAGGCCGCCAGCACCTCCTGCCCCCGCTCATCGGTTTCGGCACCCAGGCGATCGAGCTCAGAGAACAGTTCATCGACCGTGCGCGCGCCGCCGGCACCCTCGTACAGACGCGCAGCGCGATGCTGCTCCCAATGCTCGAATTCCTCCGGCGACAACGTCTGCGGGAAATTCCGCGCACGGTAGCGGAACAGCAATTCCCCCAGCCGCTCGTCCTGGAAATGCGGCGAGGCCGATGCCAGCTTGGCCGGAGGCTCGCGCCGCAGCGATTCCAGCAAGCGCTTATCGCCATTGCCGACAAAGCCGCCGTACAAATCCTCATCCACATCCGCCTGCTCGGCGGCCGGGCGCCAGAACACCTGTTCCCAGATTGCCGACATATCCGGCCCTTGTGCCGCTCGCGCCGCGTGGGCGCGCGCTGTTTCCAGGTCCAGGCCCCAGCGCTCGGCCAGCTCCGGCCGCAGCGTCTTCAGGTTCGACACCAGCATCGGCGACTTGTTCAGGTGGATGCTCTTGATCGGCAAGCGGGTCATCCCCTCCGGCATCGCATCCGAGCGCGTGAACATGCGGATGCGGATCGTCTCCGCGTCCAGGGCGAACAGCTCCTGCGGATCGTACGAACAATCCCACACCAGCAACTCGTTCTTGTTGGACGGATGCGGCGCCAGCGGCCATACCAGCGCCAGGCAGCCGCGCTCGGCCGGGAACATGCCCGACACGTGCAGGAAAGGCTGGCGCAGGTTGGCCGCCAGGTGCAGGCCGATCTCTTCGGCCACGCGATCCTTCTTGTGCAAGGCCAGGCAGAAATCGAAGAGCTTCGGCTGCTTCTGGCGGATCAGGCGCGCCAGCGCGATCGTGGCACGCACGTCGGACAGCGCATCGTGCGCCGCCTCGTGCACCAGGCCATTGGCCTTCGTCAAATGCTCAAGCTTGAAGCTCGGTTTACCGTTATCATTGAGAGGCCACTCAATACCTTCGGGGCGCAACGCATAGGTCATCCGCACCACATCCAGCAAGTCCCAGCGCCCGCACTGGTTCTGCCACTCCCGAGCGTAAGGATCGATCAAGTTACGCCAGAATAAGAAGCGCGTCACTTCATCGTCAAAACGGATAGTGTTGTAGCCTACCCCTATGGTGCCAGGCTCCGAAAAGGCTTTCTCGACCGTTGCCGCGAACTTGTGTTCCGGCACACCCTGCTGCAAAGCTTGCTGTGGGGTAATGCCAGTGATCAGGCAGGCGACCGGGTCGGGCAGGTAATCGTTGGCTGGCTGGCAGAACAGCATGATCGGCTCGCCGATTTCGTTCAGCTCTGCGTCGGTACGGATGGCGGCAAACTGGGCTGGGCGGTCACGGCGTGGCACGGCGCCGAAGGTTTCGTAGTCATGCCACAAAAAGGTATGGTTGCTCATGGTGCAAATGTTGGTTCTCGTTATCGAATGCTGAGGCAAGGAGGACTGTTGTGTCAAATCCCATTTCCGTCAACACCCGTGCCACCCCCGCTACGGCGAGCAACGACACGGCCATTACGGCGTCCAACCGCGCCAAGATGCAGCTGAACGTGTCGATCCTGCAGGAATCGGCTTCGATTTCGCTGAAATCCGAAAATGACCCGCTGGCGCTGGTCTACAAATCGGCCATCACCTCGATCAACGAGCAATTGGAGGCCGATTTTGGGCCGGATGCGATCCAGAACGCTGCCAGCCAGGACAATTCGCCGGAAGGCACGGCGGGGCGCATTGTATCGTTGTCAACTGCCTTCTTCAGCGCTTTCCAGCAGCAGCATTCCGAGCTGAAAGGGGATGACTCCCTGAACAGTTTCATGGACACGATCAAGAGCGGCATCGAAAAAGGCTTCAAGGAAGCGCGCGACATCTTGAAAGGCCTGAACGTGCTGGGCGGTGACATCGCCTCCAATATCGACAAGACGTATGACCTGGTGCAAAAAGGATTGAACGACTTCGTATCCAAGCAGGGCCGCCAGACATCGACCGACGAGGCAGCGACTGGCACTGGTTGACCTTAGACCAGTCCCAGCAGTGACCTTGTCAGTTGAACGTTGTGCGTATTGGCATTGCGGTTCAATGCTGCCTGCAGGGCTGTACGTTCTTCGAATGGCAGAATGCTCGATTCCTGGAGGAGTGCATCGGGCGTCTGCTGTTTGAACCATGGTTCCGCGACCTCGCAAATGAAGCGCATCAACATATTCTTGCATTGCTCATGCGAGTCCGGACTTTCGCCGTAGTTCAGGCAGGAATCGAATCCCGGATATTCATCGCTTGTAATTCCCAATAGTCCTAAGTACGGGCGAGAGTCGTTGAGCACCCGTATGCATACATGTACACGGAAACTGGGGGCGAAACTGAATTTGTGCACATGAAGGAATTGCACAATTGGGCCGGCGTCCCGCGAGAAGAATGTGCTTTTCCGAGTAAAGCCCATTTGCTTCAATTCCCGTGCAAATAGGCGCATGACCTTGCCGGCATTGGCGCGCTCGATCTTTTTGTCTTCCTGGGTTGCCATAACTTGCGTCCTACGTCATTTGTTGCGCCCCGCGCCTTTTGCCTGCAAGCCGCACACCAAGCAAAATCAGCGTAGGATACGCGAGCAATTCAAACCATGACATGACTATGATGCTGCTTTCGCTGGTGCATGCATAATTCATTAGGTCGCTCGCACGGAGAATTACAATTGGTGCCGAGACCACCAGGGCGGCAAGCCATGCTCGGCTTGTGTAAAGGCGGACAAGTGGCGGGAAGGCGGTCCAGAGGTTCGTTTTCATTGCCTAGCTCCGTGCGACTTCGACGCGGTTGCGGCCGGATTCTTTGGCGCGGTAGAGGGCGGCGTCGGCGGCTGCGATGAGGGCGGTTTCGTCTTGCGCGGGGCTTAGTGAGGCGACGCCGAAGGAGCTGGTGATGTGGGGCAGGGACTGGCGCATGTCGCTGAAGACTACGGCGTCGCGCATGCGCTGGCACAGCCGGCCGGCGACCACTTCGGCAACCTGCACGTTCGTGTCGGGCAACACCACCATCATTTCTTCGCCGCCGTAGCGCACGGCGAAATCACTTGGGCGCAGGGCGCCGGTCAATACTTGTGCGGCGGTGCGCAGGGCCTGGTCGCCTTGCAGGTGGCCGTGGCTGTCGTTGAATTTCTTGAAGTGGTCGATGTCGAGCATGATCAGAGACAGCGGCTGGCCGGTGGCCTGGGCGCTGGCGACCAGCTGCGGCAGGAAGTCGTTCAGCCAGGCTCGGTTGTACAAGCCGGTCAGGCCGTCCACCATGGATAGCTGGCGATAGAATTCGCCAAGCTTCTGGCGCCGCCGTAGCTGCGCATTGGCCGCGCGGATGCGGAATGACAGCAGGCGCAGAAGGTTGCGGGCGACGCCGTTCGCCGCGTCGATCAACTGCCATGCCAGCTCGGATTCGATCACCAGCAACTCGCTTTGCTCCAGCGCGGTGATGGTGGCCTGGTTGGCTTCATCATCGAGCACCGCTTGTTCGCCCACACTTTCGCCGGGGAGTATTTTGCTGATCGTCGTGCCGTCGGACATGCCGGTGCTGGTATCCGCTGCCACTGACAGCGCGCCGCGCAGGACAATGTACAGGCGCGCGCGCTGCGGGTCGGTGACCACGTCGCCTTGTTCGACCTGCATGATCGGGCAGTCCTTCAGCAGCGGTGCGATGCGCAGGCTGTCGGCGCCGCGGAATATTTGCAGGGACTGGATCTGGTAAGCGGATGCGCCAAAAGGGCCGATCTTTTTCAAGATGAACTTTCTTACTACGGTATCAACAGGTGTTAATGATAGCCTAAGTGTGGTTCAATATCGGCCATGAAATACACTGACATCCTCGGCACGCAACACGCGGCCGCCCCCAATGCCCGCATCGTTTCGCTGGTGCCTTCGATTACCGAGCTTCTGTGCGACCTGGGTCTGGCGCCGCAGCTGGTGGGGCGCACCGGCTTCTGCATCCATCCCGCCGAGGTGGTGCGCGATATCCCGAAGGTGGGCGGCACCAAGGACGTCAACATCGAAAAAATCCGCAAGCTGGCGCCGACGCATGTGGTGGTGAACATCGACGAGAACGAAAAGCCCACCGTCGATAAGCTGGCGGAGTTTGTGCCGAATATCGTGGTCACGCATCCGATCGAGCCGCGCGACAACCTGGCGCTTGTGCAGTTGATGGGCGGGGTGTTCTGCGCGCAGGAGAGAGCGGATGCCTGGTGCAAGGCGTTCGAGGCGGAACTGGCGCAGGTAAAGCCTGGCCGCCCGCAGCGTGTCCTGTATTGCATCTGGAAAGATCCGTGGATGACAGTGTCGCGCGATACCTATATCGCGCGTATGCTGGCGCTGATCGGCTGGTCGATTCCGCAAGTCGGCGACGTGCGTTATCCAAGCTTCCAGTGGAGCGATGCGCTGCTGCGCGATATCGACCAGGTCCTGTTGTCGTCCGAGCCTTACCGCTTTACGGAAGAACACGTGGACGCGCTGGAACGCCAGATCGGCAAGCCGGTGCAACTGGTGGATGGGGAAATGATGTCCTGGTATGGCAGCCGTGCCTTGCAGGGTATCCGATACCTGAAAGGCCTGGCTGCCGCCGGCTAAGGATTATTCCTCAGTCTCTTCGAAGTTGGGCTGTGCGGAATGGCGTTTGCCATCGCTCAGGCGGCCCAACGCGCTGTCGATGGCGCGTTGCAGCTTGTCTGCTGCGCCGTTGATGGATTGATGCAGGGTGGCGTCGTGGTCGGTCACGGCAATCGGCTGGTAGCCGTTGACGCGCGCCTCGATCATGCAGCGGATATCTCCGTCGGAGGACTTCTGTGCGTTGCCTTCGCTGAGGTGGACGTCGACGCGTCCGATGTGCTCGCCGAACCGGTGGAGTGCAGCCTTGACCACTTCCTTCACATGGTCATCCAGGCCTGCAGTACGTTCGATGGTTTTGTCGGTGTTCACACTGATTTGCATATGCTGCTCCCGTTTGTTAACCAAAACGTGTTGCCACGCGATTTCATCATACGCCTACATCAGCGAAGCCGCCATATTCACAAATAAACCCAGGATAAGAAGATTGAAGAAGAAGCTCAGCACCGACTGGGCCAGCACCAGCCGGCGCATGGAGGCCGAAGGCACCGACACGTCCGAGGTCTGGGCGGCGACCGCGATCGTAAACGAGAAATACAGGAAGTCCCAGTAATCCGGCTGGGATTCTTCGCCAGGGAAAGCCAGCGGCCGCTGGTGGCCGTTTGCACTGTAGTAAAGGTGGGCGTAATGGAAGCAGAACAGGGTGCCGACCAGGAACCATGAACCCACCAGTGTCAGGACCACGAAGGCGTAGTGCGGCCCGCGCAGGCTGACCGCCATGTCGCGCAGGCTGGCCAGTTCGGTACTGAGGGCAGCCATGCTCATGACCGTTGCCACGACCAGGCTGGCCAGGATGACGGATCCTTTTTCGTCCTGCTGCGCCGAGATGCGGCGCACCGTGCGGTGGTCGGCGCGCATCATCATCCATCCCATGGACAGCAGGTAGGTCCAGACTGCGATATCCCATGCCGACAGGGCGCGCACCAGGGGTTTCAGTGAAGAGGGCAGCAGCACGCCCGCCACGATGCCGACGCCGATGGCGGCGCTCAGGTGGGGGCGGCTGCGGATCATGTGGTAAGCCATGTCGTTCTTATAGTACTACTTGTGGTGGGGGAAGCGGTCCATGCGCGAGAGGATGGGGAAGCGCCACGCCCAGATGCCGGTGACGGCCAGGGTGGCGATGCCGCCGAAGATAACGGCGCGCGTCAAGCCCAGCCAGCCGGCGGTAATGCCCGATTCGAATTCGCCCAGCTCGTTCGATGCGCCGATGAACACGGCGTTGACCGCGCTCACGCGGCCACGGATTTCGTCCGGCGTTTCGAACTGCACCAGCAGGTGCCGCACGTAGACGCTGATCATGTCGCCGGTGCCGAGCAGCAGGAGACAAGCCAGTGCGACGCTGAAGCTTGTGGTGAACCCCAGCATCACGGTGCAGACGCCAAAGACGGCGACGCCGCCGAACATCCAGGCGCCAACGCGGCGCGTGATCGGCCAGAACGCCAGGGCGATCGAGCACAAGGCGGCGCCGGCGCCGGGCGCGGTGCGCAGCAGGCCAAGCCCGGTAGGACCGACGTGCAGGACGTCGTGGGCCAGCGCGGGCAGCAGGGCGGTGACGCCGCCGAACAGCACGGCGAACAGGTCCAGCGAGATGGCGCCGAGCATGATGGGGCGCGACCAAACGAAGCGCATGCCTTCCATCACGCTGTGCCAGGTGGCCGGTTCCTTGCGCGTGGCTTGCGGCGCTGGGCGGGTGAGGGTCATCAGCACGACGGCCAGCAGGAGCATGGCGGAGGTGACCGTGTACACGGCGGCAGGGCCGTAGATGTACAGCAGGCCGCCCAGCGTGGGGCCGAGGATCACAGCGACCTGGAAGGTGGAGCTTGCGAGCGCTACCGCGCGGCTGAAATCTTCGGTGGGCACCATATTCACCAGCACCGCCTGGGTGGCAGGCATCATGAAGGCGCGTGCGCTGCCATACAGTGCCAGCACGGCGAAGATCGGCCATACCGCGCCAAAGCCGCTATGCGTGTAGCCAAGCAGCGCCAGCCCGCATGCCAGCTGGGCACCGAGGCAGGTGGCAATGATGTTGCGGCGGTTGTAGCGGTCGGCGGCGTGGCCTGCGTACAGGATCAGCAGCAGGAAGGGCGCGAACTGCGCCAGGCCGATCATGCCGAGGTAGTAAAGGTTTTTGGTCTGTGCGTAGACTTGCCAGCCGATGGCGACGTTCTGCATTTGCACAGCGATGGTGCCGAGCAGGCGGGCTGACAGGTAGAAGGCGAAGTTGCGGTGGCGGAGGACTGCGAAACCGTTTGATGGCATACGTTTGGCGTGTCATGGGGCGCTGCGCACCCCATGGCACGCAGCGCATGGGTGGGACTTAAGGTTGTTGCAGGTCGGCTTCGGACGTAAAGGCGTCGGCGTAAAACTCGTCTTCCGGCAGCTTGCAATCCTTGACGAAATCGCGCTTGGCCGATTCCACCACGATCGGGGCGCCGCAGGCGTAGACCTGGTAGCCCGACATGTCCGGCAGGTCGTCGATCACGGCCTGGTGCACGAAGCCGGTACGGCCCGTCCAGTTTTCCTCCGGCAGCGCGTCGGATACCACCGGCACGTAGCTAAAGTTTGGAATCTCCTGCGCCCATTGGCGGCACAGGGCGTCCATGTACAGGTCCTGCGGGCGGCGGCCGCCCCAGTACAGCGTCATCGGGCGCTTGGAACCGTTGGCGCGTTCATGTTCGACAATGGCCTTGATCGGCGCAAAACCGGTGCCCGATGCCAGCAGCACCATCGGCTTGTCGGAATCGTCGCGCACGAAGAAAGTGCCCAGCGGGCCTTCGAAGCGCAGGATGTCGCGTTCCTTCATGGTGCTGAACACCTGGTCGGTGAACAGGCCGCCCGGCATGTGGCGGATGTGCAGGGTGATCGGGCCGCCATCGGGCGCCGTGGCGATCGAGTAGGCGCGGCGCTTGCCGTCGCGCAGCAGGAATTCGAGGTACTGGCCGGCCTTGTACTGGAAGGTTTCATTGGCCGGCAGTTGCAGCGTCAGCACCATCACGTCCGGCGCCATTTTCTCCAGCGCGTTGACGCGGGTCGGCATTTTCTTGATCGGGAATTCGCCGCTTCCCGCCACCTCGCGTGCCTGCAGTACCAGGTCCGAATGCGGGATGGCGCAGCAGAACAGGGACATGCCGTCTGCTTCTTCTTCCTCGCTCAAGGCGCGGCGCTGGTGCGCTTTGTGGCTGACGGAACCCGACACCACCTTGCCTTTGCAAGAGCTGCAGGCGCCATTCTTGCAGCCGTACGGCAGGCCAACGCCGGCACGCATGGCCGCGGCCAGGACGGTTTCGTCTTCTTCACAGCTGAATTGGTGGCCGCTGGGCTGAACAGTAATTTGGAAAGACATACAATCTTAAAAATGGAAATCAGTAAAAAATTCAACAAGCCGCGCCTGCTGGTCATCGGTTGCGGCGATGTGGGCATGCGTTTGCTGCCTCTGGTGCGCGATCACTACCGCGTATTCGCCGTCACCAGCCAGCGCGAGCGCTTTGCCGAATTGCGCGCGGCGGGCGCCGTGCCGCTGCTGGCCGACCTGGACCGGCCCGCAACGCTGCGCCGCCTGGCCGGCTTGGCGCAACATGTGGTGCACCTGGCTCCGCCGCCTGGCGAGGGCGTCCAGGACCGGCGCACCCGCAATGTGACCGCCATTTTACCTGACCGGGCGCAAGTGGTTTATGTGAGCACCACCGGCGTGTACGGCGACCTCGGCGGGCGTCTGGCGGATGAAACCCAGGCCGTCGCGCCGCGCAATGCGCGGGCGCTGCGGCGTGTCGATGCGGAGCGCGTGCTGAGGAACTGGGCACGGAATGCCAACGGGCGCCTGTCTATCCTGCGCGTGCCCGGCATTTACGCTGCCGACCGCTTGCCGCTCAAGCGGCTGGAGCAGGGTACCCCGGCCCTGAGAGCGGAAGATGATGTTTACACCAACCATATTCACGCCGACGACCTGGCGCGCGTGGTGCTTGCCGCGCTGAAGCGTGGCGCGCCTAGCCGCGTTTATCACGCTGTGGATGACACCAAGCTCAAAATGGGGGAATATTTCGACATGGTGGCCGATCATTTCGGCCTGCAGCGCCCACCGCGCCTGGACCGTACAGCATTGGCGCAGGCGGTGGCGCCGACGCTGTTGTCCTTCATGTCGGAGTCGCGCAGGCTGGCGAACCGGCGCATGAAAGAGGAATTGCAGGTACGGCTGCTGTACCCGGATGTTGCAGCGGCTTTGAGATGCATCAAGCGCCCGTGAAGCGACAGGCGCTATCTTGTGCCAATGTCTGCCAAGGAGGCCGCCATGTACAGCCATCCCACCAAGGAGCAAGTCCGGGTTTATCTTTCACAGCGCGGTCACGCCCACCTGCCGCCGCCTTCGCCGGAGGAAATCCGGCGCCGCCTTGACTGGCGTTCGGAGTACACTCCCATGCCGGCAGCCCTGATGTACCTGCCACCCGCCCTGGTCTGGATCACGTTTGCCTGGTTTTGTTTGCCATTTACTTTAGCAACAAACGACCAAAAGTAGCCTTTTTATTAAACTACCTTAATTCCTAGCACAGCTTTGAGCGCTAGAATCTATCAAAATCTCACGACAGTTGCCCCGGGTTAAGCGAACGGCAATAAAACGGTGTATGATTACGTCCGTGTGCCGAAAATTGCGTCAATCACGGCTTTTTCTGGCGCTCTTTGTCGAAAATTCCGCCAATAATTTTGTTGCGATAACGCAACATGTTGAAAAAGTACCTAGTCATGAGCTCTTTGAAAGAAATTACTGCTTCCGCGTCTTACAACCCGAACCGCGTCCTGGACGCCATCATCGAAAAGCTGCAGCTGAAAAATGATGCCGCGCTGTCCCGCGCCCTGGAAGTTGCGCCACCTGTGATCTCCAAGATCCGCCATAACACTTTGCCAATCGGTGCGACCATCCTGATCCGCATGCATGAAATCAGCGATTTCAGCATTCGCGAACTGCGCGAACTGATGGCGCACTAAGCTTCCATCCGGACGTAAAAAACGGCCGCACCTGCAAACAGGTGGCGGCCGTTTTTATTTGCTCGCTTGACCGGGATCAGGCGGCTGCCAGGCGTGGGCGCGCGGTGTAGAACAGGTTTTGCGATGCAGCCTGTGCTTCGGCGCTGACGCGGCCGGAGTAGGCGGTTTTCGCCTCGGCGGCTACGCGGCCGGAGTACGCGGTTTGGGCTTCGCTTGCCACACGGCCGGAGTACGCGGTTTGGGCTTCGTTTGCCACACGGCCGGAGTACGCGGTTTTCGCTTCGCTGGCTACGCGGCCGGAGTAGGCCGTTTTCGCGTCAATTGTGACGCGGCCAGAGTAGGCGGTTTGCGCTTCGGCAGCCACGCGGCCCGAGTAAGCGACCTTGGGCGCGGCCTCCGCTGCCACACGGCCCGAATAAGCGACTTGTGGCGCAGCCTCGGCGGCGACACGGCCGGAGTAAGCGACTGCTACGCGGCCGGAGTAGGCAACTTGCGGCGCGGCTTCGGCAGCAACACGGCCGGAGTAGGCCACTTGTGGACCGGCTTCGGCAGCGACACGGCCGGAGTAGGCCACCTGTGGACCGGCTTCAGCGGCGACACGGCCGGAGTAGGCAACCTGCTCGCCAGCTTCGCCAGCCGGTGCAGCAACACGGCCAGAGTAGGCGACTGCGCTGCGGAAATAGTCTTCGCCGAAGGTCTCTTCGTACAGCTCCTTCATGCGATTCCCTACGCGCTCATGCGCCTCTTCGTCATCCTCGCCGCGCAGGCCGATGTATGGGAAGTGGTGCAGGTAGTAGCCGAACACATTCTCACAATCGATGAAGTACTTCATCGTATCGAGGATGTGGTAATGCCAGAAAATGTCCACATCCATCAACGGCGCGGTCTGCTCGTTGGGGAACATTTTCATCAGGTAGAGGAAGCGGCGGTATTCGAATTCAACAGCATTGACCTTTTCCAGCGACCAGCCTTCGCCAGATTCCACATGCATCAGTTTCACCTTGATAGGTTCCAGGTCGAGGTCGGCAATAGCCTTGAAGCTTTCAGCTGAAATCATGAGTGACATCCCTTTAAAGTGAACGTATATAAGACGGAAGGAGAGAAAAAGACGCCGTTCTAGGGGGCTGGTGTTGTAGTGCCAGGCATCTGTGGCGTTCGGAGTTGGGAACGCGTGTTGATGTAGATCAACTAGCTCAAGTATAGACTGCACCCCCACTAATGCAAGTAACAATTCAAGCGTGCGCGGCATAAACAACACTATGAAGCTCCTTTTAAATCAATAGCTTGTCGCGTCGTCAAATGTTACAAATGCATTTTTGCTGAGCGTGGGAAAGGGAGTTTGATGTGGATCAACAAGCGTTCGGTCTTTTCCGACCGAGTGGTAAAAATGCCTAAGCGCTGAGACGCAAGTCGTCGGCCGGTTCGACGCGGTAGCCGATGGGAACCGCTATGCTGACGGTAGTGCCACCGTGGGACAGGCTAGCGATCGAGCAATTCCCGCCGAGCAGGCTGACGCGCTCCTCGATGCCGACCAGGCCAAAGGAGCCGGCCTTGTGCCGGTTGGCCGTGTTGATGCCGATGCCGTTGTCGCTGATCGTCATGCGCAGCATGCCGTGCGACTGGTGCAGCTCGACGCGCACAATGCTGGCGCAGGCATGCTGGTGGATATTGCTGAGCGACTCCTGCAGCACGCGGAAGAAGGCTGTGGCGCAATGGTCGTCCACTCCGTGGTCTGCCACGGCATCTTCCACGAACTCGCATTTGATCCCCGAACGCTGGCGGAACTGGGCGATCTGCCATTCCACGGCCGCCGACAGTCCCAGGTCGAGCACATTCGGCCGCAGGTCGTTGATAATCTGGCGCACGCTGCGAATGGTGTTGTCGATCTGGTGCAACGTGGCGCGCGCCCGTGCATGCAGGCGCGGATGGGTTTTTTCGGTACGGGTCGCGAGGATGTCGGCCTCGATGCGCAAGGCCAGCAGGTTCTGGCCCAGGTCGTCGTGGATTTCGCGTGCGATGCGCTTGCGTTCCTCTTCCTTGATATGGTCGGCGTGAGCGGCCAGCCGCCGCAGGCGGTGGTGCGAGAGCTGCAGGCGCGCCTGGCTGTCGCGAAGTTCGCGCGTCATGGCGCGTGCCATTTTCACGGCGCGGCGGCGCGAAGAGGCGAGGGTGACAAACAGCGCGTAAATCAACACGCTGGCGCCAAACCCCATGCTGCCCGCCAGCGTTGGCAGGAATTGGTCGAAGCGCGAATACAGTGCGCGTTTGGGCACGCTGAACTGCGCGCTCCAGGTGCGGCCATGGAATTGCACCGGTAACGCAGTGACGAAATAATCGCCATCCGCGCCGGCTGCACCGGGCTGGCTATCGAACAGCCAGACGCCCGGCTTGCCGTCGGCGCCGCTGTCGCGCAACGTGACGCGCACTGCACGCACGGGCATTTCGCCGAGCGCAGTTTCGACCAGGCGCGGCACGCTGAAGCCCAGGCCCACCGAGCCGACGCAAGCTGCGCGGCGGTCGGCTACGGTCGCCATCGGCATGTCGTTTCGGTAGATCGGGATGCGCATGGCCATGCCGACGTGGCTTGGCGTGCCGCGCAAGGGAATTGGCTGGCCGGAACTGCTCATGGTCCCTTGGTCGCGCGCAGTGAACAAGGCATCCGCCACTCCCGGGCGGGCCGCGATATCCAGGCCATAACGGTCGCTGAAGCCTTCCAGCGGCTCGATCAGGGTCAGTACCGCATATTCGCGCCGCTGGCCCGCAGGGTGCAAGCGGTAGCCGGGGTAAAAATTGTCGGTCAGCTGGCGCTGGCGCGCTTCCGCTGCCGGGCGCTGGCCTTCCGTGAAGTACTCGGCAAAGTTGATGTTGTCGATAGCGGGGTAATTGTGCTCGAGATCCAGGCCGCGCACGTAGCGGTGGAAACTGTCGCGGCTGACTTCGCCGCCGGCCTGGAAGTAGCTGGCCGCGGCCCGCAGCACGTCGGTATAGGCTTTGATGCTGGCGTTGATATTGAACTGGGTATTGCGTGCCTGGTTGTGGAAGCGCTGGCGCGCTTCGCCTTCGACCGAATGCGTTGCGACCGTGTACAGGGTCGCGCCGACACCCAGCGAGAGCGCGACGCCCAGCCACCACAAAGGCTTGGTGGGAGAAAGCAGGCTGGGCTGAAGGCGGATCATTGCCTGACTATAAGAATTTCTCCTCTTTAAGGTCAAGTTGCGAAAATACCACTTTGATTGAAATCAAACCAACATAAAAAAAGCCGCCCGAAAGGCGGCTTTTTTGCCCAAAGAAGGGGCGCGTTTATTTGCCCCAGCTGTCTTTCAGCGTGACGATGCGGTTGAAGACCGGCTTGCCCGGCTGCGACAGCACGCGGTCGGCCACGAAATAACCGTGACGTTCGAACTGGAAGCGCTGTTCGGCGACAGCATCCTTCAGGCCCGGCTCGAGGTAGGCCTTGACGATTTCCAGGGCTTTCGGATTCAGGAACTCCTTGAAATCCTTGCCGCCTGCGTCCGGCTTCTCTTCGGTGAACAGCCGGTCGTACAGGCGCACTTCCGCTTCCAGTGCCGCTTCGGCGCTGACCCAGGTGATGTTGCCCTTCACCTTGTAGGTGTCGGCGCCCGGGGTGCCGGACTTGGAATCCTCGAAGTACTTCACGCGCACGGCGGTGACTTTGCCGTTTTCATCCTTGTCGTAGCCGGTGCATTCGGCCACAAAACCGTATTTCAGGCGCACGCGGGCGCCCGGCTGGTCGCCGACCGGCGGAGTGAAGCGGAAGTAGCCCTTGGTTGGCACTTCCATGAAGTCTTCCTCTTCGATCCACAGTTCGCGGGTAAACGGGAAAGTGCGGTGGCCCAGCTCAGGGTGGTGCGGGTGAACCGGCGAGGTGCACTCGACCGACTGGCCTTCCGGGAAGTTTTCCACGATCAGCTTCAAGGGGCGCAGCACGGCGATGGCGCGTGGCGCTTTCGGATCGAGGTCTTCGCGCACAGCGCCTTCCAGCAAGCTGTAATCGATCCAGCCGTCGGACTTGGTCACGCCGGTGCGTTCGCACATCAGCTGGATGCCTTCCGGCGTGAAGCCGCGGCGGCGCATGCCGGCCATGGTTGGCAGGCGCGGGTCGTCCCAGCCGTCCACGATGCCTTCTTCCACCATCTGGCGCAGCTTGCGCTTGGAGGTGACGATGTATGTCAGGTTCAGGCGGGCGAATTCGTACTGGTGCGGCACCGGCTTCCGGAAGAAACCACCTTCGGCCAGCACTTCCAGGAGCCAGTCGTAGAATGGGCGGTGGTCCTGGAATTCCAGGGTGCAGATCGAGTGGGTGATGTTTTCCAGCGCATCCGAGATCGGGTGCGTGTAGTCGTACATCGGGTAGATGCACCAGTCGTCGCCCGTGCGGTGGTGGTGGGCGTGGCGGATGCGGTAGATGGCCGGGTCGCGCATGTTCATGTTCGGCGAGGACATGGCGTCTTCGCTGATCTTGGCGCGCAGTACGTGCTCACCGTCCTTGTATTTGCCGGCCTTCATGTCGCGGAACAGCTGCAGGTTCTCTTCGACCGAGCGGTTGCGGAACGGCGAGTTGGTGCCCGGCGTGGTGAAGTTGCCGCGGTTGGCGGCCATGTCGGCGGCGCTCTGGCTGTCGACGTAGGCCTTGCCGACCTTGATCAGGTATTCGGCCATTTCGTACAGCTTGCCGAAGTAGTCCGACGCGAAGTACAGGTGGTTGCCTGCGCCTACCGGGCCTTTGTAGTCCCAGTCGAAACCGAGCCAGCGCACGCTGTCCATGATGGAGTCGACGTATTCCTGTTCTTCTTTTTCGGGATTGGTGTCGTCGAAGCGCAGGTGGCAACGGCCGCCGAAGTCGCGCGCCAGGCCGAAGTTGGTGTAGATGGACTTGGCGTGGCCGACGTGCAGGTAGCCGTTCGGCTCTGGCGGGAAACGGGTGATGACCGGTGGCAGGCCTTCGCGGGTGTGCGCGCCGGAAGCCAGGTCGGCTTCAACGATATTGCGCAGGAAATTGGGCGCTGGGGCGTGGGTTTTTTCGTTGCTCATTTATGGTTTAGTTCTTTAAACCCGGTAAACCAGGGTCAGACCCGCAGGGTCAGACCCTGTCAGCTCCAACGCCGCGGAGTGGGTTTCAGGCTTTTGACTTTCGGCAAAGATCAAAAGCCTTAAACCCAACCCCAGGCCGTTGCTTAGACAGGGTCCGACCCTTGGGTCGTACCCTGGTTTACCGGTTTAAGGGTGATATTCAGCGTAAACAGGGCATTTTATAGGATAATTCGTCCTTACGCGTTTAAAAACCGGCCCGGAGTTGCTTTATGGAAAATTTATATAATGTGCTCGGTGTCGCGCCCAATGCCTCTGACGAGGAAATCAAGAAGGTCTACCGTTCCCTGGCCATGCGCTTCCACCCGGACCGCAACCAGGAACCGGGCGCCGACGCCCGCTTCAAGGCCATCGTCAAAGCTTACGAAGTGTTGTCCGACCCCGAAAAACGGGAAGAGTACAACCAGAGTGTGCACCACCGCATCATCATCGACCCGGAAGCGGAAGCCTACCAACAGTGGCGTTCCATCTTCAGCGTCAACGGCGTGACGATTCCCGCCGCCTGATTCAAGAGAAAGTAGCAGCAAATGAGAAAAGTACACCCAGAGTTCGCCTATCAGGCGCGCGAACTGGAAGGGCAGATCGAGGGTATCCTCGGCGATCCGCCCGACCACAAGAACTACAAGAAGATGGTCGAAGCCCTGCGCACTGAATATGTGAACGGCGGCGGCATCGACGATTTGAACATGATGGCATTCGCCCTGGTGGACGTGATCGAATTCCACGACCCGAAGAGCGCGTTTGCCGACGCCGAAGACTTTGAATATGGCGACCCGGCCCGCGTGTTCGCGGCAGCCACCTGCCCGAAAGCGGAAGGCTTGCTGGAAGCGCTGGAAGAGAACCATCCGGACCTGGCGCGCCAGGCCATCATCACCGCGCTGCTGCACAAGCATCCGCGCATGTGGGACGACGAGGACACTTCGCTCGACCGCCTGGCTGAAGGCGACGAGGGCGACGATGAAGACGAATACTCGGACGAAGTCGTGAGCGACGACTTCTCCGGCATCTTTGACCAGCAGGAGGATTGAGCATGACCGACAAGAATCTGCCAGCCATTCGCAAGCAGGTCACTGAACTGGTGCTGGCGGGCTCCCTGGAGCATGCCGAGCGCGCCTTTGCCGAAGCAGCGGACACCCACGGCGACCTGGCCGTGGTGGAAGTGCTGCAGGAGCTGCCGCCGCACGTGACGGCGCTGCACATGTCCGGCTTCGACGGCGGCAAGATGTCGCTGGCGACCCTGCTCGTGCCGCCGAAGCAGTGGGCCGAAAGCCTGGCCTACATCGCCGCCACCTGGCCGGACGACATGATCGAAGACGATCCTGAGCGTATCGCCGAATCGCTGTTCGCGCACATGCACGGCGTGATCTTCGGCACCGAAGATGAGGAGCGCCGCGCCGAACTGCTGAAGGAAGCATCCGCCACCGACTGGGGCTGCACCGCGTTCGCGATCCTGTTCTCGCTGGCGCCGAAAGAAGTGCTGGAAGTGGCGGGCGAAGTGATCTCCAAGGGCGCCTACCTGACCGGACAGACTTCGTCGGACAACGATATCGTGCCGATCGCCGTCGCGCTGGCGCAAGCCAACGAAGACGGCTGGGACCGCGCCCTGTTCGAACTGTTCCCGGAATTCCGCCACAGTGCGGACCTGGCCGACGCCGAATTCAGCGACGACCCGGACGAAGAGCCCGAGCACCTGCAGCGCTCCACCAAGGAGCTGCTGTACCGCCTGCGCAAGCAAGTGCCGACCACCCGCAGTGGCACCGGCCGCGAGCGCGCACGCCGCTCGATCGGTACGGGGATCTTCGGCTGATGCTGCCCGCACTCGTCAAAGAAAGCCTGCCGCGACTGACCCGCGCCATCAAACTGCTGCCCGGCGACGACCGCGAAGACGCGGCCGTCATCCTGGCGGAAGAATTGAGCGGCATCACGGCCATGGTCGCGGACAAGTTCACCAACAACCGCACGGCCGAAGGCATCCAGAAGGCGGTCAACCTGACCGTTGGCGGCGTGTCGCTCGGCCTGGAGCAGGTGCTGACCGTCGACTCCGACGAGCTGGCGCTGGATTTCCTGGTGGAGCAGGGTGCGGAGCTCGCCTTCCAGGCGGGCTTCCGCCAGCTGAAGGACCTCGCTGCGATGCCCGAAGATACGCTGATCGGCGAATACGATAACGACCCGATGTATGCGCAGCGCCGTTTGCGCGACCTGTTCTTCGACATCTGCTACACCGAGCCGGGCGCGAACTGGGACGGTCCTTCCAAGTACCAGGCGCAGCTGAAGCAGCGGCAGGAAGTGCAGGCCGTGGTGCGGCTGGCGAACTGGCTGCGCCGGCATAATTCCGAAGGTGCGATCAAGGATCCGGACCTGAATGCGGAAGGCGTGATCGCGCTGGCGATCATCTTTTCGGTGGAGGGTGGCGGCCGCATCGTGGCGCGCACAGGGCAGAAGGAGTTCGAACGCTTCGTCAAGGCTGTGCGCAAGGCCAAGCCGGATTACGAAGCAGGGTTTGCCGCGCTGGTGGCGGCGGTGCCGGAACAGCATCGCCCGGTGCTGTTGAACCGCATCGACCTGTATCGCAAGTCGTGCACCGTGCTGCAAAAGCTGCCGGGGCGATTCGCGATGAAGACGCTTTGGACCGAGCTGGAAAACTACGCGGGCTCCGAGCTTGACGCCGATTACGACTGAAACCCGGTAAACCCGGGTCTGACCCAAGGGTCAGACCCAGTACGGTCTCGCGTATCGTGGCTGAAGCCGGAGCCGGCGGCCCGCGAGCAGACAGGGTCAGACCCTCGGGTCTGACCCAGGTTTACCGGGTTTGTTTTCTTCCAACGCCACCCGCACGAACGCCTCCACCAGCGCTCCCGCATCCCTGCGCCGCTGCGCCAACTGCAAGGAGGTAGTCGCCGCCGCATCATCCAATGGCCGATATACCACGCCCTCCAGATGCATCGACTGGAATGGCGAAGGCAGCACCGACACCCCAATCCCCGCCGCAACCAGCCCGATAATGGTCGCCGCCTCCCCGGCCTCCATCGCCACCTGCGGCACAAAGCCCGCCGCCCGGCACATGCCGAAGATCGCATGATTAATCCCGACCCCGGACTCCTTCGGATACATCACCCAAGGCAGTTCCGCCAGGTCCGCCACTTTCACCTTACGCTTGCGCGCCAGCGGCGAATCGCTCGCCAGCACCAGCAAAAGCGCATCTCTGCGCAGGGTCGTCAGCGACAACTGCTCCGGCAATGCCACCTCCGGCGGGCGCACAAAGCCAAGATCGAGCTTGCGCGCCTCGATTGCATCCAGCTGATGCAGCGTCGTCATCTCATGCAGCGTCAGCGCCACGTGCGGATAGAGCTGCCGGTAGCGCCGGATAGTGCGCGCAAACAGCGGCGTAAAAGGCGTGGAAAACGTAAAGCCCACCCGCAGCTCGCCCGCCTCGCCGCGCTGGGCCCGGCGCGCCCTTTCCGCGGCGCGATCGGATTGCGCCAGGATCGCCCGCGCATCCTCCAGGAACAGCTTGCCCGCCTCGGTCAGCCGCACCCAGCGCTTGCTGCGGTCGAACAGGCGCGCACCCACTTCAGCCTCCAGCGCCTGGATTTGCTGGGAGAGGGGAGGCTGGCCGATATGCAGCCGCTCGGCCGCGCGCGTGAAGCTCAGCTCCTCGGCCACGGCCACGAAATAGCGCAGGTGACGCAATTCCATAATATGCAGAAGCGATTAATAACGACTCAAATATATATTGGACAGTAATACAGGGCAATCCTAAGATGGACTGCACCATGAAAGCCCTCCTGCACCCCACCAACCGCGCCATGTTCTTCGGCGGCTTCTCCTGCTTCGCGCTGTTGTACTGCGTGCAACCGCTGATGCCGCTGTTCTCGCACGAATTCGCATTGACGCCGGCGCACAGCAGCCTTTCGCTATCGCTGGCGACTGCCGCCATGGCGATGTCGCTGGTGGCCTCCAGCGCTATTTCCGACCGCTACGGCCGCAAGCCGCTGATGGTGGCGGCGCTGGCAATTTCGGCCGTGATGACGCTGCTGTGCGCCATGGCCGACGGCTATGGACAACTGCTGGCTGCGCGCATCCTGCTCGGCGTCGCGCTGGGCGGAATGCCCGCCGTCGCCATGGCTTATCTGGCGGAAGAAATCGAACCCGAATCGCTGGGCCTGTCGATGGGCCTCTATATCAGCGGCAGCGCGTTTGGCGGCATGGTGGGGCGCACGGTGACGTCGGTGCTGAGCGACTTTTTCTCCTGGCGCGTCGCGCTCGCGGCAATGGGCGTGGCCGGCGTTCTGGCCGCCCTCGAGTTCTGGCGCAGCCTGCCGGAATCGCGCCGCTTTCGCGCCTCGGCCGGCAGCTGGCGTGCGCTGCCGGAAAACGCGCGCAAGCACCTGGCGGACGACGGCCTGCCCTGGTTGTACGTACTCGCCTTCCTGTTGATGGGATGCATGGTCAGCGCCTACAACTACATCAGCTATCGCCTGCTGGCGTCGCCGTTCCAGTTGCGCCAGAGTGTGGTGGGCGGCATCTCTTTCCTGTATTTGCTGGGGATTTTCAGCTCGGTCTGGGCGGGCAAGCTTGCTGACCGCTATGGCCGCAAAGGCGTGCTCTACCTGGTACTAAGCCTCATGCTGGCCGGTATTGTGCTGACCTTGTCCAGCTGGCTGCCGCTGGTCGTTGCCGGACTCGCCTTGTTTACCTTCGCCTTTTTCGCCTCGCACTCGATGACCAGCAGTTGGGTCGGCCGCCGCGCGCGCGGCGCGGCGCTGGCGTCGGCCCTGTACCTGTTCTTCTATTACCTCGGATCGAGCGTGATCGGCTGGGCTGCCGGGATCCTGTGGGGATGGGCGGGCTGGGCAGGCGTGGTAGCCTTGCTTGCGAGCTGCCTGTTGGGAGCGGTGGGCATTGCAGTGCACCTGAGGCGGTTGACGCCAATCGCACCAATGTTGAGCCAAATCAAAGCCGAGGCAGGCTGATTGAACTGCCCGGCGCGAGCGATCTCCAAGTCCGACCGGTGCACTGGGCGCCGTCATCGTTCAAGGAGGTCATCATGCTGCATGACAGGGAAATCCGCCTCAGGCTCAGCAATATCCAGATCGCTGTCAGCCAGGCCGCGCAAGCCTTATCGGCCGAACGCCATTTGACCGGCGAGTTGCGCGACGCCATCCAGAAACTGGACCGGCGCTCGGACGACATCAGCGAAATGCTGGCAAGCGAAGACTACGCCAACGTCCCCAAACTGGTCGACGACATGGAAGTGCTCGGCGCCCGCGCCCGCCGGGTCTGCGCCAGCGAGCGCATGCAAGTGACGCCCGAAATGAAAGCCGTCGTCAACCACATGCACCGCGAGCTCATGGAGTTCAAGCAGCACCTGCACTAAAAGCGCGCCAGCCGAGGGCGCACCAGCCGAGCCCGTGTCCCACCCTGGGGTCACACCCGAAACGGGACACGAGCGCGGCAGTGTTTCAGATGTGTCCGTGTCTCATTTCGGGTGTGACCCCAAGGTGGGACACGGGCTCAGCCGTATTAGAGGATGCCTTTGGCGCGCAGCGCGGCGATGTCCTCGGCGCTGCGGCCGAGGACTTCGCGCAGCACTTCGTCAGTGTGCTGGCCGAGCAGGGGCGGTGGCATGTCGGTTTCGGCGGGGCTGGCGCTCAGGCGCATCGGGTTGCGCACCAGTTTCACTTTTCCGGCGGTCGGGTGCGGCGTTTCGATCATCATGCCGCGCGCTTGCACTTGCGGATTTTTGAAGACGTCGTGCAGGTCGTTGATCGGGCCGCATGGCACGCCTACCGCTTCCAGCTGTTCAATCCACCAGTCGCGCGGTTTCTGCTTCACCATCTCGGCGAGGATGGGCACCAGTTCGTCGCGGTTCTGCACGCGCTGGGGATTGGTGGCGTAGCGTTCGTGCGTGGCCAGGTCGGGGCGGCCGCCGACTTCGACGAATTTCTGGTACTGGCCGTCGTTGCCGGTGGCCACGATGATATAGCCGTCGGCACAAGCGAAGGTCTGGTAGGGGACGATGTTGGCGTGGGCGTTGCCCCAGCGCTTGGGCGCCTTGCCGCTATTCAGGTAGTTGGAGCCCATATTGGCCAGCATCGCTACCTGCACGTCAAGGAGCGCCATGTCGATGTACTGGCCTTCGCCGGTGCGGTCGCGGTGCGTGAGCGCGGCCAGGATGGCGATGGTGGCGTACATGCCGGTCATCAGGTCGGTCAGGGCCACGCCGGCTTTTTGCGGGCCGCCGCCCGGCAAGTCGTCGCGCTCGCCGGTCACGGACATCAAGCCGCCCATGCCCTGGATCAGGAAATCGTAGCCTGCGCGGTGCGCGTAAGGGCCGTCCTGGCCGAAGCCTGTCACGGAGCAGTACACCAGATCCGGCTTAACGGCTTTCAGCGATTCGTAGTCCAGGCCATATTTTTTCAGCTGGCCGACCTTGTAGTTTTCCAGGACCACGTCGGCATGCATTGCCAGTTCGCGGATCAGGGCCTGGCCTTCGGGCTTGGAAATGTCGCAGGTGACCGAGCGCTTGCCACGGTTGGCGGAGAGGTAGTAGGCCGCTTCGGTCGTATCGGCGCCGTTTTCGTCCTTGGCGTAAGGCGGCCCCCAGGCGCGCGTGTCGTCGCCGCTGCCGGGGCGCTCGATCTTGATCACGTCCGCGCCCAGATCGGCCAGGTTCTGCGAGCACCAGGGGCCGGCCAGCACGCGGCTCAAGTCCAGTACGCGAATGTGTCCAAGGGCCTTCGGGGTCATGTTGTCTTCTTCCTACTGTTTTCAGGGAGCGTTAGCTTAACGCATCCAACCGTGTTAGTGTCTTAATCCATGTGGCCATACCCTAAAATCGTTGCGCATCGCGGAGGCGGCACGCTCGCTCCGGAGAATACAATCGCCGGCCTGCGCGCCGGCTTGGCGTATGGTTTCCGTGCGGTGGAATTCGATGTGATGCTGTCCTCGGATGGCATTGGCGTGGTGATGCACGACCCGCATTTCGGCCGCACGATTTACGGCGATGGCTATGTGCCCAATTTCACGGCAGCCGAATTGGCGAAGATGGATGCCGGCCGCTGGTTTGGTCCGGAATTCCGCGGCGAGCCGGTGCCTTTGTTCCTGGAGTGGGTCGACTACTGCAAAGAGCACAAGATCTGGATGAATATCGAGATCAAGCCGGCCGAGGGTCACGAGGAGGCGACCGGGCGCTGGGTGGCGCAAACGGCGCGCGCCCGCTTCGCGGCGGAAGTCGCTGCGGCCGATCCGGCGCAGATGCCTTTGCTGTCTTCTTTCAGCATGCCGGCGCTGGCGGCGGCGCGCGAGGCGGCGCCCGAGCTGCCCAGGGCTTGCTTGTTTGACAAGATTCCTGACAACTGGCTGGAGACGGCGCGCGAGCTGGGCGCCGTGGCGATCCACACCAATCACAAATATCTGGCGCCGGAGCTGGCGAAAGCGGTCAAGGCGGCGGGCCTGGGCCTGTTTTGCTACACCGTCAATACGCCGGAGCGCGCGCGGGAAATCCTTTCCCTGGGCGTGGACGGCTTCTGCACCGACCGCATCGACCTGATCGGGCCGAACTTCACATAGCAGTGGAAAAAAGGAAGGGGTAAAAAAGGGGACGTACCCCTTTTTCGAAAAAAAGGGGTACGTCCCCTTTTTTGCCCCTTCCCCTTTTTTCCACTGACGGGCTGTTCACGTATAATCAACCCTTTGCACCAGCCTGCAACCTACCTTTTACGACATGAAATCTGCTGAAATTCGCGAAAAGTTCCTGAAATTCTTCGAATCCAAGGGTCATACGATTGTCCGTTCCAGCCCGCTGGTGCCAGGCAACGACCCAACCCTGCTGTTGACCAACTCCGGCATGGTGCAGTTCAAGGATGTGTTCCTGGGCCAGGATACCCGCCCGTACACCCGTGCCACCACCGTGCAGCGCTGCGTGCGCGCCGGCGGCAAGCACAATGACCTGGAAAACGTCGGCTACACCGCGCGTCACCACACCTTCTTCGAGATGCTGGGCAATTTCAGCTTCGGCGACTATTTCAAGCGCGATGCGATCCAGTACGCCTGGGAGCTGCTGACCAAGGTCTACGGCCTGCCTCCAGAAAAGCTGACCGTCACCGTCTACATCGAAGACGACGAAGCCTACGACATCTGGGCCAACGAAATCGGCGTACCGAAAGAGCGCATCATCCGTATCGGCGACAACAAGGGTTCGCGCTACGCTTCGGACAACTTCTGGCAGATGGCCGACACCGGCCCATGCGGTCCTTGCACCGAGATCTTCTACGACCACGGCGCCGATATCTGGGGCGGCCCTCCAGGCTCCGCCGAGGAAGACGGCGACCGTTTCATCGAAATCTGGAACCTGGTGTTCATGCAGTTCAACCGCGACGAAGCGGGCGTGATGCACAAGCTGCCGAAGCCTTGCGTGGATACCGGCATGGGCATGGAGCGCCTGGCCGCCGTCCTGCAGCACGTGCACTCGAACTATGAGATCGATTCCTTCCAGGCCCTGATCAAGGCTGCCGCCCGCGAAACCGGCGCGACCGACCTGGAATCGAAGTCCCTGCGCGTGATCGCCGACCACATCCGCGCCGCTGCCTTCATGATCGTCGACGGCATCATCCCTGGCCCTGAAGGCCATGGCTACGTCCTGCGCCGCATCATCCGCCGCGCGCTGCGCCACGGCCACAAGCTGGGCCAGTCGAAGGCATTCTTCTACAAGCTGGTGGAAGACCTGAACAAGGAAATGGGTGCTGCTTACCCTGAGCTGGCGGAAGCGAAGGACCGCGTGGCCCAGGTGCTGAAAGCGGAAGAAGAGCGCTTCGGCGAGACCCTGGAAAACGGCATGAAGATCCTGGAAGCCCAATTGGCCAAG
The DNA here is from genome assembly GCA_039593355.1 of Pseudoduganella sp. GTDB lineage: Bacteria > Pseudomonadota > Gammaproteobacteria > Burkholderiales > Burkholderiaceae_D > Rugamonas. The sequence continues at coordinate 119,457 of JBCNPK010000012.1, forward strand.
GATCCGAAGAACCTGGACGGCGCTACCGCCTTCACCCTGTACGACACCTACGGCTTCCCGCTGGACCTGACCGCCGACATCTGCCGCGAACGCGAAGTGACGCTGGACGAAGCCGGCTTCAACGTCGCCATGGAAGCGCAGAAGCAGAAGGCGCGCGAGGGCGGCAAGTTCAAGAAGATGGCTGCCAACGTTGAATACTCCGGCGAGAAGAACAAGTTCGTCGGCTACGACCAGCTGCAGCACAACTCGAAAGTGATCGCCCTGTACGCCAACGGCGCTCCTGTGCAGGAACTGAAAGCCGGCGAGCAGGGCATCGTCGTGCTGGATACCACCCCGTTCTACGCCGAATCCGGCGGCCAGGTGGGCGACCAGGGCCTGATCACCGGCGCCACCGGCCGCTTCACCGTGGAAGACACGCTGAAGATCCAGGCCGATGTATTCGGCCACCATGGCGTGGTGGAGCAGGGCTCGCTGAAAGTGGGCGACGCTGTCGGCGCGGAAGTGGACCAGCACGCGCGCGGCCGCACCATCCGCAACCACTCGGCGACCCACCTGATGCACAAAGCCCTGCGCGAAGTGCTGGGTTCCCACGTGGCGCAGAAAGGCTCGCTGGTTGATCCGGACAAGGCACGCTTCGACTTCTCGCACACCCAGCCGATGACCGCCGAGGAAATCGCCAAGGTGGAAGCCATCGTCAACGCCGAGATCCTGGCCAACGTGGCGACCCAGTCGCACAACATGTCCTTCGACGACGCGGTGAAGCACGGCGCGATGGCGCTGTTCGGCGAGAAGTACGGCGACGAAGTGCGCGTCATGGACATCGGCTCCTCGAAAGAGCTGTGCGGCGGCGTGCACGTGCACCGTACCGGCGATATCGGCCTGTTCAAGATCGTGTCGGAAGGCGGCGTTGCTGCCGGCATTCGCCGCGTGGAAGCCGTGACCGGCGAAGGCGCGCTGGCGCTGGTGCAGGGCATGGCGCGCAAGCTGAACGAAGCTGCTGCCGCGCTGAAGTCGAATCCTGAGGAACTGACTTCCAAGATCACCGCCGTGCAAGACCAGGTGAAGTCGCTGGAAAAAGAACTGGCGGCACTGAAGTCGAAGCTGGCTTCCGGCCAGGGCGACGAGCTGGTGAACAAGGCGGTCGACGTCAAGGGCCTGAAAGTGCTGGCTGCAACCATGGAAGGCGCCGACGTGACCGCGCTGCGCGAAACCATGGACAAGCTGAAGGACAAGCTGAAGTCCGCCGCCATCGTGCTGGCCTCCGTCAACGACGGCAAGGTGAGCCTGATCGCTGGTGTGACTGCCGACTCCATCGGCAAGGTCAAAGCTGGCGAGCTGGTCAATTTCGTCGCACAGCAAGTGGGCGGCAAAGGCGGTGGCCGCCCTGATATGGCGCAAGCCGGCGGCACCAATCCGGACGCGCTGCCAGGTGCGCTCGGTGGCGTTGCAGCATGGGTGGAGTCGCGTATCTAAGTGCTGCTAAGGGCCCGCGCCTACTAGGGCGGGCCTTTCCGATACTGCAATGTCGTTGGAATTTTGCAACGCAACATTAACTATTTTGGTGCAGTGCGTCACAGGACCAAAATTGGAGTAGTATGTCGGAACCAGTAGTACAGAAGCGAGATATTGATGAGCGAAACTCTTACTCTCGAGTCCGAGACCATGGAATTTCATAAGGACCTCGACGCGCGCGGCCTGAATTGCCCGCTGCCTATCCTGAAAGCCAAGAAAGCCTTGGCGGAATTGGAAAGCGGCCAGGTATTGCGTATCGTGGCTACCGATCCCGGGTCAGTGCGTGACTTCCAGGCCTTTGCCAAGCAGACTGGCAATGCATTGTTGTCCCACATCCAGCAGGGCACTGAATTTACGTTTTTGATGCGCCGCAAGTAAGATTTTGCGGTATGCTACCGGTTGCTGATTTTCGGCGCCGGATTGTATTTAAAAAACGCACGATCGTGCTTTTATTCGATAAATGATATCGAATTCCAATATAATCTAGCCCACTAATTTTACTTATCTCTTTTTCAAAGGCACACCTATGAAAGTCCTGGTACCTGTCAAGCGCGTCGTCGACTTCAACGTGAAAGTGCGCGTCAAATCCGACGGCACTGGCGTAGATATCGCCAACGTCAAAATGTCGATGAACCCGTTCGACGAGATCGCACTGGAAGAAGCGACCCGCCTGAAAGAGGCCGGCAAAGTGACCGAAGTGGTTGCCGTGTCCGCAGGCGTGACCCAGTGCCAGGAAACCCTGCGCACCGGCATGGCGATCGGCGCCGACCGTGGCATCCTGATCGAAACCGCCGTTGAACTGGAGCCGCTGGCTGTGGCCAAGCTGCTGAAAGCCGTTGCCGACAAAGAGCAACCGCAGCTGATCATCCTGGGCAAGCAGGCAATCGACGACGACTCCAACCAGGTCGGCCAGATGCTGGCAGCCCTGCTGGGCTGGCCGCAAGCGACCTTCGCTTCGAAGGTTGAACTGGGCGACGGCAAAGTCACCGTGACCCGCGAAGTGGACGGCGGCCTGGAAACCGTGGCGCTGCAACTGCCAGCCATCGTGACCACCGACCTGCGCCTGAACGAGCCGCGCTACGTGACCCTGCCAAACATCATGAAGGCGAAGAAGAAGCCGCTGGAAACCGTCAAGCCGGAAGACTTGGGCGTCGACGTGACCCCACGCCTGAAAACCCTGAAAGTGGCCGAGCCTGCCAAGCGTTCCGCTGGTATCAAAGTGCCTGACGTAGCGACCCTGGTGTCCAAGCTGCGCACCGAAGCTAAAGTCATCTAATCCACCGAATACTCTAGGAACTCAATCATGGTCGCACTCGTAATCGCAGAACACGACAACGCATCCCTGAAGGGCAGCACCCTGCACACCGTTACCGCCGCTGCAAAATGCGCGGGCGAAGTCCACGTGCTGGTCGCTGGCTCCAATGCCGGCGCCGCAGCTGCCGCCGCCGCGAAAATCGCCGGCGTCACCAAAGTGCTGCACGCCGACGCAGCCCACTTCGCCGATGGCCTGGCTGAAAACGTCGCCGAGCAGATCCTGGCTGTAGCCGGCGGCTACAGCCACATCCTGGCTCCAGCTACCGCCTACGGCAAGAACATCCTGCCGCGCGTTGCCGCCAAGCTGGACGTGGCACAGATCTCGGAAATCACCAAGGTCGACGCGCCAGACACCTTCGAGCGCCCGATCTACGCCGGTAACGCGATCGCCTACGTGCAATCGTCGGACAAAGTAAAAGTGATCACCGTCCGTACCACCGGTTTCGACGCCGCTGCCGAAGGCGGTTCCGCTGCCGTGGAAACCGTGGCTGCCGCTGCCGATTTCGGCAAATCCGCTTTCGTTGGCCGCGAACTGGCCAAGTCGGACCGTCCGGAGCTGACCGCCGCCAAGATCATCGTTTCCGGCGGCCGCGGCATGGGCTCTGCCGACGCCTTCAAGATCCTGGAACCGCTGGCCGACAAGCTGAACGCCGCCATGGGCGCATCGCGCGCTGCGGTCGACGCAGGCTTCGTGCCGAACGACTGGCAGGTTGGCCAGACCGGCAAGATCGTTGCTCCTTCCCTGTACATCGCTGTCGGTATCTCCGGCGCGATCCAGCACTTGGCTGGCATGAAGGACTCCAAGGTCATCGTCGCTGTGAACAAAGACCCTGAAGCGCCTATCTTCTCCGTTGCCGACTACGGCATCGTGGGCGACCTGTTCGAGGTTGTTCCTCAACTGGTCAAGGAACTGGGTTAATCAAAAAAGAGTCCTGAAAAAGGACTGAGTACCGGGGCCACGCAAGTGGCCCTTTTACTACCTTGGAGAGTTTTCATGAGTTATCAAGCCCCAATGAAAGACATGCTGTTCGTGATGAACGAACTGGCGAACCTGGAAGGCGTGTCCGCGCTGCCAGGCTGTGAAGATGCAAATGCTGAAACCGCGGAAGCCGTACTGGAAGAAAACGCGAAGTTCGTGAGCGGCGTGATCGCCCCGCTGAACCACGCGGCAGACAAGGAGCCAAGCTCCTGGGCTGACGGCAAGGTCACCACCTCCAAAGGCTTCAAGGAAGCCTTCAAGCAGTTCGCGGAAGCGGGCTGGCAAGGCCTGCAGCACCCGACCGAATTCGGCGGGCAGGGCCTGCCGAAACTGATCGGCACCCCGTGCGTGGAAATGCTGCACGGCTCGAACCTGTCGTTCGCGCTGGTGGCACTGCTGTCCGATGGCGCGATCGAAGCGCTGCTGACCGCTGGTTCCGACGAGCAGAAGGCGACCTACCTGGAGCCGCTGGTGACCGGCAAGTGGACCGGCACCATGAACCTGACCGAGCCGCAAGCCGGCTCCGACCTGGCAGCCGTGCGCACCCGCGCGGTGCCGCAGGAAGACGGCACCTACAAAATTTTCGGCACCAAGATCTTCATCACCTACGGTGAGCATGACATGGCCGAGAACATCATCCACCTGGTGCTGGCGCGTACGCCTGATGCGCCACCGGGCGTGAAGGGCATCTCGCTGTTCATCGTGCCCAAGTTCATGGTCAACGCCGATGGTTCGCTGGGCGCACGCAACGATGCGCACTGCGTGTCGATCGAACACAAACTTGGCATCAAGGCTTCCCCGACCGCCGTGCTGCAGTTCGGCGACAACGGCGGCGCCGTCGGCTACCTGGTGGGCGAAGAAAACCGCGGCCTGGAATACATGTTCATCATGATGAACGCGGCCCGCTTCGGCGTCGGCATGCAGGGCGTGGGCCTGGCGGAGCGCGCATACCAGCAGGCTGTGACCTTCGCCAAGGAACGCGTGCAGTCGCGCGACCTGAACGGCTCCCCGGCGGGCGTGGCGATCATCAACCACCCGGACGTGCGCCGCATGCTGATGTCGATGCGCGCCCAGACCGAAGCGGCCCGCGCGCTGGCTTACGTGGCCGCCGGCATCCACGACGTGGCTCACCACCACGCCGACGCAGAGGTGCGCGCTTCGAACCAGGCAGTCTACGAGTTCCTGGTGCCTATCGTGAAGGGATGGTCGACCGAGATGTCCGAGAACGTGGCCCGCGACGGCGTGCAAGTGCATGGCGGCATGGGCTTCATCGAGGAAACCGGCGCGGCGCAGCACTATCGCGACGCCAAGATCCTGACCATCTACGAAGGCACTACCGCGATCCAGGCGAATGACCTGATCGGCCGCAAGACCGTGCGTGACGGCGGTGCTCTGGCCAAGTCGATCATTGCGCAGGTTCGTGCGACTGCCGAAGAACTGGGTAGCGTGAACTCGCCCGACTTCGCGGCGATCCGCAAGCACCTGGTGCAGGGTGCGGATGACCTGGAAGCGGTGGTGGACTACATCGTGGGTCACGTCAAAACGGATATCAAGGGCGTGTTCTCGGGTTCCGTGCTGTACCTGAAGCTGGCCGGTATCGTGTTCGGCGGCTGGCAGATGGGCCGCGCCGCGCTGGTGGCGCAGTCCAAGCTCGCGGCAGGCGAGGGCGATGAATCGTTCTACCATGCCAAGATCGTGACTGCGCGATTCTTCGCGGACCATATCCTGTCAGGTTCCGCGGGCATGCGCGCTGCGATCGTTGATGGCAGCAGCGGCGTGCTGGGCCTGGGCGTCGAGCAGTTCTAACCCGGCAAACCAGGGTCTGACCCAGGCCGGATGGCCGTCCCGTCGGAACCTCGCGCTGCGGCTGCCACGAGCGGGTCTGACCCTTGGGTCAGACCCAGATTTACCGGGTTTGCAGTTCAAAGTCCCTTCTTCGCCAACTCGGCGATCTCGTAATCCCCATCATCCACCAGGCGCTCACCGCCAGGCATCAGTCCCAGGCCCAGTGTGCGGCCAAGTGACAACAGCAAGCTCTGTCCCGCAACCTTGCGCACCGGCTCCAGCTTGTACACCGGATCTGCAAACGCCTCCGCAGGCGTAATGATCTTCCAGCCCATCCCCTCGATCTCGCCCAGCACATCATCCAGCCAGAGGGCATTGAGCAGGTTATGGTGCAGCAGCAGGACTTGCGCGATATCGCGTCCCTGCAGCTGCTGCGACAGCTCCCGGTAAGCGAGCAAGCGCTGTTTGATATGCGCCAGGTAGACCGTGCGGATCGGACTCACGTCCGCGTTCGGATTCTTCTTCAGCACCTCGAGCAGCTTTTCGTTGAGGCGCCAGTCGCTGGTGTCGGCGCTGACGTAGGCATTGCGATAGCCATGCTCGCGCAGGAATTTGCGCATGCCTTCCATTTTCTCCGGCGTGTTGCCTTCGCGCAGATAGGTAAAGCGCAACCATTTCTGGTATCCCGGCTGGGTACTGATCAAGCGGTCGCATTCGAGCACCTGGCGCTGATACTCGGCCAGCGGGACTTTCTCAAGGTCCGGATGCGTCACGGTGTGGTTGCCGATCGCGTGCCCCGCTTTGCTCCAGGCTTGCAGCAGCGGCAGGCCTTGCGGCGTGTTGGCGCCGTAGCCCGAGGTTACAAACAAGGCTGCCTGTACGTGGTGCCTGGCCAGCGCGTTGAGGATGGCCTGGTTGCGCTCGACGGCAGTCATGCGGGGCGTGCTCTCCGCGTTGGGTCCATCGTCCATGGTGATCGCGACGGTCTGCGCCTGCGCCACGCTGGCCGCGAGCAAGGATGCTGCGAGTAGCCGACGGATCATGCGGCGCCCAGCGCGTCAATGATCGCCCGGTAGAGGCGAACCGGTTCTTCAGGGATGCGGTTCAAAACGTACAAAAAGTGCTCCTTTTCAAATGGCGGGCGGCGGGGTGTGCCATGGTCTGTCACGATGTCCCCTGGCGGTTCTGTTCGCGATGTATATTAACTAAAATTTCGATATGGAGCCGAGCATGGACTCTTCAACCCTCATGCTATTTGTGCCTGCCTGTTTTGCGCTGAATATGGCGCCGGGGCCGAACAACCTGCTATCCGTCAGCAACGCGACGCGCTATGGCTTTCGCCGTTCCTGCCTGGCAGGGGCGGGGCGGTTGGCAGCGTTCGCGGGGATGATTGCGTTGGCGTCCGCCGGATTGGCGGCGGTGCTGCACACTTCCGAAATGCTGTTCACATTGATCAAGACTGCCGGTGCGTTCTACCTGTTCTACCTGGCGTGGCAGTTGTGGCGCGCGCAGCCGGGCGAGCAGGCTGCAGTCGAGGCGCCTGTGGCAGGCTGGTGGCAACTGGCGCGGCAGGAATTCTTCGTCGCTGCGGGCAATCCGAAAGCGATCCTGATTTTCACGGCCTTCCTGCCGCAATTCGTCGACCCTGCAGGCCCGGTGGGTGTGCAGTTCCTGGTGCTGGGAGTGTTGTTCCTGCTGCTGGAGCTGGTGGCGCTGGCGGCCTATGCCTGGATGGGCGCACGCATGCAGAAATGGTTCGCGCAACCGCGCGGGAAGAGGATTTTCAACCGGAGTTGCGCCGGCCTGCTGGCCGGCGCGGGGATGGGCTTACTGCTGTCGCGCAGGGCTTAGTAGCGTTCGAGGCCACCGTTTTCGCGACGGACGTGATCGCCGTTGCGCAGGTTAGGATCGTTTTTCAGAACGACGGTGCCGACCTTGCCGGTTTCGTAGCGGACGGTCACGTGCCACTCCTTGACCTTGTTCATCTTGCCTTCGATCTTCTTGCCGGCGTAAGCGCCGCCCGCAGCGCCGGCCACGGTGGCCAGGGTCTTGCCGGTGCCGCCGCCAACCTGGTGGCCCAGCAGGCCGCCAGCGATACCGCCGGCAACCATGCCAGCTGCGCTGCCTTCGCCATCCTTCTCGACGACCTTCACTGCGGTCACGGTGCCGCAGTCGGCGCAGACTGCCTTCTTCGGCTGCGCATAAGCGCCGGTAACCGTTACGGCCAGGATGGCTGGCAAGAGGAATTTAATTACTTTCATATGGGTTCTCCAAAAACGGTTGTGGTAGCAGTGAGTATAGGTCAATAGTTTCCGAATGGAATGAAAATTTGTGACAAGACGTTAGCTGTGGTCCAGCCCGTGTCCCACCCTGGGGTCACACCCGAATCGGGACACGGCCTCAGGCACGAAGCCGGCAGAGCTTGTGTCCCATTTCGGGTGTGACCCCACGGTGGGACACGGAGTCAGCCGTAGATGCCGCCGGTGAAGAGCAGGTCGTTCAGGCGGGCGATGGCGGCGATCAGGCCGAAGGCGCCGAACATCAGGCCGGCGACCAGCACGAATGCGAGGGGCCAGCGCGAGTTCGATTGCTTGCCGCTGCCGGCGTTGTAAGTGGCATCCCATTTTTCATCCGGCGTCAGGCCGAGGACCAGGGCTTCGAGCGTGGCGATCAGGATCGACAGGATCAGCGGCAGCAGCAGGAAGTAGGGATCGGCTTTCGGCCAGAGGGCAAATACGGCAGCCACGCCCAGCAGGCTGGCGGCATGCAGCCAGCCCCATGTGTCAGTCAGGCCGCGCAGGTAGAAGCGGTGCAGGCCGATGCCGCCGGCGACCACGGCGAGCAGGGCGGTGAAAGTTTTGTTCTTGTGTAAAACAGACATGTTTGCTGCCGAAAAGTCCGAAAAACCGGCAGTATCGCACAACAAAGCTGTTGCCGACGAGGCCAGTTCGGGGGATAATCCCGGATTGTCCAATTCCCCACCAATTTGATTAATCTTGCCGGTTGGAGTTAAAGCGCGCTATAATTTGCGGCTTTTTCCGACTCAGCACACTTTTTTGGAATTATTATGGTCGTTAT
>JBCNPK010000013.1:0-124868 GCA_039593355.1 Pseudoduganella sp.
CCGTTCCACTCACTAAATACGGCGCCGAACTCCTGAAAGAAGAGCTGCACCAGCTCAAGACCAAGGAGCGCCGCATTGTCATCGATGCCATCGCCGAAGCGCGTTCGCACGGCGACCTGTCCGAAAATGCCGAATACGATGCCGCCAAGGAGCGCCAGGCCTTCGTCGAAGGCCGTATCGCGGAACTGGAAGGCAAGTTGAGCTCGGCACAGATCGTCGACCCGGCCACCCTGGACGCGGAAGGCCGCGTGGTGTTCGCCTCCACTGTGGACCTGGAAGACCTGGAGTCGGGCCAGAAGGTCAGCTACCAGATCGTCGGCACCGATGAAGCCGACCTGAAGATGAGCAAGGTGTCCGTCACTTCGCCAATCGCCCGCGCCCTGATCGGCAAATACGCCGGCGACGTGGTCGAAGTGCAGGCCCCGTCCGGCCCGCGCGAATACGAAATCCTCGAAGTCCGCTACGTTTGATGCTGCTGTCTAAGGTACGCCTGCTGGTGGCCGCCCTGTGGGCCGGCAGCCTGTGGACGGTGGGCTACCTGGTGGCGCCGACGCTGTTCGCGTCGCTGGACCGGGTGCTGGCCGGCTCGATCGCCGGGCTGATGTTCCATGCCGAGGCGATGCTCTCGCTGGGCTGCGGCGCGGCCATGGGCGTGCTGCTGTTCTTCGGCGCGCGCGACTGGACGCCGAAGCGGCGCCGCTCGGTGCTGCTGATTGTGGTGGCGATGGTGATGTGCACCGTGGTATCGCACTTCGGCCTGCAGCCGATGATGGCGGCGGCCAAGGCTTCCGGCGACGGCAGCTTCGGCAAGCTGCATGGGATTTCGAGCAGTATTTACTTGGTGCAGAGCCTGCTGGCGGGGTGGCTGGTCTGGAAACAGTAACCCGGCAAACCCGGGTCTGACCCAAGGGTCAGACCCATCCACTGCAGGTGGCGCCGACCGGGTCTGACCCTTGGGTCAGACCCAGATTTACCGGGTTTCAGGCAGCCGACTTCTTGGTGCCAACTTTCTTCTTGACGCGCTTGATGGTACCGCCAGCGGTCACACGCTCGTTCCCCTTCAGCAGGACCTTGCTCACGGAAGGCTTCTTGGTGCCCGAAGCGCTTGGCTTAACGATGGTAACCATGCGCATGCCTTTGCCGGCCTTGCCGGAAGACGCTTTCTCAGCTTCCACGCGCGGGCGGTACAGCACCAGCAGCTTGCCAATGTGTTGAACCGGCGCGGCGCCGGTCTTCTCGCAAATGGTTTCGTACATTTCGATGCGGGCTTCGCGGTCATCGCCGAAAACGCGCACCTTGATCAAGCCGTGGGAATCCAGGCCGAGCTCAATTTCCTTCATCACGGAAGGGGTCAGGCCCGACTCGCCGACGAGGACGATAGGTTTCAGGCCATGGGCTTCGGCGCGCAGGACGCTGCGTTCGGCAGGGGTAAGGTTCAGCATAGTTATTTTTGGATAGGTTCTCTTAAAGGCAGTATTCTACGCTAATGGCTAAGAACAAATTAAACAAAAACTGGTTGCACGACCATATTAACGATCCGTATGTGAAGGCCGCCCAGAAGGACGGCTACCGTGCCCGGGCAGCCTATAAGCTGAAAGAGATCGACGAAGATGCCAAGTTGATCAAGCCCGGCCAGGTGATCGTGGACCTGGGCTGTACCCCGGGCTCCTGGGGCCAGTACACCCGCCGCAAACTGGCGGGCAAGGAGGGCGGGGGCATCAATGGCACCATGATCGGCCTGGACATCCTGCCGATGGAGCCGATCGCCGACATGCACTTCATCCAGGGCGACTTCCGCGAGCAGGAAATCCTCGACCAGCTGGCCGAAGTGCTGCAAGGCCGCAAGGCGGATCTTGTGCTATCCGACATGGCGCCCAATTTATCCGGTATTGCGGTGGCCGATGCCGCGCGCATGGAAGACCTGATCGATATCGCCATCGAATTCAGCCAGCACCATATGAAACCGGGTGGCGCTTTACTGGTGAAATGTTTCAAGGACCTGGGATTCAGCCAGATCGTCGAGAAATTCCGGCGCGAATTCAAGACCGTGGTGCAGAAAAAGCCGAAAGCCAGCCGCGATAAATCGTCCGAAATCTTCTTATTGGGCCGCGGATTGAAGAATCCAGTCGAATAATTGGCATTTTGACCCTTGAATTAACAGGGAAATCCCTCATATCCTGCGCAGGAGCGCCACAGAATGGCCGCACCTTTGGCCGGTTTGTAGCACGGCCCGGGTTTAACGAGTAAAATCGAATTTCTGCTACAGGTAACTGGTGCGCCTTGCGCATCCAAGGAGTTTTCGTGAATAACATGTTTTCTAAATCGGCTATCTGGGTTGTTGTGGCCTTGCTGTTATTTATGCTGTTTAAGCAATTCGACAGCCACAGCATGTCCGGCGGCGTAAAGGGCATCCAATATTCCGACCTTCTGGATGAGATCAAAGCAAAGCGCATCAAAGAGCTGGTGTTCGAAGGCGCTACCATCACTGCAACGCGTAACGACGATTCCAAAGTGCGCACCACGGCGACCACCCTGGACAAGGGACTGATCGGCGACCTGCGCGACAACGGCGTGCGCTTCGACGTGAAGCCGCCTGAAGAGCCAGGCATCCTGCAACAAGTCTTCGTGTCCTGGTTCCCGATGCTGCTGCTGATCGGCGTGTGGGTCTTCTTCATGCGACAGATGCAGGGCGGCGGCAAGGGCGGCGCGTTCTCCTTCGGCAAGTCGAAGGCGCGCATGCTGGACGAAACCAATAACACCGTGACCTTTGCCGATGTGGCAGGTTGCGACGAAGCCAAAGAGGAAGTGACCGAGATCGTCGACTTCCTGAAAGACCCGACCAAGTTCCAGAAACTCGGCGGCCGCATCCCACGCGGCGTGCTGATGGTGGGTCCTCCAGGTACCGGTAAAACCCTGCTGGCACGTGCCATTGCGGGTGAAGCCAAGGTGCCGTTCTTCTCGATTTCCGGTTCGGACTTCGTTGAAATGTTCGTCGGTGTGGGTGCATCCCGCGTCCGCGACATGTTTGAGAATGCCAAGAAGCATTCGCCTTGCATCATCTTCATCGACGAGATCGACGCCGTGGGCCGCCATCGTGGCGCGGGCATGGGCGGCGGTAACGATGAGCGCGAACAGACCCTGAACCAGTTGCTGGTTGAGATGGACGGCTTTGAAGCATCGTCCGGCGTGATCGTGATTGCCGCGACCAACCGTGCCGACGTGCTGGACAAGGCGCTGCTGCGTCCTGGCCGTTTCGACCGCCAGGTTTCCGTGGGCCTGCCGGACATCCGCGGCCGCGAACAGATCCTGAACGTCCACATGCGCAAAGTGCCGATCAGCACCGACGTGAAAGCCGACATCCTGGCCCGCGGTACCCCGGGCTTCTCCGGCGCCGACCTGGCCAACCTGGTCAACGAAGCTGCCCTGTTTGCCGCGCGCCGCAACAAGCGCCTGGTCGACATGATCGACTTCGAAGATGCGAAGGACAAGATCTTCATGGGCCCGGAACGCAAGTCGATGGTGATTCGCGAAGAAGAGCGCCGCAATACCGCTTACCACGAGTCCGGCCACGCCGTGGTCGCCAAGCTGCTGCCGAAGGCTGACCCGGTCCACAAAGTGACCATCATGCCGCGCGGCTGGGCCCTGGGCCTGACCTGGCAGCTGCCTGAGCACGACAATATTTCGGGCTACAAGGACAAGATGCTGGAAGAGATTTCCATCCTGTTCGGCGGCCGTATTGCGGAAGAGATTTTTGTCGGCCAGATGTCGACCGGCGCTTCCAACGACTTCGCCCGCGCCACCAAGCTGGCCCGCGCCATGGTCACCAAGTACGGCATGTCCGATGCGTTGGGCGTGATGGTGTACGAAGACAGCCAGAACGACGGCTGGCTGGGCGGCGCCAACAAGACCATCTCGGAAGCGACCCAGCAGAAGGTGGACGCGGAAATCCGCACCATCCTGGATACCCAGTACGCTCTGGCGCGCAAGCTGCTGGAAGAGAATCGCGACAAGGTCGAAGTGATGACCAAGGCCCTGCTGGAATGGGAAACTATCGATGCGGACCAGGTGAACGACATCATGGCCGGCCAGGAGCCGCGCCCACCGAAGGCCGGCACCACCATCCGCAAGCAGCCGGGCAGCGACGGCGGTTCCGGTTCCAATCCGAATCCAAACGCAACTGCACCTGCCTGATTCAAACCCGGTAAAGCGGGGTCTGACCCAAGGGTCAGACCCCGTCATATCAGCCGCTGTTGGCAAGGGTTTAGGGCTTTGACCTTCGTCGAAAGTCCAGAACACAGACCCGAACCACGAGCAGCAGCACACTGGGGTCAGACCCTTGGGTCTGACCCAGCCTTACCGGGTTAAGAGCCTCAACACCCATGCCCCACCACAAGTTCGGCCGCTTCAATTTCCCCACCACCCGCGCACTGGTGATGGGCATCCTCAACGCCACCCCCGACTCCTTCAGTGACGGCGGCCAGTTCGCCACCCTCGACTACGCCATCACGCATGCCGAGCAAATGATACGGGACGGCGTCGACATCATCGACATCGGCGGCGAGAGCAGCCGCCCCGGCGCCCCAGCCGTGCCTTTGGATGAAGAGCTGCGCCGCGTCATGCCCATCATCTTCGCCCTGCGCGACTGCGGCAAAGCCATCAGCGTCGACACCTATAAACCGGAAGTCATGCGGGAAGCAGTACTGGCAGGCGTCGACATGATCAACGATATCAACGGTTTCCGCGCTCCCGGCGCCATCGAAGCCGTCAAAGACAGCGATTGTGCGTTGTGCGTAATGCACATGCTTAACAATCCTACAACAATGCAAGCCAACCCCGAGTACAATGACGTCGTGCGCGAAGTCACGGATTTCCTGGCCGAACGCATTGCCGCGCTGACGGCGGCAGGCATCGACAAGGAGCGGCTGTGGATCGATCCCGGCTTCGGCTTCGGGAAAACGGTTGAACATAATTACGCGCTGCTGAAGGCCGGCAAGCAAATGATTGCCGAGCTCGGCGTGCCGCTGCTGGCGGGCTTGTCGCGCAAGTCGATGATCGGTGCGGTCACCGGCAAGCCGGTTGAACAGCGCCTGGCCGGCAGCATCGGCGGCGCATTGGCAGCAGTTGCGCATGGCGCCCAGATTGTCCGGGTGCACGATGTAGCAGAGACCGTCGACGCACTGAGAGTGTGGCAGGCGGCTCATTAAGAAAGGAAGAGAACACAATATGGCACGTAAATATTTCGGTACTGATGGCGTACGCGGCCTGGTTGGCCAGGCTCCGATCACTCCCGATTTCGTGATGCGCCTCGGCTATGCCGCAGGCAAGGTGCTGGCAAAATCGGCCAGCACCGGTACCGCCCGTCCTGCCGTCCTGATCGGCAAGGACACCCGTATTTCCGGCTATATGCTGGAAGCCGCGCTCGAAGCAGGCTTCTCCGCCGCCGGCGTCGATGTCAAACTGGCCGGCCCGATGCCGACGCCGGCGATCGCATACCTGACGCGCGCGCTGCGCCTGCAGGCTGGCGTCGTGATCTCGGCTTCGCACAACCCGTTCCAGGACAATGGCATCAAGTTCTTCTCCGACCAGGGCACCAAGCTGCCTGACGCCGTTGAGCTGGACATTGAAGCCATGCTGGAGCAGCCGATGGAATGCGTCTCGCCCGAAAAGCTGGGCCGCGCCCGCCGCCTGGATGACGCCCAGGGCCGCTATATCGAATTCTGCAAGAGCACCTTCCCGAACGAGCTGGACCTGCGCGGCCTGAAGGTCGTGGTCGATTGCGCCCACGGCGCCGCCTACAATATTGCCCCGCACGTTTTCCATGAGCTGGGCGCGGAAGTGGTCGCCATCGGCAATAAGCCGGACGGCCTGAACATCAACGCCGGCGTCGGCGCCACGGCGCCGAAAGCCATGGCCGCCGCCGTACTGGAACACAACGCTGACCTCGGCATCGCGCTGGACGGCGATGCGGACCGCCTCATCATGTGCGACGCAGCTGGCCGCATGTACAACGGCGACGAGCTGCTGTACGTGATGGTGATGGACCGCGTGGCCAATGGCGGCGTCGCTGGTGCAGTCGGCACTTTGATGACGAATATGGCCGTCGAGGTGGCACTGAAAGAAAAGGGCATCGGCTTCGCGCGCGCCAAAGTCGGCGACCGCTACGTGCTGGAAGTGATGCAGGAAAAAGGCTGGATCCTGGGCGGGGAGGGCAGCGGCCACTTGCTTGCGCTGGACAAGCACAGCACCGGCGACGGCATCATTTCCGCGCTGCAGGTTCTGTCCGCGCTCAAGCGCAGCGGCAAGACCTTGGCCCAGATCGCCGGCGAAGTCACGCTGTTCCCGCAGACACTGATCAACGTGCGCGTACCGGCCGGTTTCGACTGGACCAAGAACGCCGCCATGGTCGCGGAAAAAGAACTGGTCGAAGTTGAACTGGGCGACACCGGCCGCGTGCTGATCCGTGCTTCCGGCACCGAGCCACTGATCCGGGTCATGGTTGAAGCACGCGACGCCGACAAGGCGCAGAGCATGGCACGCCGCATCGCCGATAAAGTTGAAACGGCTTTGGCGGCGTAAAGTTGCCCTAGTGACATTGACGGATGATGCCTCGCCGGGGTATTATTCGTCCATCGGAGTGTAGCGCAGCCCGGTAGCGCACCTGCTTTGGGAGCAGGGGGTCCAAGGTTCGAATCCTTGTACTCCGACCAGGAAATTCCTTGAGCGGGTTGTCATATGGCAACCCGCTTTTCATTTGCGGCAACGCTTTTCTGCGGGGCCCGCGTCTCTGCCCTTAGCTCAGTTGGATAGAGCATCGGCCTTCTAAGCCGAGGGTCGCAGGTTCGATTCCTGCAGGGCAGGCCACCTTCCCATTTGAAGGCCCGTGTGGCTGACGCCGCGGAGCCCGCTGTTCCTGTCGCATCTACTGCGTAGCGAACGCGAGGCTGGCTACGCCTGGGGTTTGTAATCCTCTTAAAAGTCCAGCAACGATTGCTGTTTTTCGGCGGCAACCTTCTTTTTAGCAAGAGGTCGCGGATCTTCCCACGCTTGCATCAGCTCATGCGGATATGGGTTGAGGAAAGCGCGGGCAAACTCGGGATCGCGGCAGGACAGCCAGTCGCGATAGGCTTCCGGCGGCACCACGACCAGCGTGCGCTTTTCATCGTCGGGCTTGTGAAAGCGCTTGAGCAGGGGATGCTCGTCGGCGTTGATCGTGAGTTGGGTGAAGGAATGACTGGTGCTGCCATCGGCCTCGGCCCAACTGCGCCACATGCCGGCCACCGCGAATGGGCGCTTGTCGGCCATGGCGATTTGCCAGCGTACAGCTTTGCCTGACTCATAATTCGGCTCGTAGAAGCCGGTCATCGGCACGAGGCACAGCTGGCTCGATTTCCAATATCTGCTGTACGAGCGGAGCTGGCCTACGGTCTCGCTGCGTGCGTTCATCGTGGTCAGCGACGGCATTGACGCTGGCACGTGGCGGCGCGGTACAAAGCCGAAGGAAGCTACCACGCATTCCGGCTGCCCGTCCAGGCCAAGGCGGATGATAGGCGCGTTGTAGTCTTTCCAAGTCTCGTCGGGCCATTCCATGTCTGCCAAGGTGGCGAGGTCGAGACCCATCATTTCCTGCAACAGGTCGCGTGAAGTCGGGCGGTAATTGGTGCACATGGGGCTATGCTAACCGGAACGGGCTTGCTAAACTACTGTATATGAATACAGTAAGTCGAAAGCCGCTGACAGCTGAGCAGTTACGTGAGATCTGGCTTCGTAATCAGAACGCGGACATGCTTGACGTGCTGTGGGAAGTCAAACGCCTGCGCGCGCTGGTGGTGCGCGCAAGCCAGCTGCACTGGACGTTTCGCGAGGAGCTCAAGGGGGAGCCTTGTCTGGAAGAGGATCGCCCTTTCGCCACAGAAAGGGAGCTGCGGCGAAGGGCGAATGCGATCCGTAATGCCGACTGAAGTGCTTACTGGACGACCAGTTCTACCCGGCGGTTCTTGGCGCGGCCGTCTTCGTTTGTGTTCGAAGCGACCGGCGCCAGGCTGGCGACGCCTTTGCTCGTCAGGCGGGTAGCGGGAATCTGGTACTGCTTGGTCAGGGCAGTGACGACCGCTTGTGCGCGCTGCTGGGATAGCGATTGGTTGGCGTCCAGGTTGCCCTGGTTGTCCGTATGGCCAACGATGTAGACCTTGAGTGCAGGCTGGCTCTTCAGTAGTTTCGCCATTTCATCCAGTTGGGTCTTGGATTCGGCGGCTTTGATTTCGGACTTGCCGGTATCGAAGTAGATGCCGTACAGGGCAATTTTGCCGCTGGACTGCAAGGCAGTTTTCAGCGCATCGGCATTGACAGTAACTTGGCCGGTTTCCATCGCTTGAGGCTCGGCGATCTCGATGTAGGTCGTGGTGAACTCGGTGCTATACACCTTGCCGGTGTTTAGCATCACATGGATGGTTTTGCCGTCCTTGTTCAACGTACCGTAGGTGAAGTAAAGGTCATCAGTACCGAGCATGTTCGTACCGCCCAGGGAACCCATGTATTTGTAAAGCGGGGAGCTTTCCGGCTGGCGGTCGCGGTTGGCATGGAAATCGGCTTCCTTGATGGAGCGGTAACGGTCATCGAAGCCGAAGCGCATGTGTTCGCAATCTTTGTCGCGCGGTGTGCAGCTGATGATGGCCTTGAATCCGGCAGCCTTCAGGGCTTGATCGTAGTTGCGATGTACTTCCAGCGGAGTTTTGCCGAGTGGTGCGAAATACACCATGCGGGTAATCTGGCCTTCCACCGTGATCGGGGCAATGAATTCATTGTGGCTGTCCAAGCCCAGCTTGCCCGGGAAAGTTGTTTGGTCGAAGCCGATCTTCTTATAGGCCATCATCCAGGAATTGTTATAACGCTGGATCAGGGGATGATCCTGGCCTCCGGCGACATCGATTGCCCAATTTGGACCGGCGGACGCGGTAGCGGTGAAAGCGATGGATGACAGGCAGATTGCGGAAGCGATGACGTGGCGCAGTTTCAAGGGTTTTCCTTTCTAGACAGGCGGCGACCGCAGGGGGCAGTGCCAATGATGCAAATTTTATATGATGCTATGCGCATTAATCGTCGGTAATCGGCGCGACTATTTAACGATGCCGAGCAAGCTGCTGTAGTCGTCCGTCCAGGACCGAACGTTGGGGGCCGGGGGCAGTTCCCGCAAGCTGGCGAAGCGCGCCAGTTGCGCGCGTTGCCCGACCAGGACCCAAGTTGAAGCCTTGAGGCCGCGTGCTTCGTCGGAGCCGCTGGCCGAAAGGTATGCAACGCGGCCGAATGCATCGGCAGCCTTTTTCACGATGGGGACTAGGTTGAGATAGCGGTTGGAGACGTGCACGGCCAGTACGCCATCCGGTTTCAATTCGCGGAAGTAGATGGCGAAGGCTTCCTTCGTCAAGAGGTGAACAGGCACAGCGTCGCCGGAGAAGGCATCCACCGCCAACATGTCGAACTGCTGCGAAGGTTCGGCTTCCATGACCAGCCGGGCGTCGCCTGTCGCGATCTCTTTGTGCGCCGGGCAGTTGCGCAGGAAGGTGAAATGTTCGTTGGCGAATTGCTCTACCAGCGGGTTGATTTCATAAAAGCGGTACACGTCGCCAGGCCGGCAATAGGCTGCCATCGTGCCGATCCCCAGGCCGATGATACCGACACGCTGCGGGCCTTCGCGACGGCTGGCCGCTATCGCGATGCCGGCGCCGCCTGAGCTGCCGAAATAAGTTGTTGGCCATGCCTGCCGCTCCGGTGAAAGGAATTGGCGGCCGTGGATGATGACGCCGTGCGTGAGCTGGCGCACCAGTGCATCGCCGCTGCCGGTATCCTTGACTTTGACTGTGCCATAGAAGTTGCGACCCTTGATCGTTGGCGTCGATGGAGAGAGGGCGTTCGCCGCCCACATCACGCCGAGCAGCGTGGTGAACAGGACCGTTGCCTTGATGGGGCGGGAACTCGGCGTCAGCCCGGACTGCCGATGCTGGCAAGCGGCGCTGACGATGCAAACCGCGGCTATGCAGGACAGGCCCAGCTCGTAATCGTCATTGAAAATGCGCGGGGCGACCAGGCCGGTGAATATGCCGCCGATGGCGCCTCCGAGCGCAATCATGAGGAAGTATGCGGTCAATTGGGAAGGCGGCGGTTTCAGGCGGGCGAGTTCGCCGTGACAGGCCATGCAATAGACGAAGATCGCAAGGCAGAAAAGCAGGGTCGGCCAGACAATCCCGGCGGGCATCAGGCTGGGGTAGGTGCTGCAGGCAATCAGCAGCGGCGTGAGGACGGCCATTAGCGGCAGGAAAAGCCAGCGGCGATACCAGCGCGCGCTTTCAAAGCAGAGGATGTAGGTCAGCAGGTAAATCACCAGCGGCAGGACCCATAGCAAGGGCACGGGCGCGATATTGGCGGTGAGATGGCTGGTGGCGGACATCAGGACCACGGTTGGCACGGCGGCAAGTGCGCACCAGAACAGGCTGTCGCTTAGCGTCGGTTGACCTGAAGGGGCCGCGTCTCGCGGTGGCGCGACCCGGTTGCGGCCGCTCATGGCCAGCGCGCCGCAGAACAAGGCAAACAGAGCGAAGCCTGCCGACCAGAAGGTGGACATTTCCTTCAAGGTGAGGCGCGGTTCGAACAGCAAGGGGTAGCTCAGCAGGCCGAGCAGCGATGCAAGATTCGACAGGGCGAACAAGCGGTAAGGCACGCCTCCGGGCCGCTCTTGGGCGAACCAGTGCTGGACCAGCGGGCCGGTGGTGGAAAGCAGGAAGTAGGGCAAGCCAATGGTCGCGGCAAGCAAGCCTAATAGCAGCAAGGCAGGGTCATCGGCGGGAGACGGCTTCCAGCCCGCGGAGGGGATGATTGGCAGCGTCAACGCAGCGGCCAGCAGCAGGCTTGCGTGCAGCCAGGCTTGGCGGCGCGGTGCCAGGTAGCGGCTGCTCAGGTGTGCGTACAGGTAGCCCAACAGCAGGGTGATCTGGAAAAACAGCATGCACACCGTCCAGGCCGACGCCGAGCCGCCAAACCACGGCAACACCAACTTCCCGATGATGGGCTGAACCTGGAACAGCAGGAAGGCGCTGAGGAAGATTGTTCCGGCATAGAGAATGAGCATGTGAAATGGTAACTCGCAATTTAGCTCCGCATTTCACAAAGTGGCCGAAAAGCAACGCGGATCAAGCCATGACGAGGCCAAAAGCAAGCGTCAGCATGATTGCGCCGGTCAGGCCTTCAATGCATTTCCACGCCAGCGGGCGGCCAAATACGCCGGCCAGGCGGGTGGCGCCGAATCCAAGCGCGGTGAACCACAGTAGCGAAGCGGTCATGGCCCCGGCAGAGAAACCCAGGCGCTGGCCATCCGGGTAACTGCCGCCGACTGAGCCGAGCAGCACTACCGTGTCGAGGTAGACGTGCGGGTTCAACAGGGAGAGGGCGACTACGCTCAGCAGCGCTTGCCGTGCATCCGGCGCCGCGGCGGCGGTATCGACAGCGAGCGATTTCGGCCTCAGCATCGAGCGCCAGCTGCGCAGCCCGTACCACAGCAGGAAGGCTGCGCCGCCCCAGCGCGCGGCCGCCAGCAGCATCGGCGAATTCTGGATCACGGCGCCGGCGCCAGCCACGCCCAGCGCAATCAGAATGATGTCGATGGCGATGCAGGCCGCCACCGTCAGCGCAACATGCTGGCGCTTGATACCCATCCTCAGCACATGCGCATTCTGGGCACCGATTGCCATGATCAGGCTCGCGCCCAGGCCTAATCCATTCACATAACTTTGCATTTTCGAACTCCTCTTGTGGAGTCGGAATTGTGCCGCCGCTAGCCATGCATATGAAGCTGAATTAAGATGTTTCAATATTCATTAATTTTACTTAAGGAGTGGGCCGATGATTCCAGATGCGCGTCAGGGGGAGGCTCTGCTGGCCGTTATCGATTCTGGCAGCTTCGAGCAAGCTGCGGCGGCGCTGCACCTGACGCCCTCGGCGGTGTCGCAGCGGGTGAGTGGACTGGAATCGGCGGTGGGAGCGCCACTTCTGATCCGCAGCCGCCCGGTGCGCCTGACCAGTGCCGGGCAACGCCTGGTGCAATACCTGCGCCGCAGCCGCCTGATGGAGCAGGAATTCATGGCCGAGCTGAAGGCCGATGAGGCAATGCCGCCGCGCATTCCGGTCGCAGTCAATAACGACACCCTCGGCACCTGGTTTTTACCGGAATTGAGCCCTTTCCTGAACCGGGAAAATATCCTGCTGGAGATAATCCTCGATGACCAGGACCATACTTATTCTCTGTTTGAAAAGGGACTGGTGCTGGCCGGTGTTTCGAGCGAGCCGGAACCAATGCGCGGTTGCCGCTCGCAG
The DNA here is from genome assembly GCA_039593355.1 of Pseudoduganella sp. Lineage (GTDB taxonomy): Bacteria > Pseudomonadota > Gammaproteobacteria > Burkholderiales > Burkholderiaceae_D > Rugamonas. Next base: position 12,361 of record JBCNPK010000013.1, read on the forward strand.
CATTTGGGCTTCATGCGTTACCGCTTATTGGCACAGCCGGAATTTGCGCGCCGCTATTTCCCGAACGGTTTTACCCGTGATGCTGCGCGCAAAGCTCCGGTAATGTTCTTTGACCGCAAAGACTCGCTGCAGGAGATATTCATTGAACGCGAGCTTGGATTGCCGCTGGGGGCGTATCCCATTCATTACGTGCCGTCCAGCGATCCATTTGTGGAATCGATCAAACTCGGCATGGGCTACGGCATGCTGCCGCGCCAGCAATATAAGGATCTGGTGGAATCGGGAGGGCTGGTGGATTTAGTTCCGGGTAAATACCTCGACATCCACCTCTATTGGCATTCGTGGCGGATCCAGTCGCCCAAGCTGGAGCTGCTTACCGAACAGGTTCTGGCTGCAGCAGGGCGGGCGCTGGACCGCTAAGCCGAAAGCTGGCGCAAACGCGCCAGCGGTTGGCGCGTTTGCTCAACTTGGAGATTAATACATGTAGAACATGCGCTGCAGTTCTTTGGTGTTATTGGTCTTGGTCAGGCCCAGCATCAGCAGGATGCGAGCCTTTTGTGGGCTCAGGGTATCCGAAACAACGAAGTCCAGTTCATCGTCATTGGCTTCGCCATTGCGCGCCACGATGCCATTGCCAACGCGGCTGGAGCGGACGATAACGGTGCCGTTTTTACGCGCTGCCGCCAGTTCAGGTTTTACTTTGGCTGCCACGCTGCCGTCACCGGTACCGGCGTGAATAATACCTTTGGCGCCGGCCGCAATAAATGCGTTCAGTGCTACAGGGTTCATGTTGGCGTAGCCATAAACGATATCAACTTGCGGCAGGGCGTTCAGGTTCGAAATATCAAACTCGGTTTCGACGGTATGTTTGCGGGTCGAGACGTGATAGAAGTGGGCTTTAGGACCCTGCACATAACCCAGCATGCCCAGCTCCGGAGTCTTAAAGGAATCCGGGGTCGAGGTATTGGTCTTGGTAACGTCGCGTGCGCCGTGGATCTGGTCACCCAGTGCCACCAGAACGCCTTTGCCGCTTGCTTCCGGGCTGCCGGCGATCAGCACAGCGTTGTACAGGTTGATCGGGCCGTCGGCGGACAGTGCGGTACCTGGGCGCATCGCGCCGACCAGCACGACCGGTTTGCGGGACTTGACCACCAGGTTCAGGAAGTAGGCGGTTTCTTCCAGGGTGTCGGTGCCGTGGGTGATCACGATGCCGTCCACGTTCGGTTGCGCCAGCAAGGTGTTGACGCGCTTGCCGAGGGTCAGCCAGTGCTCGTTGGTCATGCTTTCCGAAGCGATCTGGAACACTTGCTCACCGGTGACGTTCGAAATCTTGGACAGTTCCGGCACTGCATTTATCAATTGTTGGACGCCGACGGTCGCGGCGGTGTAGCCGACGGTCGTGGTGGAGGTGGCGCCCGAGCCGGCAATGGTGCCGCCCGTCGCAAGGATGGTGATATTAGGAAGCTTTTCCGCATGAACGCTGAATGCAATCAAGAATGCAAACAGGCTGAAAATGAATTGCTTGGCTATGCTGCGTTGCATAAGTTCTCCTCTGGTTAGTTTTAAGAATGTTGCGCATGTTACTAGATTTGGTGCAGTATGGCTGTACTTCCTAAGCAAGGACAATGCCAGTGGAAACAGACGAACTGAGTCTCGCCGTTGTCATGCAGCGCAAACCCTTGAAGAGCGCTTGGCAGCCATTCCAATGGCTGCCATCGGAAGTCGTGTTGTCGCCGCTGCCGGCCGGCGCCCCGCGTTGTTTGCGGGATGATCCGTCCGAGACCTTGTGGCTTTACCCGGGCCTGTCGATTCGTTTGTATTCCGACGAAGCGGAGGGCTACTTCCTGAATCTCGATTCAGGTGCGCCGTGCTGGTTCATCATGTGGCGCCTGGAAGGCGAGTTGGCTGTGCCGCGCTCCGTGACCCTTTCATATAACGAGGCGGCGCGGCTGATGGACGGCGGCGAGCAAGTGGATACCTTGCCATTGCCGCCTTCGATTGTGGAGCGGCTTGGGGCCTTCGTCGCCGCGTACTACCGCCCCGAGCCAAAAGGCAAGCGCCGCCGGCCTTCCTTCGAAGGCGGCGCTGCGGTCCAGCAGATGGCGCGCGAGGAAGGAGCGCATCGTGGCCGCTGAAACTTTCTTTGCCCGCTGGTCGCGCGTCAAGGCGGAGGCTCGCCTGGAGCCAGTGGTGCAGGAGCCGGTGCCGGCCGAACCGCAGCCTGCCGAAACCGAAGCGGCGGCACCGGCTCCAACACTTGAACAGGTTCAAAGCCTGACGCCCGATTCCGACTTCACCCCTTTTATCGCGCGCGGCGTCGATGAAACCGTGCGCCGCGCTGCGTTGAAAAAGCTGTTCTCGGATCCGCACTTCAATGTGATGGATGGCCTGGATACCTATATCGATGACTACAACAAGTTCGAACCCCTGACGCCATTGATGGTGGCAGCCCTCAACCACGCCAAGGACTTTATCGCACGCGAAATCGCGGCGGAAGAAAACGATGAGCCAAAAGACGAGGATCTGTAACTGCAATAACACCATGCCGCTGGACGGCGCCGCCATCGGCAGCGCATTGGGTGAGGGCGCACTGCCGGTGGCCAGCCAGCTTTGCCGCCGCGAAGTCAATCAATACCTGCAGACATTGGAAGGCGGCGAACGCATCGTCGTTGGCTGCACGCAGGAGGAACCGTTGTTCCGCGAACTGGCGGAGATGAAGTCCACGGTGGCGCCGCTGCGCTTCGTGAATTTGCGCGAAACCGGCGGCTGGAGCGAAGAGGCGCGCCACACAACGCCGAAGATGGCGGCTTTGCTGGCGGCGGCCAGGCTGCCCGATGCGGAGCCGGTGCCGGAAGTCGAATACACCTCCGAGGGGCGCGTACTGCTGCTTGGTCCAGCGCGGCGGGTACTGCACTGGGCGCGCAAGCTTGAGCGCCAGCTTCAGGTGAGTGTGCTGCTGACGGATGGCGATGATGCGGCCTTGCCTGGTCACGACTGGCCAACCTTCAGCGGCAGCGCGGCGCGCGTAAAGGGATGGCTGGGCGCGTTCCACGTCTCCTGGCAGCAGTCGAACCCGATCGACCTTGAGCTGTGCACGCGTTGCAATGCCTGCGTGAAGGCTTGCCCGGAAGGGGCGATCAGCCTGGCCTATCAGATCGACCTTGATGCCTGCGGTTCGCACCGCGATTGCGTCGCCGCTTGCGGTGCGGTGGCGGCTATCGACTTTGGGCGCGTCGAGCTTGAACGCAGCGGGGACTTCGACCTGGTATTCGACCTGCACGAAACGCCCCTGCTGCGCATGCACCAGCCGCCACAAGGCTATTTCGCGCCGGGCGGCGATGAGGCGGCGACGGCTCTGGCCGCGATGCAGATGCTCGAGCTGGTCGGTACCTTTGGCAAGCCGCGCTTTTTCCATTACAAGGCTAGCATTTGCGCGCATAGCCGCAGCAAGAAACAGGGATGCAATGCCTGTATCGATATCTGCTCGGCGGAGGCGATTTCCGGGGCCGGCGACCATATCGTGGTGACGCCGCAGCTGTGCGCCGGTTGCGGGGCGTGCACGACGGTGTGTCCCTCGGGAGCGCTGACTTATGCGTGGCCACGCGCCAGTGATTTCGGCGAGCGGCTCCGCACCATGCTGTCCACCTATGCCCGCGCAGGAGGAGCTCGTGCTGCGCTGTTGGTTCACAGCGAAGACGATGGCGAGGCGCTGATTCGCCAGCTTGGGCAGCTTGCGGCGTCGGGCGCGGCACGGGGCGTGCCTGCGCGGGGCTTCCCGGTCGCCGTGCACCATGTGGCATCGGTCGGCGTTGACCTGTGGCTTGCAGCCGTCGCGTACGGCGCGAGCGATGTCGCCGTGCTTGCCACCGGCAGCGAGGCGCCGCAATACCTGGACGTGCTCGAGGCGCACATGGCAATTGCACAGGCGATCATCGATGGCCTGGGTTACGAAGGCATCAAATTGCACCTCCTGCGCGCGCGGGACGCAGCTGAACTCGACCGCGAGCTGCAGCGCTTCTCCGCCTCCAGCACGTCTTCAGCGTCGGCGGGCCGGTCTGCGCAGTTTCCGCCCGCGACCTTCCATGTTGCGGCGGCGAAGCGCGAGACGCTGGACTTCGCGGTCACGCACCTCGCGCGGCATGCGCCAACGCCTCAGGACTGCATAGCCCTCCCGCCAGGCGCGCCCTTCGGCACGGTTGAAATCGATACGGGCAAGTGCACGCTCTGCATGGCTTGCGTCGGCGCTTGCCCGGCCTCCGCGCTGTCGGACAACCCGCAAATGCCGCAGCTGCGCTTCACGGAAGCGAACTGTGTCCAATGCGGGCTGTGCGTGCAAACCTGCCCGGAACAGGCGCTGGCCCTGGAGCCGCGCCTTGCGCTGGGCGCAATGGCGAAGCAGCCGCGCGTCATCAATGAAGCGCAGCCCTACCATTGCATCAAGTGCCAAAAGCCGTTTGGCACTTTGCAGATGGTGGAGAACATGGTGGGCAAGCTTGCCGGCCATGGCGCCTTTGCCGGCAACCTTGACCGCCTGCGCATGTGCCCCGACTGCCGTGTCGTCGACATGCTGCAGCCCGAAAAAGAAGTCACCATCTTTGAGGTAAAACGCTGATGACCGAAGACGAAGAATATGCACGCTCGGAATTGTATGGCGTGCTCTCGATGCTGTTCTACGGCCCGCCGTCGCAGGCGGTTCTCGACCTGATCGAAGGCGCGGCGATTGAAGGGGAGGGAGTTCTTGCCGACGCGTGGCGCGGCCTGCAGGCTGCCAGCAGCAAGACCGATGCCGAAGGTGCGCGCGACGAATACGAATCGCTGTTCATCGGCGTCGGCAAGCCGGACATCATGTTGTACGGGTCGTATTACCTGTCCGGCTTTTTAATGGAGAAACCGCTGGCAGCATTGCGCAGCGACCTGGCGCGCCTGGGCCTGGAACGTTCGGAACACTTGGCCGAAAGCGAGGACCATTTCGCCGCCCTGTGCGACGCCATGCGCCTGCTGCATGGCAACATTGCAACACAAAAGGAATTTTTCGCTACCCATATCCAACCCTGGGCGCGCCAGCTTTTCGACGCCATCGATGCGCATCCCGGGGCGTCGTACTACCGCGCCGTCGGCAGCCTGGCGCGCAGCTTCGTGGACGTCGAAACCCAGGCTTTCGATATGGACTAGCTTGCTGCAATGTCAAATCTTTTGTGCTAATGTTAAAAGACTAACTGATGTTGGCTAAGGGAGACCATGATGTCAACGCAATCCAACTCCGGAAGACGGACTTTTTTCGCCGGCATGGGGGCCCTGGCCGCTGCCGGCATCGCCGCGAAAATCGCGAGCAGCCTACCTGAAACGAAGCCGTCCGCCGAAACCGAGCCGCCTCCCGGCAACGGTTATCGCCTCACAGACCATATCCAGAAGTACTACCGCACCACCAAGATCTGAGTGGAGAGCAAAATGACGCTCCTTACACGCAAAGGGCCGGCAGGCCAACGTGCGTCCGGGCAGTTTGCGGCGAGCCTGGAGGGCAGCCTGGCGCGCGCCATGCCGACGATGGACCGGCGGGCGTTCCTGAAACGCTCCGGCATTGGCGTCGGCATCGGCCTGGCGGCGTCGCAGGTGTCCTTGATGCGCAAGGCGCAGGCCAAGGATCCCGCTGCCGCTGGTAGCGATAGCAAACCGGTGGTGCGGCGCACGGTGTGCAGCCACTGCTCGGTGGGATGCTCGGTCGATGCGGTGGTGCAGAACGGGATCTGGATCAGGCAGGAACCGGTCTTCGATTCGCCGATCAACCTCGGCGCGCATTGCGCCAAGGGCGCGGCCCTGCGCGAACACGGCCACGGCGAATTCCGCCTGAAATATCCGATGAAGCTGGTGAACGGCAAATACCAGCGCATCGGCTGGGACCAGGCCTTGCAGGAGATCTCGGCCAAGCTGCTGGAGTTGAAAAAGAAGGATGGCCCGGATTCGGTCTTCTTCATCGGCTCGTCGAAACACAATAACGAGCAGGCGGCGCTGCTGCGCAAATTCGTCTCCTTCTTCGGCACTAACAACTGCGACCACCAGGCGCGGATCTGCCATTCCACCACCGTGGCGGGCGTGGCGAACACCTGGGGCTATGGCGCCATGACCAACAGCTACAACGATATGCAGAATGCCAAGGCTGCCATGTATATCGGCTCCAACGCGGCGGAGGCGCATCCGGTCTCGATGCTGCACATGCTGCATTCCAAGGAGAACGGCTGCAAGATGATCGTGGTCGATCCACGCTACACGCGCACCGCAGCCAAGTCGGACCAGTACATCCGCATCCGCTCCGGCTCCGACATTCCTTTCCTGTACGGGATGCTGTGGCATATCTTCAAGAACGGCTGGGAAGACAAGGATTACATCGCCGCCCGCGTCTACGGCATGGACAAGGTGCGCGAGGAAGTCGCCAAGTGGACGCCGGATAAAGTCGAAGAAGCTTGCGGCGTGCCTGAAGCACAGGTGCTGCAGGCCGCCGAGACGATGGCCAAGAACCGGCCCTCCACCGTGGTCTGGTGCATGGGGCAGACCCAGCACACCATCGGCAATGCGATCGTGCGCGCCTCCTGCATCCTGCAGCTGGCGCTGGGCAATGTCGGCAAGAGTGGCGGCGGCACCAATATCTTCCGTGGCCACGACAATGTGCAGGGAGCGACCGACGTCGGGCCGAATCCCGATTCGCTGCCGGCATACTACGGCCTGGCCACCGGCGCCTGGAAACATTGGTGCTCCGTATGGGGCGTGGACTACGAGTGGGTCAAGAGCCAGTTCGCCTCGCAGGCGATGATGGAAAAGTCCGGCACCACGGTCTCGCGCTGGGTTGATGCGGTGCTTGAAAAGAATGAGCTGATCGACCAGGACAGCAACGTCAAGGCAGTCGTCTTCTGGGGCCACGCGCCGAATTCGCAAACCCGCGGGCTGGAGATGAAAAAGGCGATGGACAAGCTGGACATGCTGGTGGTGATCGATCCATACCCATCCGCCACTGCCGCCATGGCAGCGATGAAAGTGGATGGGCAGGAGCTCAATCCGAACCGCGCCGTCTACCTGCTGCCCGCCGCCACGCAGTTCGAAACCTCGGGTTCCGTGACAGCTTCCAACCGTTCGGTGCAGTGGCGCGAGAAGGTGATCGAGCCGCTGTTCGAATCGCGCACCGACCACATGATCATGTACCAGCTGGCCGAGAAACTGGGCTTTGGCAAGGAGCTGGTGGCCAAGCTCAAACTGGTGCCGGGCAAGGGCAATATGATGGAGCCGGAGCCGGAATCGATGCTGCGCGAGATCAACCGCGGCAGCTGGACCATCGGCTACACCGGCCAGTCGCCGGAGCGGCTGAAGGCGCACATGCGCAATATGCACATGTTCGACGTCAAGACCTTGCGCTGCAAGGGCGGCAAGGACGCGGAAACCGGCTACGACCTGACGGGCGACTATTTCGGCCTGCCATGGCCCTGCTACGGCACGCCGGAACTCAAGCATCCCGGTTCGGCCAACCTGTACGACAACAGCCAGCACGTGATGGATGGCGGCGGCAATTTCCGCGCCAATTTCGGCGTGGAGCGCGACGGCGTCAACCTGCTGGCGGAAGACGGCTCCTGCTCGAAGGGCGCCGACATCACGACCGGCTATCCCGAATTCGACCATGTTCTGCTGAAAAAACTGGGCTGGTGGGACGACCTGACCGAGGATGAAAAGAAAGCGGCCGAAGGCAAGAACTGGAAAACCGACCTGTCGGGCGGCATCCAGCGCGTCTGCCTGAAGGTGCACGGCGTGCACCCCTTCGGCAACGCCAAGGCCCGTGCCGTGGTGTGGAACTTCCCCGACCCGGTGCCGCTGCACCGCGAGCCCTTGTTCGGCACGCGGCCCGACCTGGTGGCCAAGTATCCGACGCACGACGACAAGAAAGCCTTCTGGCGCATGCCGACGTTGTACAAGACCGTGCAGCAAAAGGCGGTCGACGACGGACTGGCGAAGAAATTCCCGATCATCCTCACCTCCGGACGCCTGGTGGAGTACGAGGGCGGCGGGGAGGAGACGCGTTCCAATCCCTGGCTGGCGGAACTGCAGCAGGAGAACTTCGTCGAGATCAATCCCAAGGCTGCGGCGGATCGCGGCATCCGCAACGGGGACTACGTGATCGTGTCAACGCCGACCGGGGCGCGCATCAAGGTGCGGGCGCTGGTGACGCAGCGCGTGGGCGTGGATACGGCCTTCATTCCCTTCCACTTTTCCGGCTGGTGGCAGGGCAAGGACTTGCTGGAGTATTACCCGGAAGGGGCGGCGCCGATTGTGCGCGGCGAGGCGGTCAACACGGCCACGACCTATGGCTACGATGCGGTCACCATGATGCAGGAGACCAAGACTACCATCTGCAATATCGAACGCTTCGCGGGCTGAGGAGATTGCCATGGCACGGATGAAATTCATATGCGATACGGAGCGCTGCATCGAGTGCAACGCCTGCGCGACGGCCTGCAAGAACGAGCACGAGGTGCCGTGGGGCGTGAACCGGCGCCGCGTGGTGACCATCAACGATGGCATCGTCGGGCAGGAGAAGTCGGTCTCGGTGGCTTGCATGCATTGCTCGGATGCGCCTTGCATGGCGGTGTGCCCGGTCGATTGCTTCTATCGCACCGAGGAAGGGGTGGTCCTGCATAACAAGGATGCCTGCATCGGCTGCGGCTACTGTTCCTACGCCTGTCCGTTCGGCGCGCCGCAATTCCCGTCGAATGGCACGTTCGGCTTGCGCGGCAAGATGGACAAGTGCACCTTCTGCGCCGGCGGGCCGGAGGAAAACGGCTCCCAGGCGGAATTCGAAAAGTATGGCCGCAATCGCCTGGCGGAAGGCAAGCTGCCGGCCTGCGCGGAAATGTGCTCGACCAAGGCGCTGCTGGGCGGCGATGGGGATGTGGTGGCGGAGATCTTCCGCACCCGCGTCGTCACGCGCGGCAAGGGCAGCGAGGTCTGGGGCTGGGGCACGGCTTACGGCAAACCGGAGGCGAAATCATGAAGCTCTATCTGGTAGCGCTGCTGGCGCTGGCGGCTTGTGGCGAGGTGTCGCAATCGAAGCAGGGCAGTGCGGTGAACCGAGGCGATGAGCCGGCGTACAAGGGTGCACATAACGCGGAAGTCGCCAAGGAATGGACACCGGGCGACAAGCTGGCCTGGGAGCGTCAGGTGCGCGAGCGCGGGCAGCTGCAGAATGAGTACGTCAAGACCAACCGCTAGGAGGTCCGCCATGAAACGATGGTTGGCAACGCTGGCCATGGCACTCGCCGCCGGCACATCGCTTGCCGCCGACGCACCGGCCAGCGCCTCCGCTGCGGGTGCCGGCGCCGCATCGGCCGCTTCGCCAGACGGCGGCGCCGGTACCGCTGCTGCAGCGCCCAGCGTCGCGGCCCCGCGCGTCGAATCGATCGACATCCTCAGGCAGAACCAGGCCGAACGCACGCGCGACCAGCCCGGCAATAACGCGCCCGTCTGGCGCAAGGTGGTGGCAGGGGAAGCAAATTACAGCAGCCTGCCATATCCGGAATCCGGCGTCCTGATCCAGCCTAAGGCCCAGCTTCCCGGACAGCCCATTCCGGTCACCGCCGGCGAAGCGTGGCGCCGCTTCCGCAACGGTCCGATGATCGGCAGCGGCGGCTGGCTGATCATCGGCGTGCTTGTCATCCTCGCGGCAATGTACTTCATCAAAGGCCCGATCAAGGTGCACTCGCCGCCGACCGGACGCAAGATCCAGCGCTTCACGCCAACCGAGCGATTCGTGCACTGGACCACCGCCATCAGCTTTGTCCTGCTGGCCGTCTCCGGCCTGTGCATGATGTTCGGGAAATTCGTGCTGATGCCCATCATCGGCCACGCCCTGTTCGGCTACCTGACCTATGCCCTGAAGACCATCCACAACTTCGTCGGTCCGCTGTTCACGGTCTCGATCGTTGTCACCTTCATTCTCTTCGTGAGGGACAACTTCCCGATCGCCGCCGACATCAAATGGCTGGCGAAGCTTGGCGGCATGTTCGGCCAGGGCCACGCGCCCGCCGGCCGCTTCAATGCCGGCGAGAAGCTGTGGTTCTGGGGCGGCGTCACCTTGCTCGGCCTGGCCGCCAGCGTCTCCGGCTTCGTGCTCGACAAGCTGGTGCCCAACCTTGAATACACGCGCTTCATGATGCAGGGCGCCAACCTGCTCCACATCACCGCCACCGTCCTGATGATGGCGTTCGCCCTCGGCCACATCTACCTCGGCACGATTGGCATGCAGGGCGCCTATAAGGCCATGCGCGAAGGCTATGTGGATGACGCCTGGGCGCGCGAACACCACGATATCTGGTACCAGGAGATCGTTGACGGCAAAGTCCCGCGTGTGCGCGCCCCCGAGCATGACGGCGAAGCCATCCCGCCTCCCGCGCCCAAGACCGTCTAAGGAGCAAGCAAATGAAGAGATCCGCATTCGCGTTCATGCTGCTGGCCGCCTGCGCGGCGCAAGCCAAGCTGCCCGCACCGACCGAAGAGCAAAAAGCTGCCGCCGCTGCCGCCAAGGACAAGCAGGCCTGGACCGACAAGGTCGCCGCCTACAAGCTATGCCTGGCGCAGGACCGCGTTGCGGCCTACTACTTCAAGACCAAGGGAAGCGGCGGCAAGCCATCGGCCGCGCTGCCCCCTTGCGCAGACCCTGGACCTTATGTCGCCCAGGTGGCCACGCTGAAGGACGTCGGGGTGGCCGATTCCAAACCCGTGCCACAGGTGGGCGCCAGAAAATAGGAATGAAAAAAACCCGCCGCAGCGGGTTTCCACGGGGGGATGTGGTTGCGGCTTAGCCTAGCTTGTCATTGGACTTGCGCCGCGATGCCAGCCCCAGCAAGCCTACGCCTACCAGCAGCATGGCATAAGTAGCAGGTTCCGGAACAGGTGCAGCCAGGTTCAGGTTACCAGCGTACGAGCCGCCCATTCCTGCAATGGCGGTGCTGCCGGTGACCGTGAAGCCATAGTTACCCGACATCAATGCATCGATCGGGAAGAACTCGATTCCACCGGAAGTGTTAAATGTGGTGGACAGGTTGGTATGGCTGCTGTCGGCTTCGACTTTGAAGAACTGGATGCCAGTGATGCCAAAGTTCGCCAGGCGGGAGCCATCGATCCAGGTTTTGCCCACCACGGCGGACCCGCTTGCATAGGTGGCATTGGTATCCACCGAGAAGAGGTAGGTATCGATATAGTCCCCAGGCGTTGCGTGCAGAGCGCCAAAGATGGCGTCGCCTGCGGCATCAAAGGTCAAAGTGGTCTGTGCCATGGCGCCGGAGCTGGCAAACAGTCCGGCGGAGAGCATCAGTGGTCCGGCTACCTTACTAAGAAACGCTTTCTTCATGTTAATACCCCTTGAGATAGTGTTGTTGTGAAGGTGAAGCGGTTTGTTAGCGCGCAAGAGATTGCCCGGTCATATCGTCAGTGGCCTGCTGAAAACATAACCTTTCCCGCTTACTAACGCTGACCAATATAGCCCACCCTTTTGCGTCGATATTTCATTAATGAAGTGTGTATGTTTTCGAGCGAACAGACCCGGGCGGCTCTCGCGGGGCGCCGCTGAAATGCGGGAGTTCGTCAAGCGATAAATTTTTGCGTGCTCGAGCCCGCAGGCCGGCGCGACACAATTCGTAGGCCGATTCCGACAGGAACAAGAGCCGAACTGACGGGGGAATTGTGAGCAAACGCACCGTATGGCAAGGGGTATGGAAATAAGATGGAACCGTGATTGAAGCGCACGACAAGCAGAATACGGAGGCCTATCATGACCCAGACTAACCACCCATCCAAGTACGTGGTACGGGAGTACCTTGAACGCCGTTCGCAGGCAGAAAAGCCACCTCCATCGCCAGAGGAGATTCGCCGTCAGCTGGGCTGGGGCTTGATGCTCTTCGAACCCAAGATGGAAACGGGGCGTTAGGCCTCCGTACCCCACGACAAACCCGCCGCCAGGCGGGTTTTTTTCGTCGTTCGCTGAAATCTTCGTCATTCACCGATCCGCCGCCGCCGTTCACCGAAAAGCCGTTTCGCCGCCGCCCGCGCCCCGATAAAGTTCAACCATCCAATCAACGGGGAGCAAGAAATGAGCAAAACAATGCAAAGCCGCCGCCAACTGCTCTGGGGCTTGATCGTGGTCGCTGTGGGCGTGGTGCTGCTGAACGATATCCAGTTGCCGCCGATCGGCATGTGGTGGCGCTACTGGCCTTTCCTGGCCATGGCTTTCGGCGCGGTCAAGCTGATCCCGCCGACCACGCCCAAGCACGTGGTGGACGGCCTGTGCCATATCGCCTTTGCCGGCTGGTTCTATGTGTCGTTCGAACACCTGTGGGGCCTGACCTTCCACAACAGCTGGCCGATCCTGGTCATCATCGCAGGCATCTGCATGCTGGTGCAGCCAGTTGTGATTAAATACACCGCCAATAAAGAGGAGAAGTAATAATGAGAATGCGTAACCGTTCCTACCGCCAACGTAACACCGCATCGCAGATGCTGGTTGGCGCCGGTGTCATCCTGGCCGGCTTCCTGTTCCTGATCGATAACCTGGGCTGGATCGACCTCGATATGCGGGTGCACTTCTGGCCCTTCATCCTGATGCTGGTCGGCGCCTCGACCCTGGCGCAGGCGCCGCGCCGCGGCAGCGGGGCCGCGGTGGCAGGCATCTTCATGATCGGCTTTGGCGCTGTCTCGCTGCTGAAAGGGCTCGGCCTGATCTACATCAGCTGGCAGACCCTGTTCCCGATCGGGATCATCGGCCTGGGCCTGATGATGGTGTTCCGTGCCCACAAGCGCAGCCAGCAGGCGGCCGCCGGCAACGAAGCGGAAAGCGTGCAGGGCGACGAGGGGGCATTTTTCACCAAGTCCGAAGGCGTGACCGGTGAGCGCGTGCTGGACATGACGGCCATCTTCGGCGGCATCCACAGCAAGGTGACCACGCAGGACTTCCGCGGCGGCGACCTGACCAGCGTCATGGGCGGCATCGACCTGGACATGCGCACCGCATCGCTGAACGGCACCGCGGTACTGAACGTGTTTGCCCTGATGGGCGGCATCTCGATCAAGGTGCCCACCGATTGGACGGTTGAACTGGAAGGCACGCCTATCCTGGGCGGCTTCGAAGAGAAGACCATGCAGCCGCATGAGGCCAGCAAGCGCTTGGTGGTGCGCGGCACCGCCGTGATGGGCGGCGTGGATATCCGTAACTGATGCAGCGCGTATTGACCAGCCGTAGCGGCGTCCTGCTCTACCTCATGGTGTGGACGCTGCTCGGGGTGGGGTTGGGCGGTGCGGTGGCGCAGCTGGGCGACGAGCCCTGGCTGCGCGCCATGCTTTTCGCAGTGCCGGTCACGCTGGTGTTCTCGGTCGGTGCGGGGTTTTCAGCCCATTACATGTGCAAGGCCAATCCGCTGCGCGAGCGCAGCCCGGCGGTGATCCTGGTATCGATGCTGACCGCGGCGGTGTGGGCCGGCTTCCTGTGGGTGTTCCTGATGCGGGTGTGGAATATCGCTGCCGAGTCCTTCGGTGCCCAGGGCATCGCGATCAGGCCGCAATTGACCGCCTTGCTGTTCTCGCTCGGGATTCTGATGTACGGTTTGCTGGCGACGCTGAACTATCTGCTCGGCGAATTCGTCCGGGCCCGCCAGGCGGAGCAGCGCGAACTGGAGTCGAAGCTGCTGGCGCGCGACGCGGAATTGCGCATGCTGCGCACCCAGATCGACCCGCACTTCCTGTTCAACAGCCTGAACTCGATCAGCGCCCTGACCTCGATCGACGCCAAGCGTGCCCGCGACATGACGCAGCGCCTGTCGGACTTCTTCCGCCAGAGCCTGGGCATCGAGGCGCAGGGCAAGATCACGCTGGAAGAGGAGGTGCGCCTGATCGGGCACTTCCTGGCGATTGAAAAAGTGCGCTTTGGGGCGCGGCTTGGGGTGGAGCAGGAAGTGGATGACGCGGCGCTGCCATGCCTGCTGCCGCCGATGATCCTACAGCCCCTGGTGGAGAACGCGGTAAAGCACGGCATCGGCGGCTTGCCGGAAGGCGGAACGGTACGCATCGGCGCCCGCCGCGAAGGTTCGCAGCTGAAGATCGCCGTGGAAAACGATACCGACCCGGATACGCCGCCCCGCAAGGGCAACGGCATAGGCCTGGTCAATGTGCAGGAGCGCCTGGCGGCGGCCTACGGCCACCTGGCCAGCGTGCACTGCACGCATGAGAACAATAAATACCGGGTGGCCCTGGTGCTGCCCGCCGAGACCAAGGAGTCCTGAACCATGCGCGTCATCATTGTCGATGATGAAGAATTAGCCCGCGGCGTCCTGCGGGAGTACTTGCGGGCCCACGCCGATGTGGAGGTGGTGGCCGAATGCGGCAACGGCTTCGAAGCCGTGAAGGCGATTGCAGAACTGGAACCGGATGTGGTGTTCCTCGACATCCAGATGCCCAAGCTGGACGGCTTCGAAGTGGTGGAACTGGCCGGCAGCAAGCCGCATTATGTATTCGCCACAGCCTACGACCAGTATGCGCTGAAGGCGTTCGAAGTCCACGCCATCGACTACCTGCTCAAGCCTTATCCGCAGGAGCGGCTGGACCAGGCGCTGGCGCACGTGCGCACGCGGCTGGGCGGCGAGCGTCCCGCAGTCGCACAGATGGCGACCGAGGCTGCCACCCGCAACGGCCCGCTCGAGCGCGTGCTGATCCGCGACGGCTCGCGCGTGCACGTGATTGCTGCGGAGCGGATCGACACCATCGAGGCGCAGGACGACTACGTCGAGATCCTGGCCGAGGGCAAGCCCTACCTGAAGAACCAGCGCCTGTCGGAACTGGAAGAACAGCTCGATCCGACCCGTTTCGTGCGCCTGCACCGCTCCTGGATCGTCAATGTCGAACGCATCGAACGCATCGAACAAGCCACCAAGGACAGCCACTGCGCGGTGCTGAAAGACGGCCGCAAGATCCCGGTCAGCCGCAGCGGTTACCAGAAGGTGAAAGGGCTCTGATGGCTGTACAGCCTTTGTCTTAAAACAGTCCCGCCATTTTCGCCATCATGCCGAGAATGGCGGTGCCGTAGCCTATCGTCAGGCTGACCAGCCAGCGCGTGGTTTTGGTCTGTTCCGCGCGGATATCATTCAAGCCTGCGCGGATCTCGGCAAAGCCGCGTTCCGTATAGCCGCGCTGTTCGGCAAATCTTTGGTCGATATATTCGCGCTGTTCTGCGAACTTCCGATCCAAATCGTCGCGCAATTTGCTAACGGCGTCCCATAGCCGGATTTGTTCGGTTTTGATGTCATGCAATTGATCTTGAATGGAATCCACTTCTGCCTCTACCTTTGCTAGTCGCTCTGTCCATGGCTCCTCCGCGCGGTTTGACCTCTACTGTGGATCAAACCGCAGAGGGCGATATTGAGCTTGGACAGGGCCTAGGCGGAAAAGTTCCGTGAATCGACTTGCCACCAGGCGGGCAGCAGGGCCTGGATTTCGGGACGGGCGAAGCGGTCGTCGATCAGGTGGACGGTGCCGCGGTCGCTGGTGGTGCGGATCACCCGGCCGGCGGCCTGCACGACTTTCTGCAGGCCGGGGTAGAGGTAGGTGTAGTCGTAGCCGGCGCCGAACGCAGCCTCCATGCGGGCCTTGATCTGCTCGTTCACGGGGTTGATCTGCGGCAGGCCGAGCGTGGCGATGAAAGCGCCGATCAGGCGGTCGCCTGGCAGGTCGATGCCTTCGCCGAACGAGCCGCCCAGCACGGCGAAGCCGATGCCTTCGCCGCCGGCCTGGAAACGGGCGAGAAAAGCGTCGCGCGCCGTTTCATCCATGCGGCGCTCCTGGCGCCATAGCGGAACGCCGGGATGCTGCGCGGCGAACAGGTCGGCCACCTTTTCCATGTAATCGAAACTGCTGAAGAAGGCGAGATAGTTGCCGGGCTGGCGCTGGTACTGCTCGCCAATCAGCGCGGCAATCGGCGCCAGCGAACGGCCGCGATGCTGGTAGCGCGTTGAGATATGGCTGGCGATGCGCACCTGCAGCTGCTGCGCGTCGAACGGCGAGGCGACGTCGACCCAGGCCGTATCGGCTGGCATGCCGAGCGTGTCGGCGTAATAATTCCACGGGCTGAGCGTGGCCGAGAACAGTGCCACGGCATGCGCCGCTTCGAAGCGCTGCTTAAGGAAGGGCGCCGGCAGGATATTGCGGATGCAGAGCACCGAATTCACGCGGCCCGCTGCGGCGCCGCGCCCGCCATCGGACTTTTCGATGTCGAACAGCGAGTGCTCGCCGAAGCTCTCGGCCAGGCGGCCGAACAGCAGGGCGTTGAAGTAGAAGTCCAGTACGTCCGCATCAAACCAGGCCGGGTGTTCCGCCATGTAGTCGCCGATCTCGGTGCATGCCGTTTGCAGCGCGCCCATGAACTTTTCGGGCAGCTCGGCATAGCTGGCGTATTCGGCCTCCTGCGCCTTTTCCAGCGCGCTCCATTGCCGGTGCACGCGGTCCAGCGGCTTGCGCAGCGCTTCCGGCGCAGTCTTGCGCAGCACGCGCAGGCGCACGTGATCCATTTCGGCGGAATACATCTTGCGGGCACGCGAGACCATATTGTGCGCCTCGTCGGCCAGCACACCGACCTTCCAGCCATTCATCTGCGTCAGGCTGTACAGCATGGCGCTGATGTCGAAATAGTAGTTGTAGTCGCCCACCACCACGTCGGCCCAGCGCACAAGCTCGCTCTGCAGGTAATACGGGCAGACCTGGTGCGCCAGCGCCACCTCGCGCACGGATGCGCGGTCCAGCATGGTCTGCTGCAAGGCTGCTGCGCGGGCGGCGGGCAGCCGGTCGTAGAAACCTTGCGCCAGCGGGCAGGATTCGCCATGGCAGGCCTTGTCCGGGTTTTCGCAGGCGGTGGTTTTTGCCGCCAGCTCAAGCGCGCGCAGGGGCAGCAGGGGCGCGCTGCGCTTGATGGTTTCGACCGCGCCCAGGGCCATGCCGCGGCCGCTGGTCTTGGCGGCCAGGAAGAACACCTTGTCCAGGCCATGCTCGGCGCTCGCCTTCAGCATGGGGAAGATGCTGCCGATGCTCTTGCCAATGCCGGTCGGGGCCTGCGCCAGCAGCGAGCAGCCGCGCGCGCTGGCTTTGAACATCGCTTCTGCCAGCTGGCGCTGGCCGGGGCGGAAGTCGGCATGTGGGAAGCGCAGCGCACGCAATTGCTCGTCGCGCGCGGTGCGGTGTGCCAGCTCCTGCTCGGCCCAGGCGACGAAGCGGCCGCATTGATCTTCGAAGAAGGCGCGCAGCGAGGCGGCATCCGCTTCTTCGGTCAGCACCGTTTCCTTCTGCGTGCCGATGTCGAAGTAGACCAGGGCCAGGCGCACGGCCGCCAGGCCGCGCGTGGCGCACAGCAGGTGACCGTACACCTTGAGCTGGGCCCAGTGCAGGACGCGGTGGTTGGCAGGCTGGCGCGCCAGGTCGCCGCGGTAGGTCTTGATCTCTTCGAGCCGGTTCTGGCGCGGGTCGTAGCCGTCGGCGCGGCCGCGCACGTGCAAAGGGCCGAAGTCGCCGGACAGGCTGACTTCGCGCTCATAGCCTTCGTCGCGGCGGCTGGTGACGATGGCATGGCCTTCGATGCCTTCCTGCGCGGTAGGCGTGGGCGTGAAGCGCAAATCCAGGTCGCCTTGCTTGGCGGTGAATTCGCATAGGGCGCGGACGGCAATTGTGTAGCTCATTCCGCCCACGCCAGGTAACAGACGGAGACCGGCATGCCATGCTCGGCGCAGTAGTCGATCCAGCGCAGCTGGTTGTCCTGCAGGCGGTCGCCGGGCCCTTTCACTTCCACCATCTGGTAGCGCCGTTCGGCCGGCCAGAAGCGGATCAGGTCGGGGAAGCCGCTGCGATTGGCCTTGATGTCGAGCAGGATGCGGGCGAACCAGAGCTTCAGGTGCGCTGCGGGGATGCAGTCCAGCGACAGTTCGAGCAGTTCCTCGTCGAGCGCGTCCCAGTACACGAAGGGCGACTGCAGGCCGGACTTGGCGGCGAAGTTGGCCTGGATGGCGTCGCGGTAGCTGCCGTCTTCCAGCTTTGCCAGGCAGGACTCGAACTGCGCGGCGCGGCGGCGCTGGAAATCGGCGCTGTGCAAATCGGCCGGGCCATGGTGGAAGGGATGGAAGAAGGCGCCGGGAATGGCGGCAAACACTGCG
Organism: Pseudoduganella sp.; assembly: GCA_039593355.1. Classification (GTDB taxonomy): domain Bacteria; phylum Pseudomonadota; class Gammaproteobacteria; order Burkholderiales; family Burkholderiaceae_D; genus Rugamonas. The sequence continues at coordinate 30,570 of JBCNPK010000013.1, forward strand.
TCCCAGCACAGCAGGCCAAACAGGGAATTGGCCAGCGCGTTCTCGACATAAAAGCAGGGCGCCTCGTCCTGCCACAGGTGGTCGCGCACCACGCCTTCCACCCACCATTCCTCGGCCGGCATGGGCAGCACCAGGTCGATGCGTTCGACCGGCGTCGGGCGATGCGCCGGTTCGCGCATGTGGCCAAGCTTGCGGCGCAGGCGCGGCGCCATGCGCAGCAGCTGCTGGCGTTCGGCTTCGCTTTCCGGTGCGGCCTGGGCACGCTGCAGCCATTCGTAGGCCAGGCCCAGGCGCTCGTCCTTTTCCAGCACGCGGATGGCGCGGGCGCGGGCGCCCGGGTAGGCGCATTGTTCGTACAGTTCGAAGGCGCCGGCCCAGTTGCCCAGCTTTTCCAGCTGCTGGCCGAACTGGAACAGCATTTTCTGGCGGCGGCTGACCAGCCATTCGTTGTCGCCGCCCAGGGCGGGCAGTTCGCGCGCCAGCTGCAGCGGGTCTTCGCCCTCGGCGAACCTTTCGCGGCAGGCATGCAGGGCGAGGTAATCGTCGATGTCGCGCCGCGAACGGAAGCCGCGCGCGGCAGGCGAGAACTCCACCTTTTCATAGCGGTAGATGCCCAGGTTGGACAGCACGAACTCCGACCAGTCCTGGTGGAAGTTACCGAAGAAGATCAGGCGCAGCCTGTCGCACAGGGGTTTGGACAGGATGCGGTAAACCTGGTCGCCTGCGCCGGCACACCAGGTAGTGAAGCGGTGGCAGCCCGCGTGGCGGTCGCGCAGGGCTGCCAGCTGGTCGGCCTTGCGGGCACTGCGTTCCGCGCCGCTCAGGGTGAAGACGCGGGTGATTTCGGGCTTTTGCAGCAGGTCGAAGAGCTCGTCCAGGCTCAGTTCCGGATCCTGCACCACCCAGCCTTGCCCGACCAGCGGGCTGGCCGCGCTCATGGGACAGCCGATCTCGGGGTAGCTCAACTTGGAGGCGCGGAACAACTCGCCCTTGCGCATGACCATGCGCACGAACAGGGCGCGGGACGGCTGGGGCAGGGTGGGAAAGCAGGCAAGGAAGGCGGCTTCCTCGTCCGTCAGCAGGTCGCTATAGCGCTCGCCAATCCAATGCAGGACCTGGTGGAAGTTGTCCAGGTAATAGAACGGATTTTCAAGGATCTGGTTCATGCAGGCGAGGCGACGCGAAAACTGTATTTTTATACAGTATAACGCGTCACCCGCTGCGCTGTCACTTCTTGCCGGCGGCGTTGGCCTTTTCCACCTGCTGTTCGAAGGCCTTGACCGCGTCGCGCGTAGCCTGGGTCACCTGCTCGTAGCCCTTGAAGGCATTATCGATGGCTGTTTTGACAATTTCCACCGCATTGTCCGAGCCCGGGCGCACGTTCTTGGTCACGTCGTAGATCAGGGCGCTCAGGTTGGATTTGGCTTCGGCCAGGTGGGCATCGGCGGCCTTGTGGAAGTCATTCGACATTTCGCTCAGCAGAGCGCCCAGCTGCTGGTTGTAGGCATTGGTGGCGGCCATGCCGGGCTGCAGGCGGGCATTGATCACGTCCAGCGCTTCCTGCGGCGTGGCGGAGGCGTTGACCTTGCGGCCGGCCTCGATCTGGTCGTCCAGCGCTTTCCTGGCGGTGGCGATATTCAGGGCAACTGCCTGCTCCACGCCTTGCATGGCGCGGTTGGTCAGGGTGTTGAAGGTCTCCAGCTGGAATTCAAACAGTGTCTTGGTGGCGTTCGCGAACTGCTCGGGATTCTGAAACATACGGTCTCCTTCAGGTGGTGGGATGGCGCAGCTTCTTGCTTTGACTTCATTATTGAGGACGCACCAATTTTTCGCAATGGGCATCTTTAAACGGGCCGGCCATCTGTATCCAGGCCTTGCCCAGTGGTGTCTGCGAACAGGCGCGCTGGCCGTCGATGCGGCTCTGGTACAGGTACCACCAGGCCGGACGCGCAAAGGCCTGCCCGGCGCCCATGGCGGCCAGGGTGATGAGGAGGAGGAGGCGGAGGCGTGGTTTCATCGCGGTGCGGTGGCAGGCATGCGGACGGTGAAGGTGGTTCCCTGGCCGGGGGCGCTGTCGACGTCGACGTGGCCCGCCAGCACCCCGGTGACGATATTGTGCGTGATGTACAGCCCGAGGCCGGACTGCCCGGCGCCCAGCCGCGTGGTGTAGAACGGGTCGAAGACACGGCGCAGGTGTTCCGGCGCGATGCCGACCCCGTTGTCTGCGACCGACAGCACGATTTCGCTGCCGACGGCGCAGGCCGTGATGGTGACCGCGGGTTCGCTGCCGCCGGACGCGCCGAAGGCGTGCACGATGCAGTTGTCGACCAGGTGGCCCACGGCCTGGCCGAGGGGGCCGGGGTAGCTGTCCAGCTGCAGCCCGGGCACCACGTCCAGCACCAGCTTGGGGCGCGGCTGCGGCAGGCTGGCCCACAGGGGGCCCAGCATTTCCCTCAGAAGTTCGTCGAGGAAGAAGCGGCGGCGCTGGGCGTCGGTGGTGTCGACCGCGATCTGGCGGAAGCTGGTCACCAGGTTGGCGGCGCGCTGCAGGTTGCGCTGGATGATTTCTCCGGCTTCGCCGGCGCGCGCCAGGTAGTTGTCCAGTTCCGAACGGCGGATCCCTGCTTTGACCTGGGCGCTCAATTGCGCCGTATGGTCGGCCAGCGTGGAGGCGGTGACCAGGCTGTTGCCGATCGGGGTGTTAAGCTCATGCGCCACGCCCGCCACCAGCGACCCGAGGGCGGCCAGCTTGTCGCGGCGGACCAGTTCTTCCTGGGCCAGGCTGAGGTTTTCCAAAGTCGCCTGCAATTCCTCATTGGTCTGCTCCGCGTGCTCCTTGGCGCGCGACAATTCGGCGGTGCGTGCTTCGACCAGTTCTTCCAGGTGGCTGCGGTGGCGTTGCAGTTCAGCTTCGCGCCGGTCGCGCTCGATGGCGATGCTGGCCAGGTGGCTGGCCACGCCGATCAGGCGCTGCTCGTCCGCGTCCGGATGGCGCACGGTGCGGTAGTACATGGCGAAGGAGCCCAGCACCGTCTCTTCGTCCAGCATGATGGGCATCGACCAGCAGGCGCGCAGGCCGAAATCCTTGATCAGCTCAAGGTAGGGCGCCCACAGCGGGTCGTGCTCGATGTCCGACACCACCACGGCTTCGCGCCTGAACATGGCGGTGCCGCAGGAGCCGACGCCAAGGCCGATCTCCATCCCCTCCAGCAGGGCAAGATAGGAAGCGGGCAGGCTGGGACCGCAGGCGCAGCGCATATGCACGCCGTCCTCATCGAGCAGCATGACGGAGCACAGCACGCCTTCCGACTGGGATTCGACCAGTTGCACCAGTTTATGCAGCGTGTCCTGCAGCGGGACGCCGCGCGCCATCATTTCCAGCAGGCGTTCCTGGCCCACGCGCAGGTCGTCCGCGCGCTGGGCGCCGGTAACGTCCACAAAGCGCACATGGAACAGCTTGCGCCCTGGCTTGGCAATGCGCACCCCGCGCGCATTGCAGTCGATGGCCCGTCCGCTGCTGTGGCGGAATGTCAGGCGGTGCACGCGCAGTTCGCCGGCCAGCACGCTTTGCATCATGGCTTCCATCTGGCCCCGTTCGCACAGGGCCGACAAGGGTGAGGACAGCAATTCGATCGCGCTGCGGCCGAGCAGCTGTTCCGCGCGGTGGTTCAGGTCGATGGGGCGGCCGGTGTCCAGGTCCAACAGCATGACGGCGTCCGGCGAGGCGGCTGCCATCATGTGGTAGTTCACTTCCAGGTCGAAGCCGCCGATGCGCTGGCCTTTCAGCGCAAACAGCACATGGTCCACGACGCTGGTGGTGGCGAGGGGCAGGCTGAAATAGCCGTCGGCGCCGGCACTGGCGGCGCGCTGCTGCTCGTCCTGGCTGGGGCGGTGCGACATCAGCAGGACGGGAATGCGCCGGTCCGGGTCGGACTGGGTCAACTGCCCGGTGAGTTCAAGGCCGGCGCTGCCGGCCAGCGCGGTATCGAGCAGCACCAGGGCGATGCCGCCGGCGCGCGCAACGTCGAGCGCATGTTCGCCGCTGGCGACCGATACGACCCGGTACTCATGGCGGGCGAGCGCCAGCTCCAGCTCAGCTACATCGAGGCTGGCGCCGCTTGCGACCAGGATGGTGTTGTTCTGCTCCACGCCGCCAGTGTATTACACCTGCGGCGCGAGGATGCGCGGCAGGTTGTCTTCGATCCAGTCGACCAGCACTTCCAGGCGCTCCGCCACCTCGCGGCCCAAGGGCGTCAGGCTGTATTCGACATGGGGTGGAATCACCGGCAGGGCGGTGCGCAGCACAAAGCCGTCGCTCTCGAGCGCCACCAGTGTCTGGGCCAGCATTTTTTCGCTGACGCCGCCCACTTCCTTGCGCAGCTGGCTGAAACGGTGCATCCCGCCCAGCAGCACCACCAGCACCAGGACGCCCCAGCGGCTGGTGACATGGCTTAATACCGCCCGCGACGGGCATTCGGCCGCCAATACGTTGCCTGGCCTCGCAGAGTGGCGGGACAGGGCGGCTCGCAGGGATTTTGAAGTTTTTTCCATACTTACCAAAAAGTACGTACTTACGAAAAGTTAGTGTTGGTCCTATTATAGCCCTACATTGTTTTCAACCAAGGAGAAAAACATGATCGTCGTAACTGGCGCCTCGGGCGCATTGGGTCAATTGGTGGTGGAAGGCCTGCTGGAGAAAGTGCCGGCTTCGCAAATCGTGGCGGCGGTGCGTGACCATGCCAAGGCGGCGCACCTGGCGGCGCGCGGGGTGCAGGTGCGCCGCGCGGATTACGAGGATGCGGCCAGCCTGGATGCCGCGATGGCGGGAGCCGATCGCGTGCTGCTGATTTCCGCAAATGTTGTGGGCAAGCGCACCGCACAGCACCGCGCCGTGATCGACGCGGCGAAACGCGCTGGCGTCAAGCTGCTGGCCTACACCAGCATCCTGCGCGCGGACAGCTCGCCGTTGAAGCTGGCCGAGGAACACGTTGCCACCGAGGCGGCCATCCGCGACAGCGGCTTGCAGTACTCTTTCCTGCGCAACGGCTGGTATTTCGAGAATTTCAACAGCCGCATCCAGGGAGCTGCGCAGCGCGGCGAAATGGCGGGCAGTGCACGCGAGGGCCGTATTTCCGCCGCAGCCCGCGCCGACTATGCCGCAGCCGCGGTGGCCGTGCTGACGGCAGCTGCGCCGCAGCCGGTGTACGAGCTGGCAGGCAGCGCGTCGTTCACGCTGGCGGAACTTGCCGCCGAAGCCGCGCGCCAGTCGGGCAAGCCAGCCGTCTACCACGACCTGCCGCCGGCGGAATTCGCCGCCATCCTGGCCAGCGTGGGTGTGCCGGCTCCATGGCCGGAATTGCTTGCCGATTCCGATGCCGGTTCGGCACGCGGCGCCTTGTTCGATGAGGGGAAAGCGCTGGAGAAGCTGATCGGCCGCCCGACCCGCACCGTCCCGCAGGCGGTGGAAGTCGCATTGAGCGCGTAAATGAAAAAAGCTCCCCTAGGGGAGCTTTTTGCGGAATTCTTGGTGCCCACGGAGGGACTCGAACCCCCACACCTCGCGGCACATGGACCTGAACCATGCGCGTCTACCAATTCCGCCACGTGGGCACTGGTACTGCATTTGTCTCAGAAGGTAGCGTTTGGTGCCCACGGAGGGACTCGAACCCCCACACCTCGCGGCACATGGACCTGAACCATGCGCGTCTACCAATTCCGCCACGTGGGCGCTAACTTCTTCAACTTCCTGTTGCGGTGTTGTGTGCAACAGAGGCACGCATATTAATGGCCGCGACCGGATTGGTCAAGGATTAATTGATTTTTTCCTGCAACTTTCTGCTTTCGGCCCTTTCGGGCCCGGAAAACAAAAAAGCCGCTTCTCAGCGGCTTTTCTGCGGAATTCCTGGTGCCCACGGAGGGACTCGAACCCCCACACCTCGCGGCACATGGACCTGAACCATGCGCGTCTACCAATTCCGCCACGTGGGCATTGTCGCGTTGTTCTGCAACGAGGCACGCATAGTAATGGCCCGATGTCCGCCCGTCAAGTTAATTATGAAAGCTTGTTGGAATGGCTACGCTGGCGCATCCCAAGCAGCAGCATGCCAGCGCCGAGCATGGCCCAGCCCGACGGTTCTGGAATGGCGGCCACGTTCCAGCCAATGGCGTCCATGGCCAATATGTCGTAGCCGGTGATCTCCAGCGTTTCCCCTAAGCCGGCGGTCGGGTCCATCAGGCCGATGAACAGGTTGTCCTTCCAGTGGCTGGCCTGGCGGCCGTCGCCGAAGTTCACGCCGGTGGAGAACTCTGGCCCAACCGTGGTGCCGTCGAGCGAGAAGTATTTGGCGCGGTTGTCGGCAGTCCAGTCGATCACGCCGTGCGCTGCACTCATGGTGGAGTAGCGGAACAGGTCAAGTGCGGAAACGTAGGTGAACAGGTTGTCGTTAAACGGGCCGTTGTAGGGCGGCGAATTGCCGTCCAGGATGTCGACCCCACTGATGAAGCCCAGCACGTGGCCGATCTCGTGCGCTGCGACGCCGACAAAGTCGAAGGCATTGGCGTCCGTGCCATTGCCCGGGTTGAAGTCGAACTTGAAATCGCTGTTGAACTGGATGAAGCCGTCGCAGTTGCCGATACAGCCCGACAGGGTTTGCGGCGTTACCGCCAGCCCGATGGCTTTGGCTTCAGCGTTAGTGATGGAGAGGATCTTGTTATTGTTGTCGCCGTCATTGTCGACATAGGGCAGGGCGCTGCCCGCGCCGTTCGGGTTGTTGGCTGTTCGGTTGAGCAGCATGCCGAAGGATGATCCGCCGGGTAGATGGGATACCGCAGTGGCATCGGCACCGGAAGTGGCGTCGGCCGCCAAAGCGCTGCGAACTGAAGAGTAGGTGTGGAAGTCTTCCGCCGAGGCCGCTTGCCCGAGAATGCCGCCGCCCAGGGAGTTGAAGCCGACCGTTAAATTTACCGTCACATTATCTGTCAGCAAGCTTGACCAGCGTGCGGCTGCGGCCTGGAAGCCTTGCTGCGCCTGGAGGGAAGTGCCTGGGACATAGTTGAATTTGAAAACCGGAGCTGCAGAGGCGGTGCTGGCAGCCAGCAAAAGGCTGGCGAGCAATGTTTTCATGGCGGTCTCCTACAGATTGATGGGTAGGGAGGATGCCGCAAGAAGTATGCGCGCCGCCGCCGGGCAGTGGCGCGCGACAGCCGGGGGCGCTGGAGCGTCAAGGAACCCGACGCTGCTGCAGCGGGCTGAAAAACAAAAAAGCCGCTGAATAATCAGCGGCTTCTCTGCGGAATTTTTGGTGCCCACGGAGGGACTCGAACCCCCACACCTCGCGGCACATGGACCTGAACCATGCGCGTCTACCAATTCCGCCACGTGGGCATTAGCAACAACATCTGCTATCATACTGCTTTGGTGAGTTTTGCGCCAGATGAACTTTCATTCCACGCTGCACATCGACTCGCCATTCCCGCATCGCTGCGAGAGCCAGAATTATAGAGGAAACTCAGCCGATGTCAAAGGGTCTGCGAATTATTTTTGTGCGCGGCCCTTCCTGTTACACTACCAAGCAATAATAAGATTACAGAAGAACTTTTGAACTCCACTCATACCATCCCTAGCCGCGAAGAGATTCTCGGCATCTTCCGCAGCGCCAAAGCGCCGCTCGACCTGCGCACGCTGGCGCTGTCGCTCAAAGTCAAAGCCGATTCCCAAGCCGTCTTGACGCGCCGCTTGAATGCGATGGAGCGCGACGGCCAGATCCGTTCCGATACCGGCGGTTTCTACGTGCTGGCGGACCATTCCGAATTCATTGCAGGGCGGGTTTCCAGCCACCGCGACGGCTACGGCTTCCTGATCCCGGACGAACCGGGAGAAGACCTGTTCCTGGCCGAGCGCGAGATGCAGAAGGTGCTGCACGGCGACAAGGTGCTGGGCCGCATCATCGGCTACGACCGCCGCGGCCGTCCGGAAGCCACCATCGTTGAAGTGGTCCAGCGCGGCACCACCCACATCATCGGCCGCCTGCTGAAGGAAAACGGCGTGTGGGTGGTGGCGCCGGAAGACAAGCGCATCAGCCAGGACATCCTGGTCCAAGGCGCCGTCGGCAAAGCCAAGTCGGGCCAGATCGTCAGCGTTGAACTGACCGAACAGCCGGGCCGCTTCAAGCAGCCGTCGGGCAAGATCGTTGAAGTGCTGGGCGATATGGACGACCCGGGCATGGAAATCGAGATCGCCGTGCGCAAGTTCGGCGTGCCGCATATTTTCTCCGACGCCGCGCTCAAGCAGGCCGCCAGGCTGCCCGACGTGGTGCACGAATCCGACTGGGGCGAGCGTGTCGACCTGCGCGACGTGCCGCTGGTGACGATCGACGGCGAAGACGCGCGCGATTTCGACGATGCCGTGTATTGCGAGCCGGTGAAAATCGGCCGCAGCAAGGCATTCCGCCTGATCGTGGCGATCGCCGACGTGTCGCATTACGTGAAGCCGAACGATGCGCTGGATACCGATGCGCTCGAGCGCAGCACCTCGGTCTACTTCCCGCGCCGCGTGATCCCGATGCTGCCGGAGAAGCTGTCCAACGGCCTGTGCTCGCTGAATCCGCGCGTTGACCGCCTGACCCTGGTGTGCGACGCCGTGATCACCGCGCAGGGGGAACTGAAGGCTTACCAGTTCTATCCGGCCGTGATCCACTCGGCTGCGCGCCTGACTTATACCGAAGTAGCGGCCATCCTGGGCAACACCAAGGGTCCGGAAGCGGCGCGCCGCGCGGAAATCGTGCCGCACCTGCAGAACCTGTACGACGTGTACCACGCGCTGCAGAAGTCGCGCCAGGAGCGCGGTGCGATCGACTTCGAGACCACCGAGACCTACATCGTCTGCAACCCGGCCGGCAAGATCGAGAAGATCATCCCGCGCACCCGCAACGATGCGCACAAGCTGATCGAAGAGTGCATGCTGGCGGCCAACGTGTGCGCGGCGGACCTGCTGCTGCGTCACAAGCATCCAGGCACCTACCGTATCCACGCCGGCCCGACCAAGGAAAAGCTGAACCAGGTCCGCGATTTCCTCAAGCAGCTGGGCCTGTCGTTGGGCGGCGGCGATAAGCCGGTAGCGCGCGACTACGCCGACCTGATGAAGAAGATCAAGGAGCGTCCGGACGCGCAATTGCTGCAAACCATGCTGCTGCGCTCCATGCAGCAGGCGGTGTACAGCCCAGACAATATCGGCCACTTCGGCCTGGCGTATGAGGCCTACGCCCACTTCACCAGCCCGATCCGCCGCTATCCGGACTTGCTGACCCACCGCGCCATCAAGGCGATTTTGGCGGGCAAGAAATACGAGCCGAAGATCGGCGACAAGTCGGTGCTGAACACCACGATTTCGAACGCTCAGCGCCGCCAGGCATTGAAAGACAAGCAGGAAGGCAAGGAGCCGAAAGCCAAGGGCGAGCAGACCATCTGGGACGCGCTGGGCGTGCACTGCTCGGCCAACGAACGCCGCGCCGACGAAGCGTCGCGCGACGTGGAAGCTTGGTTGAAGTGCTACTTCATGCAGGACAAGCTGGGCGAAGAGTTCAGCGGCATCATCACCGGCGTGACCAGCTTCGGCATCTTCGTGCAGCTGGACCAGCTGTTCGTGGAAGGCCTGGTGCACATCACCGACCTGGGAGCGGACTTCTTCGAGTACGACGACGCACGCCACGAACTGCGCGGCGAGCGTACCGGCAAGCGCTACCAGCTGACCGGCCGCGTGAACGTGCAGGTGGTCCGCGTCGATCTGGAATCGCGCAAGATCGACCTGCGCCTGGCCGACAGCGAAATCTCGACCCTGCCGCCGCAAGGCAAGAAGCCTTCCCGCAAGGGCGGCGGCCTGGTTGGCTCCTTTGGCGACTTCGACAGCTTCGACGAAGACGAAAGCCCGGCAGTGGCGCGCAAGCGCAAGGCAGCACGCAATGCCGCGCAGGCCCCGTCGGTTTCGTCGCGTGACGAGGCGCCGACCCGCGCGCCGGCCAAGCGAGGCAAAGCTGCACCCGCTTACGCGCCGCCGGCTCCATCGGCCCGCAAGGCCGCCAAGCCAAAGGCCAAGGCGAAACCGAAGCCAGCCACCGCCAAGCGCGTGACCAAGGCTGCAAAGCCTAAGAAAAAACGATAAGCACCCCTCCGGCGCTTCGGCGCCGGAACTATTTTGAGAACTACGATGTCCAAGAATAAAATGATTTTCGGCTTCCACGCCGTTACCTCGCGCCTGCGCCACGAAGCTTCCAGCGTCGAAGAGATCTTCTTCGACCAGGCCCGCGACGACCGGCGCATGAAAGACCTGATCGCCCACGCAAAAGCGGCCGGCGTGCGCGTGATGCCGGTGGAGTCCGAACGCCTCGACAAGATCGTCGGCACCCGCCGCCACCAGGGCGTGATCGCGTTTGCGTCCCAGCTGGCGCTGGCGCGCAACCTGGACGAACTGCTGGATGCGGTGGAAGGCCCGCCGCTGCTGCTGGTGTTGGATGGCATTACCGATCCGCACAACCTGGGCGCCTGCCTGCGCGTGGCGGACGGCGCTGGTGCGCATGCGGTGATTGCGCCGAAAGACCGTTCGGTTGGCCTGAACGCTACTGCTGCCAAGGTGGCTTCCGGCGCCGCCGAATCGGTGCCGTTCATCACCGTGACCAACCTGGCGCGCACCCTGCGCGAACTGAAAGAACGCGATATCTGGCTGATCGGCACTTCGGACGATGGCGACAAGACCCTGTACGAAGGCGATTACACCGGCCCGACCGCGATTGTCATGGGCTCGGAAGGCGAGGGCATGCGCCGCCTGACTCGCGAGACCTGCGATGTGCTGGTGTCGATTCCGATGTTCGGTTCGGTTGAGTCGTTGAACGTTTCGGTCGCTTCGGGCGTGTGCCTGTACGAAGCGCGCCGGCAACGTATTGCGCGCGAAGCCTAAACCCGGCAAATCCGGGTCTGACCCAAGGGTCAGACCCAGTCTGCGCCGCTTGCAGTGGAAGGGTCTGACCCTTGGGTCAGACCCAGGTTCACCGGGTTGGCGCCCAGCAAAACCCAGGCATATGCGCTATGATATTTGCCTGAACAACATCCCCCCAAAGCACCACCATGTTTGCCCACCTCCGTGACGACATCCGCAGCATCATCGAGCGCGATCCCGCAGCTCGCAATGGCTGGGAGGTGCTGACCTGTTACCCAGGCCTGCAAGCCATCGTCATGCACCGCTGGGCGCACTGGTGCTGGACCCACGGGCTGAAGTGGCTGGGGCGTTTCATCTCCTACCTGGCCCGCATCATCACCGGCATCGAAATCCACCCCGGCGCCACCATCGGCCGCCGCGTCTTCATCGACCACGGCTTCGGCGTCGTGATCGGCGAAACGGCGGATGTGGGCGACGACTGCACCATCTACCAGGGCGTCACCCTGGGCGGCACCTCGCTGCATGCGGGCGCCAAGCGCCACCCCACGCTGGAACGCGGCGTGATCATCGGCGCGGGCGCCAAGGTGCTGGGCGGCTTCACGGTAGGCGAATACGCCAAGGTCGGCTCCAACGCCGTGGTGTTGAAACCGGTGCCGGCCGGCGCCACCGCGGTCGGCAACCCGGCCCACCTGGTGCAGAAAGAATACGCCGCGCCATCGCCATCGTCGCGCTTCTTCTCCGCCTACGGCGTAACCGCCAATGGCGACGACCCGCTGTCCAAGGCCCTGCATAGCCTGATCAGCCACGCGGTGGCGCAGGAAGAACAGATCGAGCGCCTGTCCGCAGCCATGAAGGCGGCGGGCCTGGCCTGTCCGGACCTCAAGCCCTGCGACAAGCTCGATCAGACAGAACTCAACAAACTGGTCGAATAAGGAAACACCATGGACGACATCTTGGACCCGTTTGAAATCCGCGTGCTCGCGGTACTGGCCGAAAAAGAGGGCCTGACGCCCGATAACTATCCGCTGTCGCTCAACGCGCTGACCAACGGCTGCAACCAGCTCTCCAGCCGTGAACCTGTGATGCAGCTGTCCGAAGAAACCGTCGCCGACGTGCTGGCCCGCCTGGCCGAGCGCAAGCTGGTGGGCACCGTCAGCCAGTCCGGCGCACGCGTGGTCAAGTACGAACACCGCATGCGCATGAAATGGACGCTGGAGCAGGACAAGCTGGCGGTCCTCACCATCCTGATGCTGCGCGGCCCGCAGACGGCGGGCGAAATCCGCACCCGTACCGGCCGCCTGCACGAATTCAAGTCCGTGGCCGATGTGGAAACGGCACTGCAATTCCTGATCGACAAGTACCCGCCGCTTGTTGCCAAGCTCCCGCTGGCGCCCGGTTCGCGTGAACCGCGCTACGGCCATTTGCTGGGCGGCGAGGATGCCCTGGCCCGAGAATCCACAGCGGGCGCCTATGGCGGCAGCGCAAGCGGAGCAGGCGAGGGCGGCCCCACCCGTGCCGACCGCGTGGCCCAGCTGGAGCAGGAAGTCGCCTCCCTGCGCGAAGAAGTTGCCGTCCTGGCAGCGCAAGTCGCCGAGTTACGCGCCGTTATTGAGTAGCAGTTGCTGTTGTGAGAATCCGCCATATTCGTTCAGATTGATTGTGGCGGCTCCCGGGCGTTGATATGCTGGATGCATAAAATCAACGGCTACGGGAGATCGAATGGAATTGCTGCATCGCTTGTCCATCCGGCACAAGCTTCTTCTCAGCATGGGCCTCTGCCTGCTGCTGTTCATCATCATCTCATCCACCCTCAGCATCATGAAAACCAGCCAGGCCGCGCGCGAGCGCGTGCTGAGGCTGGAACTGCCGGCGCAGGTGGCCGCCATCCGCAACGACGTGCTGCGCCAGATCGCGACGCCGCTGGCGGTCTCGCAAACGCTGGCCAACAACACCTTCCTGCAAGCGTGGGAAGATGCCGGCGTGCCGGAGGAGGGAGTGGCCGCCTGGACCGCCCAAGCGAAAAACCTGAAGGCGAAGAACAATGCCGCCACCGTCTTCTGGGTATCGCGTTCGACCGGCAAGTATTTTGCCGACAAGGGTTATGACCGCACCTTGACCGAGAAGGCCGCCAGCGACCAATGGTTCTATGGCTTCCTTTCCGGCAGCTCGCCCTACCAGTTGGACATCGATAAGGACGTCAGCGCCGATTCCTATATGCTGTTCATCAATACCCGCGTGCAGACGGCAGGTGGCAAGCAGGCCGTCGCTGGCCTGGGCCTGTCCGTCAACGCGCTGGCCGAGGCGGTGCGCAACTACAAGCTTGGCCAGTCAGGCTATGTCTACCTGGTGCGTTCAAACGGCATGATCCTGATCCACCGTGACCCGAAAATGGTGGACGGCAAGCACCAGCTGGCCGAGATGCAGGGTATGACGCCGGCACTGGCCAAGCGCCTGCTGGGCGGTGAAGCCTTTGTCGCCGATACTTTCAAGGATGCCAACGGCGAGCAGCTGGTGGCGTCCTCCTTCATTCCCGAACTGAACGCCTACCTGGTTGCCCAGGTGCCTGAATCCGAAGTATTGGCCGGTATTGCGCGCGGCGCCGCCATGACGTCGCTGATCGCGGCCATCATCGGCGGCGGTATCGGTATGTTGGCCATCTTCGTCATCGCCCGCGCCATTGCAGCGCCGGTGGCGCATGCGGCGGAGCTGCTTGAGGACATCGCGAGCGGTGGCGGCGACCTGACACGACGCATGCCGGTCGAAACCAACGATGAAATCGGCGCCCTGGCGGCAGCCTTCAACAAGTTCGTGGAATCGCTCAACGGCACCATCCTGCGTGTGCGCGAGAGCAGCCGTGCCATCGGCGCAGCGACAGCAGATATCGCCAGCGGCAATATGGACTTGTCGGCGCGTACCGAAGCGCAGGCCTCCAACCTGGAGCAAACAGCAGCAGCGATGGAAGAACTCACGTCGACTGTGCACAACAACACAGCCAATGCGGAACAGGCCAACAAGTTGGTGGCCGGTACCGCCGATTCCGCCAAGCGCGGCGGCGTAGTGGTGGGGCAAGTGGTCGAGAAGATGGCCTCGATCACCGCCAGCTCGAACAAGATCTCCGACATCATCGGCGTGATCGACGGCATCGCATTCCAGACCAATATCCTGGCCCTGAACGCCGCGGTGGAAGCAGCGCGCGCCGGCGAGCAGGGACGCGGCTTTGCCGTCGTTGCCAGCGAAGTGCGCAATCTCGCCCAACGCAGCGCGGCAGCGGCCAAGGAGATCAAGGAGCTGATCACCGAATCCGTGCAGCAGGTGGCCGACGGCGGCAAGCTGGCCGATTCGGCTGGCGCAGCCATGCAGGACATCGTCAAGTCGGTGCAGAATGTGGCAGGCCTGATGCAGGAAATCGCCAGCGCAAGCAAGGAGCAAAGCCTGGGCATCGACCAGGTCAACCAGGCTGTCACCCAGATGGACGACACCACGCAGCAAAACGCCGCGCTGGTGGAAGAAGCCGCCGCCGCCGCGCAGTCGCTCAGCGAGCAGGCCGCGCGCCTTGAAGAAGTGGTGGGACTGTTCAAACTTAAGGAGAAAGCATGACCCGAGCCGCATTTGCCGTCGCCGCCCTGGCGTTTGCCGCAGCACAACCCGCCTTTGCACTGGACTGGATGGACAACTCCATCGGCTACCGCTACGGCACCAGGTTCGCCGAGCCATACAACACGCAGGACATCCATAAGAACATTGTCAACCTGACGCACGCCAGCGGCTACGCCTACGGCAGCAATTACATGAACCTCGACGTGCTCAAGTCCGACAGCAAGGACGACAGCGCAACCGAAACCTATCTGCTGTACCGCCACACCCTGGACATTGGCAAAATCAGCGGCAAGGAATTCAAAGGCGCAGGCATGCGCGGCCTGGGCTTCACGCTGGGCTTCGACTGGAACCACAAGAACGACAAGGGCTACGCCTCGCGCAAGCAGATGTTCGTGGCTGGACCGACGCTGATGGTGGACGTGCCGGGCTTCCTGAATATCAGCCTGCTGGCGCTTTGGGAAAGCAATAAGCCCATCGGCGTGACCTCGCGCTACAACTACGACACGCACGCCATGCTGAACGCGGCCTGGGGCATCCCGCTGGGCAGCGGCTGGTCATTTGAAGGATATATGAACTACATCGGCAGCAAGGGACGCAATGAGTTTGGCGGACCGACCGGCCCGGAAACCAACATCGACATGCAGGTGATGTACGACTTCAGCCCGGCGCTGGGGCTGAAGCCGGGCAAGGTGAAGGCAGGCTTCGAATACCAGTACTGGCGCAACAAGTTCGGCAATCCGTCCGATGTGCCGGGCAGCCTGGCGAAGACGCCGATGGTGCGCGCCGAGTACCACTTCTAAGCAGTGTTTTATTGCCTGGAATGAGGGCCATCGCATTCATGGGCGAGTCTCCGTAGAAGAGAACTCGGGTCGACTCGCCATGATATCGCTCTGGCGATTGCGCGGGCGATTACTTTTTAGGCTTGCCCTGGCTATCGCTGATACGGAATTTCTTGCGGCGGTCGCCCATCAAGAAGCGCAGGTCGCTGATCGTCAGTTCGGAGACTTCGTGCATGCGGATGAGGAGGGCGGCCCCAACCGGCAGGCGGCGATGGCGGATTTTGCTGATCACCGGCGGCGCCACTTCCAGCGCACGGGCCAGGGCCGCATCGTTCTTCAGCCTGAGATGTTCGATGAGTGCGTCGAGTAAGCGATTCGGGTCATATTCCCGTTCTGCGGTCAATACTGCGCTTGCTTCTGATTCGGCCATGATGTTCCTTTCCCTTCCGAGACTTTACGACTGCTTATCGTATATTACCTTAAAGTAAATAAAATTGCATTCGTATAACTGGAAGGGAGGAATCAGTGGCTGCTGCCGGTCGGGTCAGACCCTTGGGCCTGACCCTGGTATACCGGTTTGGCTTTGAAAGCTGGCGGCGGCCGAAGCCGGAACGTTATTGTTGTTGCTGTTGCTGCACTTGCGATTGCTGCTGATTGCGCTTGGCGATTTCATTACCCACATAACCTCCGCCAATGGCACCGGCGATAGTAGCCAGCTTACGCCCATTACCGCCACCAACCTGGTTACCGATCAAGCCACCGACCACAGCGCCGATACCGATACCAAGCGCGCTGTTCTGTGCAGGAGCCGGCGCTGGCGCAGGAGCAGGCGTTCCAACCTGACCCGACACCGAAGCTTGTGCCGCCTCCGGCGCCGGACGCGGAGCCGGCGCATACGTGTGATGCACCACGGTTTTGTGCTCAACCACATGCGATGCTTCCGGTGCACGCTGCGCCTCCGGTGCTCGCACTGGCTCCGCTGCCATCGCAGGCGTTGCAAGCGCAGCCACCGGCGCAGCAGTGGTGCCCGGCATTGCGGTCGCGTGGGAGTTTGGCAGAAGGCCTGCGATCGAAGCGGCGCCAACCAGGCTCACCAGCGCAACCGAAGCGGCTGCGGCAACGATCATTGGATGAATTTTGGTGCGTGCGGTGCTTTCCATGTTCTT
This sequence comes from Pseudoduganella sp., assembly GCA_039593355.1. Lineage (GTDB taxonomy): Bacteria > Pseudomonadota > Gammaproteobacteria > Burkholderiales > Burkholderiaceae_D > Rugamonas. The sequence continues at coordinate 47,039 of JBCNPK010000013.1, forward strand.
TTCTCCTGTGCTCGCCAAGACTGGCGCTTGCTCATAAAACGGCTGCGAGTGAAAACGTGGTGACGCAAAAAGTGTTTCGCCGGTAAGCATTTGTTACCGCGCGCAGCACCGTGCTATAGTCCGGCTGTCGGAAAAGGCAGACTTGGTTTGGTAAGCCCAAGTCCTTTCGGTAACGAAAGCTTTGGTCTTTGGCCCTTGCATCAGACCCCCACGACGAATATTCGACGCCCTCGGGGTCCAATTGTTCGTCCGTGAGAAGCCTGAACTTGGGAACGCTCCGGTCGAATTTTGACTAAGGAGCCCGACATGCCTACACCACACATCCATTCCCATGACGTTCTGATCGCCGGCGCCGGCCCGGTCGGCCTATTCCTCGCCTGCGAGCTGCGGCTTGCCGGTTGCTCCGTGCTTGTGCTGGAGCAGATGGACGATCCGCGCAACCCGCTGAAGGAGCCCCCGTTCGGGCTACGCGGCCTGACCGTGCCGACTATCGAAAGCCTCGACCGCCGCGATTTGCTCGCCCCTCTCCAGGAACGCATGGCCAGCCGCAACGTGTCCGCTGGCGCGCACTGGATGCAGCAAACGCGGAAGCCCGCCGGCCACTTCGCCGGCATCCAGTTCTTCCATGACCAGATCGACACCGCGCAGTGGCCTTATCGCCTGCCAGGTCCGGTCAATAACTTCGCCGCGGACATGGCAAGTATTGAAGCTGTCCTCGCAACCCGTGCATATGCTTTAGGGGTCGAAATTTTGCGCGGTTGTGGCGTTGAGAATGTCGGGCAAACGGCGGACGGCGTGACAGTCTTCGCTGGAGGCAGAGAATTCCGGGGCAAATGGCTTGTTGGCTGCGATGGCGGACGAAGCACCGTGCGAAAAGCGGCAGGGATCGGCTTCACCGGCACAGATCCCGAACTCACAGGCTATTCAGCCCAGGTCAGGCTGGCAGACCCGGACATGCTCAAACCAGGCCGCCACTACACCGCGACAGGCATGTACACGTATGCAGCGCCAGGCACGATCGCCATGGTCGATTTTGACGGCGGGGCATTCCATCGTAGCGATCCAATCACGCGCGAACACATCGAGGCCGTCCTGCGCAAAATCTCAGGCGCCGACGTTGGCGTGAGCAACCTGGAACTCGCCACCACCTGGACCGACCGCGCTTACCAGGCAACGGAATACAGAAAGGGCCGCGTGCTACTGGCCGGCGACGCTGCCCACATCCATTCGCCGCTGGGCGGGCAAGGCCTCAACCTCGGACTCGGCGATGCGATGAACCTCGGCTGGAAACTCGCTGCAACGGTCCAGGGCCGCGCGCCCGCCGAGCTGCTGGACACATATGCCCGGGAGCGGCAGCCCGAAGCTGCGCGCGTTCTCGATTGGTCCCGCGCCCAGGTGGCATTGATGCGCCCAAATCCGAGCTCGCGTGCGCTGGACGCGATCATCCGCGACCTTATCCGGACCCGTGACGGCGCCACATACTTTGCCAAGCACGTATCGGGTATCGACATCCACTATGATCTCGGTGACGCGCACCCCCTTGTTGGCCGCAGCGCGCCAGACTTCGAATTTATCGATGGGACGAGGTTGAACCAATATCTTCGGAATGGCTACGGACTATTGCTTGACTTTGAAGGAAACGTAGTCTTACAGTTGCTGGCCGGCCTATGGGATAACTGCGTGCGCTACATCAAAGGTGACGCAAAGGATCGTATGAATGCAAGCGCTTTGTTGATACGACCCGACGGAATCATTGCCTGGACCGGCGGCTTTGCTGGCGCCCAGTCCGATGTTGCAGATAGCCTATCCAAGTGGTTTTGGGGTGAATCGTCACGTTGCTGGCAACTCCCGTGAGCCATAATTGTGCTTTAGGGCGGCATTGTCCGGCCAGGAACGGACCCAACAAACCATACGACGAGCATGACGAGATACGAATTCAGACTGTTGGCGAATTACCATCAGTTCTACATCCAGGATGAAGCTGCGGACGGCAATCTTTCCGATGCCTGGACCCCCGAGGCCGTCGAGCGCCTTCTTGCATTCGCGCCCGGCGTGGTGGGGATTGGCACTGCGCGCGATAGCGAAGTTCCAGTAATCGTCGACGTGTTGGATAGCGAGCCTGGAAAAGAATTTGGCGAGTCAGACCACATGGTTGAATGTTCGATTTCAATTTCGAGCGGCATCATCGTGGTCGCGGGGTGCACCGACTATTTTCCGGACGCGGCGAGGATTCGTGTAGAGCCAGGCTTCTATCGGGTCCGGGCCAGTTTTGCGGGCTTGGCTTCTGTATCGGATGATGGTCTCGAAGGAAGCGACAGTTATCATTTGCAGCTCTGGCGCGCGCCCATTGGCGATGTCACAGTGCTTAGGAAGGACGAATAGAACTGGGGTGAATGTCGATGCGCCTTCTTTCTACGCCGTGCTCCGGAATAGTGCAAAGTAAGGTGTCCATCGATTCGCTGGCGCGTTCGAGTACGACGCGTCCATCCGCCTCGACGACGTGCACCGGTCTGGTTGAAAAGTCGAGCCAGCGCACGTCGAGGCGGCCAAGAAGCGCGCGCCGTTTGCGAAGAACCTGTCCGTGCAATTGTGCCCGCGCCACGGACGTGAGGCCAAACTCGCCTTTGGTGCGGTAGCCGCTGCCTCGCGGGATGAAAGGCAGGATGCTCAGTTTTCGCACTCGCTCTGCGATGCAGAATTCGGCCATCCAGTCCAGGACCCACTCGCCACCCGCTACAACGGTTGTTTGCACGGACGTAGGGATGCCGGCGGAGATTAGCTGGCGAAGATGCTCCGTCGCGTGATCAAACGCGGAGCGTCCGACCAATTCGTCGTGATGCGCACGGTCTCCGTGCAAGCTCACTTTGACGCGCGTACCAGTGGAGCGCAGGGCTTGCAGCAAGGGTTCAGTCATGGCGATGCCATTGGTGGTAAGTCGCGACTCGCCTCCATGCTCCTGGACGTGCGCCAGCAATTCCGGCAGGGCCGGATGAATGGTCGGCTCGCCGCCGCAGAAATGGATGTTGCGGACACCATTCTCTTGCAGCCACACCAGGCGTTGCTTGAGTACGTCTGCCGGCGGATGCGCTCCGTCCGGCGGGGCAAGGCAGAAGCCGCAGCGTGCGTTGCAGTAGCGGGTAACGCGAAAGCAAACGATTGACGGCAGCTTGAGGTCCATGGCAGTCCCTTTCAGCGTTTTCGGCTCTCACTCAGCATATTGCAAAACAATGCGCCTTGCTCCAGTGCGTCGTCAACTGCCACGTGGGTGTGCGGCAGCTCGTCGAACCATCGCTTGGGCATTGAGCTCTTGGTGCTGCGGCGGTAATCCTTGCGCAGCAAGGTCATGGCCATCGTCTTCATGTCGAGGGCCGAGAAGCTGAAAGGGCTATGGCCCGCAAACCGTATCAGGTACCAGTAGACGAACATGAAGTCGAAGGCTGCCGGGTAGCCCACGAATACCGGCAAGCCGGGCAGCGCTTCCAGCCACGCGACGTAGTCTTTCATGACGGTTTCCGGAGGCTGCAGATTTTCGCGTGCGGCTTTCCAGGCCTCGGGATGCTCGCTCCACCATTTGAGCGTGTCGGGATGTCCAACCGCGCCGGGAAGGCATTCCAGGTTGGCGGAAAAGGTGCCGAGCAGTTTCTTGTCCGCCGTGTAAGCCGCCGACGCGAAGCTCAGCATTGAATGCGGACCGGGAATCGGGCCGTCGACCTCGACGTCCGTGCTGACATAGATTTCGACCCTGGATTTTTCGTTCATTTTGTGGCGGCACCCTGGTTTGTAATGTTGGCTTGAAGCCAGCGCTCCACTGTGGCATTGCCCCGTTTGACGAGGGCCGTGTTCCAATCCTTGCAGCGAGCAGGAGGCAGCAGGCGGCGCAAGGTGGCCGATGGGAGCATTTCCGCATAGTGTAGTGCCTCGCGGTCGCCGGGGGCGTTTGCGTCAAAACCCAGCCACACCACGCGCTTTTCGCAGATCTGCGGCAGCCATGGCGCCCAGCGCCCGATGGTGGCAACGCCGGCCCAGCCACATGCAGCGAGCGATAGGGCGTCGAAGATGCCTTCCACCAGGATGAGTGGCTCGGCATGCCAGCTTTTACCGACACCGGCAACGCCGCCTGGCCGTCCAACCGTCAGCATTTTGTTTTGGCCGCGTAAAGTCGTCAGGTAGCGGCCGTGTACCGATGCCAGGAGATTTTCCTGGTCATACAAGCCGACCAGCACGGCAGGGCGCCCATCCCAGTCGGGATCGAAGCGCAGTCCGGCAAGATCGGCTAACGCCAGGGGAATGCCGCGCCGTTCGACGTATGCCTGGCCAGGTGTGCCTGCGAGCGGCAGGGCCCGCTCCAGGCGCTCGCAGGGGAGCTCGCCTGACCGGGGCATTCGAAGTGGGGCAACGCGTTCGTGTCGAGCCATTTGGGGATTGTGGCTATCGGGCTAAGTCATTGTGCCCGCGTAAATTGAGCTCAATCCTCTCCGATTGTCACTTTTGCGCAATCTGCCACAAAGGCAGCTCGACCCACAGGGAGACGAGCTGCCGGATAGGCCTGGCGCGGGCTTAGTTCTCTTCGCGCCAGCGGCGCAGGTAGACTGCACCGGCGATCATTGCCACGCCAGCTGCAACGCCGATCCACAGGATAGGACTGGCCAGGGAAGCGTAGGCCTGGTTGAAGAAGCCGCTGATCTGGACTTCAGGGTTATTCTGCATGCCTGGGGCGTGATGCATTGCATCGCGCGCCGATTCGTCGAAGATGAACCATGCGCCCGGCAGCACGCTGCCCAGCAGGCGGAACACCACTTGCGAGAAGAACCATTCGATCTTGATGCCCAGGCTGAACGCATGGTTGGCCCATGCCACCAGTGCCCCGGTGATCAGTGGCGCACCCACGGCCCACAGGAACACTTTGCTGCGCGCCCAGCTCGATACCAGCAGCAGCCAGCCCACGGTCGGCAGGGCCCACAGCAGATAGACCGGCACCAGCGACAGCATGCGGAACGGGCTGAGCCAGAAATTGGTGGACGACACCAGATCGCCAAACACGTTTACGCCGTGGAAGTTGAGCGCGAGGGCGCCCATCAGGGTGATTGCCATCGCAACGACAAAGGCGGTAGCTGCAATCACCAGTGGAAAGCCCAGCAAGGCAACGATAGCTTTGGACAGCACGGTATTCGTGTCCGAGACCGGCAGCGATTTCCAGAACAGAATGCTGCGGTCGCGGCGGTCGTCATAGAGGGCGCCAAGGCAGTAGAAAAAGATCAGGAAGGCCATCATGATGTATAGCGGCGTACCGATCATCGGAATGGCAGCGGCGACGGCATTTGCCATTTCGAGGCGGTCAACCCCCGGCATGTCATGGAACTGCGAAAGGCTATCGCCATTGAATTTGCCTTGCAGATTCTTGCCGAGGAGGAGCATCAGGGCAGTGAAGCCTACCATCAGGCTGCCGACGACCGCCGGGGCCCAGAACAGCATGCCCTTGTTTTCCCAGTATTCGCGCTGGATCAGCCATTTCATCGTATTCATTCGTATTGTCCTTTCATGCTGGCCACGAACAGGTCGGCCACGCTAGGGGTACGGGTTTCGCCAAACATTTCGAGCTGCTTGCGCGAGACGCCGTCGAACAGCATTACCGCTTTGCCGAAGACCGTGCGCTGGTGCAGCGGCTGCAGGGCGCTGGCGGCGGTCATGTACTCCGGCTGCACCATCACTTCCGTGTAGCGGTCGCCGATTTCATCCATCGAGGCGGCGAGGGTGATCTTGCCGTCGCGGATGAACATCAGGTCGGTCAGGATGTTTTCGACTTCCTCGATCTGGTGGGTGGTGATGAGGATGGTCTTGTTCTCGTCGAAGTAGTCTTCCAGCAGCTGGTGGTAGAACTGCTTGCGGTACAGGATGTCCAGGCCCAGGGTCGGTTCGTCCAGCACCAGCAGCTTGGCGTCGATTGCCATCACCAGCGCAAGGTGCAGCTGCACGATCATGCCCTTGGACATGGCCTTGACCTTCATGTCCGGCGACAGCTTGGTGTTAGCGATGTATTTTTCCGCACGTTCGCGGTTGAAGCGCGGGTGCACGCCTTCGCAGAAGCTGATGGCGTCTTTCACCTTGAGCCAGCGCGGCAGGATGGCGACGTCGGCGATGAAGCAGACGTCCTTCATCAGCTCATCGCGCTGCTGGCGCGGGTCCAGGCCCAGCACATTCAGCTCGCCTTCGAATTGCGACAGGCCGAGGATGGCTTTCAAGGTCGTCGTTTTGCCGGAGCCGTTTGGCCCGATCAGGCCGACGATACGGCCGGCTTCGATCTGGAAGCTGGCGTCGTCCAGCGCCTTGGTGGTGCCGAAACTCTTGCTCAGGTGTTTAGCGGTGATGATCGCTGTCATGCCGGGGCTCCTTGTGGCGGCACATTCGTGCTGCGCAGCAGTTGTTCAATGTCCAGGCCCAGGCGGCGGATGCGTTCGACCATGGCGGGCCATTCCTCGCGGATAAAGCGTTCGCGTTCAGTGGATAGCAGTTTATCAACAGCGCCGTCGGTAACGTACATTCCTAATCCCCTTCTTTTTTCAACCAAGGTTTCGTCGACCAGCTCCTGATAGGCGCGGGAGACGGTAATCGGATTCAATTGATAATCGGCCGCGACCTGTCGCACCGAGGGCAGGGCATCGCCGGGCTTGAGCAAGCCGTCCAGCATCATGCCGACGACCCGCTCCTTCAATTGCAGGTAGATCGGACGGTTTTCATTCCACATACATCGTTTCCTCCAGTGTTGGTGATTTAATGGACTGGTGTTGTAGTGAACTATAACACTGAATTGGTGTTGTGCAAGTGGTTTTTTTGCTATTTGTGGCTATGCTTGATGTTGGAGTACCCCCATCACTAGGAGATTGTCATGTCCAGATCCATGCCTCGCGCCCTGGCTGCTGTCTTTGCCGCTGCTGCTTTTGGGTGTCTTGTTCCTGTTTCCGCAATGCATCTCGGCGACGAGATGAAGTGGGGCGACGCCCCGCCAACGCTGCCCAAAGGGGCCAAGGCAGCTGTCCTGCAAGGCGATCCGACCAAGGCTGGGCCGTTCGTCATCCGGCTGCATGCGCAGAACGGCTACAAGGTGCCGCCGCATATGCATTCGATGATGGAGAACGTCACCGTGATCAAGGGGACGCTGATGCTGGGCATGGGCGATAAGCTCGATATGAAGGCTGCCAAGGCGCATCATGCGGGGGACTTCGTGGCCATCCCGGCCAAGACCAATCACTACGCGATCATGAAGGGCGAGACCATCGTGCAGATCCACGGCGAAGGCCCGTTCGATATCACGTATGTGAACCCCGACGATGATCCGATGAAAGGGAAGAAGTAAGCATCTCGCGCAGTTGCAGCGCTTGCCGGACCTGGGTGCCGGACATGGTGTTGTCGAAAATGACCAGGGCGCGGCCTTGCTGGCCGTGGAGCCAGGCTGCAACCTGTGCCAGCCGCCCCGGTTCGTAAATCGAACGGTAGATGAGTGGGCTGCCGTGCAGGCGCACGTATGCCTGGCCTTCGCATGTCGCCTGGTATGGGCCAGGCTCGCCAACGGGCGGGTCGGCGATCACCCGGATAATTCCTTGTTCACGCATCAGCGTGGTGGCCTCGTCGCCAAACCAGCTGCCATTGCGCGCCTCGCAAGCCAGCGCCACGTCGTGGTCGTGCAGCCGCGTGCGCAGGCCGGCGAACATTGCTTCCGCTGCCGCAGGGTCGAAGCGCAGGCTTGGCGGCGTCTGTACCAATACCCAGCCAAGTTTGGCGCCCAATGTTCCGGCTTCCGCGGCGAACTGGTCAAGCTCGCGGCCAATTTCCTGCAGTCGCTTCTCGTGGGTTATCGTGCGCGGCAGCTTGACGGCGAAGCGGAAACTGTCAGGCACGCTCTCCGCCCAACGGGCGTAGGTCTCTGGCTTGTGTGGACGATAGAAGGAAGAATTGATTTCGACGGCATCGAATACGGCGGCGTAGCGCGCGAGGTTGCTGCCAAAGCCGGCGGAAGGGAATATGTCTGCGTCCGCTCGGGGGAGGGCCCACCCGGCGATACCAATGGTTACAGGTTTCATGTGCGATCCCCGCTATAGTCATGCGCAATATGACACAGGAGCGAAAGATGAACCAACACAGACGACGCGCGCTGTGCGCCGCGCTGGCTGCCGGTGCAGCTGCAACCATCGTGCTGGCCGGCTGCGCCACGTTTGCCGGTCCGCGGGATTATGATGTGCCGCTGGCGAAGCTCCAGCGCAATATCGACCAGCGCTTCCCGATCGAGCACCGTGCGCTGGCTGTCTTTGACTTGCGGCTGGTGCAGCCAAGGCTGGCAACCCTGCCGAATGACCGCATTGCGTTGACCGCGCTGCTGTCGCTCAGTTCGCCGCTCATGCAGCAGGAATACACCGGGACCATTTCGCTGTCGGGCCGGCTGAACATCGATCCGTCCCGCCATGCCGTGATGCTGGCCGACGCGCGGCTTGAGGACTTCACGCTGGACGGCATGGATGAGCGCACCCAGCGCCAGGTCAGCGGCGCCGCGCGCGTGCTGGCCAATAACCTGGCACGCGATACGCCAATCTATACCTGGCGGCCGGATGAGCTGCGCTATGCTGGCGTGCAGTTCGTGCCGACGGCCATCCGCACCTCATCAAGCGGCCTCAGCATTCACCTGGAACCTTCGCGCGACGGTCGACTATAATCGAAAGATGACAGCGAAGGAGCGTCAGCATGCACAGCCCGGTCCTGATGTTCCAATCCTCCCGCTTCGAAGTCATGCAGGATGAAGATGAGCTGACCAATCCTGGCATTTTTGGCCGTAGCCTGGCCGAGTGGATGGCGCACGAATTGCCGACGCATGGCTACCGCGCGCTGGGCGAGGTGATTCCTGAGGACTTTGCCTGGTGCGTGCCGGTGGCGGCTGAGGATTGCGAATTGTATGTCGCTTGCGCCAATGCCGCCGATGGCTGGCAGACCTATGTCTTTGCCGACTGCGGCCTGATGGAGCGCCTGGCGGGCCGCGACCCGCGCGCGCGCGCCGTAGCAGGGCTATACTCGGCCGTTCGCACGATTCTGGAAGATGCGCCGGACATCTCTTACCTGCATACCCAATGACTTTGCTGCCGAAAAGGGGTACGTCCCCTTTTTGCAAGCGGGCGTTAAACTTATCCTAAATCAAGGATTTTGGCCCGGCATTCGGCGATAGTCAGGCTCAGTTTTAACCTGAGCAGGACTATCCATGAATGCAAACGAAAAAATGTTCGGCACCCCCATGCCGCCCCAGGAAATCTCGCTGGACGTGCTGCGCGAAAAATATGCGAAGGGGGATGAGCAGGACATCGTCGACGTCCGCCGGCGCGTGGCGCGCGCCCTGGCCGCGCTGGAGGCGCCGGAACTGCGCGCCGACCTTGAAGAACAATTCCTCTGGGCGCAGGAAAACGGCTTCGTCCCCGCTGGGCGGATCAACTCCGCTGTCGGCCTTGGACTGAAGGCCACCCTGATGAACTGCTTCGTGCAGCCGGTGGGCGATTCGGTCACCGGAGAGGATGACGGGCTGCCCGGCATCTATACGGCTGTCGCGGAGGCGGCGGAAACCATGCGCCGCGGCGGCGGTGTGGGATACGATTTCAGCGCCATCCGTCCGGCCGGGGCCAAGGTGAAGGGCACGCAGTCGCGCGCTTCCGGGCCGGTGTCGTACATGGAAGTGTTCGACGCTTCCTGCAAGACCGTGGAATCGGCCGGCGCTCGGCGTGGTGCGCAAATGGGCGTCCTGCGCATCGATCATCCCGATATCGAGCGCTTCATCGCTGCCAAGGACGATGGCGGCTTCCGCAACTTCAACCTGTCGATCGGCGTCACCGATTCCTTCATGCGTGCGCTTGCCTCCGACTCGGAATTCGAGCTGGTGCACAAGGTCGAGCCGGGCGATGAGGACCTGGCGGCTGGCGCTTACCGCCGCGATGACGGCATGTGGGTGTATCGCCGCGTGCCTGCGCGCGAGCTGTGGGACAAGGTGATGACATCGACCTACGACCATGCGGAACCGGGCGTGCTGTTCGTCGACCGCATCAACGCCGAGAACAACCTGTATTACTGCGAAACGCTGCGCGCTACCAATCCCTGCGGCGAGCAGCCGCTGCCCGGCTACGGCTGCTGCGACCTGGGCTCGCTCAACCTGACTTGTTTCGTCAAGCACCCATTTACTGAGCGCGCGGAATTCGATTACGAGGCGATGCGCCTGGTGGCAGGCGTCGGCGTGCGTATGCTGGACCTGGCGCTGGATGCAACGCAATGGCCGTTGCCGCAGCAGGCCGACGAGGGCGCGGCTAAGCGCCGCATCGGCCTGGGTTTTCTTGGCCTGGGCAGTGCGCTGGTCATGCTGGGCCTGCGCTACGACTCCGTTAATGGCCGCGCCATGGCGGCCAGTATTGCGGAAGCACTGCGCGACGCGGCTTACGCGGCTTCGGTGGCGCTGGCGCAGGAAAAGGGCGCTTTCCCGTTCTTCGACAAGGAGCTGTACCTGGAGGGGGCGTTTGTGCGCCGCCTGCCTCCTGCCTTGCGCGAGGCGATCGGCAAATACGGCATCCGCAATTCGCACCTGCTGTCGATTGCGCCGACCGGCACCATCACGCTGGCTTTTGCGGACAATGCGTCCAACGGCATCGAGCCTGCGTTTTCATGGGTTTACCAGCGCCGCAAGCGCATGCCGGACGGCTCGACCCGCTCTTATGAGGTGGCGGACCATGCGTGGCGCCTGTATCGCCATATGGGCTTTGACATGGGGCAGTTGCCGCCGCAGTTCGTCACGGCGCTTGATATGGCGGCGCTGGATCACGTGAGCATGATGGAGGCGGTGCAGCCCTTCGTGGATACGGCGATTTCGAAGACAGTCAACGTGCCGGAGGATTATCCGTTCGAGGATTTCAAGGACCTGTACACCGAGGCTTGGGCGGCGGGGCTGAAGGGCCTGGCGACGTTCCGGCCCAATTCGGTGACGGGGAGTGTGCTGAGCGTGGCGCCGGAGCCGGCTGCCGTCAGCGCCGCTGCCGCGCCGCGTGACGAAGATCCGCTGCGCAAGCGCTTCGATGGGCGCCCGCTGGGTGAGCTGGAGTCGGTGACGTCCAAGGTCGAATACTGGACGCAGGAGGGGAAGAAGGCGGCTTACCTGACCGTGAGCTTTATCACCGTGGATGGCGTTGTCGATGGCGCGCCGGTACGGATTGAGCGGCCGTTCGAGTTTTTCATGCCTGCCAATCAACGCAGCGATGGGCAGCAGTGGATTACGTCGTCAATGCGCTTGCTGTCGATGGCGGCCAGGGCGGGGAGTTCGATCGCCAAGGCACTTGCCGATATGCGGGAGGTGACCTGGGAAAAGGGGCCGGTGCGTTGCGGGCTGCTGACGCGGGAGGATGGGGTGCAGGTGCCGGTTTATCATGATTCGGAAGTGGCGGCGATTGCATTTACTTTGCAAAGGATTCTGATACGGCGGGGATTCCTCGATGCGTTTGGTAACCAGGTGCCAGTGCCGCAACTGGCGGTGCAGTTTGCTGCGCGTGGCGAGGCGGGACATAAGGCGCCGGAGGCGATGACGGCGGCGGGGGCAGCGCCTGCGCAGTCGGCGGGGAAGTGTCCGGAGTGTGGGGCCAGGGCTCTTCATAAAGTAGACGGCTGTACGCGCTGCGTTGAGTGTCACTATTTGGGGGGATGCGGTTAAACCCGGTAACCCAGGGTCAGACCCAAGGGTCTGACCCTGTCTGTTCGTCGGCCGTTGGTGTTGGCCACCATCCGTGAAACCGTTGGGGGTCAGACCCTGCGGGTCTGAGCGGGACTTACCGGGTTTAGCTTAAGCTGCGTCAAGGACGCAAATGCCCCCTCTGCCTACACTTCCTCCCACACCAACCCCGAGGAGGACTTACAAATGCATCACTCTTTCCAACTGGCTTTCGCCCTGGACGCCGCCAACGTCACCCGCCTGCTTGACCTGCTGCGCACCGTCCCCGGCATCCGCGGCGTACACGCCCCGGCCGGTGCGGCCCACGTTGAAGTGGCCTTCGACGATTCCCTCACCAGCGTCCAGCAGATGGGCAAGCTGCTGGAAGAACACGGCTACCCGCCCGCTGCCCCGCAACAGCGCAGCCACACCTGCTGTGGCGGTTGCGGCGGCCATTAATTAACACTTGACCTGGATCATGTGAGCTGCCCCGGTGGCGGCTGTATTCTGGCTAAAAACATACATTTGAAACACCACAAAAGGAGCTATCATGCACGCCACTAAGAAGTTATGGACGTGGCTCGCCATTATCTGCCTGCTATCGTTCTCGGTACTGGGCTGGGTGGGCCGCGAAATTTACCTGAAAGCGCCGCCAATCGCACAAGTGGTCGACGACACCGGGTCCGTGCTCTACACGGCGGACCAGGTGAAGTACGGCCAGAGCGCCTGGCTGTCGGCCGGCGGCCAGCAACTGGGCACGGTATGGGGCCACGGCTCCTACCTGGCGCCCGACTGGTCGGCCGACTGGCTGCACCGCGAAGCGGTTGCGCTGCAAGACCTGTTCGCACGCAAGAGCTTCAACAAGGACTACGCCCAGCTGGAAACCGGCGCCAAGGCCCACGTTGACGCTCTCGTGAAAGCCGAGCTGCGTAGCAACACCTACAACCCGGACACCAATGCAGTGAAGCTGTCCGCCATCCGCGCCGAAGCGGTGCGCAGCGTGGCTGCCCACTATGCCGGCCTGTTCGGCGACGTGGCGCAATACGACAAGCTGCGCGAGCAATATGCGATGCCCAAGAATTCGCTGCCGGAAGCGACCGACCGCGCTGCGCTGACCGGCTTCTTCTTCTGGTCTGCGTGGGCTGCCGCTGCCGACCGTCCAGGCGAAACTGGCTTGAGCTACACCAGCAACTGGCCGCATGAACCGCTGATCGGCAATACCCCGACCGCAGGCGCCGGCATCTGGTCCATCGCATCGGTCATCCTGATGATCGGCGCCATTGCCGGTATGCTGTTCTTCCATTCGCGCCACAAGGAAGAAGACGATCCTGTACCACCGAAAAACGATCCGCTGTTCAGCCTTAAAGCCACGCCTTCGATGAAGGCCACCAAGAAGTACTTCCTGGTCGTGATCGGCCTGATCCTGGCGCAAGTCGGCATGGGCGTGATCACTGCGCACTTCGCGGTGGAAGGCACGAGCTTCTTCGGCATCGACCTGGCCAATGTGCTGCCGTTCACCGTCAGCCGCACCATTCACACGCAGTTCGCCGTGCTGTGGATCGCCACCGCCTGGCTGGCAACGGGCCTGTATATCGCTCCTGCGATTTCGGGCGTCGAACCGAAGTTCCAGAAACTGGGCGCGGACGTGCTGTTTTATGCGCTGCTGTTCATCGTCGTCGGTTCGACTGCGACTGGCTGGCTGGGCACCTTGCAGCACAAGGGCGTCGACTTCTCGTTCTGGCTGGGTAACCAGGGCCTGGAATTCACCTCGATGGGCCGCGTCTGGCAAATCCTGCTGTTCATCGGCTTGCTGTTCTGGGCCTTCCTGCTCGGCCGTGGCCTGTGGCCGGCGCTGAAGAAACCGTCGGAAAGCCGCGGCATTATCGCCATGGTGTTCCTGGCTGCACTGTGCATCGGCGGCTTCTACGCTACCTCCCTGACCTGGGGCAAAGGCACCCACTACTCGATGATCGAGTACTGGCGCTGGTGGCTGGTGCACCTGTGGGTGGAAGGCTTCTTCGAAGTGTTTGCAACCGCTGTTATCGCGCTGCTGTTCACCCGCCTGGGCCTGATCCGCGCTGCTTCGGCAAATAGCGCGATTATCCTGGAAACCATCGTCTTCCTGTTCGGCGGCATCCTGGGCACCTTGCACCACCTGTACTTCACCGGTACGCCTACTTCGGTGATCGCTATCGGCGCCATGTTCTCCGCGCTGGAAGTGGTTCCGCTGTCGCTGATCGGCATGGAAGCTTATCGCAACTACAAGCGTTCGCAGGCCGCTCCATGGGTCGGCGCATACAAGTGGGCCATCCTGTGCTTCATCGCAGTGGGCTTCTGGAATACCGTGGGCGCCGGCCTGCTGGGGTTCTCGATCAACACCCCGATCGCGCTGTACTACATGCAGGGCATGAACATGACCGCCGCCCACGGCCACGCTGCGCTGTTTGGCGTGTACGGCATGCTGGGTATCGGCCTGATGCTGTTCTGCCTGCGCGGCCTGGTTGACCGCCTGGCATGGTCGGACAAGCTGCTCGCTTCGATGTTCTGGTTCATGAACATCGGCCTGGCCATGATGGTGTTCATGTCGCTGGTCCCCGCCGGCATCTACCAGGCCGTGGCTGCGATCACCAAGGGCATGTGGTTCGCCCGTTCGCCGCAAGTCGTTCACTCGAGCTTCATGGAAACCGCTGTCTGGATGCGTGTTCCAGGCGATATCGTGTTCGCCATCGGCTGCCTGTTCCTGGCCCTGTTCGCCCTGCGCCTGGTCGGCAAGGCGAAGAAGGAAGAAACCGTAGCACAAGGCGTGGCGCTGGAGAACTAAGCAATGCGCCTCACGGGCCACACCGACTACGCCTTGCGCCTGCTGATGTACCTGGGCCGGCAGCAGGGCAGGTTGGTGACCGTGCAGGAGATCGCCACAGCACACGGCATCTCCGAACATCACCTGCGCAAGGTGGCTCACCGGCTCGGACAGGCCGGGCTGGTGGCCACCTGGCGCGGACGGGCCGGTGGCCTGCGCCTGGCGCAGCCGCCGGCTTCGATCTCGGTTGGCGCCGTGGTGCGCCTGGCCGAATCGGACTTTACGATCGTTGAATGTTTCAATGCCACGCGCAATACCTGCCAGCTCGCCGGCGCCTGCCGCCTGCAGGAAGGATTGCACAGGGCGACCGAGGCTTACCTCAGTCATCTCGACCGCCAGACCCTGGCGGACCTCATTTGAAGGAGCCATCATGAGTGCGCAAGAAATTTTGTTAGAGCTGTGCGGCATGGTGCCGCCCGAACCGATGGAGCGCGTGCTGGAAGCGCTCGACCTGATGCAGCCTGGCCAGCATATCCGCATGGTGATCGACCGCGAGCCGGTGCCGCTGTACCGCATCCTCGAGAAGAACGGCTATCGCCACGCGACTTCGGTGCGCGACGACTATATCTACGAAATCCTGATTACCCACGCGGACTGATGCAACGCAAGCTGGCTTTCGAGCATACGCCGGCGATGGCGTTGCCTTTGCGCTTCCTGCTGGTGGCGCCATGGTTCGGGGCCCTGGCGGGCTTGCTGCTGGTGTGGCAGGGTGCGGATGCGATGAGCACGCGCTGGGCGCCCGCCACGCTGGCTGTGACCCATTTGCTCACGCTCGGCTTCCTCGGCATGGCCATGGCAGGCTCGCTGCTGCAGATGGTGCCGGTGGTGGCGGGAGTGGAACTGCGCTGGGCGCGCACGCTCGGCCCGATCATCTGGGCGGCACTGGCCTGCGGCGCGCTACTGTTGGCCGCAGGCTTTTTGCACGGACTGCCCTGGTGCCTGCGCATTGCCGGCATTTTGCTCGCTTGCGCCTTCGTCCTGCTGGTCGCCGTGCTGGCGCGTGCGCTCTCGCAGCGTTCGGCGCCGAACGCGCTGCCGGTAGTGGCCGGCATGCGCCAGGCAGTCGTGGCGCTGGCATGCGCGGTGGCGATCGGCATTGCGCTGGCCGCCTTCCTGGTGGGCGGCTTGCCCCTGCGTGTGATGGAGTGGACCAATGTGCACGCTGCCTGGGCCCTGGTGGGCTGGGTCGGCGTGCTGGTGGTGTCGGTAGTGTTCCAGGTGGTGCCGATGTTCCAGTCCACGCAATTGTTCCCGCGCCAGCTGGCCTTCTTGCTGCCGCCGCTCTGCCTTGGCGGGCTGGCGCTGTGGACCGTCGGCTACCTGTTCGAGCAGCAATGGCAATGGCTGGGGGCTGGACTGGTGAGCATCTGCCTGGCCGTGTTTGCCATCTACACCCTGGCGCTGCTGCTGCGCCGTAAGCGCGCGGCAGACGTGTCGACCTGGTACTGGTGGCTGTCGCTCGGCT
The DNA here is from genome assembly GCA_039593355.1 of Pseudoduganella sp. Classification (GTDB taxonomy): domain Bacteria; phylum Pseudomonadota; class Gammaproteobacteria; order Burkholderiales; family Burkholderiaceae_D; genus Rugamonas. Next base: position 63,074 of record JBCNPK010000013.1, read on the forward strand.
CGCTGCTGGCCTGCGTGGCGGTGTTCCTGTGCCCGCGGGGCGTCGAGAAAGCGGTGGTGCTGGGAGTACTGTTCATCGGCGGCTTCGCCATGTCGGCAGTGAACGGCATGCTGTACAAGATCGTGCCGTTCCTGTTGTGGTACCACGGGCAGCACGCCGGCTGCAATGTGCCCGGCGTGCGCCAGCTGATGCCCGACAGCGAACCGCGCGTGCAGTTTGCCTGGCATGCGGCCAGCATTGTGCTGCTGCTGGCTGCCGCCGTCGCACCCGGCTGGCTTGCCCAGCTGGCGGGTGCGGTGCTGGCGGTATCCTGCATGCGCCTGGGGTTCGACCTGGCGCTGGCTGCGTTCAGCCTTCGTAAGCTCGCAAGCGGGCAGAATCCAGAATCCTGATCTGGCGGCCGTTCACGGCAATCATGCCCTGGTCTGCCAGCTCGTGCAGCACGCGCGAGAAGTATTCCGGCGTCAGGTTCAGGCGCGAGGCCAGCAGCTTCTTGCTGACGGCCAGCGTGATCTCCGAACCGTCCGTCGCGTCATCATCCTTCAACAGATAGCCGATAATGCGTTGGCTGCCGGAGCGCAGCGAATAGGCTTCCACATCCGATATCAGGCCATGCAGGCGGCGGCTCATGCCGGCGAGCATGCGGCGCGCGAACTGCGGGTTGCGCGCCAGTTCGGCGAACACGGTATGCTTGGAAATGTGCAGCAGCATGCAGTCGCTGACCGCGTGGGCGGTGACGATGTAGGGCTTTTCCATGAACATCAGCGCTTCGCCGAAGCTGTGGCCCGGCCCGATGATTTCGACGATCTTCTCGTTGCCCTGGGAGGACAGGAAGCTGAGCTTGACCTGGCCGAAGATGACCATGTGGAAGCCGACGCAGGGATCGCCGCGCTGGAAGACTGCGCTGCCGCGCGGGATGTGATGCTCGGTGGTGCCTGCAGCCACCAGCGACAGCTCCTCCGGCGACAGGTCTGCGAACAGGGGAAGTCGCTTGAGGAACTCGCGGGGGTCGATTTTGGGGCTTGGCATTTGGTTCTCCTGAAATGGCAAAAGGACCCGCGGGGCGGGTCCTGTCCTGGTTAAGGTAATGTCGGTGCCGATCCCGGGGATCAGTGGCCCGAATCGCCGTCAGGCTTGCTGTTGGTGTGGAACACTTCCGGGTTGTCCTTGCCGGTCACGTAGAGGAAGCCGACCAGGCCTTTCTCCATGCGCGACAGGGCGTGGTCAACCAGGATGAAGCGGCCCGGCACCTCGGTCTTGAATTCGACCATCGTTGCGCCGCCCGGAGCCACGGTGGTGGTCTGCACGTTCTGCAGCGGAGGCGAAGTCAGGTCGCCCATGCTGTAGACGCGGTCGAACACTTCGCCGATCACGTGGAAGCTGGAAGTTGCGTTAGGACCGCCCACGCCGAAGAAGATGCGCACCGTTTCCCCGACTTTGGCTTCCATGCGGTGGGTCTTGGTCAGCGCGTTGTGGGTGCCGTTGAACATCAGGTGTTCCGGCTGTTCGGCCAGCAGCTTGTCGAGCGAGAATTCGGCTTCGCCCGGGGTACCGTGCTTTTGCGCGGTGTACAGTTCGCCCTGCATCACGTAGAACTCGCGGTCGACTTTCGGCAGGCCGCCTTCCGGTTCGACCAGGATCATGCCGTACATGCCGTTGGAGATGTGCTGCGCCACCATCGGGGTTGCGCAGTGGTAGACGTACAGGCCTGGGTTCAGAGCCTTGAAGGTGAAGCTCTTGGTGCTGCCTGGCGCCGCCTGGGTCACCGCAGCGCCGCCGCCAGGTCCGGTCACGGCGTGGAAGTCGACCGAGTGGATCATATGGCTGTCTTTGGCGTTGGACATGTCGACGTTCACGGTGTCGCCGACGCGCACGCGGATGAACGGACCGGGAACCTTGCTGTTGAAGGTCCAGTATTTGTAGGTGGTGCCGTCCATCAGCTGGCCCAGCACTTCGGTGGTTTCCAGTTTCACGTTCACGGTCTGCGGACCGCGCTTGCCAACCGGGGTGCCGACTTCCATTGGGTTGCGCGAGATGTCGGCGCCTTGCGGTGCGGCTTTGACTTCGCCCTCGCCGACGATGATCTTGCCGATCATGCCGGCAGCCACGTGGCCCGGCAGGGAACAGATGTAGGTGAACTCGCCCTTTTTGTCAGCCTTGAACACGATGGCGGTCGACGCGCCCTTGTCTTTCAGCTGGTTCGACTTGACGTTGAAGTCAGGAACGGTGATATCGTGGGTGGCGCCGTCGCCGTTGACCAGGTTGATCTGCACCACGGCGCCCACCGGCACGCGCAGGGTAGGGTTGGCCTTGCCCTTGGAATCGCCGGCGTCGCTGATGAAGACCAGCTTGCCGTCTGCGATGTCGGTGTGCAGGGTGAAGGTCACGTCGGGACGGTATTGGACGGCTGTGCTGCCGCCATGCTGGCCATGTTGTGCATAAGCTGGCGCCAGGGTCGCGGCGCCGATCACCAGTGCTGCGATGGCTTTGGACATCAGGGTCGGTTTCATTTTCTTCTCACAGGTTTGTCCGGCACGGGATTGCGCCGTTTGACAGCTAAATCATATGTTTTGGATGCATGTTATTGAATTGACGCAGGTCAAAAATTTGGAAAGAACTGCGTATTCTCAAGGCATGTTTGATTTTTTTGATTTAGGTCAAGCGGGGAGACGGCCCGGCGCAACGCCCTACAACGCGAGCATCGGCAAACGTGTCAAAAAACTATCGCGCTGGTCCATGCCGCTGCCCGCGCCGGCCTGGGCGAAGACGATGCGCTTGCCGTCGCGTTCGAGCCATCCGACGTACCATCCGACGTCGCTGCCGCTGCCCGTCTTGCCGAAGACCTGCCAGCCGGCGACGGGGTCGGGACGGCGCAGCAGGGTGGCCGACATCCGGTACGCCTTCGGCTTCACGCCCAATTCGCGGTTCAGCACGCGCCGCAGGAAGCCGATCTGCTCGTCCGGCGAGATGCGCAGCGAAGAGTTGAGCCACGAGGCGCTCAAGCCGTTTTGTTTGCCTTCATCGCCGCTGACATCCAGGTTGCCGTAGCCGAAGCGTTGGACGTAGCTGGCGAATCGTTGCGCACCCAGTTGCAGCGTGACCTGCTGCGAGTACCAGACGACCGATTCCTTCATCCACGAGCTCGGGTCGTGCGCCCGGCGCCATTGGGGACGCCAATCGACATAGCCCTGCTTGAAGGGCAGGACGGGATGGTGCTCGTCCTGCAGGATGCCAGCGTCATAGCCCATCAGCGCGATCGGCAGCTTGAAGGTGGACATCGGCGGCAGGCGCTTGTCGCACACGCCTTCGTGCACCAGCCATTTGCCGGTCGCGGCATCGGCCATTGCCAGGCAGGGTTCTGCGGAATACGCGGGCAAAGCGAGGCCCAGCCCCGCAAGCAGGGAGAAGAATTGGCGTTTCATCGATGGTCCTTAGAGTTTTGCGAGTTGCGCCGGAAGGTCGCGCAGGAAGGCTTGCTTGAGGCGCGGACCTGCCGCGCCTTCAATCAAACGCTCGTCCTGTGCCAGGCGGGCGAACACGATGGTGCGCTCGCCGTTGCTGGCCCAACCTACGAACCAGCCGTAGGAGCGGGAGTAATCGTCCTTGCCGTCCGGCCCAACGGGGGCGCCCGTGCCGGTCTTGCCGAAGACTTGCCAGCCGCTTGGCAGGTCTTCTACTTTCAGCAGGCGTGCGGTCTGCTCGTGCGCATATTTCGATACCGGCAGCTCCTGCCGCACCAGGCGGCGCAGGAATTTCGTCTGCTCATCCGGCGAGATTTGCAAGGAGGAGCCGATCCACGACCATGCCAGCCCATTGTTCTTGCTCTTGTCGCCGCTGGTGTCGAGGTTGCCGTAGCCGAAGCCCTGCACATAGCGTTCGAATTGCTGGCGGCCGATGTGCTGCGTGACCTGTTGGGCGTACCAGATGGCCGAATAGCTGATCCACTGGCTTGGGTCCATATCGCGCTGCCACTCCTTGTTCCAGGCCTTGTATTCGGCGCGGTAAGGCAGCAGCGGCGCATGCTGGTCTTGCAGGAAGCCGCTGTCGTAGCCCATCAGGCTGACGGCAATATTGAAGGTCGAAACGGGCGTGATGCGGGTAGCGCAATCGCCCTCGCGCAGCAGCGCCTTGCCGCTGGCGGCATCGACGAATTCCGTGCAATTCAAGGCCGCCACGGATTGCGCGGATGGCGAAACGCTCCACGCCAGCGCTGGCTGCAGCGCGAAATTGCCGACTGCAATGGCGGCGAGCGCGCCGACTGTTGCGGCACGCGCCCACATGGCGCGGCGTGCATCGCCGGGCGTTCGGATCAATGAAACGCGCTCGGCCAGCGTATTCGGATCGATACTCCCGAACGCCAGCGCGCCTTGCGGCGCAAGGTGCTGCAGCTTGAGCTGGGCTAACAGCGCGGCGGCATAGGCCTTGCGCTGGGACGAAGGCCGGCCACGCAAGACGTCGCGGTCGCAGCCCAGTTCCTGCGCCCAACTCAGGTTCACGCGCAGCAGGCGCATGAAGGGATTGAACCACAACAGCGTTTGCAGCAGCATGCCGGCGGCCATCCATTGCAGGTCGTGGCGGCGCAGGTGGGTCATTTCATGCTCGACGATCATTTCGCGCTGTAGCGGGTCAAAGCCGCCCAGGTGGCGCGGCAGCAGCAGGCGAGGGCGGAACAGCCCAAACAGCATCGGCGAGATCGGTGCGTCCACTTCGATGACTTTTGCCCTTGTGCAGCTGCGGATGCCGCCCGTCGCACCGCTTTGCGCCAGCCGGTCCAGCATGCGCTGTGCGCGCCACACATTGGCGCTCGACCAGGCGAGGCCAATCAAATACACGCATAGCCATGCCTGGGCCCCATGGAGAAGCCATGCGCTGGCGGAGGCGGATTCGTCCCCCGTGCGGGCTTCGTCAGCGGTCACGATTGGCAGTGCAGACGGCTTGGGCGGGTCAATGTAACGGGTAACGGTTTCAGTCGCTGCTTCCAGCGGCGGGATCAGGCGCACACGTTCACTGTGCGGCAGCAGGATCAGGGCAAACGTCGCCAGCACGGTGAGCTGTCCGAGCAGCCAGAGCGAGCGCTGTGGCGCCAGCGCAGGCAGGAAGCGCCGCAGCACGGCGCTCAAGGTCCACACGCTGAAGCCGGCCGCGCAGCAGCCCAGGCTCGCGAGCAGGAATCGCATCACGAGCAGGTCAAAATCGCTCATTTCGGATCGTCCTCCTCGGGCCAATCGGACAGCATTTGTTCCAGTTGCGCCAGTTCCTTCGCGTCCACCAGTTTGCTGCCCGCGAACATGTTCACAGGCAGCGGCGTATCCAGTTCCATGATGCGGGTGCCGAAATCGTGAGCGTAGGCCGCAAGGGTCTCAACCTTGTCGAGCAGCGCCTCATAAACCTGCACGCCATGGCGTACATGCTGGGACACCATCTGCTTGTCCATCATGCGCTCCACCGTCTTGCGCGTGGATGAGAACGACCAAGCCAATTCTTCTTCCACCGCCTCGTGGATTTCACGCGCGCTCAAGGGAGCCTGACGCCACAACGCTTTGAGGACACAGAGTTCGGGAGTCGACGGGATGGCCATGGCGGAAAGAAGGCTTGTGACGAATGGTGAGAGTATGTGACGCATGTCGCATTCATGTCAAGCTTCAACTGCGGCGGGAGTGATGTTAGCATGCTGCAATGAATGACAAAACGATAACCTTGATCAAGAAGATTGCCGCACTGTTGCTGCTCGTCTGCTTTGTGCTCCCCCTTTCACGTTGCACGAGCAAGTCTGAAGTCCAAAGGCAAAGCGACGTCACGGACAGCTACACTTATGCTTATGTGATCGCGCAAGAAGCGTTGCAGAGCAATAACTTCAAGACCCTGTCTGCGGTCTTTGTCGTATTCTTTGTGCCCGCGGTTTGCCTGTCCATGAAAGAGCGGCCGCAAGCCGTAATCTGCTTTTTCAGTTCGTTTGCGGCGGCTTATGTTCTGTACGGATGGGTATTCCTGTTTGCGACCAGTCCCGAGATCGGAGGCATCCTTGCCATACTCTGTTGGATGATCCTGTTCGGCATTAGCTGCACAACGCTGTGCAAGATCCGCCGGCAATCTGGATGAAAGTCGGGGTCAGCTCCGGCAATCGGACACCTATTTCGCATCGCGAAATAGGTGTCCGATTGCCGGAGCTGACCCCGACTTTTTAAAGAATCGTGCCGTCGAGGGCGTGGCGGACGATGGCGCCGTCTTCGCCAATGGAGATCCAGCCGCCGCGGGCGGGCGTGGATTCAGGTTCCCAGTCCGGCAGCACGTAGCGGCGGGTGCCGGCGACTTCGTGCAGGGCGGGGCGGTGGGTGTGGCCGTGGATCATGATCGAGGTGCCAGTTTGCGCGAATAGGTCGGCAATCGCCTCGGGCGTCACGTCCATGATTTCGTAGGACTTCTCGGCGTGGCCAGCCTTGCTCTGCTCGCGCATGCCCGCGGCAATCTGCTTGCGCTGCTCCAGCGGCAGAGAGAGAAGCTGCTGCTGCCACACGGGATTGCGCGCTTGGGCGCGGAAGGCCATGTATTTAACGTCCTGGGTACATTGGGCATCGCCATGCAGCAGCACAATGCGCTGGCCGTAGGCGTCGATCACCCAGGTTTCCGGCAGCAGGGTCAGGCCCGCTGCGGCGGCGAATTGTTCGCCGGCCAGGAAGTCGCGGTTGCCCGCGATCCAGAACAGCTGCACGCCCGCGTCGCTGACGCGGCGCAGGGCGGACACGATCTGCTGGTTGAAGGGCTCGGACATGGAATCGTCACCCAGCCAATATTCAAAGATATCGCCCAGCAGGTAGAGCTGCTTTGCACCCAGCGCATAGTCGTCGAGGAAGCGCAGGAACGCTTCCGTCAGCACCGGCCGCGCCGGTTGCAAATGCAGGTCTGATACGAAGAGGATCAATTTAGGCCGCTACGATCTTTTCGATGACGATGTCTTCCGCTGGCACGTCGGAGAACATGCCGGAACGGGTGGTTTTCACGCCCTTGATCGCGTCCACGACTTCGGTGCCCTGGGTGACTTTGCCGAACACGGCGTAGCCCCAGCCGTCCTGGCCCGGGTAGTCCAGGAAGGAGTTGTTCTTCACGTTGATGAAGAACTGGGCCGATGCGGAGTGCGGCGCCGAGGTGCGGGCCATGGCCAGGGTGTATGGCTCGTTTTTCAGGCCGTTCTTGGCTTCGTTTTCCACGGTCTGGTCGGTCGGCTTCTGCTTCATGCCTGGCTCGAAACCGCCGCCCTGGATCATGAAGCCGTCGATCACGCGATGGAAGATAGTGTTGTTGTAGTGGCCAGCGTTCACGTAGTGCAGGAAGTTCTCGACGGTCTTAGGCGCCTTCTCTGCGTCCAGCTCGGCAACGATGGTGCCTTTGTTGGTGGTGATGGTGATGGTGGTCATCTTGTTGTCCTTTTGTGTTTCTAAAAAAGCGTTATTTTACAGGTTCCGGCTGCTGGGCAGGAGCCGGCTCCTGTGCCGGGGCTGGTTCCGCAGCTGGCGCGGGTTCAACGACAGGGGCAGGGGCGACTGGTTCCGGCACGACGATGCGCTTCTTGAGCACCGTGGCCGATTTGATCACAACCGGGTGAACCGGGACGTTCTGGAAGCCGGGCTTGTCGTCTACCAGCAGGACCTTGATCTTGTCGACCGTCTCCTTGCCCTGGATGACGCGGCCGAACACGGTGTAGCCGTGGCCCTTGGCGTTCGGGTAATCGAGGCCGATATTGTCGACCACGTTGATGAACCACTGCGATTGCGCGGAATCCGGATTGTCCATGCGTGCCATGGCGAGGGAATAGGCCACATTGGACAGGCCGTTCTTTTCCTCGCTCTTGATGGTCGGGCGCAGGCCCTGCTTGGATTTCAGGTCGACGGTATAGCCGCCGCCCTGCACCATGAAGCCATTGATCACGCGGTGGAAAATTGTATCCTTGTAGAAGTCGCTTTTTACATAGGCCAGGAAGTTGGCGGTGGAAATCGGCGCTTTCTCCTGGTTCAGCTCCACGATGATCTCGCCCAGGTTGGTCTTGATCGATACTTGCGGGTTGTCGGCGGCGGCTGCGGCGCCGGCAATCATCAGGCCGGCGAGCAGGGCGATCCATTTCTTCTGCATTCTGGTTTCCTTTTTTTCAGTGCTATACTTCGGCAGACGTTCCATTCTAACAAAATAGAACTATAACAAAGGGTGGCCAAATCCCCCGTAACAATGCCGAGCTTTTGGTGCGACGCCCCAGGTGTTTCGCGCCCGAGTTCCGTTTACTTCTAGTCCGATGAGCAATTTAAAGATCTACAACACGCTGTCGCGCGAAAAACAGTCGTTCAAACCCATTGAGGCGGGCAAGGTCCGGATGTATGTCTGTGGCATGACCGTGTACGACTACTGCCACGTGGGCCACGGACGCATGCTGATGGCGTTCGACGTCATCTACCGCTGGCTGAAGGCATCGGGCTACGACGTGCGCTATGCGCGCAATATCACTGACATCGACGACAAGATCATCAAGCGCGCGGTCGAGAACAATGAAACGATCGGCCAATTGACCGGCCGCTTCATTCAATACATGAACGAAGACTGCGCCGCCCTGGGCATCCTCGAGCCGACCGACGTGCCGAAAGCGACCCAGTACGTGCCGCAGATGCTGGGCATTATCGAGAAGCTGGAAGCCAAGGACCTGGCCTACAAGGCTGCCGACGGGGATGTTAACTACGCCGTGCGCCAGTTCGAAGGCTACGGCAAGCTGTCGGGCAAGTCGCTGGACGACCTGCGCGCCGGCGAGCGTGTGGATGTGAACACCGGTAAGCGCGATCCGCTGGACTTCGTGCTGTGGAAGGCCGCCAAGGAATCCGAGCCGGAAGAGGTGAAGTGGGATTCCAAGTGGGGCAAGGGCCGTCCGGGCTGGCACATCGAGTGCTCGGCCATGTCCTGTGCGCTGCTGGGCGAGACTTTCGACATCCACGGCGGTGGCGCGGACTTGCAGTTCCCGCACCACGAAAACGAGATCGCCCAGTCGGAAGGCGCCTCCGGCAAGACCCTGGCCAACTACTGGATCCACAACGGCTTTGTGCGCGTGGACGGCGAGAAGATGTCCAAATCGCTGGGCAATTTCTTCACCATCCGCGAAGTGTTGAAGCAGTTCGATGCCGAAGTGGTGCGCTTCTTCATCCTGCGCGCCCACTACCGCAGCCCGCTGAACTACTCCGACGTGCACCTGGAAGACGCACGCGGCGCGCTGACCCGCCTGTATACCGCGCTGGACGGCGTGGAAGGCGACGGCCAGCCGCTGGATTGGAATGAAGATAACGCCAAGCGCTTTGCCGAAGCGATGGACGACGACTTCAACACCCCGATCGCGGTATCGGTACTGTTCGACCTGGCTTCCGAAGTGAACAAGACCAGGTCGCCTGTAGCGGTCCGCCAGCTGAAAGGCCTGGCGGGTGTCCTGGGCCTGCTGCAGCGCAGCCCTGAGGAATACCGCAAGGCCGCGCCGAAAGGTGCGGCAGGCGAGGGCATGGACGAGGCGGCGATTGAAGCGGCCATCGCCGCCCGCGCCGCAGCCAAGAAGTCGCGCGACTTCGCTACCGCCGACAAGGTGCGTGCCGACCTGCTGGCGGCCGGCATCGTCCTCGAAGACAAGCCTGACGGCACGACGAACTGGCGCCGCGCGTAATGGTCCTCACCAGGGAAAACGGGGAACAGGCCCCGGTGCCACCGTATTGGGAGCAAGCCAAGGCGGAACTCATGAAGCGCGACCGCATCATGAACCGCTTGATTCCCCAGTTCGGCGACTTGCACCTGGTCGGCCACGACGACCCGTTCATCACCCTGGCGCGCGCCATCGTCAACCAGCAGGTCACGACCCAGGCCGCCAATGCGGCGTGGGCCAAGCTGCTGGAGACCTGTCCCAAATTCACCCCGGCCGCCGTGCAAAAAGCCGGCGCCGCCGCGTTGGCGGGCTGCGGCCTGTCCAAGCGCAAGGCCGAATACATCCTGGACCTGGCCGACCATTTCAAGAACAAGAAGGTGCACGCCGCCCAATGGGCGCAGATGGACGACGAAGCCGTCATTTCCGAACTGGTTCAGATCCGCGGCATTACGCGCTGGACAGCAGAGATGTTTTTGATATTTAATCTGCTCCGACCCAACGTGCTGCCGCTCGACGACAGCCGGCTGATTAGTGGCATCAGCCAGAATTATTTTTCCGGGGAACCCGTGTCGCGCAGTGACGCGCGCGAGGTTTCGGCCAACTGGGAACCCTTCCGGACGGTGGCCACCTGGTATTTATGGCGTAGCCTGGACCCGGTTCCGGTAAAATAGCGCAAAATCTCATCGGCACCGCCAAAAGCAAGGTTGTCGATGAAGCAAAAAACCTTGGAGGTACAATGATTAAAACGACTTTCCTCAATTTTGAGCAACCGATCGCGGAACTCGATTCCAAGATCGAAGAGCTGCGATTCGTACAAGACGATTCCGCCGTCGACATCTCCGAAGAGATCGACCGCCTGGCCAAGAAGAGCCAGCAGCTGACCAAAGATATTTACGCCAAGTTGACTCCTTGGCAAGTTTCCCAGATCGCCCGCCACCCACAACGTCCATACACCATGGACTACGTGAACGAAATCTTCACTGACTTCCACGAACTGCACGGTGACCGCACCTATGCGGACGACCAGTCCATCGTCGGCGGTTTTGCCCGTTTCAACGGCCAGCCATGCATGGTGATCGGCCACCAGAAGGGCCGCGACACCAAGGAGCGCGCCATGCGCAACTTCGGCATGCCGAAGCCTGAGGGCTACCGCAAGGCCATGCGCCTGATGAAGCTGGCCGAGAAATTCAACCTGCCTATCTTCACCTTCGTCGATACCCCGGGCGCATTCCCTGGCATCGACGCGGAAGAGCGCGGCCAGTCGGAGGCAATCGGCCACAACCTGTACGTGATGGCGGAACTGAAAGTGCCGCTGATCGCCACCATCATCGGCGAAGGCGGCTCCGGCGGCGCGCTGGCGATTGCCGTGGGCGACTCCGTGCTGATGCTGCAGTACGCGACCTACTCGGTGATCTCGCCGGAAGGCTGCGCTTCGATCCTGTGGAAGACTTCCGAGCGCGCTGCCGATGCGGCGGAAGCACTGGGCCTGACCGCGCACCGCCTGAAGGCGATTGGCCTGGTCGACAAGATCGTCAATGAGCCGCTGGGCGGCGCGCACCGCGATCCGAAGGAAATGGCCAAGATGCTGAAGCGCGCGCTGGCCGATTCCCTGCGCCAGTTCCAGGGCGTGAAGACCAAAGACCTGCTGGCGGCCCGTCACGAAAAGCTGATGAGCTACGGTAAGTTCAAAGAGACCACTGCTTCCGAATAAATCAAACCCGGTAAACCTGGGTCAGACCCAAGGGTCGGACCCTGGTACGCAGCTGTCGCAGGCCCGGGGTCTGACCCTTGGGTCTGACCCGGATTTACCGGGTTCAAAGATATGCGCGCCCAAGAAATCCTCCAGCACTCGCTGGCCGAACTCCCCCCCGGCCCCATCGCCATCGCCTACAGCGGAGGCCTGGACAGCAGCGCCTTGCTGCACCTGGCAGCCAACACTGGCCGCAAGCTCTACGCCTTCCACGTCCACCATGGCCTGAGCCCCAACGCCGACGCCTGGGAAGCCCACTGCCGCAACGAATGCGAGCGCAAAGGCATCCCCTTCGCCGCCCGCCGCGTAACGCTGGACAGCCGCAGCGAAGCCTCCGCCCGCAAAGCCCGCTATGCGGCCCTGGGTGAGCTATGCATGGAGCACAACGTCCACCTGCTCCTGACCGCCCACCACCTGGACGACCAGGCCGAAACCATCCTGTTGCAACTGCTGCGTGGCGCCGGCCCCGCCGGCATGTCCGGCATGGACGCCTTCAACCGCGCCCCAACGCTGCTGGGTACCCCGGACGTGCTGCTGGCCCGCCCACTGCTGCAAGCCAGCCGCGCCGAGCTTGAAGAATACGTGCGCGAAAACGCCATCGCCCACATTGAGGACGAATCCAACGCCGACACCCGCTACGCGCGCAATGCCCTGCGCCATGAGGTCATGCCGCGCCTGGCCCAAGCCTTCCCCGGCTACCAGGAACGGTTCGCCCGCAGCGCGCGCCATGCCCAATCCGCGCAGCGCCTGCTGACCGAACAAGCCGCCGAGGACCTGCGCGCCTGCCGGGCTGAAGACGGTAGCGTGGATCTCGTGCGCATGCGCACGCTGAGCGCCGACCGCATCGCCAACCTTCTGCGCCACTGGTTCGCCGAACGCGGCATCCGCCTGCCGTCCGCCAGCTGGCTGGCCGAAATGCAGGAGCAGGCCCTGACCGCGCGCGAAGACGCCAACCTCAAGGTCACCCATCCCGACTGCGAAGTGCGCCGCCACCGCGAGCGCCTCTACCTCGTGCCGCGCAAACCGGATGCTGACGCCGGCCAGCAAAAATCCTTCCGCTGGAACGGGGAGGGCAGTATCGACTTCCCGGAATTTGGCGGCACGCTGCACGTCGAACTGGGCGCGCTCGGCCTGGATCCCGACTGGCTGCGCCAGCAGACGCTCACGATCGAGCTGCGTAAGGGCGGCGAAAAGCTCAAGCCCGCGCGCAACCGCCCCACGCGCACCCTCAAGCAGCATTACCAGAGCCTCGGCATTCCTGCCTGGGAGCGCGAGCGGCTGCCGATGGTATCGATCCCCGGCCATATTCTCTATGCCGCCGGCATCGGCATGGATTGCCATAAACTGAGCTCCGGTACAGAGCATCGTTTGGTGTTTCGCTGGGAAACCAAATAATTTTTGCCGGCACCTGTCTAGACATATGAACTTATGCCAAATAGGTATGAGCGTATGAACTTTTTGACTTGAGATTTTGCATCGCAGCATGTAGAGTAAAGGGCTCCCTTTATCACATCAATGCGGAAATCAGCATGGCTTTAATCGTTCACAAATACGGCGGTACGTCGATGGGCTCGACGGAACGCATCAAGAACGTCGCGCGTCGCGTCGCCAAATGGCACGACGCGGGACACCAGATCGTGGTGGTGCCGTCGGCAATGTCCGGCGAAACCAACCGTCTGATTGCCCTGGCCAAGGAAATCCAGAACCCGCCAGACCCACGTGAACTGGACATGATTGCCTCCACCGGCGAGCAAGTGTCCGTGGGCCTGCTGTCGATGGCGCTGCAAGCGATCGGCAAGGACGCCATTTCCTACACCGGCTGGCAAGTAGCGATTAAAACCGACTCCGCCTTCACCAAAGCCCGCATCCAGTCGATCGAAGACGGCCGCGTGCGCGAAGACCTGGACAAGGGCCGCATCGTGATCATCACCGGCTTCCAGGGCGTGGACGAGAACGACAATATCGCCACCCTGGGCCGCGGCGGTTCCGACACGTCGGCGGTGGCGATCGCCGCCGCGCTGAAAGCGGACGAATGCCTGATTTACACCGACGTCGACGGCGTCTACACCACCGACCCGCGCGTGGTGTCCGAAGCCCGCCGCCTGAAAGCGATCACGTTTGAAGAGATGCTGGAACTGGCTTCGCTGGGCTCCAAAGTGCTGCAAACCCGCTCGGTGGAATTCGCCGGCAACTACCGCGTACCGACCCGCGTGCTGTCCTCGCTGACCGATCCGCTGATGGATCTGGAGGAAGAAGCCAATTCGGGCACCCTGATTTCGTTTGAGGAAGACCAAAACATGGAACAAGCAGTCATCTCCGGCATCGCCTTCAATCGCGACGAAGCCAAAATCACCGTACTGGGCGTGCCAGACCGTCCAGGCGTGGCATTCCACATCCTGGGCCCGATCGCCGAGGCCAATATCGAAGTCGATATGATCATCCAGAACCAGGCCGTCGACGGCAAGACCGACTTCACCTTCACCGTGTCGCGCAACGACTACCAGAAGGCGCTGGATGTGCTGCACAACGAAAAGGGCGAGATCGGCCACCATACCCTGGTGGGCGACGCCAAAGTGTCCAAGATTTCCGTGGTCGGCGTGGGCATGCGCTCGCACGTTGGCGTGGCTTCGAAGATGTTTGAGACCCTGGCCAACGAAGGCATCAACATCATGATGATCTCCACGTCCGAGATCAAGATTTCCGTCCTGATCGACGAGAAGTACATGGAGCTGGCCGTGCGCGCGCTGCACAAGGCGTTCGAGCTGGAAAAAGAGTAAATATTTCCAAAAAAACTTCCGTATTGTCCTTGACCAAAGCTACTTCGGTCATTAATATGGCGGTCGCGTTGACGCAGTAACAGTTCAACGAGGAGACGTGGCCGAGTGGCCGAAGGCACTTCCCTGCTAAGGAAGCATACGGGCAAAACCTGTATCGTGGGTTCGAATCCCACCGTCTCCGCCAGATTCAAGCAAAGAGCCCCGACCAGTTCGGGGCTTTTTGTTTTCAAGCAAAGGACGCCATATGAAAATCGTTTCCGCAGTTCTTCTGGCAGCAGCTCTCGCGGGCAGCGCACAGGCCGGCAATCCCAATCCCGACGCCAACCAGGTGAAGGCCACGCACGACCTGCTGGTGGCGATGCAGGCCGAAAAAATGATGCGCATGACCGCCGGCATGAGCCGTTATGCATCGCCGGCTGAACGCGACCGCGTCATGGACAAGGTGATGGCGCTGCCGGCGGAGAGCGTCTATAACGGCCTGGCCCTGCCGGTGGCCCGCCTGCTGAGCCCGGAAACCGTGAGCGAGATGACGCGTTTTTATCAGTCCAGCTATGGCAAGAAAGTGCTGAACAACACGTACAACAGCGGCGCCCAGCTTTACCCCTCCGTGCCCAAGGCGACCGCCGCGGAACAGACCGAGTTGAAGAAGCCCGCTTATATAAAGGCTGATCGTGAATTCAAGGCGAACGAGCAGGCCATCCACCACGAGACTTTTGTGCTGTTGCAGCAGATCATCAAAGCCAGGAAATAGCCGCGTGAAAGTGTCGCGCACGAACAAATGAACATTCGTTGAGCTGACTCGTCGGCAGTATGCTGGGGCGGCAATATCTTGTTGTGTTTTCAATTCACTTACTTGAACTAAGGAGAGTTGTAATGCAAAAAAAGATCTTCCGCCGGACGGCATTCGCGCTTGCCATCGCCGCAGCTACGATCTCGATCGCCAACGTTGCACAGGCGAACCACTCGTGGGGTAACTACCACTGGGCACGCACAGCCAATCCGTTCACCTTGAAGCTTGGCGACAACCTGACCTCTGCTGATTGGAAATCGCATCTGCGGCAAACCTCCTCGGACTGGAATTCCGGTAATACGCCCGTGACCACCGCGGTCACTACCGGCAGCTCGAACAAGCGCTGCGCAATGGTCTCTGGAACGACCCAGGTGTGCAATGGCACTTACGGCAATAATGGCTGGCTTGGCCTGGCCTCGATCAATGCCCAAGGCGACCATATCACCCAGGGCAGCGCCAAGATGAACGATACGTATTTCAACACGGCGACATACAACAATCCCAACGAGCGCGAACATGTGATGTGCCAGGAGGTGGCTCACACCTTCGGGCTGGCCCACCAGTCGGAAGACGGCAGCTCGCTGAATACCTGCATGGATTACTTCTCGAATACCGGGGCAAACGCCGGCAGCACCTTGAGCACCAAACCGAACAAGCACGATTTCGATGAGCTGAAGCTGATCTACGCCCACCTCGACTCGTTCACCACCGTCGCGGGTATGATGCCAGGTGCCTTGAGCGCCGACGCCGATATCACTGACGACCCGGCAAGCTGGGGCGCGCTGGTAAGCCAGTCGAAAAACGGCCGCAGTTCGACCTATCACCGCGCCAACGCGGACGGTTCGGTGACCATCACGCACGTGTTCTGGACCATCGAAGCGGCAGAAAGGTGCCAGCACTGCGATCACCGCCGCGATTACGTCCTTCGCTGATGCGGCATCGCATGCCCCGCTGTGCAGCGGGGCTAACCGTTTGCTCTTGATGGTGTGGCCGCGCGATGCGACAATCGCGCGGCGTAAGGACTGCGGCTGGTGCATCGCCGCCGTAGCCTTTTTTTTAACCAATCAAGAGAGTTCCATGGCAGTTTCCAAATCACGACTCGATGCGTCCCGTTTCTTCCTGCGCCTTGCCATTGGCGGCCTGGCGATCCTGCTGGGCTTTCAGGCCATGCGTCATTCCGGCTTCCCGTCGACAATCCATGCTGCCGGCTACTGGGGCATGCACCTGCTCGAGATGCTGTGCGGTGCGCTCATCATGGTGGGTTTCCTGATGCCGTTCGCCAGTGTGATCCTGACTTTGATCATCGGTTTCCCGATCGTGATGGGCTGGATGCATGGCGCCTCCAT
The DNA here is from genome assembly GCA_039593355.1 of Pseudoduganella sp. Classification (GTDB taxonomy): domain Bacteria; phylum Pseudomonadota; class Gammaproteobacteria; order Burkholderiales; family Burkholderiaceae_D; genus Rugamonas. Next base: position 79,392 of record JBCNPK010000013.1, read on the forward strand.
CCTGGGCGACCTGCATGCCTTGTTCCTGCTGCTGGTGGTGTCGGCGACGGCGCTTGGCGGCGCGGGGCAGTGGGCGCTCGGCCGGGAATAAGGAGTCTCAAGCCGGCGAATCCGGTGCACGGACACCGCACAGCCGCAGGATGGTGCCAATCGCTTCGCTGACGTATTTTTGATTGTGCAGGACGATGTTGATGTCGCGGCCAAGGTCGAGGAGCGGCGCTTTCAAGGGCACGATCTGCCCCGCGGCGATTGCATCCTGCAGTTCAAGGCGGGACAGGCACCCCAGGCCCATGCCGGCCCTGACGCATTCGCGGATGGCGGCCGGTTGTTCCAGTTCCAGCGCAATGCGCGGCAAGATGCCGAGGGCGGCGAGCGAGCGCTCGAATACCTTGCGGGTGCCGGATCCTGGCTCGCGCATCACCCAGTCTGCCGCCGCGAGGTCGGCCGTTGTCAGCTTCCTGCCCGCCAGGGGATGGCCGGCGGCGGCGAAAATCGTGAGGGTGTCTTTTTTCCATGGAAAGGTGCGGAAGCGGCAGTCTTCCACGGGACCCTCCACGAAACCCAATTCAATACTGAAGTCCGATAACTGCGACAACACCTGATCGGTGTTGTAGCGCATGACGCGGATTTGTCCGTTCGGGTAGCTGTGCTTGAAGCGCGCCAGCACTGGCGGCAGCAAATGGTTGCCGACCGTGACGCTGGCGCCAAGGCGGATGTCGAAGATCGATTGGCTGCCCGCTGCCAGCACCTGGATTTCGGCGGCCCGGTCGAGCACTGCCTGCGCGCGCTGCAGCAGGATGCGGCCCGTTTCATTCAATATCAGCTGCTTGCCGACGCGGTCGAACAGCCTGGCGCCGAGCTGCTGTTCGAGGTCGGCAATTGCCATGCTGGCGGCGGCCTGGGTGACGCCGATCGCTTGTGCGGCGCGCGTTACGTGACCGTGCTGGGTCGCGATCGATACGAATACCTCCAGCTGGCGCAAAGTCAGTCTGATCATTTTTGCTGATTAAGAAGATAAAAATCATTTGTTTTACTAATGTTACCCCTAGCCTCAAGATGCTGTCCAACTGAATGGATGGACATATGAAGCAGACTTTGTACGGTGTTGGTATCCCTTTCTTGCTGGCGGCGGTGACGACCGTGGCGCTGCCTGCGCTTGGCCTGGGGCGCTATGGCATCAGCTCCTTGACACTGGCGTTGCTGGCCGGGGCATTGCTGGGGAATGCGGTTCCCCGCTTGTCGGCGGGCGCGATGGTGCCCGGTTTGCGATTCGTGCAGCGCCGCGTGCTGAGATTGGGCGTCATGCTGTATGGCCTGAACCTGAGCGTGGCGCAGATCGTCGCCGCGGGCACCCGTGGCATCTGGATTGACCTGGTGATGGTTTGCTCGACGCTGGCTTTGGGGTGGTTTGTGGGCACACGCCTGCTGGGACTGGACCGCGAGACGACCTTGCTGGCTTCTGCGGGCAGCGCGATCTGCGGTGCGGCGGCGATCGTCGCTACCGCGCCGGCATTAAAGATGAATGAGCAGCGCGAAGTCGCCGCTACGGCATCGGCCGTCGCCGCCGTCATCGTGTTTGGCACGGCGGCCATTTTCGTCTATCCAGCCTTATTTCGATGGCTGGGCAGCGATGCGGCGGGATTCGGCGCCTACATCGGTTCAACGGTGCACGAAGTGGCGCAGGTCGTCGCTATCGGCAACCTTGTTGGCGGTGGTGCGGAGCAGGTGGCGGTGATCGTCAAAATGCTGCGCGTGGTGATGCTTGTGCCGTTCGTATTGTTTGTTGGCAGCCGTATCGCATCGGGCACAGGCGGGCAGGGCGTTGCTGTCCCGGTGCCGTGGTTTGCGTTGGGCTTTTTGGCATTGGCTGGCGTGAACTCGATGCACTGGATTCCGGCGCCGGCGGTTGATGTTTTGAAGCTGTTCGGGACGTTCTGCCTGACGGCAGCGATGGCGGCCCTCGGCATCGATACCAATATTGGGCGCCTGCGCCAGTCCGGGCTAAAGGTCTTTGTGCTTGGGTTGCTGCTGTTTGTCCATTTGATGGTTGTCGGGGGCGCGGTTAACTTCTGGCTCTTGCTGTAGAAAAATAACTGTATATAATCACAGTATTTTCAGCAAGCTAACACTGGAGCCGCGATGATCGAAGAATTGATGGAAGAAGAAGTGCTGGTGCAGGAAGACCGCGTCTGGCAGGGCAACGGCTGGACGGCGCGGGTCATCAAGAATGAAGATGATGACGGCTGGGCTGTGGCGATGATCAAGGATGGCGAGGCCGAGCCTGCGCTGGTTGGTCCGTGGACCATGGGGCGGGACAAGAAGAATCCCAAGCCGCTTGATGTGAATGCATTCAATACGCTGGTGAAGACCGCCAGCGAGGTGATTCGCCGCCATGAGCAGCAACTGCACGCGCAGTTGCACAAGAGTGTTCGGGTGCACACGGTGGGCGCGGCGTACGTGACCGTCAACCTCGATATCACGGCGGATGAAGACGATCCATACGCCACCTTGACTGCGTTCGATCCGTTCGGTGAAGAACTGGCGCAGGTGCGTGTTGCGCCGAACTTCAAGCTGAGTGTCGCAAGTGCGACGGCCTGGATGGAGTCGGGCTATCGCAAACCTGCGGCTTAGTAAATCCCGCATCCAGCATGGAAAAGCGGGAGCACGTGCTCGGCGATTTCCTGGAAGGTCTCGTCGAGTGGGCGGCGGTTGCGGCGGAAGTGCAGGCCGACGTGGTTGACGCCAAGTGCCCGTAGCGCCTGAAGTTCGGCGATCAAGGCATTGCGGCCGCCGCGGAAGCCGAAGCGCCAGCGTTGCATTGGCTCGCCGGGGCGCTCGTCCAGGTCCAGGTGGATGAAAGTGGCGTAGGGCTTGGCGCCGGCGACGGCACGCCAGGCGGCTACGCGACGGGCGTGGTCTTCCGGCGTGCCTGGATAGGCCAGCGTGCCGTCCATGTGCGCGCCCACCCAGGCCGGGCTTTGCTGCGCCAGCCCTGCCACCAGCAGCGGCAATTGCGTACCCATGCGCGGCAGGACATCGAGCCCTTCGGGCAATGCGGATTGCGCGCCGTCGCGGAGCAGCGTCACCTGTTCGCGGAAACTGCTGCCCCGTCCAGCGAAATCGCGGCCGAACAGCGGATATTCCACCGGCCGGTCGCCGCTGGCGACGCCGAGCAGCAAGCGGTTGCCGCTCAGGCGCTGCAGCGTCGCGGCCGATTTCAGCGTGAGCAAGGGTTCGCGGATCGGCAGCACGACGGCGGCCGTGCCGAGCAAAATCTCACGCGTGATGCCCGCCAGGTAGCCGAGGTAGGAAAATACTTCGAACACCTGCGCCGCATCGCCGAAGGACGGATCGTATACCGGTACATCGAGCACCCATAAGGCACGGAAGCCCAGGCGGTCGGCCAGTTGTGCCAGTTCGGCATGACGCTGGAGGTCCGGTTCGCCTGGCAGGCGGCGGGCCTGTTGGCGCGCTTGCTCGCCGGCCTGCGTCCAGTCGTTATCGAGGGGAGCTTCGATGCCGATGCTGAACCCCCCATCCGTCAGTCTTTCCAAAGCGGTGATCACGGCAGGCTCCTCGTTCAGACGGCGGCGGAAGCGGAGGCTTGGCGACGGCCCGCATTGCCAAGCCAGACCAGCAGCAGGCCGCCGGCCGCCAGCGCCGCGCCGACCAGCGGCACGGCGCCGTAGCCGAAGCCCTGGCTGATCACCACACCGCCCAGCGCCGCGCCAACCGCGTTGCCGAGATTGAACGCGCCGACGTTGACGGAGGAGGCCAGGCCCGGCGCCTGTGCCGCCGCCTGCATCACACGCATCTGCACCGGTGGCACCATGCCGAAAGCGGCCGCACCCCACACGACGAGGCCGATTGCTGCGCCGGTTTGCGTTGCCAGTACTACCGGCAGCACGGCCATGATGATTGCCAGCGCTGCGAGTATCAGTTTGGTGGCGCCATCCAGCGACCAGTCGGCGAGGCGGCCGCCAAGGCTGTTACCGATGGTGAAGCCGATACCGATCAAGACCAGCGCGAGTGCCACGAAGCCAGGGCTGGCGTGGGTGATTTCAGCCAGCATCGGCGCGACATAGGTGTACAGCGCAAACATGGCGCCGGAAGCCAATACCGTCGTGCCCATGGCCAGCAGCACTTCAGGGCGGAGCAGTACTTTCAGCTCGCGGCGCACGTCAGGCGGCGTGCCCGCTTCACCCTTGGGCAGGGCCAGCCACAGCGCGGCGATGGTCAGCAGGCCAAGCATGGCCGTGCCGCCAAAGGCGACGCGCCATCCCACTTGCTGGCCAATCCAGGTGGCGGCGGGAACGCCGCCAATATTGGCCACGGTCAGGCCCATGAACATGGCCGCGATGGCGCTGGCCTGTTTTTCTTTCGGCACCACGCTGGCCGCCACGACGGCGCCAATGCCGAAGAAGGCGCCGTGATTCAGGCTCGTTACCAGGCGCGATAGCAGCAAGGTCGAGTAGCTTGGTGCGAAAGCCGACAGCAGGTTGCCGATGGTGAAGATGAGCATCAGCGACATCAAGGCTGCGCGTTTGCCGAAGCGGCTGAACAGCAAGGTCATGACCGGTGCGCCGGCCATGACGCCCACGGCATAGGTGGAAACGAGTATGCCCGCGGTCGGAATACTGACATTGACGCCATCGGCGATGACGGGCAGCAGGCCCATCGGGGTAAATTCAGTGGTGCCGATGGCAAAAGCGCCAGTGGCAAGTGCTAAGAGGGCGGTAGACGATCTCATTGGAAGTTCTCCTTTTCAATGGATCGCAGTGTATCGGGGCAATATTTGCAGATTAAGCCCCTGAAGAGTCAAATACTTTTGAGTTCAAATCAATAATGATGAGATATTCCATAAAATCATAGCTTGGCGAGCATTCCTCATAACTAAGGAATAGCGAATTGGTTAAGCTTGCGGTATTAAAAAATAAGAGACGCCAATGAAAATCACCTCACTCGACTCCGTCGTCTTCCTGATCTATTTCGCCGTGGTTGCCGCTTACGGCATCTGGGTTTACCGCCGCAAGAACCACAGCTCCGGTTCGGCCTCGCGCGACTACTTCCTTGCCGAGGGCTCTTTGACATGGTGGGCCATCGGGGCGTCCCTGATCGCTTCCAACATCTCGGCCGAGCAGTTCATCGGCATGAGCGGCTCCGGCTTCAAGATCGGCATGGCGATCGCGGTGTATGAACTGATGGCGGCGGCGACACTGATCATCGTGGCCATCTTCTTCATGCCCGTCTACCTGAAGAACCACATCTACACCATGCCGCAGTTCCTTGAGCAGCGTTACGGCAAAGGCGTGGCGATGACGATGGCGCTGTTCTGGCTCGGCCTCTACATCGTGGTCAACCTGACCTCCATCCTCTACCTTGGCGCGATTGCCATCAGCAGCATCTCCGGCCTGAGCGTGGGCGCCTGCATGCTGTTCCTGGCGGTGTTCGCCACCGTGATCACGCTGGGCGGCATGAAGGTGATCGGCTATACCGACGTGATCCAGGTGGTCTGCCTGGTGATCGGCGGCCTGGTCACGACCTGGATCGCGCTGGACCTGGTGGCTGGATTGGGCGGCGGCAAGGGCGCGCTGCACGGAACCGCGGAACTGTTCGCCCGCGCGCGCGGCCACTTCGACATGGTCCTGTCGCGCGATCATCCAAGCTATATGGACTTGCCCGGCCTGAGCATCCTGCTGGGCGGCATCTGGATCGCGAACCTGAACTACTGGGGCTGCAACCAGTACATCACCCAGCGCGCCTTGGGCGCCGACCTGCCGACAGCGCGTAAAGGCCTGCTGTTCGCGGCTTTCCTGAAACTGCTGATGCCCGTGATCGTGGTGCTGCCCGGTATCGCGGCGTTTGCGCTAGACCAGGCGGGTGCGCTGGGCGGCGCGCTGCGCGTGGGCGGCGAGCTGAATCCGGACCGTGCCTATCCAACCCTGCTGGCGTTGTTGCCGGACGGCTTGCGCGGCGTGGCCTTCGCGGCGCTGACCGCCGCGGTGGTGGCTTCGCTGGCCGGCAAGGCAAACAGTATCGCCACCATCTTCACGCTGGACATCTACCGCAAGAAGTTCGCGCCCGGCGCGAGCGAAGAGCGCATGGTGTGGGTGGGCCGCCTTACCGTGGTGGCGGCAATGGCCATTGCCGTGGTGATCGCGCCGATGCTGGGCATCGACAAGAAGGGCGGCTTCGCTTACATCCAGGAATACACGGGCTTTGTCTCGCCGGGCATCCTGGCCATGTTCCTGCTGGGCTTCTTCTGGAAGAAGGCGACCAATGCCGCCGCCATGTTCGCCACCGTGGGTGGACTGGTGTTCTCGATCTTCCTGAAGTTCCTGCCGGCGATGATGGATCTGTCCTTCCTGGCGCCGATCGGCTTCGCCGCCGATAACGGCAGCGGCGTCTACGAGATTCCATTCATCGACCGCATGTTCCTGGTGTTCTGCGCTGTCGCTGCCGGCATGGTGCTGATCAGCCTGATGGGCAAGCGCGACGGCGAGGCCAAGGCCATGGTGGTGGACCGCCAGCTGTTCCGTGTCGACGGCGGCTTTGCAATTGGATCGGTGGTAGTGTGTGTGCTGTTGGCCGTAGTTTACGGCGCGCTCTGGTAATTGATGGGAAGTTGAAATGACATTGAAGATTGGCTTGGTGGGACTCGGCAAGATCGCAATTGACCAGCATATTCCTGCGATCCGCAACAACCCTGGCCTGGAGCTGGTGGCGGGCGCTTCGCCGTCGAGCGCACCAGATGGGGTGCTGCGTTACCCGGACATGGGCGCCATGCTGGCCGCCCATCCGGAAATTCAGGCGGTGGCGATTTGCACGCCGCCGCAAGTGCGTCACAAGCTTGCCGCCGAGGCGATTGCGGCCGGCAAGCACGTGTTCCTGGAAAAACCGCCCGCTGCCACGCTGGGCGAGGCGGCTGCCATCGCAGCATTGGCTGCCCAGCATGGCGTGACGGCGCTGGCGGGCTGGCATTCGCGCTTCGCGCCGGGGGTGGAGGCGGCGCGCCAATGGATGCTGGCGCGGACCGTAACATCAATCGGCATCCGCTGGAAGGAAAACGTGCGGCAGTGGCACCCGGGCCAGAAGTGGATTTTCGAGGCCGGCGGCATGGGCGTTTTCGACCCGGGCATCAATGCCTTGTCCATCCTGACGCAACTGCTGGGCGGGTTCGCATTGGTGCGCAAGGCGGCCTTGCACGTGCCATCCAACTGCAGCGCGCCGATCCGCGCGGAGCTGGAGATGCTGAGTGAACGCGGCGTGCCGATTGATGCGGAGTTCGACTTCCTGCAGCTCGGCGAGCAAACCTGGAGCATCTTCGTGAAGTCGGACGCGGGCGAGACGATGGCCCTGCACCTCGGCGGCCGAATCATGGAAGTGGACGGCAAAGTGGTGCTGGATGAACCGGAGCGCGAATATCCGGCGATGTACGAACATTTCCTGCGCCTGGTCGCCGAAGGCCGTTCCGATGTTGACCTCTCACCGCTGCAAGCCGTGGCCGATGCTTTTCTGGTTGGCAAACTCTCCAGCGCCGAGCCGTACTACGAATAGCAGCCCCGCCGGTGGGCGAGGCGGCTTCCTACAAGACTTGCGCCTTCCCGCTGATACAGGCCGCGGCAACTGGGGTGCACCATGGGGCATCGAGATGCGGGAGGATGCAGCCATGGTCAGCAAGGAAAAGATCAATCCGATTGCGCCCGACAGCCTGAAAGGACGGGCGCCGGGCGTGGAGCCGGGCAATGAACAGCGCGGCATTGAGGCGCTGCAGGATACGGACGCTGTGGGTGAACGCGGCGGCGTGGCGAGCCAGCAGACCGGCTGGGCGGCGCGCCAGTCCGCCGAGCGGATGAGGCAGCGCGCCTCAGGTGGCGCCGGCATGCAGCAGGACCAGCACGCCGGTTCGCAGGAATCGGCCACCGGCCCCGCCGGCAAGCGTCAGACGGACGAGGCGCGGCCCAAGCTTTCACGGGCGCGGCGGGCCGACAAGTAGACGTTGTCTTTGTCCAGAGCGCGGCCGGCGCCGACAGCGTCGGCCCATTCGCGCGTCGTTGCCACGGCGGCGAAATTGGAGTGGAACACGACGTTGAAGACGCGGTGGATTTCTTCGGCCGTGGCGCGGCCTGCCGCATTTTCGTAAGAGGGCGCCCCGGTAGCGTCGGACAGGTGTTCCACCGCAAAACCCATGTGGGCTGCTTCGTAAATGGTCGAGGCATTGCAGTTCTGCGTCATGTAGCCGACGATGGTCAGGGTATCGATCCGGTGATCGGCCAGCCATTGCGCCAGGCCGGTGCCGGTAAAGCTGCTCGGCCGCTTTTTATTGATGACGTGATCCGCACCCAAAGCTGCAATGTCGGGATGCAGCTTCCAGCCATCCGAGCCCACTGCGAATACCGGTGCGCCCTCTGGCGTGTCATGCTGCACGACCACCACCGGAATCCCGCTTTCGCGCGCCACCTTCATGGCCTGCACAATGTTCGGCAGGGATTGTTCGACAGGCGGATATTCGATCGGCAGGTTGCCGGTGAAGTATTCGTTTTGTACGTCGATGACGATCAGGGCGCGGCGTGGCATGGTGTTTCTCCTTGTGCGTTGTTGATGGAACCATTGTGCGCCGCGCAGGTTTTTCCCGACAGTGGCCCGCAGGACAATATCCGATATAATCGGGCCATGACCAAAAAGATCGCCATCGTCGCCTTCGGCGGCATGACGCCTTTCCACTTGTCCGTGCCTTGCCTGGTATTCAGGGAACCGCAATTTGAAGTCTCGGTGTGCGGCGCCGAGCCGGGCCAGTTGCGCACCTCGGCCGGCTTCGCTATCGCGCCGGGCAAGGGCTTGCGCGGCTTGGCCGGGGCGGATGTAGTCGTCATGCCAACCTGGCACGACGATTGCCGCCCGGCGCCGGCAGCGCTGCTGCAGGCCCTGCGGCGCGCCCATGCGCGCGGCGCGACCATTGTTGGGCTGTGCCTTGGCGCGTTTCCCGTGGCGGAAGCGGGCCTGCTGGATGGCCGGGTTGCCACCACACACTGGGCCTTTGCCGACCGGCTGGCCGCGCTGCGGCCGCAGGTCAAGGTCGATGAGGAAGTGCTGTACGTGGATGAAGGCGACGTGGTGACGTCGGCCGGCGTGGCGGCGGGCCTGGATTGCTCGCTCTACCTGCTGCGCAAATGGGCCGGGGCCGATGCCGCCAACAGGGTGGCGCGGCGCCTGCTGGTGGCGCCGCATCGCGAAGGCGGCCAGGCGCAGTTCATCGAACGGCCGGTGCCGGCGACGGCCAGCGACAGCCGCCTGTCGCAAGTGCTGGAGTGGGTCCAGCACCGCCTGGCCGAGGAACACAGCCTGGATGCGCTGGCGGCGCGCGCCGCCATGAGCCGCCGCAATTTCACGCGCCACTTCCGGCAGGCCACCGGCACCTCGTTCAAGCAGTGGCTGCTGAACCAGCGCCTGTCGCACGCGCAGCGCCTGCTGGAAGCCAGCGACGCTTCCATCGAAGCCGTGGCGCAGGCGGCCGGATTCGGCAGCGCGCTGTCGCTCCGGCAGCACTTCCGCGCCGCCTTCCACAGCTCGCCGTCCGCCTACCGCAAGCTATTTGACGCCTGACATGTCCGGCAGGGTGTGCGCGATGCCTTTGTGGCAGTCGATGCAGGTCTTTTCGCCGCTGGCCAGCTGGGTCGAATGGGCGTCCACCGCGCGCTTGCTCTGGCGGGTAAAGTCCATCGAGTCGAACTGGTGGCAGTTGCGGCATTCAAGCGAGTTGTTCGCCTTCATGCGCCGCCACTCGTTGCTGGCAAGCTGGATGCGGTGGGCTTCGAACTTCTCGCGGGTGTCGATGGTGCCGAACACCTTGCCCCATACTTCCTTGGAGGCCTGCATCTTGCGGGCGATCTTGCTGGTCCATTCGTGCGGCACATGGCAGTCGGAGCACTTGGCGCGCACCCCGGTGCGGTTGGAGAAGTGAATCGTGCGCTGCAGTTCGGGGTACACGTTGTCGCGCATCTCATGGCAGCCGGTGCAGAACTTCTCGGTATTGGTGGCTTCCATGGCGGTGTTGAAGCCGCCCCAGAAAACCACCCCGGCCACGAAGGAGCCGATCACCAGGAAGCCAAGGCTCAGGTGCATGCTGGGACGGCGCAGTACGTTCCAGGTGTTTCGAAGCATTCGAATCATGGCGTCACCTTTATTTGTGCTTTGCCGGCGCGGCTGGCGTGACCGGATTCAACATGGCGTCCACGTCCTTGAAGGTATTGGGCACCAGCGGTTCAAGGTTCGCTTGCGGCACGTGGCATTGCAGGCAGAAGTAGCGCCTTGGCGACAGCTCGGCCAGGAAGTTGCCGTCCCGGTTCTGGAAATGCGTCACGCTGATCATCGGCGCCTGGCTTTCCTGGGTTCGCGTGCGGGCATGGCACATCATGCAGCGGTTGGCGCTCTTGTCGGTCTGATAGCCCTCGATCTTGTGCGGGATCACGGGCGGCTGCATCGAATAGTTGCGTACGCGGCGGATATCGCTGTTGTCGGGATTGACCATCGGCGCCGGCTTGGTGGTTTCAGCCAGCGGCGTTGGACCGCGCATATTGTCGAGGGCGCGCGGGGCCGGGCTTTGTGCACTAGCGCCCAGCGGCAGCAAAAGAGCGAGAAGGAAGAGGAATTTTTTCATGACGTTGGCTCCTAAACCTTGCGAATGCTGACTGCGCATTTCTTGAAGTCAGTCTGCAGGGAGATTGGGCAGGTGGCGTCCAGCGTCACCTTGTTCACCAGCTGGCTGGCGTCGAAGAAGGGGATGAAGACCAGCCCGCGCGGCGGACGGTTGCGGCCGCGCGTTTCGACGCGGGTCTGGATCGAGCCGCGCCGCGACTTCACTTCGATCAGGTCGCCGCGCCGCGCGCCCAGTTCCTTGGCGTCGTCCGGGTGCATGAAGCAGACCGCATTCGGCACCGCGCGGTACAGCTCCGGCACGCGGCGCGTCATGGTGCCGGTGTGCCAGTGCTCCAGCATGCGGCCGGTGGACAGCCAGAACGGATAGTCCTTGTCGGGCGATTCGGCCGGTTTCTCGTAAGGCAGCGCGAAGATCACCGCCTTGCCGTCCGGCTGGCCGTAGAAGCGCACGTCCTCGCCTTTCTTGACATAGGGGTCCAGGCCTTCGCGGTAGCGCCAGCGCGTTTCCTTGCCGTCCACCACAGGCCAGCGCAGGCCGCGCGCCTCGTGGTACATGTCGAAGGGCGCCAGGTCGTGGCCGTGGCCGCGCCCGAAGCTTGCGTATTCCTCGAACAGGCCTTTTTGCGGATAGAAGCCGAAGGCCTTCGCTTCATCGTTCTGGTAGCCGGCTTCGACCTGCGAGACGGGAAACTTGTCGACCTGGCCGTTGCGGTACAGGACGTCGAACAGGGTCTTGCCCTTATAGGCCGGCATGGCGGCCAGCAGCGGGGCCGGCCATACCTCCTCCATTTTGAAGCGCTTGGAAAATTCCATCAGCTGCCACAGGTCGGACCTGGCTTCGCCTGGTGCGCTGACCAGCTGGTGCCAGAACTGGGTGCGCCGTTCCGCATTGCCGTAAGCGCCTTCCTTTTCGACCCACATTGCCGTGGGCAGAATCACGTCGGCCGCCGTGGTGCTGGCGGTCGGGTAGGGGTCGGAGACGACGACGAAGGCCTCCGGATTGCGCCAGCCTGGCAGGATTTCGCCCATGACGTTGGGGCCCGCCTGCATATTGTTGTTGCACATGACCCAGTAGGCGTTCAGCTTGCCGTCTTTCAGGGCGCGGCTTTGCGCCACGGCGTGCAGGCCGGGCTTGTCGGGAATGGTCCCCGGCGGCAGCTTCCAGATTTTCTCTGCGATCTCGCGGTGCTTGGGATTGGCCACCAGCATGTCGGCCGGCAGGCGGTGCGAGAAGGTGCCCACCTCGCGCGCCGTGCCGCAGGCCGACGGCTGGCCGGTCAGCGAGAACGGGCTGTTGCCGGGCGAGGAGATCTTCCCCGTCAGCAGGTGGATGTTGTACAGCAGGTTGCTGCACCAGCTGCCACGCGTATGCTGGTTGAAGCCCATCGTGAAGAACGACATGACCTTGGTCTTCGGGTCGGCATACAGTTCGGCCAGCCGCTCCAGGCGGTCGCGCGGAACGCCGCTCAACTTTGAAACCGAATCGGCGTCGTAGCTGCTGACGAACTTCGCATATTCTTCGAAGGAGCTGGGTTTGCTGCCGCCCGCGTCGCCTGCGTTGGCCGCCGCCTTTTGCAGCGGATTGTCCGGCCGCAGGCCGTAGCCGATATTGGTATTGCCCACCACGAAGCGCGTGTGCTTGTTGATGAAGTCCTTGTTCACGCGGTTGTTCTTGATGATGTAATTGGCGATGTAGTTGAGGATCGCCAGGTCGGTTTGCGGCGTGAAGACGATGGGCTGGTCGGCCAGTTCGAAGCTGCGGTGCTCGTAGGTCGACAGCACGGCGACCTTCACGTGTGGGTTGGACAAACGGCGGTCGGTGACGCGCGTCCACAGGATCGGGTGCATCTCCGCCATATTGGAGCCCCACAGCACAAAGGCGTCGGCCGCCTCAATGTCGTCGTAACAGCCCATCGGTTCGTCCATGCCAAAGGTGCGCATGAAGCCCGCCACGGCGGAGGCCATGCAGTGGCGCGCGTTCGGGTCCAGGTTATTGCTGCGGAAGCCCGCTTTCATCAGCTTGGCGGCGGCATAGCCTTCCCAGATGGTCCATTGGCCGGAGCCGAACATGCCCACCGAATTGGGCCCCTTTTCGTTCAGCACCTTCTTGAACTGCCTGGCCATTTCATCGAAGGCGGCATTCCAGCTGACCGGCTGGAATTCGCCGTCCTTGGCGTATTTGCCGTTCTTCATGCGCATCAGGGGCTGGGTCAGGCGGTCGGCCCCGTACATGATCTTGGACAGGAAATAGCCCTTGACGCAATTGACGCCGCGATTGACTTCGGCGTTGATGTCGCCGTGCGTCGCGACCACGCGGCCGTCCTTCACGCCGACGTTGACGCCGCAGCCTACGCCGCAGAAGCGGCAGGGCGCCTTGCTCCATTTGAGCTGGGTCTTGGCGGCGTCGGTCACGACGTTCGATGCGGCGGCAGGCAGCTGGATGCCGGCGGTGGCGGCTGCCGTCATCGCGGCAGTGCGGGTGATGAAGTCACGGCGAGTGTGTGTCATGGGAGCTCCTCGTCCATTGCGGTGGCGGGTTCGGCGTGTTGATAAACCAGGGCGACATTGAGGACGCCGGGCAGGGCCCGGATGGCGTCCATCGCGTCGAGTGTTCGGGGGGCGCTTTCGGCCTCCAGCGTGACCACCATGCGGCCGTCGTCTTCGGCGGCGTGCACGATGCAGCGGGGCAGGATGGCTAGCTGGGCGCGCACGTGCGCGGCTTGCTCGCGGCGCACTTGGACGATGATTCCGGCGATGTGGATTTCGGCAGCCATAATCATGCGCCCGGCAGGCGTCCGGTGACCAATTGGAACATCCAGACCACGAAGCCGTAGCCCCCGACCGTCGCGACCGCGAGGATCGGGGCCAGGACCACAGTCATGAACAGGAAGACCTTCAGCTCTTGCGCCTTGGTGGCGACGGGTTCTTTGTTTTCCATTTGTTCACCATTCTACGGATAAGGGTGGTTCAAAAAATTGGCGCAGGTCAAGCGCCTGGCTTCGTACAAAACTATTTCGCCGCTGGGCTGCGTGCGGCAAGCTCGATCGTGAGGCCCGCGGCGCCGGCGGCGACCGGGCCGGCCTGGCCTTCGAGGTCACCCGCCTGCGGCTTGGCGCTGCCGCTGGCGGAGATCCTGGCGCCGACGATCAGTTGGCCTGCGTCGGCCAGGCGCGTGCCTGGCTGCAGTGCGTTGCTGTCGTCCAGTACAAACTCCAGCGGCAGTCCCTCCGCCTTGCGCTTGATGGCCGCCAGCGGCATGGGCGGGCCGTTGGCGGCGCGGACGTAAATGAACAGCGTCCGGTCCGGCGATGGCAGCGCCGTACCGGGAGCAAGTCGGATAGTGCCGGCCAGGCGCGCAGGCAGCGGGGAGCCGGCCCGGTCGTCAGCTGGCGCGCGCGCCGCCGGCCCGTCCGCAGGAGCGGTGGCTTGCGCCGCTGCGGGCTTCCCTTGGCGTACCTGTGCTTCGGCGATGCCGGCCTGGGTGGAGCGGGCGAATTCGGAGTCCTCGGGGACCAGGGGCAGCACCGCCAGCCATTGTTTCTCGGCGCGGGCGTAGTCGCCTCGTGCAAAGGCGGCACTGCCGGACAACGCCAGGGCTTTGGCTTGCTGCGGGTCGAGGGCGAGCGCACGCTCGACCAGCCTTTCGGGCTCGCCCGCCAGGGCGCCGTCCTGCGCGCTGGCAAGGGCGTCGGCGTAATCGGCGAGTACGCCGGCGTCTTGCGGTAGCAGCTCCGCCAGGTGGGCATAAGCCTTGGCGGCGTCGCCATAGCGATTCATTGCGCCATACGAACGCGCCAGCATGTGCCAGCCTTCGATGTCATCGGGCCGGCTGCGAAGGCGCTCGGCAAGGCGCTCCACCATGGCCGGCATGTCTTCTTCGGACCGACCGTGATCGATGGGCGTGGCCGCCGCAGCCAGCAGCTCCGGCTGCATGGCCAGCGCCTCCGGCCGGCCGACCTGAAGGTAGATACCGGCAGCGGCGGCAGGCAGCAGCAGCGAGAGCGCCAGCGCCAGGCGCGTTTGCGGCCGCGTGCCCGCTGTAGCGGCGCTGCCCGCTTGCTCTGCGCTGGTTTCCTGCGCCCGGGAAGCTTCCGTGCTGCGCAACAGCGGCGGCACCACGCATGAAAGTGCGAGTGCCGACATCAGCGCGATGACGAGAATGAAGGCGCTCATGGCTTGGCCCGCCAGAACTTGCGCAGCGCGGCGACGCCTGCAGCCAGCAGCATTGCGGGCCCGAACCAGAGCAGGGAGGTGCTCGTGTTCAAGGGCGGTTCATACAGAACGAAGTCGCCGTAACGCTGGACCATGAATTCGACCACCTGCTGTTCGCTGCGGCCCTGGGCCAACTGCTCGCGGATCTGCCCGCGCAGGTCCAGCGCCAGCGGCGCGTGGGAGTCGGCCAGGCTCTGGTTCTGGCACACCAGGCAGCGCAGCTCTCCGGCCAGCGCCATGGTGCGGACGTCGAGCGAAGTGGTGGCGGCTGGTTCAGCCATTGGCCAGCTCCTTGACCATGTGCGCAATCTTCTCGCGCGCCTGCGGCGCCGACAGCGGCCCGATATGCTTCATGCGGATGATGCCTTGCCGGTCGATCACGAAAGTTTCCGGCACACCGTAGACGCCGAAATCGATGCCGATGCGCCCGTCATGGTCGAAGGCGACCTGGCGGTAAGGGTTGCCGTTCATTTGCAGCCAGCGCAGGGCGTCGTCGCGCTGGTCCTTGTAGTTCAAGCCGATCACCGGCGCGTCTACGGCGCGCGACAGGTCGATCAGGTCCTTGTGCTCGATGCGGCAGCCTTCGCACCAGGAGGCCCAGACGTTCAGCACCCAGACCTTGCCTCGCATCTTGGCGGGCGACACGGTGCCGCCCGGGTCGTCCAGCAATGGCGCGGCGAATTGCGGTACCGGCTTGCCGATCAGGGGCGAGGGCAGTTCGCGCGGATCGCGCTTCAAGCCAACGGCGAGGAAGGCCAGCAGCAGCGCGAACAGGCCGAGCGGAAGCGCGAAGCGTTTCATGGCGCCTCCCGCAGCGGGGAAGTGGCCGCCAGCCGTGCATAGCGCAGAGCGGGATCGGCCGGCGTCGGCATGGCGGGCCGCGGCTGGCTTGCGCTGCGGTAGCGCCGGTCCGCCGCGGCCAGCAGGCCGCCGATGGCGAACAGCAGGCAGCCGCCCCAGATCCAGCCGACGAAAGGCTTGATCTGGAAGCGCAGCAGCCAGCGGCCATCGCCGGTTTGGTCGCCAAGCGATACGTACAGGTCACGCAACAGGCCGCGTTCGATGGCCGCTTCAGTCATGCTGTCCTGCGCCACGGTATAGCGGCGCTGTTCCGGCTGCAGCAGCGCTACTGCCTGGCCCTTGCGCGTCACGGCCACGCTGGCGCGCAGGGCAGTGTAATTCGGTCCGCGCGCATCTTCCAGCTTCTGCAGCGTGAAGGCATAGTCGCCCAGGACCGCTTGTTGGCCTCGCGCCAGCACCACGTCCTGCACCAGCTCATGTCCCTTGACCATGGTGACGCCAATGACGAACACGCCGAGCCCCGCATGCGCCGCCAACATGCCCCACCAGGACCGCGGCTGGCGCCCCAGCTTGCCGCGCTGCTGCAGCAATTGCCAGGCCGTGCCGGCGAGAATCCAGGCAGCCAGCAGCAGGCCCAGCGCCGACATCGGCGTGCTGCGTGCCAGCAGTGCTGCCCCGGCGCCGGCGCCAAGCGCCGTGGCGGCAGGCCAGCGCATGCGCCGTGCCAGTTGCGCCAGCGTGCCGTTGCGCCAGCCCGCGAAGGGGCCGGCAGCGAGCAGCAGTAGCACCGGCAGCATGATCGGCACGAAGACTTTCTCAAAATAGGGCGGCCCAACCGAAATCTTGCCCGCGCCCAGGGCGTCCAGCACCAGCGGGTATAGCGTGCCAAGGAGCACGGTTCCCGTGGCGGCCAGCATGACGACGTTCTGCAACAGCAGCAGGGAATCGCGCGACAGCGGAGAGAAACTGGTGCGCTGGCGCAGGCGCGGCGCGCGCCAGGCGTACAGCAGCAGCGAGCCGCCGACCACCAGCGCCAGGTAAGCCAGGATGAAGGCGCCGCGCCTTGGATCGGTGGCGAAGGCATGCACTGAGGTCAGCACGCCCGAGCGCACCAGGAAGGTTCCCAGCAGCGACAGCGAAAACGCCAGGATCGCCAGCAGCGCGGTCCAGCTGCGGAAGGTGCCGCGCTTCTCCGTCACGATCAGCGAATGCAGCAGCGCGGTGCCGACCAGCCAGGGCATGAAGGAGGCATTTTCCACCGCATCCCAGAACCACCAGCCGCCCCAGCCCAACTCGTAATACGCCCAGAAACTGCCCATGGCAATGCCGAGCGTGAGGAAACTCCATGCCGCCAGCGCCCACGGCCGCGACCAGCGCGCCCACGATGCGTCGAGACGGCCGCCGAGCAGGGCCGCGATGGCAAAGGCAAACGTCACCGAAAAGCCGACGTAGCCCATATACAGCAAGGGCGGATGGGCGATCATGCCCGCGTCCTGCAGCAAGGGATTCAGGTCGTTGCCGTCCGGCGCCGCCGGCAGCAGGCGCATGAAGGGATTGGATGTCAGCAGGAGGAACAGCAGGAAGCCCACGGCCACCAGTCCCAGCACGCCGACCAGGCGCGCATGCACTTCGCGCGGCAGCTGCCGCGACAGGCTGGCGGCGGCGAAAGTCCAGGCCGACAGGAGCCAGGTCCACAGCAGCAGCGAGCCTTCGTGTCCACCCCAGGCCGCGCTCAATCGGTACTGCCAGGGCAGCAGGGTATTGGAGTGCTGCGCCACATAGCGCAGCGAGAAATCGTTGGCGTATAAGGCATAGAACAGGCAGCCGAAGGCCAGGCTGCTGAAAATGAACTGGCCGGCGGCTGCAGGCTGCGCCTGCGCCATCCAGCGCGCGTCCCCGCGCTGGGCGCCGGCCAGCGGCAGGAATGCCTGCACGGCGGCCAGCAGCAAGGCCAATACCAGGGCGAAGTTGCCAACCTCGCCGATCATGGCATTCCTTTCAGCGAGGCCGGCGCACGACCTTGCTCCAGGGCGTGCGCCGCTTCCTTCGGCATATAGTTTTCGTCGTGCTTCGCCAGCACTTCCTGCGCCAGAAACAGTGCGCCGTGGCCAAGGCGGCCTTGCGCCACGGCGCCTTTGCCTTCCTTGAACAAGTCGGGAAGGCTGCCCTGGTAATGCACAGCCACCTTTTGCACGTTGTCGGTGATGACGAAGCTGACGGTCAGGCCGTCTTCCAACCGCCGCAGGCTGCCTTTCTCAACCAGGCCGCCAATGCGGAAGATGCCGTTACGGGGCGCAGCCCCTGCCACCACTTGCGACGGCGTGAAAAAGAACACCAGGTTGTCGCGGAAGGCCGACAGCACCAGCGTTGCGGCGATGCCGCAGGCGGCAAGGCTGGCGCCGATCAGGACAAGGCGTTGGTGGCGCGGCTTCATGGCGCACCATCGCTGTTCAGGTGCGCCAGCGCCGCATGCGCCTGGCGCTCGCGCCGGGCCAAAGCCCATACTTCCAAAGCCATCAGCGCACCCACTGCGGCGAACGAGCCCCACACATAGGCGCCGTAGCCGCCCATGGCCAGGAAGTCCTGCAAGCTATGCCAGTTCATTTGAACCTCCGGCGCAGCCAGGCGGCGCTGCCATGCCGTTCCAGCACGATGCAGCGTGCACGGCGCAGCGCCACTGCAATGCCATAGCACCAGAACGCCGCCACCATCAGGAGCATGGCCGCCAGCATGGCCGGCGCCATCGTCGGCGCGTTGCCCAGCGTGACGGAAGGGCCCTGGTGCAGGGTGTTCCACCAGTAGACCGAGAAATAGATGATCGGGATGTTGACGGCGCCGACCAGGGCCAGCACGGCGGCAGCGCGGTCGGCGCGGCGCGGGTCGGCAATCGAGGCGTGCAGCCCCATGTAGCCGAGATAGAGGAAGAGCAGGATCAGCTCTGAAGTCAGGCGCGCATCCCACACCCACCAGGCGCCCCAGGTCGGCTTGCCCCACAGGGCGCCGGTCCATAAGGCGAGGAAGGTGAACAGGGCGCCGGTCGGCGCCAGCGCGCTGGCCATGATGGCGGAAACGCCGGTGCGCCAGGCCAGGCCGACAGCCGCCCATCCTGCCATGGCCAGGTAGACCAGCATCGACATCCATGCCGCCGGCACGTGCACGAAGATGACGCGGTACGCGTCGCCCTGCTGAAAGTCGGTGGGCGCGACCAGCAGGCCGATGGCCAGTCCGGCGAGGCCAGTGATCACACCGAGCGCCGTGAACCATGGGATCAGGCGCCCTGCAAGATCGTAGAAATTGCGCGGAGAGGCGAAGGTGAACAGGTTGAGGCGGCGCGCCCCGCTGCTGCTTGAATAATACGGTTGATCCATATACTGAACTCCGTCCTACTCGTGTGCGATCCGCAGGGCTGCGGCGGTAGCCCAGGGTGCAGCGGCCAGCGATCCGGCCAGCAGGGCGCCCAATAACATCAGGTGGGGCGCACTGCCGGTGCCATCGCCGGCGGCTACGACAGCGGAGCTACCAAGAATTAATAAGGGAATATACAGGGGCATCAAGATCAATGCAACGAGTACGCTGCCGCCGCGGGCGCCCAGCGCGAGGGCGGCGCCAATGCTGCCTAGCAGGCTCAGAACCGGCGTGCCAAGCACGAGGCCGAGCCACAGGACGGCCAGGGCTTGCGCATCGAGGCCGTACTGCATGGCCACGATTGGGGCCAGCAGCAGCAACGGCAGGCCGGAGGTGAGCCAGTGCGCCAGCACCTTGGCCAGCACCAGCACCTGCAGCGGCTGCGGCGCCAGCAGCAGTTGTTCCAGCGATCCGTCGGCGTGGTCGTCGGCGAACAGGCGCTGCAGGCCAAGCAGGGAAGCGAGCAGGGCTGTCACCCATACGATGCCCGGCGCCACGCTGCGCAGCAGTTTCGAGTCGGGCCCTATCGCCAGGGGAAACAAGGTGGTGGTGACCAGAAAGAATGCGAGCGGCAGCAATGCGTCGCTGCGCCGTCGCATGGCCAGCAGCAGGTCGCGCCGCACCAGTTGTCGCACCGCCGTCAGCACGGGCCGCCCAATTGCAGGTGGCGTGCGCCGGGCAGGGACGGGTCCTGGTGCGTGGTCAGTACCAGCATGCCGCCGCCTTCGCAATGCGCGTTAAGGATGGCGCCGACTTGCGCCGCCATTGACTGGTCCAGGGTAGCCAGGGGTTCGTCGAGGATCCAGAGCGGACGCTCCGGCGCCAACAGCATGCGCGCCAGCGCCACGCGCTTGCGCTGGCCTTGCGAGAGCAGGCGCACCGGGCGCTGGGCCTCCGCTTTCAGGCCGAATTCGGTCAGTGCATGTTCGGCATCCGCCCGGCTGCACCGTGCGCCGGAGAGCCCGGCCAGCGCCAGGTTCTCCCAAGCCAGCAAGTCCTGCTTCAATCCGTCCGCATGGCCGATGTGCAGCAGCTGCGAATGGTAGTGGGCGCGTGTTGCCAGGACAGGTTGGCCGTGCCAGTGCACGGCGCCCCGGTCGGGCAGGGCAAGGCCGCACAGGGAACGGAGGAGGGTAGTCTTGCCGCTGCCATTGCGGCCCTGTACCCAGAGCGCTTCGCCAGCCTGCAATGCAAAGCTGACGCCCGCGAACAGCGTGCTTCGGCCGCGGCGGCATGTGAGCTGGTGACAGGACAAACCCATTGATTCTCCTTTTGGAAGTTGAATGATGGTAGCACCGGCCCCCTTGCGCGTAATCTACCGTTTGTCAGTTCTATAATCTAGATCATCTTTTGCCTTAATTTCGTATTCAGGCATAGGCTTGCACCAGGGCGCGCAGAAGATCGCGGCTGGCGACTCCGGATTGCGTCATGCCGTTATGTTCCTGATAGATGCGCAGGGCGTCGCTCGTCGCCGGGCCGTAGATGCCGTCGGCGGCAAGGGGCAGTTCCGGCGTGCCGATCTCCAGCTGGAGCAAGCGTACGTCGGCGCCGCGCAGGAGGGGCGATGCCAAGGCCAGCTCCCTGCTGCCAGGTACGGGACCGCTATAGCTGCCGGGGGGATCGCCAGCCATTGTGATGGCTGAAATCTCGACCCCGCGCACGACTAGCGGCACTGTCAGCTGCCACGCTTGCTGCCTGGCCAGCTCCAGCAGCGCATCGACGCGGTAGACCGTCATGCGGATGTCGGGGCGGACATGGTTGGCCAGCCAGCTGCGGCGCGTTTCGAGATAAGCTTCGATCCAGGCCTGTTCGCCGAGTTTGGCCAGCGTCCCGCGTTCGCTGTTGGTGCGCTCGCACATGGCCAGCCAGGATCCGTGCACCATGCTGTCGTACACGGTTGCTACGCCAAGCGGGCTGTGAATGCCCGCTGACGCGGCCTGGTCGGCGGCGGGCTGCCAGTAATGGCGGTCGAAGAATTCATCCTGGGCGCTGCGCATGACGGGATTGTCGGCGCAGGCGCGCAGCAGGTTTTTCAGCCTGATTTCCTGGTCCAGCGCGGTATCGCGGGCCTCCAGGCGAGGCAGGTAGGGGCTGAGTTGCCTGACGAAGGTGGCGCCTGGCCGCCGGCAGTAATCCTTGGCCAGCAGGTGGAGCTGGCCCGAACCCAAGGTGACCTGGCTGCGCCCGTAGGTCAGGTGGCCGCTGTCGTGGGGGATGAGTGTCACGGCGCTATAGTTGCCCAGTGCGCTGCCCGTTTCAAAGATATTGACGATGGCTTCTGCAGTTTTGCGCCACGGCTCGCGGGCCGACATGTTGTTTGTTTGCATCGGATCCTCCCTGGCTAAATTGCCTCAGACCTGTGCATCGCCGAAGAGTTCCCACAGCCATAGTCTTGCTCACGGGTAGAATGTGAATTCTCACGAATCGTCACAATGTGCGAAAACGCAACGTCCCGGCGCGTTCTTGCGTAATGCGATAGGCAAACTTACGATGCCAAAGCCGATAGCTTCGTCGGTCAACAATGCAGCCCTGCTCGCCGGCGGCGGCCTGCTCGCGCTATTACCACTGTATTGCTTCCTGCTGGTGGGGGACCTGGCCTGGTCGCTCAAGGAGCGCGCGGTGCAGGAACTGGTCAAGGCGCAATTGCGTGAATACAGCCACGACACGCTTCTGCTGAATATCCTGTTCGGCGTCCTGCCGGCCCTCATCGCACTGTTCGCCGCGCCTGCGGTTGGCGCCTGGAGCGACCGCACGCGCACGCGGCTTGGGCGCCGCATCCCATTCCTGCTGGCGCTGACGCCGCTGCTATGCGGCAGCCTCGTCCTGCTGTCGTTCAGCCGGGAGCTGGCAGGATATTTGTGGCGGGCCAGCGGCGGCGATCCAGCGCGGCATGACCAGTACGTCATCGCCTGCATGGGGGCTCTGTGGGTCGTTTTCGACCTGTTTTCCATCGTCAGCAATGCGCTGTTCATTGCCCTGGTCAACGACACGGTGCCGCGCCATGTGCTGGGGCGCTTCTTTGCGTTCTTCCGCATCGTCAGCCTTGCCGCCGGCGCCGCGTTCTTCTTCCTGGTGTTTCGCAACGACGTGCCTGCCGTGGCAAGCCAGGCGATGTTGATCATCGCGGCGATTTTCGCGGTGGGGTTCGTGCTTCTTTGCGCCGGCGTACGCGAACCATCCTATCCGCCGCCGTCGGCGGAAAAGCGCCGGCTGCTGGGACGCCTGCGCGCAGAAAGGGAAAGTGCGCCCTGGTTCTTCATCCTGCTCTTTGCAGCCGTGGGAATGGGGGTGATTTGCGTGCTGCCGGTGAATATCAACGGCTACAACGCGATGGGGCAATTCAATGTGGACCGTGGCAGCTATGGCCAGGCCATCGCGCTCACGTACTGCATTTCCATTTTGTTCGCGTGGCCGCTGGGGTGGCTGGCCGACCGCATCCACCCGATGCGGATAGGGCTGGTCACCCTGGCTTTGTACGCGGTGGGCATGCTGCTGGCCTGGATGTTCGTCAGCGGCCGTGAGTCCTACCTTTTCTGGCTTGTGGTTCATGGCGTGCTGGCCGGGGTATTCCTGACCGGCACGGCCTCCCTGCTGCCGCTGGTGCTGCCGCGCGACCGCTTTTCCGAACTGGCGGCGTTTTCCGCTTCGCTGACGGCCATCCTCGCCATCGTGCTGGCGGCCGGCACGGGGCTGGCCGTGAGCTGGAGCGGCAACGATTTCCGCCTGATCTTCCTGGTCGCCGGCCTGGCGGCCGCGCTGGCGGTGCTGCTGTGGGCATGGGCGATGAACGCCCATGAGCGGCGCGCCGGCTCGCTTAGAAGCTACGGGTCAGGCTGACCGACAGGGTGCGGCCGCGGCCCGCGAAGTAGGAATTCGGGTCTTTGTAGCTGGCCGATTGCGGGTAGTAGCCGATGTACTGGCGGTCGGCCAGGTTCTCGATGCCGACGCCGACCTTGCCCCATGGGGAGTCATAGCTGCCGGCCAGGTCGACCAGGGTGTAGCCGTTGAAGTGCTCTTCCAGGTTGGTGCTGCCGATTTTGCGGCCAATGTTGATGTCGCGGTCGAACAGGGTGGTCGACTGCAGGCGCAGGTTCGCCTTCGGCATGAACTGCCAGTTGGCGCCGGCCACCAGCTTGCCAGGGCCTTGAGAGCGGGCGCCCAGTTCCACGTCCATCGGAGCGCCGGCGGTGGCGGCGGTCTTGCCCATGGTGCGCGCGTAGGAGCCGAATGCCGACAGCTGCTTCGATGCGCGCAATTCCCCCGAAACTTCCCAGCCGCGTACCGTCGTCGGGACCCGGTCCAGGTGGCCGATGCCGGCCGAATCCACGCGCAAGGCGGTGCCCAGCTTGGAGCGCGAATCGTAGAACGAAGCGCCCAGGCTGCCCATGGCGCCGCGCCAGTTCACGCCGACCTCTTGGTTGCGGGTGACGACGGGCTCCATGTCGAACAGCTTGTCGACCGACTGGTCCGGCTGGTTCACGGCGCGCAGCACCAGGCCAACGTCCGGCAGGCCGAAGCCTTCTGCGCTGGACACGAAGGCCGACCAGTTCTGCTTGAAGCGCCACACGGCGCCGATGTTCTTCACATTCTTGGTGAAGGAGCGTTCACCGCCTTGCACCAGGCGGCTGCCATAAGCGGCCAGGGTGGTGTAGGTGTCGACGTCCAGCTTCGCGTCTTCATGGCGGATGCCGCCGCGCACGGTCAGCGGGCCGATTTCGTATTCGAGCTGGCTGAAAGGCGCCAGCGACGTGAAGTCCAGGGTCGGCACCCAGGTGCGGCCGGTGCCGGCCAGCCATTGCTTGGTGCGGTCGCGCAGGTAGTCCAGGCCGGCGGTGAATTCGAGGCCGCTGAGCAAGGTGTTGGGGCGCACAAAGGTCAGCTTGGCGCCGTACTTGTCGGCGACGATCTCGGACTGGTCGTACAGCTTGCCTTTCGGCGCGATCGCAGTGTCCTGGAAGGTGGCGGTATTGGTGGCGCCGTACAGTGAAGCGAAGTCCTGCTTGAATATCTGCGCATTGAAGCTGCCGCCCAGCAGGTTATTGTGGCGGTATTCCAGGCTGCTGGTTTCCACCTTGTTGCGCGGCGGGGCGCCCTCCGGCGTGCCCGGCTCGGAACTGGTCGGGATACCGTTTGCGGGCCCTGCCGGCACTTGCCGGTAGTCGCCGTCGCCTTCCATGCGGAAGCGGTTGATGGTCAGCTGCAGTCGCTGGTCGCCAAAGTTCTTGCCAATCTTGAAGAACAGGTCCGTACCCTGCGAATCCATGGTGTCGCCTTGCACCGCTTCGATGCCGAGAGGGCGGCCCTGGCCGTCGTAACCGAGGCCGCGCTGCTGGATGCCGCCAAAGGCGAGCAGGTCGAAGTCGCCGGACTTGTGCTGCAGGGTATAACCGGTCTTCCAATCCAGGCTGTCGTGGCGCAGCTGGGACGACAGGCGCACGTTGACCGACTGCGTGGTGCCTTCCGCTTTCGGCGACTTGGTGATGTAGTTGACGATGCCGCCGGTGGCGCCCATACCCTGCATGGCGGAGGCGCCGTTGATCACTTCCACCCGTTCGATGATGGCGGTATCGGCCACATAGCCTTCGCGCATGCCGCCGCGCAGCGGGTTGGTCTGCGGGACGCCGTCCAGCAGGATCAGGGTATTGCGGCCGCGCAGGGATTCGCCGGTGGAGCTCATTTTCTGGCGGCTGGGCGCGTAGCCGGGGATGTAGGTCGCGAGGGCGGCGGAAGGATCGTCGGCCAGCAGGTACTGGGCCTCAAGCTCGCGCTGTGAAATCACGCTGACGGCGCCGGGGATCTTGTCCACGCTCTTGCTGTTGCGGGTTGCTGTGACCACCACTTCCGTCATCGGCTCCTCCCGGCTTTGCGCCGTCGCGGCCCCGCTGGCGAGGGCGAGGCAGGCCAGCGCCACGGCGCGGGAGAGGGCATTCAGCGTGGTCATGCGGTAACTCCTAAACAGAAAGACACAATGGAAAGTCGCAATGATAATCATTCTCATTTATAATTTCAAACAATTTATTGCTGAGATAAAAAATGCTGACCGGTCTGCTGCGTGCGCGCCTGCGCCAACTCCACCTGTATGTATCCCTGGTCTTTGGCGCGATCTTTGTCAGCGCCGGCCTGACAGGCGTAGCCATCGCCTGGACGCAGGAATTGGATGCGGCGCTCAACCCCGGCCTGCTGCATTCGCGGGCCGCGCCCGGAACGCCCGATGCCGCGCCGGCGCCGGCCCAGGTGCAGGCGGCCTACGAGCGCCTGCTGGCCGAGCCGGGCTATGGCAAGCCGACCCAGCTGATGCTGCCCTACCAAGCCGACGATGTGTATGTCGCCTGGTACCGTAACCCGGAAAAAGAAAAGGCCAAGGAAAAGGGCAGTTTCAAGACCGACGTGGCGCGCCAGGTCATGCTGGACCGCTACACCCTGGCCATCCTGGGCGAGCGCAACTATGGCGAGTTCGGCCTGTCGCGGCCGCTATTGATGTCGACCTTGTTCCACCTGCACCGCTACCTGCTCGCCGGCGAAGTGGGCAAGACCGTGACCGGCATCAGTGGCCTGCTGCTGACACTGACTTCGCTGCTGGGACTGGTGCTGTGGTGGCCGAAACATTCGCTGTCCGGCCTGCGCAAGGCGCTGACCGTGCGCGGGGCCGTCAGCTCGCGCCAGTTCCATTACAGCTTCCACCGCACGGCCGGCTTTTACATGACGCCCGTGCTGGCCGTGCTCGGCTTTACCGGCATGGCGATGAACCTGCCGGACTGGGTGCGCCCTGTGGTCGGCGCCGTGGCAACGCTGGAGCCGAACGGCAAGCTGGCCAACGGCCCGGCCGAGGGCCGCAAGGCGATCAGCGTGGCGGCGGCGCTGCAAGCTGCCCAGCTGCAGGTGCCGCAAGGCAGGCTGACCCGCGTGTCCATGGGGTCCGCCAAGGCCCCGTACGAAATCCGCATGCGCCAGCCGGGCGAAGTGCGCAAGGGCGATGGCCTGACGCGCGTCAGTGTCGACGCTTTCAGCGGCGCGGTATTGCGGGTGCGTGACCCGCTGCGGGCGGCGGCGGGCGATACCTTTTTCAATTGGCAGTTCCCGCTGCACACGGGCGAAGCGTTTGGCCTGGCGGGCAGGGTGCTGGTTTCTTTCAGCGGGCTGGCGCCGGCGGGCTTCATGCTGACGGGTCTGCTGTTATGGCTGGGCCGGCGTGCAATCCATCGACAAGCTAGCGTCAAACAAGCTAAAAAAGTTGCCAAACGTTCACAAATGGTCCACACTGAAAGCTGTGAAAATGTGTGAGAATTTGCGGTCGCGGCGCCATGAATGCACTGAACCTTAATCCAGCGGTATTGCTGGAGATCATCAACCTGCAAACCGATATCGCCCGCCGGGGGCTGGACCTGGGCGGAGTCATGCAGCTGGTCTGCCAGCGTGCCGGCGCCCTCTGCGGCGCCAGCGCCGCCGTGGTGGAACTGGCCGAAGGCAGCGACATGGTGTACCGCGCCGCTGCCGGCGTAGCCGAGGGTTCGCTCGGCCTGCGCCTGAAACGCGAAGGCAGCCTGTCCGGCCTGTGCGTGGCGCAGGACAAGATCCTGCGATGCGACGATTCCGAGACCGACCCGCGGGTGGACCGCGCCGCCTGCCGCAAGGTCGGCCTGCGCGCGATGCTGGTGGTGCCGCTGCGGCACGAGGGCGCGACGGTGGGCGTGCTGAAAGTCGGCGCCGCGCAACCCAACGCTTTCGATGCCAGCCAGGCGCAAATCCTCGGCCTGCTGTCGGAGCTGATCGGCGCTGCCATCTACCACGCCGTGCAATACGAATCGAGCGACCTGTATTACCGCGCCACGCACGATGCGCTGACGCGTCTGGCCAACCGTGCCTTGTTCTACGACCGCTTGCGCCAGCAGCTGGCGCAAGCCAGCCGCGCCTGCAGCAGCGTGGCCGTGGTCAATATCGACATGGATGGCCTGAAGGCGATCAACGACAACCTTGGCCATCGCGCCGGCGACGCCGCCATCTGCCAGGTGGCCGAGCGCATCGCGCGCGAGCTGCGGCAGGAAGACCTGGCGGCACGCCTGGGCGGGGACGAATTCGGCGTCATCCTGTGCGGCGTGCGCGACCGCGACGTGGTCGGCAGCAAGTGCAACAGCATCAACAAGGCTATCGGCGCGCCGTTCGAGTTCGAAGGCCGCGCCTTGCGGCTGGGCGCCAGCATCGGCTATGCCATCTGCCCCGAAGACGGGCAGGACATGGAGCAGCTGATCGAGCTGGCCGACCAGGCCATGT
Source organism: Pseudoduganella sp. (assembly GCA_039593355.1). Classification (GTDB taxonomy): domain Bacteria; phylum Pseudomonadota; class Gammaproteobacteria; order Burkholderiales; family Burkholderiaceae_D; genus Rugamonas. Next base: position 106,734 of record JBCNPK010000013.1, read on the forward strand.
ACCGCGTCAAGCAGGCGCGGCGGGCGGTGGCGGCGTAGCATGCCCGCAACGTTACGGCAGAGCGAAAACGCCGGGGAAGATTGTTTGCATCTACTATAGCTTCAAGTCCCCGACAAAAAGAAAGCGAGGGTTAGATGCGACGCTGCCTATGGCTGGCCTTCCTGGTTTCCAACGCAGTTCAGGCGCAGGACGCGCCGGCTGCTCCTTCGCTGACCACTACCGTGACGCTCGCCAGCCAGTATGTGTCGCGCGGCATCCGCCAGACGTGGGACAAGCCTGCGCTGCAGCTTGGCATTGATTATGCCCATCCCAGCGGCATCATCGCCGGCACCTGGGCTTCCAATGTCAGCGACAAGTTCATCGAAAAGGCCAGCGTGGAATGGGATCTGTATGCAGGCTACTCGGTTTCCACCGGGGACGTCGGCTACAGCCTGGTCTTGTACGAATACGTCTATCCCGGCGCCAGGGTCAGCGCCACCGACACGACGTTCAATTACACCGAGCTGTCGCTGGGCCTGACCTACAAGGCGGCCTACATCAAATATAACTACACCGTCAGCCCGCACTTCTTCGGGATCCGCGACGGCCGCGGCACCGGCTATCTCGACGTCGGGGCAAATATCGACCTTGGCCAGGGCTATACGCTGAACCTGCATGCGGGCGACGCCCATGTCGGCGGTCCCGGAAACGATATCTGGGACTGGCGCGATGTGAAGGCGGGCGTGACCAGGACGCTGGCCGACGGCTGGTCCATCGCCGGCGCCGTCACACGGGGCAAAGGCGCGACCGACGTCTATCGCAACTACACCAGCGGCGTTCCCGATGCCTCCGGCAGACTGGCCTATTCCAATACCGAGAAAACCACCTTCGTGCTGACTGTTGCCAAAACCTTCTGAGGAGGCCGCATGCTGTCGAAACTGTCGCTGAATGCAAAAATCTGCATTGCGGCCACGCTGCTGGTCGCGCTCAGCCTTGCCGTTACGGCAGCGGTGACAGGCTTCAAGAGCAGCCGCACCGCGGAGCAGAACGCAATGGACCTGGCGCGCACCCAGGCTGCCGCAGCTGCGTCGGCACTGCAGGCGCGCATCGGGCGCAACCTGGCCACCATCATCCAACTGGGCGCAACCCAGCGCGCCACGCGCGGCGCCAAGCTGCCTTTGTCGCGCGAGCAGACCGGCGAAATCACCAAGGCCGCCTTGTTCAGTTCCGACGACCTGATCGGTGCGGCCGTGACCTGGGAACCGAATGCCCTGGATGACAAGGATGCCGATTTCGCGGGCAAGAAACCGGAGTACGACGCCAGCGGTCGATATATGCCGTACTACACGCGTGCCGCGGGTGGCGGCGTCAACGTCGAGCCCATCGTCTTCGATCCGAAACCGGGCGCGAATGATTGGTACGACGTGCCGAAACGTAGCGGCAAAGTATTCTTCACGGAGCCGTATTCCTATCCCGTCAACGGCAAGGATGTCCTGATGGCGTCGCTGGTCGCGCCGATCATGATCGATGGCGCGTTCAAGGGCACCGCCAGCGCCGATTTCCAGCTGACGCGCCTGGGGGAAATCCTCAGGGACACGAAGTCGATCGAGGGCGGCCGTCTGTCGCTGGTGTCGAACGGCGGGCTGTATGCCAGCAATCCCGCCGAATCCCTGGTGGGCAAGCCGGCTTCCGATATCCCGAAGGAAGGACTGGAGAGCATTCGCAGTGGCAAACCATATGAGTACCAGGACAAGCAGGGCATGGTGCACCTGATCCAGCCGCTGGCGCTGCATCCCGATATTGCCCCGTGGGCCGTCAAAATGAGCTTCCCGCAGGCGGTGGCGACCGCGTCGGCGCGCCAGCTGCTGCTCTATACCTTGCTGGTGTCGGCCCTGTGCGCCGTGGCCACCGGCGTGATCCTGGTCATGGTGCTGTTCCGCCTGACGCAGCCCTTGCGCGAGCTGGGCACGGCCATGTCAGGCCTGGCGAGCGGCAACGCCGACCTCAGCGCAAGGCTGGAAGTGCGCGGCAACGATGAGCTGGCCGTGATCGGCACCGGCTTCAATACCTTTGTGGCGAAGATCCATTCCGTGCTGGCCCGTGTGCGCGAATCGTCCGACAGCGTGGCGACGGCCAGCACCGAGATCCGGCAAGGCAATGCCGACCTCTCCGCGCGCACCGAACAGCAGGCCAGCGCCCTGGAAGAAACCGCGGCGACGATGGAGCAGCTGACCAGCACCGTCAAGCAAAATGCCGACAATGCGCGGCAGGCCAACCAGATGGCGGCGCGCGCATCGGAGGTGGCAACGCGTGGCGGCGAGGTGGTGTCCCAGGTGGTCGACACCATGGCGTCCATCAATGATTCTTCGCGCAAGGTGGTCGACATCATTTCGGTCATCGATGGCATCGCCTTCCAGACCAATATCCTGGCCTTGAACGCCGCGGTGGAAGCAGCGCGCGCGGGCGAGCAGGGGCGCGGCTTCGCCGTGGTGGCCAGCGAAGTGCGCAACCTGGCCCAGCGCAGCGCCGCCGCCGCCAAGGAAATCAAGGAGCTGATCGGCAATTCGGTCGAACAGGTGGAAGCCGGCACCGCCTTGGTGGCGCAGGCGGGCAGCACGATGCAAGAGGTGGTGGACAGCGTGCGGCGCGTGACCGATATCGTGAGCGAAATCTCGGCAGCCAGCGGCGAGCAAAGCAACGGGATCGGCCAGGTCAACCAGGCCATCGGCCAGATGGATGGGGTCACGCAGCAAAATGCCGCCCTGGTGGAACAGGCGGCGGCCGCCGCTGAAAGCTTGCAGCAGCAGGCGGCAACCCTGGTGGCGCTGGTGGGCGAATTCCGCCTGTCGGCTGAGGCGCCGGGCCGTGCGCTGGCGCTGCGCGAATGAGCCTGCGCGTAAGCGTGCGAGCGCGATGATGCGGCGGTGCTAGTCTGGCGTTTTCCCGAAGGAGGCTGCCATGACACAGCAACAGTTCCAAACCTGTATCGAAGCGTGCAACGATTGCGTCGCCGCTTGCGAGCACTGCGCCGCCAGTTGCCTGCAGGAGCAGGACGTCGCCAGCCTGGTGCACTGCATCGCCACCGACATCGATTGCGCCCAGGTCTGCCGCGCGTGCGTGAGCCTGATGCAGCGCGGCAGCAAGCTGGCCGCGGGCTTGTGCAATGCCTGCGCCGACATCTGCGATGCCTGCGCCGACGAATGCGAACAGCACAGCCACGAGCACTGCAAGGATTGCGCCGTCGCCTGCCGCCGCTGCGCCAGCGAATGCCGCAGCATGGCCGGCATGGCGCTGTCGCAAGTGCGGCCGGCTGCCATTCCGCCGCGTCACTGATCAGAACCGGCTGGAGGGCCAGCTCTTCTTTTCCTTGTCCGGCTTGGACGGCGCGGCAAAGTCGCGCACAGCCAGCATGCGCTCCGCGCCCACGGTGTTGACGGCAAAGCCATTGCGGCCGGCAGCCTTGACGCAGTACAGCGCCTGGTCGGCCGCCAGCATCACCTTGTCGACATCGGCCGGCAGTTCGGTGGTGAGGGCGATGCCGATGCTGGCGGTCACATTCAGCGGGCGCCCGTTCACCTCGAACGGCGCCTGCATCGCCGCCACGATTTTCTGGCCCAGCAGGTTGACGTCGTGGCCCGCTTCCAGGTTCTCGAACACGATCACGAATTCATCGCCGGCGATGCGGGCCACCGTGTCGGTGCTGCGCACGGCGTTGCGCAGGCGGTCGGCAAATTGCACCAGGACCGCGTCGCCGGCCTGGTGGCCGAAGTTATCGTTGATGCCCTTGAAGTAGTCGATGTCGAGCACCGCCAGGCCGATCTGCTGGCCGCTGCGGATGGCGCGCTTCAACGCCTGCGGGAAGAATTCGTCGAACATGCGGCGGTTGTGCGCGCCGGTCAGGGCGTCGGTGGTGGCCAGGCGCTGCAGGTTGCGCTCGGCCATCTGCTGCTGGCGCGTGACCTGGTAGAAAGCGCGGCTCAGGTGGCCGAATTCATCGGGACGGCTGCTGTTGAACTTCTCAATGTCCACCTCGTCGCGGCCAAAGGCGCGCACTTGCCCGTACAGGCGGTACAGCGGAGCGAGCAGGCCTTGCATCAGCAGCCAGGCCAGCACGCCGGCCGCCAGGGCGACCAGGGAGGCGGCCGCCAGGGCGCGCCAGTGCAGGCTCGTCATGGAAGCGAAAGCGTCGCGGATGGGGAAGGAGACTGCCAGCGTCCAGTCGGCCTTTTGCAGGCGCTTGTGGGCCAGCAGCACCGGTTCGCCGTTGTCGACCGCGTCGTCGCGCCAGCCATCGGGTTCGGACAGCACGGTCTTCACCAGCGATCCAGGCGTACCGTCCTGGGTCAGCACGCGGCTCGCATCGGGGTGGTACAGGGTGGTGCCGTCGGCGGTGACGATGAACAGGTAGCCCTCGGCACGGTCGCGCAAGGCGTTCAGCTGGCCGGCAAACGCAGGCCGCTGCAAATCGATGGTGCCGACCAGGACATAATCGATGCCGCCGTCGCGCCCCATCACCGGCTGGGTGATCGCCACCACCGGATGGCCCGTCAGCACGCTGCGGAACGGGGCCGACACGATGCCTTCCTGGGTGGCGATGGTATCGCGGAAATACTGGCGGTTTTTGCTGTTGAGCTTACCGATCATGCGGCGATCCTGCAGGTTGGCCAGCAGCCTGCCGTCGCGCGCGTAAGCGGTGACGTTGAAAAACTCGTCGCGCAGGGCGCCGCGCAATTCGAGCTGGGCCTGGATCTTCGCCGCGGCGACCGGCTCGGACTGCAAGCTCTCCGCCAGCACCCGCAAAACTTGCTGCTTGGAAGTAATGTCGCGGTCAAGATAGGCCGCCGCGCTGGAGAGCATGGACATTTCCTGCGCGGCGATGACCTTGCGCATTTCATGCTCGGCCACGAGCAGGGAAGCACCGCCCACCAGCACGGTGGCGAGCATGACCATCAGCACCAGCAGGGCCGAAATCTTGAATTTGAACGTCTGGATTTTAGGAATGCGGCGCACGACGATCTCCCGAGTGAGGAGAATGCCAGGCGAGGGTTTGGCCAGTGGGAAACGTTGCGCGGGGGTAAGGCGCAAGCGAAGTATAAAGCAAGGCGGGCGCCGAAGCTACCGCGCCGCAGCGTACGTTGTCACAAGGCAACTCAGCTGTGGAAAATTCGGGGTCAGCTCCGGCAATCGGACAAATCGCGCAGCGATTTGTCCGATTGCCGGAGCTGACCCCGAATTTATCTGTGTTAGCATCGCGGCCACTTTACAAAAATTTGGTCGGAGATTCTTCCTTTGCAGCACCCGATTCGCTTCTATGACAAACCCGCCGGCGGCCTTGGTTCGCTGCACGGTACCGCCAAGGCCTTGCGCAGCAATAGTGCCTTGCCGGCATTGAAAGTCTTGCCGCAACTGAACCAGCCGGGCGGGGTCGATTGCCCGGGCTGCGCCTATCCGGATTCGCCCAAGGACAAGGCGGTCGATTTCTGCGAGCAGGGCGCCTGGGCGATCGCGCATGAATCGACCCTGCGCCGGGCGACGCCGGAATTCTTCGCCGCCCATCCGCTGGCTGCGCTGCGTACGCGCGCCGAGTGGGAACTGGAAGGCTTCGGCCGCCTGACCGCCCCCATGCTGTACGACGGCGCCAGCGATACATACCGCGAAATCGCCTGGGACGATGCGTTCAAGCTGGCGGCGGGGGCGCTGCGGGCGCTCGATGCGCCGGGCCGGGCGGTGTTCTACGCCTCCGGCCGCAGCAGCAACGAGGCGGCTTTTCCTTACCAATTGTTCGCGCGCGCTTTCGGCACCAACAACATGCCCGATTCGTCGAACTACTGCCACGAGTCTTCCGGCATCGCGCTGGGCACCACGCTCGGCGTGGGCAAGGCCACCATCACGCGCGAGGATTTCGAGCACGCCGATGCCATCTTCGTGTTCGGCCAGAACCCGGCCACCAACCATCCCCGAATGCTGGGCGACTTGCGCGAAGCGGCCCTGCGCGGCTGCCGCATTGCCGCCTTCAACCCGATGCTGGAGCCCGGACTGCGCGGTTTCGCCGACCCGCAGTCGCCGCGCGAAACGCTGACCGGCCGCGGCACGCGCATCGCCAGCGAATATTTCCAGGTGCGCGTAGGCGGCGACCTGGCGGCCATCACCGGCATCTGCAAGGCCGTCCTGGAAGCTGAAGACGCGGGCGGCAAGGTGCTGGACCGCGACTTCATCGCCCACCACACCAGCGGCTTCGAGCAATTCGCCGCAGCCGTGCGCGCGCAAGAGTGGCTGCGCATCGAGGACGATAGCGGCCTGCCGCGCGAGCAGATTGAAAAGGCGGCGGCAATGTACACCGCCTCCAACGCGACCATCGCCACCTGGTGCATGGGCTTGACCCAGCACGAATACGCGATCGAGACCATCCAGATGCTGGTCAACCTGATGCTCTTGCGCGGCAACGTGGGCAAGCCCGGCGCCGGCCTGATGCCGGTGCGCGGCCATTCCAACGTGCAGGGCGACCGCACGGTGGGCGTGACCAACCGCCCCAAGAAAGAATGGCTGGAAGGGCTCGAGCGCGTGTTCGGCTTTGCGCCGCCGGCGGAGCCGGGCCTCGATGCAGTAGCCGCCATCAAGGGCATCATGGACGGCTCGGTGCATGCCTTCCTGGGCCTGGGCGGCAACTTTGCCGTGGCGGGACCGGACACGCCGCGTGTGCTGGCGGCAATGGAAAAGCTGCAGCTGACGGTGCACATCGCCACCAAGTTGAACCGCACCCACCTGCACCCCGGCCGCGTCGGCCTGCTGCTGCCTTGCCTGAGCCGCACCGAACGCGACGAGCAGGCGGGCGGCCGCCAGTTCGTCAGCGTGGAAGACACGGCGAGCATGGTGCATGCCTCGTCCGGGCGCGGCGAACCGGCCAGCGCCACGCTGCGCTCCGAGCCGCACATCGTGACCGAGCTGGCGCGCCACACGCTGGGCGAACAGGCGCGCACGGCCGGCATCGACTGGCAGGCCATGGGCCGCGACTACAGCGTGACGCGTGGGCTGATCGAACAGGTGGCGCAGACCGCCGTGGCAGGTTTCGAACAATACAATGAGCGCATCGCCGCGCCGCGCGGCTTCCATCTGCCAAACAGTGCGCGCAACCGCGACTGGCGAACCGCCAGCGGCAAGGCGCAGTTCACCGCCATCCCGCTGCCGCAGGACACCATCATGCGCCGCGCCCGCGCCGCCTTCGGAGACGATGTACTGTGCCTGGCCACCGTGCGTGCGCACCGCCAGTACAACACCACCGTCTACCGCGATACGACGGGCGAAGTGGACCGCTACCGCGGCGTGCACCACACGCGCAAGGTGCTGTTCATTTCCGCAGCGACCCTGGGGCGCCTGGGCCTGCGCGACGGCCAGCTGGTCGATGTGCATGCCGCCGCGCCCGACGGCATTGCGCGCCAGTGCAACGGCTACCAGCTGGTGAAATACGATGTGCCTGACGGCGATGTGTTCGGCTACTTCCCGGAATTGACGCCGCTGGTTTCGCCGGCCCTGGCCGCTCGCGGCTCCGCCACGCCGGCGTTCAAGGAAGTTCCGGTGCTGCTCAAGCCCGCGGAATAATCGGTTCCTCGTGGTGCATCGGCGCGTCGAGCGGAATGCTGAGGCGGAACGTCGTGCCGAAGCCAGGCATGCTGTCGACGTGTATCTTGCCGCCGAGGATGGTGGTGACGATATTGTGCACGATATTCAGTCCCAGCCCGGAACTGCCTTCGCTCATGCGCGTGGTGAAAAAGGGATCGAAAATGCGGTTGAGGTGGGCGGGGGCGATGCCTGCGCCGTCGTCGCTGATGATGATGTCGGCATGGTTGCCGCTCGGTACGGGGACGGTGATCGACAGCCGGCCGTGGCTGCGGCCGTGGAAGCCATGCTGGATGGCGTTGTTCACCAGCGCCGACAACACCTGTCCCAACGGGCCGGGGTAACTGTCCATGGCCACCAGTGGCGCCACGTCCACCAGCACCTGGTAAGGCGTCTTGCGCAGGGCGGGCGCCATGGTGTCCATGTTCTCCTGGATCACGGCCCCCAGGTCGAAACGGCGGCGCTGTGAGCTGGTGCGGTCCACCGCAACCTGCTTGAAGCTCGACACCAGGCCGGCGGCGCGCTCGATATTGCGGGACAACAGCTCGCTGATGCCGTTGGCGTCGTCGATGAACTTGCGCAGGTCGGAGCGGCGCAAGCCCGCGTCGAATGTTGCCTCAAGCGCGCGCACCTTGTCGTGCATCGTGCTGGCGGCCACCAGGCTGTTGCCGATCGGTGTATTGAGTTCATGCGCGATGCCGGCCACCATTGAGCCCAGGGCCGCCAGGCGTTCGCTGCGGGCCACTTCGTCCTGCGCGTGGCGCACCGCTTCCGTCCGTTCGGCCACGCGCCGTTCCAGCGACTCGTTGAGCGCGGCCAGTTCCTCGTAGAGCACAGCTTTTTCCGACAGGCCGGCCAGGATGTTTTCGCGCATCTCGTTGATCTTGTTGGCCAGCAGGTCAAGTTCGGTATTGCCTCCTTGGCGCAGCCGCAGCGGCTCCCTGCCCAGGTTGCCGATGTTCAGGTGGCCCACGTAATCGGCCAGTTGCTGCAGCGGCTGGCCCAGCCAGTGCCGCACCACCAGCATGAAGATGAACCACAGCGCCAGGGTCTTGATCACCGAATTGACCAGTATCAGTATGAAGCCGTACTCCACCTGCCGGATCACGATGCGGCGGTTCGAATACACGGTCCATTTGCCGATTTCCTGCGTACTGCCGTTTTCGGGCTGGTAGACGATGGGGAACTCGCGGCTGAATATCTCTCCCAGCAGCCCGTCGTCGCGCAGCGGCTGCTCCAGGCGGCCGTCGGCCAGGGCGCGCATTGGCTTGCCGTGTTCGTCGAGCACGGTGCCCACCGCACGCACCAGCTTCCCCTGGTCGTCCACCACCTTGATGCCGGCCACAATAGGCAGCTCCTTCATGCCGGCCAGGATGCCGCGCATGACGTCGTCGTTGAAACGCCACATGGCGTCGGCAATGCCGGGGCCGAACGTGTGCTGCATGGCCTCGATCTCGTTCTCGACCCGGGTGCGGGTGTGCTTGTATTCAGCCGAAAGCTGGACGGCGGTGACCAGCAGCGTCACCACAAAATAGCAGCCGAAGATGATGCGCAGCAGGCGAGCGGCGATCGACTGGGTCATGATTCCCGTAGGAAATTTTGTAGCCGCCGGAGTCGACAGCTTTCATAAAAGTATAGGCTTTGCAAGCTCCGAAAAAGCCCAATTGTTGCAAAACCGTAATGCAGATTAAGGAAAAAACATCGTAAAATGTGAAATTTTTCAACAATAGAAAATTTACAGGGTTGATGTGTCCACAATCGTAAGCTACTACCAGGCCCGCCTTGGCGCCGAGTTTTCCGTCGCTGGCAAGGCCTTGACCCTGGTCCTGTCCGGGGTTGACGCATCGGCAAGTCCACAAGTTTTTTCCCTCACTTTCCAGGGGCCCGCAGCGCCCGTGCTGGAGCAGCAAACCTTGGTACTGGAACGTGCCGGCGAAGCTGCGCTGGCCATCTTCGTCGTGCCGGCCGTGCGCAATGGCGTCGGCATGCAGTACCACGCAGTGTTCAACAACTAACCCCTCCAGGAGTTCCCATGACAACGCCATACCTGGGCGAGATCAGACTCGCCTCGTTTAATTTCGTGCCCAGCGGCTGGGCTGCCTGCAACGGCCAGCTCTTGCCGATCAACCAGAACCAGGCGCTGTTTTCCCTGCTGGGAACCACCTACGGCGGCAACGGCATGACCAATTTCGCCCTGCCCAACCTGCAGGGCCGCGTGCCGGTGCATGCCGGCTACGAGGTCAACCTGGGCGAGGCGGGCGGCGAATTTGCCCACACCCTGACGGCCAACGAGATGCCGAACCACAGCCACCGCGCCTACGCCAGCGTGGCCCAGGCCAGCACCGCTGATCCGAACGGCGCGCTGCTGGCGCGCAAGGGCCGCCTGACCGCCGACGATTTCAACGGCACGCCGAATACCACCCTGGTGTCGACCCAGGTGTCGAACGCGGGCGGGTCGCAGCCGCACGACAATACCCAACCCTGCCTGGCGCTGAACTTCATCATCGCGCTGCACGGCGTTTTCCCTTCCCAGACTTAACGGAGCTGAGCATGTCTGATTTCTATATCGGCGAGATCCGCCTTTTCGCCGGCAATTTCGCGCCGGCCGGCTGGGCCTTCTGCGACGGCACGCTGCTGCCCATTTCCGAGAACGACGCCCTGTTCCAGCTGATCGGCACCACCTATGGCGGCGATGGCCAGAACACTTTCGCCTTGCCGGATCTGCGCGGCCGTGTGCCGCTGCATTCCGGCACCCATTCGTCCGGCCGCAGCTTCCAGATCGGCGAGCAGGCCGGTGCCGAAACGGTCACGCTCACGGCGCAGCAGATTCCCAGCCACACCCACCTGATCGTGGCCAGCGGTGAGCGCGGCAGCGCCGCCTTCACCAACACGACCGGCTATCCGGCGGCGACCGCCGTCGCGGGAACGGCGATTTACGGCACCTCCGACGGCAATGTGCAAGCCATGGCGGCCAACGCCATCGCGTCGACGGGTGGTTCGCAAGCGCACGAGAACATGGCGCCTTACCTCGGCGTCAATTTCATCATTGCCCTGGGTGGCGTCTACCCAACCCCGGCCTGAGGAGAATCGGATGAGTACACCATTTGTAGCGGAAATCCGCATGTTCCCGACCAATTTTGCACCAAAGGGCTGGGCCACTTGCGACGGTCAACTGCTGCCGATTTCGCAGAATACGGCGCTGTTTTCCTTGCTGGGAACCACCTATGGCGGCGACGGCAAGAGCACCTTCGCCTTGCCGGACCTGAACGGCCGCGCGCCGCTGCAGCCGGGGCAGGGGCCCGGCCTGGGCTACTACGACCTGGGCCAGGCGGGCGGCAGCGCGACGGTCAGCCTGACGGAGGCGCAGATCCCGGCGCACATCCACCAGCTGCAGGCCACCACCGTGGCGGCCAACCAGCTGGCGCCCAGCCCTTCCAGCGGTTTCGCCAAGAACGGCCAGGTCAACCAGGCGTTCAGCAAAACCGTGGCCGGCATGCAGATGATGCGTCCCGAAGTGCTGGCAGGGGCCGGCAACTCCCTGCCGCACAACAACCGCCAGCCTTACCTGGGCCTGTTGTTCTGCATCGCGCTGCAGGGCGTTTTCCCGCCGCGCTCATGACGGACTTTACGCTGCGCGGAGAAACCGCGGCGGACCGCGATTTCCTGCGCGGCCTGTTTGAGCAGGTACGGGCGCCGGAACTGGCGGGCCTGGACCCGGCCATTTTGCGCAGCTTGCTCGACATGCAGTTCGCAGCGCAGCAGCAGTCCTACCGCCAGGCCTATCCCGGCGCCCGTTTCGAGATCGTCGAGGCGGACGGGGACGCGGTCGGCCGGCAGGTGGTGGCGCGCGGCGCCGGCGCCGTGCACCTGGTCGATATCGCCTTGCTGGCGCATGTGCGCGGACAAGGCATCGGCAGCGCGCTGTTGCGCAAGCTGCAGCAGGAAGCTGCAGACGCCGGCGTGCCGGTGGTCCTGCACGTAGCACTGAACAATCATCCGGCCGAGGCGCTGTATCGCCGGCTGGGTTTCAAAGAAACTGGGGTGTCCGGCATGCACCGGGCCATGGAATGGGAGAACAAGAATGACTGATCGAATGACTTCGCGCCGCACTTTGCTGAAGGCCGGCGGCGGCTCGCTGCTGGCGGCGGGATTGGGGCTGGCGCCGGCCGCGCAAGCGGCGCCAGGCAACACCTTCAACTGGAGCCGCCCGGCGGCCGAGCGCCTGGTGGGCCAGCTGTTCTGGCTGGACCATCCGGAATACCGCGCGCTGCAGATCAAGCTGGAAGCGGTGGAAACGTCCAAGCTGGCGCCGCACGGCGCCGAAGCCAAGCAATTCACGGTGGTGTTTTCCGCCGCCGCGCAGCCGGCAATCAAGTCCGGCAGCTATGAAATCGAAAACGAAGCGACGGGCCGCCAGTTGGTGTTCCTGCAGCCGGGCGCCCGCCAGGGCGCGCGTATCACGCTGCGCGCCGACTTCAACCTGCACGCCTGAGGAAACACAATGCACAAACACGCTTCCGCCAACCGTTTCTATCGCCTCGTCTGGAGCACGGTGCACCGCTGCTGGGTCGCCGTGGCCGAAGGCACGCGCAGCCATGGCAAGGGCGCTGCGCGCCGCCGCGCCGCCGCCGTGCTGGCCGCCGGCCTGGCCGCGGGCGCTGCTGCTGCCGGGACGCCGCCATCGCATGTGCTGCCGACCGGCATGCAGCTGGTGGCGGGACAGGCGGGCGTGAATGTGCAGGGCAACAGCATGACTGTCAGCCAGGCTACGCAGCAGGCGATCCTGAACTGGCAGGGCTTCAATATCGGCGCCAATGCGCAAGTGCGCTTCGATCAGCCGAATGCGTCGGCGGTGGCGCTGAACCGCGTGGTGGGCGGCGAGGCCAGCGCAATCTTCGGCAAACTGTCGTCCAACGGCAAGGTCTTCCTGGTCAATCCGCAGGGCGTGCTGTTCGGCGCCGGCGCGCAGGTGGACGTGGGCGGCCTGGTGGCCTCCAGCCTTGGCATTTCGGACCAGGACTTCGTCTCCGGCAATTACCGCTTCAGCGGCAACGTTGGCGCAAGCAGCGGCGCAGTGCGCAACGAAGGCCGCATCGAAGCCGGCGGCGGCGTAGTGGCGCTGCTGGCCCCGGCTGTGTCGAATAGCGGCAGCATCTCGGCGCATGGCGGCAGCATCGCGCTGGCGGCCGGCAGGACTGTCGGCCTCGACTTCCGGGGCGACGGCCTGATCACAGTGCGCGTGGAGCAGGGCGCACTCGATGCGCTGGCCGAAAACAAGGGCTTGCTGCAAGCCGATGGCGGCCGGGTGCTGCTGACCGCAAAGGCGGCCGATGCGCTGGCGCGCTCCACCGTCAATAACGCCGGCGTGATCCAGGCGCGTGGCCTGGTCTCGGAGGGCGGTAGCATCCGCCTGGTGGGCGACGGCATGGTGCAGGCCGGCCAGTTGGATGCTTCTTCGGTCCAGGGCAAGGGCGGCAGCGTCAGCGTCGCCGGCGGCTTCGTGTCGCTGGATGGCGCGGTGCGCGCCGACGGCCTCCAGGGCGGCAGCATCGGCGTGACTGCGGCGGGCGACCTGTCGGCCGCATCGGCCTTGTCGGCTGCCGGCTCGGCCGGCAAGGGCGGCGCGGTCAGGCTCGCTTCCGGTGCCGCCCTGGTGGAAAACAGTTCGGCATCGGCCAGCGTGGCCGGCGTCACGGACGGCGGGACCGTGTCGCTGCAGGCCGGCGGCAGCCTGCTGTCTTCCGGCCGCCATGACGCGCACGGCGCCGCCGGGCAGGGCGGTCGTGTCGACATCAGCGGCGCCGATGTGCGCCTGATGGGCGCCGGAGTCGATGCTTCCGGCGCCACGCAGGGTGGCCTGGTGCGCGTCGGCGGCGCTTTCCAGGGCGGCGCCCAACGCGCCGACGCGCCAGATGCCGACCGCTTTACCGGGCGCTGGGGCGCGACGGCTGACATCGCCAGTTCGGACGCCACCTTCGTCAACGACAGTACGGTGCTGGACGTCTCCGCGCGCGGCGCGGCGGGCCAGGGCGGCACGGCCATCGTCTGGTCGCAGAAGCAGACCACCATGCTGGGCGCGGTCAAGGCGACCGGCGCCGCCAGGGGCGGTGCGGTGGAGATCTCGGCGCACGAAGAATTGCGCCATGTCGGCCTGGAACGGCTGGAGATCGGCGCCGGCGGACGTCTGCTGCTCGATCCCAAGGATATCGTGATCGGCAACTTCGCCAACCAATGGACCTACGACGCCATTATCGGCAAGGGCTTCAGCGGGGGCAGGAACGTCGACGTGTCGGCCCTGAAGGATGGCGAAGGGTTCGGCTACAGCGTTGCGCTGACCTCCGACGGCAAAGGCATGGCAGTGGGCGCGCCTTATAACGAGGGCGTTGGGCTCGCGGCCGATACCAACTATGGCGCGGTGCGCCTTTTCACTTTCAGCGACGGCCAGTTCGGCGGCGGCACGCTGGTGGGTACCATCGGCCGTGGATACACCGGCGGCAACAACTTCGATATGACGGCGCAATTGAGCGGCCAGGACATGTTCGGCAGTTCCGTCGCGTTGAGCAATAACGGCAAGGTGATGGCGGTGGGAGCACTGGCCGGTTTGACGGGCAAGGTGTACGCCTTCAGCTTCTCCGACGGTTTCGCGGCGCCTGCCCTGAACCAGACCATCAGCAGCCATTACGGCGCCTCGAACGGGTTTGGCGCGTCCGTCGCCCTGAACGGCGCTGGCGACCAGTTGGCGGTGGGCGCAATGGTGAGCAATACGGTCGAATTGTATGCAAAGTCGAACGGCAGTTTCGGCTACACGTCGCAACTCTCCGGCGGCACTTCAGGCGACTCCCAATTCGGCACCGCCGTGGCGCTGAACGACGCCGGCACCCAGCTGGCAGTTGGTGCGCCCGGCGAAGACTCGGGCCGCGGCGCTGTTTACCTGTACGCCAACCCGTTCGGCGGCGGCACTTATGTCGGAAAAATGGGGCAGGGCGGCAGTGCGATGAACGTCAGCCTGAATGAAGGCGAATTGTTCGGTTCCTCGGTGGCGATCAACGATGCGGGCACGCGCCTGGCAGTCGGTGCGCCGAGCAATGGAGGACTTGGCAATACCGGGCCCGGTCCGGGCGCGGTGCGTGTTTTCGACTACACGGGCAACTTCACGTCGATGAACATGTCGGCTGTGATCGGACGCGATTACACGCAAGGGGCAAACGCCAGCCTGGACATTGACGACTTTGGCAACTTCGGCTTTGCGCTTGCCATGAACGGCGCCGGCGACGCGCTCGTCGTGGCCCAGCCGTTCGACAACTCGTTCGACGGCAACACGATTGCCAGCGGAACGGTGAGCATGTACCGCCTGCTGCCGGCGCCTGCGGCCAGCAGCGTGTTGTTCAACCAGACCTACCCGAAAGCGATCGTGAACGCATCGGTCGACGCGCAGAAACTGGCGGCCGCCCTCACAAACGGTACCAGCATCACCCTGCAGGCGAACAATGACATCACCTGGCAGGCTGGCAATGCCATATCCGTTCCAGGCTCAGGCCAACTGACGTTGCAGGCCGGCCGCAGCGTCGCACTCAATTCGAACATCGCCACCGGCGGCGACTTGAACGTGCTGGCCAATGCCGGCGTTGCCAACGGGGTGGTCAGCGATTACCGCAATAGCGGCCAGGCGACGATCAGCGTGGCTTCCGGCATAACCATCAATGCGCAGAATGTCAACTTGACGATCGGTACGGGGGCCGGACAGGCTAATAGCAGCAGTGGCGACATCGCCATTGCGGGTGTGGTGAACGCGAATACGATCAAGGTCATCAACCAGGGCCCGAACGCCGGCAGCGACGTCGTGATCAATGCGGGCGGCAAACTGGCCGGCGCGGGCGGTGGCGGCGTGCCAACCGTGACCGTGGCTGCGGCGGGTGCTGGCGGTGGTACCTTCACCAATAACGCGGGCAGCCTGGCCGTACAGGGTGGGGTGAACGGCTTCTACAACATTTATTCCGACTCGCCCCAGAACACGCTCGAAGGCCTGAGCGGCTACAGCAAGCTTTACGGCACGTCTTATGACGCGCAAGGAGCGGGCTACAACGGAAACAGATTCTTCTACACCCTGAAGCCGGTCCTGAACGTGAGCGTGCAAAGCGCCAGCAAGACCTACGACGGAACCAGTGCGCTGCCAACCCTGACGTACAATGCGACCGGCTATATCGACGGCGATTCGGGCAGCATCACCGGTTCCCCAATAGCGACGGGATTTACCAAGAACGTTGGCGTTTACAGCTGGGCGAAAGGAGGGCTCGGCAGCTCGCTTGGCTACAGCGTCAACTTCGTCAGCGGCGGCAGTCTGACCGTGACAAAACGCGCACTGACTGTGACGGCGACCGGCATCGACAAGATCTATGACGGGTCGATCGCCGCCAGTGTGAACACCGGCGACAACCGTATTGCCGGCGATGCGCTGACAATTAGCCGCAGTGCATTTTTCTCGAACAAGAATGCTGGAAGTGGTAAGACTGTCACCGTAAGCGGGATATCCATATCCGGCACTGATGCCGGCAACTATTCGCTGTCCAACACAACTGCCACCACCACCGCCAATATCGCCCAGCGTACGCTGAACGTGGGTGCGGCCGCGTCGAACAAGGTATATGACGGGGTAACTTCCGCGAACGTGTCGTTGACCGACGATCGCGTGAGCGGCGACTCCTTGTCCGTCAGTATGGGGGGCAGTTCCTTTGCGGACAAGAATGCGGGAGTCGGCAAGAATGTCCAGGTGACGGGGCTTATGCTGTCTGGCGCCGACGCGGGCAATTACGTTTTGGGCTCGACTTCGGCATCGGCCACGGCCGATATCTCCAAGCGCCAATTGAGCGTTGGTCTGACTCCGTCCGACAAGGTATATGACGGGACGCTGACTGCAAATGCCAGCTATACCGACGACCGCGTCGTGTCCGACGTGCTGAGCGTGTCGGGTAATGCAGCCTTTGCGGACAAGAACGTCGGCAATGGCAAAACCGTGACGGCCACGGGCTTGGCGCTGTCGGGCACTGATTCAAGCAACTACTCGCTGGCTTCGACCACGGCCACCGGCAGCGCGGCAATCACGCCGCGCGTCCTGTCCGTTACCGCTACGGGGAACAACAAGGTCTACGACGGGACTGTGGCGGCGACCGTGAATTTTAGCGATGACCGTGTGGCGGGCGATGCGCTGGGCATCAGCGGCAATGCTTCCTTCGCAGACAAGAACGCTGCCAACGGCAAAGCGATTTCGGTGACCGGTATTTCGTTATCCGGCACCGACGCCGGGAACTATGCGCTGGTTGGCAATACGGCTTCAGCCAGCGGCAATATTGCACAGCGGGTGCTGACCGTCACCGCGACTGGCGGCGACAAGATTTACGACGGCACGACCGCCGCAACAGTTGGACTGGGCGACGACCGCATAGCTGGCGACAGCCTGTCCCTGGCTAGCGTTGGATCGGCGTTCGTCGACAAAAACGCCGGCAGCGGAAAGGCAGTGAACACCACCGGTATTTCGATCAGCGGCGCCGACGCGGGCAATTACAGCCTGGCTTCGACCAGCGCAACGAGCACGGCCGCCATTTCGGCGCGAAGCCTGACCGTGACAGCCAGCGGCATCGACCGCGTGTATGACGGCGGCACCACGGCCAGCGTTAACTTCGGCGACAATCGCGTCAACGGCGACACGCTGACCGTCAGCGGCAACGCGGCCTTCAGCGACAAGAATGCCGGCAGCGGCAAGACGGTCGGCGTGAGCGGCATCGCGCTGTCGGGCGCCGACGCAGGCAATTACGCGTTGACCGCGTCCACCGCAGGCACCACGGCCAATATCACGCAGCGCACGCTGAACGTGAGCGCGGCCGCCGCCAACAAGGTGTACGACGGCGGCGTGAACGCCGTCGCCACCCTGAGCGACGACCGCGTCAGCGGCGATACGCTGGTGGTGAATCAGGGCGCCGCCACCTTTGCGGACAAGAACGCCGGCAACGGCAAGAGCGTGCAAGTGACTGGCCTGTCCCTGTCGGGCACCGATGCGGGCAATTATGCGCTGGGATCGACCTCCGCTTCGGCAAGCGCCGACATCACGCAACGCCAGCTGACGGTTGGTGTGAATGCCTCGGACAAGGTGTACGACGGCGGCGTGGCGGCGGCCGTTGCTTTTACCGACAACCGGGTCAATGGCGATGTGCTGGGCGTGTCGGGTAGCGCAAGCTTCGCCGACAAGAACGTTGGCAATGGCAAGACGGTGACGGCCAATGGCCTGTCGCTGTCTGGCACCGACGCCGGCAACTACGCGCTGGCGTCCACCACGGCGAGCACCACAGCGGCGATTACGCCACGTGTGCTGAGCGTGACGGCCAGCGGCAACAACAAGGTGTACGACGGCACAACTTCAGCCAGCGTGAACTTCGGTGACGACCGTGTGGCCGGTGACGTGCTGGGCGTCAGCGGAAATTCGGCGTTCGTGGACAAGAATGCCGGCGGCGGCAAGGCGGTCAACACAACCGGTATTTCGATCAGCGGCAC
>JBCNPK010000014.1:0-113279 GCA_039593355.1 Pseudoduganella sp.
CGCCGTCAACCTGAACATGGATAACTCCTCCGAGGCAGCGGAGTAAGCCACTTCGTATGCGTGCAGCTTTAGTCGGGGTAGATTTCGGTCAGGGCGACTTTGCTGCCAGTATCGAGGAGTTGATGCTGCTGGCCCGTTCCGCGGGCGCAGAGCCGGTCACCACCATCACCGGCAAGCGGTCTGCGCCGGATGCCGCGTATTTCGTCGGCAGCGGCAAGGCCGACGAAATCGGCCATGCGGTGCAGGACCACAAGCTCGAAATCGTCATCTTCAATCATGCGCTGTCCCCAGCCCAGCAGCGCAATCTGGAAAAACGCCTGCAAGTCCGCGTGCTCGACCGCACCAGCCTGATCCTCGACATCTTTGCCCAGCGTGCGCAAAGCCACGAGGGCAAGGTGCAGGTCGAACTGGCCCAGTTGCAACACCTGGCCACGCGCCTGGTGCGCGGCTGGACCCACCTGGAGCGCCAGAAGGGCGGTATCGGCCTGCGCGGTCCCGGTGAAACCCAGCTCGAAACCGACCGCCGCCTGCTCGGCGAGCGCGTCAAGATGCTGCGCGCCAAGCTGGCCAAGCTGCGCAAGCAGCATGAGACCCAGCGCCGCGCGCGCGGCCGCAGCCATACGTTCTCCGTCTCCCTGGTCGGCTATACCAACGCCGGCAAATCGACCCTGTTCAATACGCTGACCAAGGCCGGCGTCTACGTGGCGGACCAGCTGTTCGCGACGCTGGACACGACCTCGCGCCGCGTCTACATGGGCGAGGAAATCGGCAACGTCGTGCTGTCGGATACGGTCGGCTTCGTGCGCGAACTGCCGCACCAGCTGGTGGCCGCCTTCCGCGCCACGCTGGAAGAGACCATCCACGCCGACCTGCTGCTGCACGTGGTGGACGGCGCTTCGCCCAGCCGCATGGAGCAGATCGAGCAGGTCAACCTGGTGCTGCGCGAGATCGGCGCCGACCATATTCCGCAGATCCTGGTGTGGAACAAGATCGATGCGGCGGGCCTGGAGCCGGCGGTGGAACGTAATGAGTATGATAAGATTTCCCGCGTATTCATCAGCGCACGCACCGGGGCCGGACTGGACCTGCTGCGCGAGGCGATCTGTGAGGCAGCACGGGATGAGCAGGAAGCGCTAGCCAACCCCAAAGAGGAAGTGGCGCCGGACAGTATTCTCACCTTTACCCAAGTAGGATCTCACTAAAAGAAAAATATGCCTTTTTCCTCTCTCAAGAAAAGACTCGGCAACTACATTGCCCAGGAAGGCAAAAAGCCCGGCGAAGGTCCGCCGGACCTCGATCAACTGTGGCGCGACTTTAACCAGCGCCTGAACGGCCTGTTCGGCGGCGGCAAAAACCGCGGCAGCAACAACAGCGGCGGTGGCGGCGGCAACGGCGGCGGCGACATGAAGGGCGCCGGCTTCACCTTCGGCGCCGTGGCTTCGGTGGCGGTGCTGGTATGGCTCGCCTCGGGCGCCTTCATCGTGCAGGAAGGCCAGACCGGCGTGGTCACCACGTTCGGTAAGTTCAGCCACACCACCCCGGCCGGCTTCAATTGGCGCTGGCCTTACCCGATCCAGGGCAACGAGACCGTCAACCTGTCCCAGGTGCGTACCGTGGAAGTGGGCTACCGCGGCAGCGCCAAGTCCAAGATGGCTTCCGAAGCGCTGATGCTGACGGAAGACGAGAACATCATCGATATCCAGTTCGCCGTCCAGTACAAGCTGAATAACGCGGTCAAGTGGCTGTACTCCAACCGCGACGCCGAAGACACCGTGCGCCAGGTGGCCGAGACGGCCATCCGCGAAATCGTCGGCCGCAGCAAGATGGACTTCGTCCTCTACGAAGGCCGCGAGAAGGTCGCTTCCGATACCCAGCAGCTGATGCAGGTCATCCTGGACCGTTACGATTCGGGCGCCGTGGTGACCAATGTGACGATGCAGGGCGTGCAGCCACCGGAGCAGGTGCAGGCCGCGTTCGACGACGCCGTGAAAGCCGGCCAGGACCGCGAGCGCCAGAAGAATGAAGGCCAAGCCTATGCCAACGACATCGTGCCGAAAGCGCGCGGTGCGGCCTTCCGCCTGATCCAGGAAGCCGAGGCGTACCGCGCCATGACGGTGCAGAATGCGACCGGTAATGCCGACCGCTTCAAGTCCGTGCTGGCCGAATACCAGAAGGCGCCGGCCGTGACGCGCGACCGCATGTACCTGGACACCATGCAGCAGATCTTCTCCAACACCAGCAAGGTGATGGTGGACTCCAAGGCCGGCAGCAACCTGCTGTACCTGCCGCTGGACAAGCTGATCGCGCAGGTGGCCGCCACCGAGGCGCGCGCCGCCAGCGTGACCGCGCCGCCGCCTTCGGCCGTGCTGCTGCCGCCGGAAGCGGCGCCTGAGACGAACCGCCGTGACAGCCGTTCGCGTGAATCGTCCCGTGACCGGGAGGGCCGTTAATGAATCGCTTTGCTACCATTTTGATTACGGGCTTTATCGCCCTGATGCTGCTCTCGTCCACCGTGTTCGTGGTCGACCAGCGCAAGTACGCCATCGTGTTCGCGCTGGGTGAGGTGAAGCAGGTGATTTCCGAGCCTGGCCTGCACTTCAAGCTGCCGCCGCCGTTCCAGAACGTGGTGTACCTGGACAAGCGCATCCAGACCCTGGATCCGAAAGAAGCCGACCGCTTCATCACCGCCGAAAAGATGAACATCCTGGTCGATGCCTTCGTCAAATGGCGCGTGACCGATCCGCGCCTGTACTTCGTCTCCTTCGGCGGCGACGAGGGCAGGGCGGGCGACCGCATGCAGCAGATCGTCAAGGCGGCGCTGAACGACGAGATCACCAAGCGCACCGTGCGCGAAGTGATTTCCGGCCAGCGCGGCAAGGTGATGGAATCGATCCGCAGCAAGGTAGTGGACGAGGCCAAGCAGATCGGCGTGCAGATCGTGGACGTGCGCCTGAAGCGCGTCGACTATGTCGAGCAGATCAACAACTCGGTGTACGAGCGCATGAAGGCCGAGCGCGTGCGCGTGGCCAACGAAGCCCGTTCCACCGGTTCTGCCGAGTCGGAGCAGATCCGTGCCGATGCCGACAAGCAGCGCACCGTGATCCTGGCCGAGGCTTACCGCGAGGCTGAGAAAATCAAGGGCGAGGGCGATGCCAAGGCATCCCAGATTTACGCCGAAGCGTTTGGACGCAACCCGGAGTTCTACAAGTTCTACCGGTCCCTGGAAGCTTACCGTGCTTCCTTCAAGAACAAGGCTGACGTGATGCTGGTGGATCCGCAGTCGGACTTCTTCAAGTATTTCAAGAGCGCGGGGTCCGGTAAATAGACCCGGAAATTCGGGGGCAGACCCAAGGGTCAGACCCCCGGCCCGCGACCGCCGCGTAAGCGGGTCAGACCCTTGGGTCTGACCCGGATTTACCGGGTTAGAATTTTCCCGCACTGCCACAATTTCGCGTAAAATACGCGGTTTGGTCACCCGCTTTTTGGGGTGGCGCAGTCGCGCCTGCATTGTTTTTATTTCAATAGCACCAACCATGCCGAATTGGCTTTTGCCCGAATATATTGCCGACGTCTTGCCGTCCGAAGCACGCAAGATCGAGGAGTTGCGCCGTCTGATGCTGGATAACTTCCGCCTGTACGGTTACGAGCTGGTGATGCCGCCGCTGCTGGAGTACGTCGAGTCGCTGATGACCGGCGCCGGCGCCGACACCGACCTGCGCACCTTCAAGCTGGTGGACCAGATTTCCGGCCGCATGCTGGGCCTGCGCGCCGACATGACGACGCAAGTGGCGCGCATCGACGCCCACCTGCTGAACCGGGCCACGGTAACGCGCCTGTGCTACGCCGGCTCGGTGCTGCACACCCGTCCATCCGGCCTGCACGCCACGCGCGAACCGTTCCAGATCGGCGCCGAGATCTACGGCCATGCCGGCCTGGAAGCGGACGCCGAAATCCAGGAACTGGCGCTGGCATCGCTGTCGCTGGCCGGTTTCACCGACATGCGCCTGGACCTGACCCATGTCGGCGTGCTGCACGCGATCCTCGACCAGGACCCGGCGGCGAAAAAAGATTACGACGCCATCGTTGCGCTGTTGCGCGGCAAGGATGTTCCCGGCCTGCAGCAGCAGTGCGCCAAGTACAGCGACACCACGCGCGCCGCCTTGCTGGTGCTGCCGAACCTGTACGGGGACGTGGAAGTATTGAAGCGCGCCCGCGAAGTGCTGCCTGCGCTGCCCGGCATCACCCACGCGCTGGCCGAACTGGCTGCATTGGCGGCATCGGCCATCGGCCGCGCCGAAGTGGCGATCGACCTGGCCGACCTGCGCGGCTACCAGTACGAGAGCGGCGCCATGTTCGCGCTGTACGTGCCGGGCTTGCCGAACGCGGTCGCCCGCGGCGGCCGCTACGACCACGTGGGCGAGGCATTCGGCCGTGCCCGTCCGGCCACCGGCTTCTCGCTCGACCTGCGCGAACTGGCGCGCCTGCTGCCGACCGCGGAGCGCAAGCATTCGATCCGCGCGCCGTGGGGCAATGCGCCGGAACTGAAAGAAAAAATCGCCGAGCTGCGCAAGTCCGGCGAAGTTGTGATCCAGTCGCTGCCGGGTCATAACGATGAACAGGACGAGTTCGAGTGCGACCGCGCGCTGGTGCTCGACGAAAGTGGTAGTAACTGGATTCTCAAAAACTTAGGTTAATTGTGATGTCAAACAAAACTGCAAAGAACGTCGTTGTTATCGGTACCCAGTGGGGCGATGAAGGCAAGGGCAAGATCGTCGACTGGCTGACCGAACACGCCCAGGGCGTGGTGCGTTTCCAGGGCGGCCACAACGCGGGCCACACCCTCGTGATCGGCGGCGTCAAGACCGCCCTGCAGCTGATCCCTTCGGGCATCATGCGCCCGGGCGTGGCTTGCTACATCGGTAACGGCGTCGTGCTGTCCGTGCCTGACGTGCTGCGCGAAATCGACAAGCTGGAAGCGGCCGGCGTGGAAGTGGCTTCCCGCCTGAAGATTTCCGAAGCCTGCCCGGTCATCCTGCCTTACCACACCGCCCTCGACGCTGCCCGCGAAGCCGCGCGCGGCGCCGCCAAGATCGGCACCACCGGCAAGGGCATCGGCCCTGCATACGAAGACAAGGTCGCCCGCCGCGCCATCCGCGTCGCCGACCTGCTGAACGCAGAGCGCTTTGCAGAAAAGCTGAAAGAGAACCTGGACTACCACAACTACGTGCTGGAGAACTATCTCAAGGCGCCGAAGATCGATTACCAGAAGACCCTGGACGACGCGCTGGCCTACGTGCCGCGCCTGCGCCCGATGGTCACCGACGTGTCGTCCGCCCTGTACGCAACCCACAAGGCCGGCGGCTCGCTGCTGTTCGAAGGCGCCCAGGGCTCGCTGCTGGACGTCGACCACGGCACCTATCCATTCGTCACCTCGTCGAACTGCGTGGCGGGTAACGCCGCCGCCGGCGCCGGCGTCGGTCCAGGCATGCTGCACTACATCCTGGGCATCACCAAGGCCTACACCACCCGCGTTGGTTCCGGTCCGTTCCCATCCGAACTGCCGACCGATGCAGGCGTTGGCCACCACCTGTCCTCCGTGGGCCACGAATTCGGCACCGTGACCGGCCGTGCCCGTCGCTGCGGCTGGTTCGACGCTGCACTGCTGCGCCGCTCCGTGCAGATCAACGGCGTGTCGGGCATGTGCCTGACCAAGCTGGACGTGCTGGATGGCCTGGAAACCCTGAAGATCTGCACCGGCTACACCATCAACGGCAAGCAGGTCGACATCTTCCCGGTCGGCGCCGAAGACGCGGCCCTGTGCCAGCCGATCTACGAAGAAATGTCGGGCTGGAAGGAAAGCACCGTCGGCGCCAAGTCGATGGAAGCGCTGCCTGCAGCCGCCCGCGCCTACATCAAGCGCATCGAAGAAGTGGTCGGCGTGCCGATCGACATGGTTTCCACCGGCCCTGACCGCGAAGAGACCATCGTCCTGCGCCATCCATTCGAGTAAAGCATCGCAAGGCGGGCCGCCAAGACCCGCCGGTATCAGACAGTAGGGCGGGTCAATGACCCGCCTTTCCAATTTCAGAGAGAAGGAAAAGCAAGAATGAGCACTCCGCAATCCGACCAAAAGCACCTGTGGGTCTCCTGGGACGAGTACCACCGCCTGATCGAACGCCTGGCGCTGAAAGTCCATGAATCGGGCTGGAAGTTCGACATGGTGCTGTGCCTGGCGCGCGGCGGCGTGCGTCCGGGCGACGTGTTCTCGCGCATCTTCGACGTGCCGCTGGCGATCCTGTCGACCAGCTCCTACCGCGAAGAAGCCGGCACCGTGCGCGGCGACCTGGATATCGCCAAGTACATGACCATGACCAAGGGCCCGCTGTCGGGCAAGATCCTGCTGGTGGACGACCTGGCCGATTCCGGCGTGACCCTGACCAAGGTGATGAAGCACCTGAAGGACAACTTCGAAGGCGTGACCGAAGTGAAGTCGGCCGTGATCTGGACCAAGGGCTGCTCGGCCTTCAAGCCGGACTACCAGATGGAAGAACTGCCGCACAACCCATGGATCCACCAGCCGTTCGAAGACTACGACGGCCTGCGCCCGCACCAGCTGGCGGCCTGGATCAAGAAAGGCGAAGCCGGCGTGTAAAAAGAAAAGCGGAAGGCAGTCCTTCCGCTTTTTTTTTCAACGTACTTCCAGCAGCTCGACGTCGAAGATCAGGTTCGAGTTGGGCGGGATCGGGCCGATGCCGTTGCTGCCGTACGCCATGGCGGCAGGCACGATCAGCGTGCGTTTGCCGCCCACTTTCATTCCCTTCACCCCTTCGTCCCAGCCTGGGATCACTTGTCCCGCACCGAGCGGGAAGCTGAACGGGCTGCGGCCGACGGAAGAGTCGAACTGCGCACCATGCTGCTGCGGCGAATTCGGCTCGTAAATCCAGCCTGTGTAGTTGACGACGACGTTGGCGCCGGCGACGGCTTCCTTGCCGGTGCCGGTCACGGTATCGATCTTTTGCAGGGGAATGGCGGCGGCTTCAGTCGGGGCCGGTCCTTTGCCGCGCTCGCAGCCAGCCAGGGCCAGGGTAAGGCTGGCGCCGACCAGGCAAGCGGAAAACAGTCGCTTCATCATCTTCTTTCAAATCAACGGAAAGAAGCGAGTGTAGCCAGTAAAACCTCGTTGTCAAATGGCTTGGGCAGCACCGCGTGCGCACCCAGCTCGCGCGCCTGCCGCAACCGCTCTTCGCTATCGGCCGACAGCACCACCACCTTGAGCGGCGCCGGCAACACCGTGCGCTGCAGGAAGCGCAGCACCTCGATGCCATCCATTCCCGGCATGCGCAGGTCCAGCGTCATCACGTCGGGCCGGAAGCTGAACAGCAAGGCGCCAGCCTGAAAACCGTCGGCGGCCTGGGCTGTTTCAAAGCCGGCCTGGCGCAGCACGCGTTCGATGGCGCGCGCCATCGACGGTTCGTCATCGACCACCAGCGCGCGCCGTGGCGCAGCCGGAGCGGCCCACGGATCGGGCATGTCATGTTCGCGCATGAAGCGGCGCAGGTCCTCCAGCCGCACGCGGCGGTCGCCCCGGGTGCCGGGAAGTTGATAGGCCGGCAATAAGCCGCGGTCGATCCAGCGCGACACCGTGCGGAAGTTGACCCCGCACAGCTTGGCGGCTTGCCCGGTCGTCAACGCTGCCGCGTCGGTTTGTTGTCGCGCATCCTCAGTTAGCTTAGTCATGTTTGACAGTTTAGGCAGGTTAACCTAACTTGGCAATTGTTGGTGTGTGGAAAAATTTGTTGCTGGAGGGTGTATGGAAATGCACGAAATGCAAGCACGTCAGGGAAGCCGCCATCCGGCGCCACGCGTCCTGGTCATCGACGACAATGACGCCCTGCGCGACGCGCTGCGCCAGGTGCTGGCGGCAGCCGGCAGCCAGGAACGGGCGGGGCGCCCGGTGTACAGCGTGGACGTGGCGCCAGGCGGCGTCCAGGGCCTGCGCCTGGTGGAACAGGCCGGCGCGCAAAGCAAGCCATATGCGCTGGCCTTCGTCGACATCCGCATGGCGCAATGGGACGGCATCCAGACCGCCGAGGCCCTGTGGCGCGCCGACCCCGACCTGCAAGTGGTGTTCTGCACCGCCTTCAGCGACTATGCCTGGAGCGAGCTGGCAGCCCGGCTGGGGCGCTCCGACCGCTGGCTGGTGCTGAAAAAGCCGTTCGACGCCATCGAAGTGCGGCAGCTCGCAGCGGCGCTGGCCGCCAAATGGCAGCTTGCGCAATCTCAGCGGCGCCAGGTGGACCAGCTCGAACAGCAGGTGGAGGCGAGGGTGGCCGAGCTGCGCCGCGCCAACCGCACGCTGCGCATCATTTCGCGCTGCCACGACGCGTTCGCGCATAGCGCCAACGAAGCAGAATTGCTCGACGCCGTATGCCGGCGCCTGGTGGAAGGCGGCTACGCGCAGGCCCACATCGGACTGCCCGAGGGCGTGGCCGGGCCGCTGGCGGCATCGGCGCCGCCAGCCATGCCGGCAGGGGCGGCGGCATGCTGCGACGCCCTGCAGCGCGAAGTAATGCTTAGCCAGCGCCCGCAAGTGGCGCGCCACATCGGCGGCGAAGCGGAGGCGCCCGATGGCATCGCCGCATCGCTGGTGCTGCCCCTGCGCAGCCGCGCCGAAGTGCTCGGCACACTGGTTCTGCACGCCTGCCAGGACGATGCCTTCGGCGAGGAAGAAGTGCGCCAGCTGCAGGACGTGGCGGAAGAGATCGCCGGCGGGATCGCCAGCCTGCGCGACGCCCAGGCGCGGGCCCAGGCCGAGCGCGAACTGGAATACCAGGCCAACTACGATGCGGCGCTGGGCCTGCCGCGCTGCGCCCTGTTGCGCGACCGTCTGCAGCAGGCGGTGGCCTATGCCGCGCGCAGCGGACGCCAGGTAGCGGTCCTGGTGCTGGTCCTGGAGCGCTTCCATGCGGTGCGCGAAGCGCTGGGCGAAGCTGCCGGCGGCAGCCTGTTGCGGGCAGTGGGGGAACGCATCGCGGCAGCCTTGCCGATGGGCGATTCGGTGGCCCACTTGTCCGGCGGCGAGTTCGCCGTGGCGCTCAGCGACTTGCGCTATGCGGACCAGGCGGCAGCCATCGCCAGCAACCTGGCGCAGCTGGTCGGCGCGCCGTTCGCCCTGGAAGGACAGGAAGTATTCGTCAACGCCAGCGTTGGCATCAGCCTGGCGCCGGCCGACGGCAGCGAAGCGGAAGACTTGTTGCGCAATGCCGCAGCCGCCGCCCATTTTGCGCGCGCCAATGGCCATGGCGCCTGCCACTTCTACGCGCCGCACATGAATGAACGCGCCGCCGCCAGGCTGGCGCTGGAAACCGAGCTGCATCGCGCGCTGGCGGCCGGCGAGCTGGAACTGCATTACCAGCCTAAGATCGACGTGCGCAGCGGCCGCGCGGTGGGCGCCGAAGCCCTGCTGCGCTGGCGCCATCCGCAGCGCGGCCTGCTGGCCGCAGGGGAATTCATCGGGCAGGCGGAAGAGTCGGGCGTGATCGTGCCGATCGGGCGCTGGGTGCTCGACGCCGTCTGCCGCCAGCTCCGGCAGTGGCTCGATGCCGGCCTGCCGCTGATGCCGGTGGCGGTCAACCTGTCGGTGCGCCAGTTCCGCCAGAACGGCCTGGCCGGCATGCTGCGCGAAGCCATGCAGCGGCACCGGGTCGACGCCGAATGGCTCGAACTGGAAGTGACCGCCGGCGCGCTGGAGGAGCAGCTGGAAGCGGCCACCGCGACGTTGCGCGAGCTGAAGGCCACCGGGGTGCGGCTGACCATCGACGATTTCGGCAGCGGCTGTTTTTCGCTTAGCCACCTGCAGCGCTTCCCGGTCGATTTCGTCAAGATCCAGCAGGCGTGCGTGCGCGGGATGACGCTCAATCCGGGCGACGCCAGTATCTGCCGCCTGGTGATCGACCTCGCCCATTCGCTCGGCCTGCACGTGGTGGGCAAAGGCGTGGAAAGCGAGGGGCAGGTGCGCAGCCTGCGCCAATACCGCTGCGACGAACTGCAGGGCCGCTACTTCAGCGATGCGCTGCCGGCAGCCGAGTTCGCGCAGCTGCTGCGCGGACGCCAGGCCTGGCAGCTGCCAAGCGCGCACAACGCGCCCGAACGCACCTTGCTGCTGGTGGACGACGAGCCGAACATCCTTTCCGCGCTGCGCCGCCTGTGCCGCAACGAGGGATATACCGTGCTGGCAGCCGACAACGGGCGCTCGGCGCTGGAACTGATGGCGGCGCACCAGGTGCAGGTGGTGTTGTCCGACCAGCGCATGCCGCACATGAACGGCACCGAGTTCCTGGCGCGGGCGCGCGCGCTGCAGCCCGACTCGATCCGCATGCTGCTGACCGGCTTTACCGAAATCGATTCGGTGATCCAGGCCATCAACCAGGGCACCCTGTTCAAGTTCCTGACCAAGCCGTGGGACGACGGGGCGGTGCTGGCCCATTTGCGCGAAGCTTTCGACTACCATGAAATGCGCGCCCGGGCGAGCGGTCATGGCGGCGTGGCGCAGGTGTACTGAATCCGCCACAATCCGCTAAATATTTGACAATTCGTGAGTATTTGCGACATTTCTGCAAAGAAATGACTATACAATTCTTGGCATCTTTTTGCGCGTTGCCGGGATTGTGATGTTTCCAACATTGTTACTGTCTTTGCTGCTGGCCATTGCCCCTGCCGATCCGGCCGGCGGCAGTGCGCTCGCGGCCAGGACGAGTACCTTGCAGAAGCTGTGGGCCGAGCGCCGCTTCGACGCCATCGAGCGCGGCCTGCGCGAATCCTGCGCGGCCGATGCGGCCGATGCGGCCGGCTTCGAGGCCCAGTTCGACAGCCATTTCCGCAGCACGCAAGCCTGGGAGGCCGAGCGCGCTGCCCTGGAGCAGTGGCGCCAGCAGGCGCCCGATTCGCTGGCCGGGGCGCTGGTGGAAGCGATCTACTGGCGCGCCTACGCCTCGCAACTGCGCCTGGGCGCCGTGGGCCAGTTGCAGAAGCAGGCCATGGCCTTCTATCAGGAGCAGCTGAGCCACGGGGTCGCGCGCCTGCTGCAGGTGAAGGCGCAAGCCAATGCCTGCCCGCTGTGGCATAGCCTGAATATCAGCCTGCGCCTGGAAGGGGCGGGTTCGCGCCGTTCGGCAGCCAGCGCCTATCTCGATGCCGTGCAGGCATTCCCGAACGACCTGCAGATCCACTTCGCCATGTCGCGCGCCTACAGTCCGCGCTGGGGCGGCAGTCCCGCGCAATTCGACCAGTTCGCGCGCCGCGCCGCCTTCTTCACCAGGTCGGTGGAGGGCAGCGGCATGTACGCCCGCCTGTACTGGCGCGAAGACGGCAATGGCAGCGAAGCGATCCAGTTCAGCGAGCAACGCAAGCTGCCGGAATGGCGCATGGTGAAGTCGGGCTTTGAAGACCTGCTGCAGCGGCATCCGCAGGACCTGCGCGGCCGCAACAAGTTCGCCTCCTTCGCCTGCCGCGCCAACGACCGCGAGACCTACCTCAAGCTGCGCCAGGAGCTGGCCGAGCACCTCATGCCCGAGCTGTGGCCGGACGTGGCCAGCGTCGAGTCCTGCGACCGCAAGCTGGGCAAGGGCGGCGCGGCTGCCGCTTCGCCGCCGCATGCCGGTGGTGTAAACTCGCATTCATGACCCAAGACTTCTTCCAGACCTTCATCCTCCTGATGCTCGTGACCGACCCGTTCGGCAACGTTCCCATCTTCGCCTCGGCGCTGGCAACCGTGCCGCCCAAGCGGCGCCCCAAGATCGTGGTGCGCGAATGCCTGATCGCGTTCGTCGTGCTGCTGGTGTTCATGTTCTTCGGCAGCCACTTCCTCAAGGCCTTGAGCCTGTCGGAGGCATCGCTGCGTATCGCCGGCAGCGTGATCCTGCTGCTGATCGCGATCCGCATGGTGTTCCCGCATCCGGACGGCGTGCTGGGCAAGCAGGAGGGCGGCGAACCGTTCATCGTGCCGCTGGCGATTCCCGCGCTGGCCGGCCCTTCCGCACTGGCGACCGTGCTGCTGTTCTCGCGCGAGAGCACGGGCGAAGTGGTGGTGCACGTGGCCGCGCTGGCGGCGGTGGTCGTGGTCTGGCTCGCGGTCTTCCTCGGCGCCGAGCGCTTGCAGAAAGTGCTGGGCACGCAAGTGATGACCGCCTTCGAACGCTTGATGGGCCTGATCCTGGCCGCCATGTCGATCGAAATGCTGCTCGGTGGCGTGCGCGAATTCGTCAAGACCCTGTAAAGCGCCGTGAACAATCTGCTAAGCTAGCGCGTCGCCCGCCCGGGCTTGCCAGGGATCCCGATGTATTTCGCTGAAATCTACAACCAGTGGCGCAGCCGCCGCGGCGCCACGCCGCAGCCGGGCCAGCCCTTGCCGGCGACGGTCTATGCGCTGGGCGCCACCAGCCTGCTCACCGATATTTCGACCGAGATGGTGGCCAGCGTGCTGCCGGTCTACCTGATGCTCGCCCTGCACCTTTCCCCCGCCGAATTCGGTGTGGCCGATGGCCTGTTCCGCGGCGGCGCGGCCGTCGCGGCCTTGCTGCTGGGCGGGCTGCTCACGTATGGCAGCGGGCGCAGCAAGCTGGTCGCCGGCACCGGCTACGCCATGTCGATCGTAGCCAAGCTGGCGTTGCTGGCCAGCGGCGCATTTGCCGCCATCGTGGCCTGCCTGGCGCTGGACCGCCTCGGCAAGGGTTTGCGCGCCGCGCCGCGCGACACCATCCTGGCGGCGAGCGTGCCGCCGCAGCAGCTCGGCCTGGCGTTCGGCACGCACCGTGCGATGGATGGGGCAGGGGCCCTGGCCGGGCCGCTGCTGGCGGCAGGCATGCTGTGGTGGGCGCCGCAGCAGTACCGGCTGCTGTTCCTGGTGGCGCTGGGCTTTGCGCTGCTGGGCGTGGCCGTGTTCATTCGCTTCGTGCCGGGCGGCACGCGCGCTGCGGCGGCGGCCGCGCCGCGCACGCCGCTGCGCGTGCATTGGCAGCGCTGCCTGCCGCCGGCTTGCCGCAAGCTGCTGCTGGCGTCGATGCTGCTGTCGCTGTTTACCGTCAGCGAAGGCCTGGTCTACGCGCAGATGCAGCAGTGCTTTGCGCTCGAGCCTTTCATGCAGCCCTTGCTGCCGGTCGGTACCGCGGCGGCTTTCCTGCTGCTGGCCGCGCCGGTGGGCTGGCTGGCCGACCGGGCCGGGGCGTTGCGTGTGTTCCTGTCGGCCCACCTGCTGCTGCTGCCTCTTTACGCCTTGTTGTGGGGAGCGGCCGGCGCCGCGCCGCCGCTGTGGCAGGCGGCCGCGTTGGTGCTGCTGCTAGGCTGCTTTATCGCGGCTACCGATGGCGTGCTGATGGCCGCTGTGGCGGCGGCGGTGCCGCCGGCGGCGCGCAGCCTGAGCCTGGCTTTGTTCGCCGCCGGCGTGGCCGCCGCCAAGCTGGCGTCGTCCATGCTGTTCGGCTGGCTATGGGACCGCTACGACATCGGCGGCGCCGTGCTGGTGTACGGCGCAGGACTGTCGTGCGCCCTGGCCCTGTTTGCATTGTTCAACCCATTGCGGCGCGCCGGCGCGCCGCTCCAACTGCTGCCCGAAAGCCCATGAAGCAACCGCTGCTTGCCGCCATCGCCTGCCTGATGCTGTCTTCCCTGCCTGCCGCGGGCGCCGCGCTGCTCACGCGCCATACCCTGGGCGCGGAAGCCGGCCGCGTCGACATTGTCAAGCTGCCGGGCGGCCAGGCGCAGGCCCAGTTGCCGCTGCGCTGCGAGCGCGTGCACTACAGCGCAGGCGTGCTGGCCTGCCTGCGCGCCGTGCCGGGGCAGGGCCTCAAGCTGGACCTGGCCGACCGCGCCGGGCAGGTGGCGCAGACGCTGTCGTTCCCGAACGTGCTGCTGGCCAGCCGCGTGCGCGTGGCGCCCGACGGCACCCTGGTGGCGTTTACCGGATTCTCGGGCGGGCACAGCTACACCGGTACCGACTTCAGTACCCGCACCTACGTGGTGGACGCCGCGCGCAAGCGTTTGCTGGCCGACTTGTCGACCTTCCGCGTCGTGGAAAGCGCGGCCCTGCAAATGCCGGCGCGCCGCTTCAACGTATGGGGTGTCAGCTTCGATCCGAATGCGGCCGGACGTTTCGTGGCGACGGTGGGGGCGGGTGGGGCGGTATTCCTGGCGCAGGGCGACCTGGCGGCCAAGACCCTGGTGCTGCTGCGCAAGGACATGGAATGCCCGTCCTATTCGCCGGACGGCAAGCACATCGCCTTCAAGCGCCGCAAGCCCGAAGGCGGCTGGCTGCCCGCCATCTACGAGCCGGCCAGCGGGCGCGAATGGGTGCTGCCGGAAACGCGCAGCATCGACGACCAGATCCTGTGGCTGGACGACGCCACCGTCGCCTACGAACTGGCGCGCCCGGGCCAGCCGGAAGGCGGCGAAACCGATGTGGTGATGCGCCCGGCCGCCGGCGGCACTGGCGTATCGACGCTGCTGCGCGCCGGCGGCGGGTCGCCCAGCCGCTACGACTGATGCGGCACCGCAGCAACACTTTCAAAGATTAAGTTACAAATGTAGCAAGTCACATTCTTTCCCTTTGGAAATCGAGCGCAGCACGTTTCGCAGCGGTTGGCAAGAATGTAAATTTATTTTTTTAGAAAGTTATCACAAAAGACATTCTGCTAAGCTGGCGGGCAACTATTGCCATCAGGCATTAAAACCTTACCAGCCAGGGAATGAACGTGAAACTCGTCCGCACGGCCGCCAGCGGCCTCCTGTCGTTTGCTTTGCTCCTCCAATTGATGCTGTGCAGCGCGCCCGCCCGGGCGCAGGACACGCCCCTGAGCCGCGGCCTGGGCTGGCTGCAGGCGCAGGTACAGCCGGACGGCACGCTGGGCGGGGAGGCCGGCTCGATCGCCACGCCGCTGCAGGCGCGCAGCGAAACGCTGTACACGCTCAAGCTGCTGGGGGCGCCGGCCGCCAGCCAGGCGCCGCTGCGCCAGGCACTGTCGGCCGAGCAGGATCTCAGCACCGAATACATGGCGCGCCGCGCCTGGGCCCTGGGCTACGGCGGCGTGGCCCAGCCGGCGCTGGTGGAAGAGCTGCAAAAGCGCCAGAACGCCGACGGCGGTTACGGCGGCGATGGCGGCTATGCCTCCAACCCGACCGACACGGCCTGGATGCTGCTGGCGCAACGCGCCGGCGGCGCCCAGCCCGACGCAGCCGCCGTGACGCGCGCCCTGGCCTTCCTCGACGCCAACCACCTGGACGACGGTTCGTTCGCCGTCAACCGCCAGGCCAGCCTGTACGCGACGCTGAAAGCCATGCTGGCGTCGGCCGCCTGGTCCGGCCAGCAGGGCGCCGGTTCCTTCAGCGCCCAGTCGCTGCGCTGGCTGCTGGCGCAGCGCAATCCGGCCGGCAACTTTGGCAACCCTTTCGACAATGCGCTGGCGCTGTGGGTGCTGTCGACCCAGACCGCCGACGCCACGATCCTCAAGCCCGCCAGCGATGCGCTGCTGGCCACGCAGGCGGCCAACGGCAGCTGGAATGATGATCCCTACCTGACCGCCGTGGCCTTGCGCGCGCTGTACCTGGTCAACCATCCGCCGGCCAGCAACGGCAGCGCCGCCGTGCGCGGCCTGGTGGCCGACGCCGCCAGCGGCCTGCCGTTGGCCGGCGCCAGCGTGCAAGTGGTGGCGGGCGGCGACGCCGCCACCGGCAGCGATGCCGGCGGCAACTTCACCCTGTCCGGCATTGCGGCCGGCAACCTGACGCTGCGCTTCGCGCGCCTTGGCTATGCCAGCCGCGACGTGAACATCAGCGTGGGCGCCGGCCAGAGCCTGAGCATCGGCACCGTTGCGCTGGCGCCGGCTTCGCTCAGCGCGACCCTGTCGGGCGTGATCCGCAATGACAGCGGCCAGCCCCTGGCCGGCGCCGTGGTGGCGGCCGGTACTGCCTCGGCCACCACCGATGCCAGTGGCGCCTTCAGCATCGGCAACCTGAGCCCGGGCCCGCTGACGGTCACGGTCACGGCCAACAACTACCGCACCGTCAGCGTCAGCCTGGACGTGGCGGCCAATACCAGCTATACCTTCTCGCCGGGCCTGACCCCGACCTACAAGCCGGAGCCGACCAGCGCCACCATCAGCGGCAAGGTCGTCAACGCCAGCACCAAGGCCGGCATCGCCGGCGCCACGGTGGTGGTGGCCGGGAAGAGCGTGACCAGCACCACCGGCGGCGCCTTCAGCGTGGCCAACGTGGCGCCAGGGAGCTTCAGCATCGCCGTCAGCGCGGCCGGTTACCAGCCGGTCAGCGGCAGCGGCATGGCCGTGGCCGGTCCGAACGCCATCGGCGATATTGCGCTGGCGCTCCAGCCCACCACATCGACCCTGAGCGGCACCGTGACCAATGGTGCGACCGGGGCCGCGGTGGCCGGCGCCAGCGTGGCGGTGCAGGGGCAGGGCAGCCCTGTGCTGACCGACGCGGCGGGCAAATACCGCATCAGCGGCATTAGCGGCACCGGCTTTGCGCTCAACGTCAGCGCCGCCGACTACTTCTCGCAAGTGCTGAGCGTGGCGCTGCCGCAGCCGGGTAACGCGACGGTTGACGTCACGCTGCAAAAACGCGACAGCACGGCCGCCGACATCAGCTTCATCAAGATGGCCACGCCGCAGCGCAGCTATAACGCGACCGGCCTGATTCCGCTGGAAGTGCTGCTGGCCAATAACTCGGCCAACCCCGCCACGCTGACGATGACGGCGCAGGTCATCAACAAGGAAGGCAGCATCGTCCACACCTACCTGGGCAATCCGGGCGTGAGCTGGCGCGGCCAGGAGCCGGACAACCGTCCGCTGGCGCTGGGCGCCAACAGCACGCTGGAGCTGATGCTGGAGTGGAATACCCTGCGCCTGCCGGGCGGACCCTACACCATCAAGGCGCGCGCCTTCGACGATGCGGGCCGCGTGGTGGCGGAAGCCGACGGTGATTTCGAAGTGCTGACCGCGCCGCGCCTGGCCGGCGGCGTGCTGGCCGATCCGCCGCTGGCGCAAGCGGGCGCCAAGACCGTGGTTACCTTCACCGGCGACGTGGTCAACAACGGCAACGCGGTGCTGGCCGCCGGCGACATGCAGCTGAAAGTGACGCTGACGGCGCAGGAACCGATCAACGGCCAGAGCGAGGCCAGCGTGCGTACCCTGGCCAGCGGCGCGCCGCTGCAGCGCGCGCGCAAGCTGAAGATGTCGCCGCAAGGCTGGCTGTACACCGTCAACTACTACGACGGCAAGGTGCTGCGCCTGGATACCAACGGCACCCAGACCGTGCTGGGCCAGCTGCCGACCGGCTACTACACCGATGCCGCCATGGATGCGGCCGGCAATATCTGGGCCGCTTACAACGCTGTGCTGTACCGCCTGTCGCCGCAGGGCGTGCCGACCCGTTTCGACACCACCCAGATCAACGATATCGCGGCCATCACCTTCACCGCCGACGGCATGCTGCTGGCGGGCCGCTACAACGGCGAGAGCCGCCTGGTGCTGCGCGCCGACAACGGCCAGGAAACGATCCTGGCGCGCAACGGCTTCTCCGCCCCGGTGGCAATGGTCAAGGACGACGCCGGCAACTACGTTGTCACCAACAGCAGCGACGGCACGCTGGTCAAGGTCTCCGCCGACGGCAAGATTTCCCCGTTCGTCAGCAACCTGCGCAGCCCGCAAGGCATCGCGCGCGATGCGGCCGGCAATTTCTACGTGGCCGAAGCGGACCAGGCGCGCGTCTCGAAAATCACCCCGGCAGGGCAGGTGAGCGTCTACGCCACCGGCCTGGGCACCCCGTTCGGCCTGGCCTTCGATGCCAGCGGCGTGCTGTATGTGAGCGACACCAACAACGATTCGATCCACACGGTGCAGCCGAACGGCACGGTGAAACTGTTCGCGCACGGCTTCGGCTACCAGCCACATGGCATGGCCTACGACCTGAACGGCGACCTGCTGATCCTGAACAGCGGCGACGGCACGCTGCGCCGCAAGGATGCGCAAAACAACGTCACTTTCGTCACCAGCGGCCTGTCCAACCCATACAACCTGGTGGTGCTGCCGAACGGCGATTACCTGGTGACCGAGTACGGCAACGGCAAGGTGACCCGCATCAGCAACGGCGTGAAGAGCAGTTTCGCCGCCGGCTTGAATGGTCCGCTCGGCATCGCGACCGACGGCGCCGGCAATGTGCACGTGACTGAGTATGGCGCCCACCGCATTGCCAAATTCGCGCCTGACGGCAGCCGGATCGGTACCACCGAGACGCTGCTGCTGGCGCCCAACCAGGTGCGCGCGGCGGCCAATGGCGACATCTACATCCACAATTCGGGCAGCATGGTGCGCTACGCCAATGGCGAGTACCAGTACTGGAACCGCAATTTCAACTACGGCAACTGGACGCCGGATATCACGCCTGGCGTCGTGCTGGCACTGACCGGCAGCGCTGTGGTGCGAATCGATGCGACCGGGACGGTCAGCACCGTCCGCAGCAACCTGCCGTTCACGCCGTATGCGGTGGCGGTCGACCCGGCCGGCAATATCTACCTGAGCGACTACAACAACCGCAAGATCCACAAGCTCGATACCAGCGGCACCTTGCGCGAACTGGTGACGCTTGCCAGCTACGGCTGGAACGCCAATATGACCGACCTGCAAGCTGACACCGCGGGCAATCTTGTCATGCGCACCGGTGGCGGCTTCTATCGCGTGTCGCCGGAAGGCGCGTTGACCCCGATCACCTTCAGCCTGCCATATGTCTACGGCTGGACTTCCGGCAGCGAAAACGAGATTGTCGTCTTCACCTACGACAAGAGCTACCGCGTCAACACCCTGACCGGCGCCGTCACGCTGCTGATGTCGCGCGGCTACTACGGCCCGAACGGCTATATCAGTTTCGGCGCAGTGAGTCCGTCCAACCAGCTGTGGACGGTGGACAGCAATGCCTACACGCTGTCGGCCTACACCTTCGCCGGTGAAGAGGTGGCGCGCGTGCAGGGCTTCGCGAATCCGTGGTCGATCGTGTTCAGCGGCACCGAAATGCGCTTCGTCGACAACGGCGAACGCTTCATGTGGTACGTCGACAATGCCTATCCGACCTACAAGGGGCAATTCCAGGCGCACTACCTGGCCCATGTCAACGGCGTGACCTATGGCGCGGCCTCCAGCGCCAGCATCAACAGGTATGCTGGCGGCAGCGTGCAGCAGTATTACTATGCCGGCGGCTACAACCTGGGCGGCCTGGCCGTGCGCGCGGACGGCGGCCTGGCTTACGCCTACCAGGATGACGGACGCGTGGTCGTGCTGTCGCCGGGCAAAACGGTGGAGCTCGACTTCGCCGGCCTGCGCGCGCCGCAAGGCCTGGCCTTCGACGCCAGCGGCAAGCTTTACGTGGCGAGCAGTTCCAACAATATGGTGCTGCGCTTTGCGCCGGACGTCGGTCCGGCGGGCAGCATCTTTGCGCGTACCTCGTCCCCGGTGGGACTGGCGTTCAATGGCGCCGGCGAGTTGTTCGTTTCCCGTACCAATGGCGTGGACCGCGTGAATAGCGCGGGCATCGTCAGCAACCTGACCGGGCAGGGGGGCTTTGTCGGCATGATGGCGGAAGGGGACCAGCTGGTGCTGGCCAACCGCAGCAACAGCCAGATGAACAAGCTGCGCAACCAGGCGGGTGCCTGGGTGTCCGAGGTCTTCGCCTCGGGCCTGGCGAATCCGGTCGCGCTGCGCCAGACGGCAAACGGCGCGACGCTGATGCTGAACATTAACAACAACACCATCACCAGCTTCCAGGACGGCAAGGTCGACCTGCTGGCCAACGTGCCGGCCGGCCTGTCGGCGTTCGACCTGGCGCCGGACGGCAGCATGCTGGCCGTCGGCAGCAACGGCTCGGTGGTGCGCATCGGCACCGACGGCGTGGCCACCGACCTGCTGATGAACAACCTGGTCAACCGCTGGCAGCTGAACGGCGTGGCGGTGGCCGACAACAGCCAGTCTTACCTGGTTTCCGACGACGGCTCGCGCGGCACGCTGTACGCGATGACGCAAAGCGCGCCTGTGCAGCCGCCGGCCGTGGGCAGCGTGGTGTTCGAAGCCACGGCGCCGATGGCGGAACTGGGCATCGACGGCAGCTACCAGAAGCTGAACTTCGGTACCTGGATTCCTCCCTACGGCGGCGACTTCCGCATCGAAATGAGCCGCGGCGGCGTCGACGGCGCCATGCAGAACTTCCTGCACGTAGGCCCGAACGCCCAAAGCCAGCTGACCGCCGCCCGCAGCGAACTGCCGCCTGGCGACAGCGTGCTGCAGATGTGCCTGGACCTGAAGGGCGCCGACTACACCACCATTTCGCGCGTCGAACTGGGCCAGGTGCGCGCCGTCAGCCGCAGCCTGACCCCGCGCGGCATGGCCAGCGACCGCGCCGGCAACCTGTACGTGACCGACAACAGCCAGCTGTACCGCACCGATGCCGCGGGTGGCAGCACCGTGATCGCCAGCGGCATGAACCTGGCGTTCGGCCTGGCCAGCGACTCGCAGGAAAACTTCTACGTCGCTTCCTACAACAGC
Organism: Pseudoduganella sp.; assembly: GCA_039593355.1. Lineage (GTDB taxonomy): Bacteria > Pseudomonadota > Gammaproteobacteria > Burkholderiales > Burkholderiaceae_D > Rugamonas. Next base: position 20,595 of record JBCNPK010000014.1, read on the forward strand.
AGCCTGGGACGCTACCAGGCGCTGCGCATCACGCGCGATGGCGTCAAGACCGTGCTGGCCGACCTCGGCGTGAACAACGCCGCCGGTGTCCAGGTCAACAGCCGCGACGAGGTGCTGGTGGGAAGCACCGGCAAGCTGCTGAAGGTGACGCAGCAGGGCGTGGTGTCGACGGTGGCCACCACCGGCTTCCCCAACCCGCGCGGCATCGCCGTGGACGGCCGCGACAACGTGTACGTGCAGAACGAAAACCATTCGGTCTCGATGATCAAGCCGGACGGCAGCGCAGTGGCCATCTTCAGCAAGGCCGACGGCAACGACCATCCTTACTTCGAAGGCGACGGCTACCCGAACATCGCAGCCGACTGCGCCGACAACTTCTATATCGCGCCTTACCAGTGGTCGCGCATCGGCCAGAGCGGCGAGGAATACTCGCTGGCGCAGGTGGTGCCGCGCACCGGCCAGATCGCGCGCCTGTTCGACGCCCGCACCATTGCGCCGAACCTGTCCGACATCGACTACCTGGCGTTCGACCGCTTCAACAACCGCCTGCTGATGTGGAACGACAACGACCACTCGATCTGGCAGGTACCGGTGACCTGCGGCGCCATCGGCGTGCAGGCCCACGTGGTCGCCAAGCCAAGCCAGGTGCTGACCGGCGCCAGCAAGGCGCCAAGCGCGGTCGTGCCGCTGCCTGACGGCCGCACCGAGTACGTCTGGAGCCTGCGCGACGTGACCGCACAGGGCGCCCAGGTCTGCTTCGGCGCCAGCCAGGCCGGCCTGCAGCTGGGCGAAGTGCGCGCCACCCTGGATTCGGGCTTCATCAGCTTCCAGAACACCTTTGCCAGCGGCGACGTGACCGTGCCGCTGAAAGTTCCAATGGTGCGCGCGGCCAACGTGGTCAACATCGGCGCCACCACCGACAAGCCGGAATACCTGGCGGGGGAAAGCGCCCTGGTGACCACCACCCTGGGCAATGCCAACACCAGCGTCGCCAACGGCGACCTGCGGGTCGACGTGTACGACGCCAGCGGCGCCTTGGTCAACACGGTGACGCAGCAGGCGGTCGGCATTCCGGCCGGCGGTACGCTGCAGGTCAACGGCGCCTATGCCGCCGGCCAGCTGCAGCCGGGCAGCTACAGCGCGCGCGCCGTGCTGAGCGAAAACGGCCAGCCGGTGGCCAGCGCCAATGTCGACTTCCGCGTGCTGGCCGACCAGTCGCAGGCCGCCGCCGTCACCACGCTGGCGCTGGACAAGCAGAACTACGCGTCCACCGACCGCGTCAACATCAGCTCGCGCGTGAGCGCCCAGTCGGCCAATGTGACGCTGGAAAACCTGACGCTGGCGATCCAGGTCTACGACCCGGCCAACGCCCAGGTGTTCGGCAAGGCGCACGCGATCGTGCAGCTGGCGCCGGGCGCCAAGCTGGACTTCGCCTCGCCGTTCCGCATGTTGAATGCGGCGCCGGGCAACTACCGCGTCGAACAGCAGCTGCGCGACAGCGCGGGCCGCGTGCTCGACAGCCGCAGCGCCGCCTACGCGGTCAGCTCCAGCGCGCAGACCGGCTACGGCCTGGGCGGCAGCATCACCGCCATGCCGAAGATGGTGCCGATCGGCGACAGCCTGGGCTTCACCTTCCAGGTGGTCAACAACGGCAACAGCGCGCTGGACAACCTGCCGCTGACGGTCAGCCTGCTCGATCCGGTGGCGCAGCAGGTGCGCGCCCAGTTCCCATACACCACCAGCCTGGCGGCGGGCGGCGTGTACAACGGCGCCGGCAACTGGCTGGCCGACGGCGAAGCCGGCCGCAACTACGTGGCCAAGCTGGGCGCGACGGTCGGCGGCAAGGAGCTGACGCTGGCGCAGGATGCCTTCCAGCTGCTGCCGAAGGCCAAGCCGGACGTCAAGCTGGCGATCGAGCAGCAGGCGATCGCGGGCAACCGCGTGCTGGCCCTGGTGTCCTGCAACGACGAGGAGGACGATGCGCCGGGCGGCGACGGCAAGCCGCCGGTCTGCGTGACCGAGCGTGCGCAGGCGATCGATGCGGCGCTGAGCGCGCTGGAAGTGCCGCACCTGGTGGTCACCAGCCCGGCGGCATTCCAGGCCAAGCTGCGCAGCGGCATGTTCAACACCTACTGGATCTCCGGCAAGGAGGACAAGATGAACGCCCAGCAGGTGGCCGAGCTGCGCGAACGCATCAACGGCGGCGAAGGCCTGATCGTCGACGGCGTGCACGACAACCGCAACAAGGTGTTCGATGCCATGACCGGCATCCTCTACCGCGGCAAGATCGGCGAGACCAACCTGCCGGTGCGCTTCAACGGCCCGCTGTTCGAGGCCCAGCGCCTGCTGTCGGTCGGCCGCGCCATCAAGCCGGAGACCAACGGCAGCACGCCGCAGGCGGTGTTCGAAGGCACGATGCCGCAGGCGGACGGCCCGGCGGTATTCAGCAATGCGTACGGCAATGGCCACTCGATGCTGTTCGGCTTCGACCTGGCCGGCAGCCTGGCGCATGAGCAGGGCTGGCTGCCGGTGCTGCGCTCGGCGCTGGCGGCGGTGCAGCCGCAAGCGGCCGAAGTGCCGATGGGCGGCGCCCTGCTGCCGCTGCGCACCACCATCAGCAACCAGTCCGAAGCGGTTGAGCTGGAAGTGAAGGTGAAACTGCCGGCAGGCGCCGGCTACCTGTCGGCTTCGCCGGATGCGGAATTCGACGAGGCCAGCGACACCGTGCGCTGGACGCTGACGCTGGCCGCCGGCCAGACGGTCAACCTGGACTTGCAGCTGCGGGCGCCGGACAAGGCGGGCCAGTACGTGCTGGAAACCACCGTCAGCTGGCTCGACAAGGGCAAACCGGTGCAGTACGGCGACAAGCTGCAGCGTGGCGTGACCGTCAACAGCGCCGCGCAGTACGGCACGGCGGCGCTGGATGCGATCAACAAGCTGCCGCTGCCGCATCCGAAGTACCGCAAGCCGCGCGAGTCGGCCGCCAACGCGGTGCGTGCCGGCATGGGCTACTTCGGCGCCGGCACGCAGGCCGGCTACGCGGCGGCTATCGCCTCGTTGCTGGACGCGAGCGACAACCTGCTGCAGCTGCCGCTCGATACGGCAGCCATCCGCCAGCAGATCGATTGCGTCCTGCGCGAAGCCGAGTGGCACTGGAGCCGCCTCCAGCCGCAGCAATAAAGACAACACAGTTCAAAGAGCCAGGAAATGACCATGTTCCGTAACAGCACCATGCAACGCATCATTGCCTCCACCCTGCTGGCCACCTTCGCCAGCAGCACGCTGGCGCCGGCAGTCGCTTTCGCACAGAGCGCCAGCCCCCTGGAGCTGCAGCCGCTGGCCGGCCCGGCCGCCGGCCGCAGCCTGCCGGGCGTCGACGCCAACGGCATCCCGACCGGCAAGGGCTGGCAGCGCAAGGCCGGCAGTGCGGGCGCCCCGGCCGCCGCGCAAGCCGCGCCGACCCAGGCCTACGGCTTCGCGCTGTCGCAGCTGGAATCGATGGCGCATAAATCGCGCGCCGACCTGGCAGCCGGCCGTGGCAGCGATGCGCTGGCCCAGGTCAAGGCGCTGCGCACGCAGTACGCGCGCCTGAAGCAGGAAGAGGCCGCGATGGACCAGGCCTTCGCCGCCACGGAGGCGCATCTGCGCGCGGCCGGCCTGGCCGGCGGCGACATCCTGGCCCGCCACCAGGAGGCGGTTCAGCAATTCGGCGCGCGCAAGGCGGAACTGAAGGCGGCCATGACGGCGCTCGACGCGGCGGCGGCCGGCAAGGGCAATGTGCAGACCGCCCTGGACCAGTTGTCCGGCCTGATGCGGCAGCATTCGAGCCTGTCCGCCCAGGACGGGCTGGGCCGGGGCCACGCATGGGGCAAGCGCAAGAAGGCGCCGCCAGCCGTGGCCATGACGCCACGCCAGCACGAGAAGCGCTTCCCGCGCTCGGTGCAATTGGCCGCAGCCGGTTCGCTGAGCGGCATCGCGCTGCCGGACGCCATCCTGCCTGATGCCGTGCAGCCGGGCGACCTGGCGGAGCAGGGCGAGGTGATGTTGACGCCGGCCGTGCGCGCGCTGGCCGCGCAACTGGGCAACAACCCGGTCGCCATCTACAACTGGGTGCGCAACAACATCGCTTTCGTGCCGGGCTTCGGCGCCATGCAGGATGCGGACGCCACCCTGCTGGCGCGCCGCGGCAGCGCCACCGACAGCGCCAGCCTGCTGATCGCGCTGAACCGCGCGGCCGGCATTCCGTCGCGCTACGTGTACGGCACCATCGAAGTACCGCTGGCCAAGGCGCAGAACTGGCTGGGCGTGGACAGTGGCGCCGCCGCGCAAGCCTTGCTGTCGCAGGGCGGCATCCCGAACCGGGCGGTGACGCAGGCCGGCCAGGTCGGCGCCATCCAGCTCGAACACGTGTGGGTGGAAGCCTTCGTCGACTTCTCGCCGAGCCGCGGTGGCGTCAACAAGGCGCCCGGTGCCTGGGTGCCGCTGGACGCCAGCTTCAAGCAGATGGACAGCAAGCCCGGCCTGGACCTGGCCAGCGCCGTCAGCCTCAATGAAAGCGGAGTACTGAGCCAGGCGCGCCAGGGCGCGGTCTGTACGCCCGACTATGCGCAAAACCTGAACCTGCAAAACCTGCAGGCCGGCTACGCCGACTACAAGGCGCGTCTCAACAACTACCTGGGCCAGCAGGGCGCCGACCTGACCGTGGGCGACGTGCTGGGCAAGCGCAACATCGCCGCCCGCAACTACAGCATCCTGCTGGGCAGCCTGCCGTACACCAGGGTGGCGCAGGGCGCCATCGTCAACGCGCTGCCGGACAACCTGCGCTGGCAATTCCGCCTGCAACTGTTCGCCGGCGCCGCGCAGCAGGCCGCCAACAACCCGGCCGTCAGCTACAGCGGCAGCCTGGCGGCGCTGGCCAACAAGCGCCTGACCCTGAGCTTCGTGCCGGCCAGCCAGGCCGACGCCGACGTGCTGGCCTCCTACATGCCGAAGCCGCACGCGGACGGCAGCCCGATCCAGCCCAACGAATTGCCGCTCGAAGTGCCGGGCTACCTGGTACGCGTGAAGGCCGAAATCCGCGCCGACGGCCAGGTCGTAGCCAGCGGCGGCAGCTTTGTGCTGGGCAGCGAACTGGCCGGCAGCATTGACAGCTTCGACCCGTCCAACGGCGGCTGGAACGAATCCTCGTTCGGCGCGCATGCCGGCGACTATCACGCCATCGCCATCGACGTGCAAGGCGTCTCGGCCGGACAACTGGCCGCCGTCAAGGCGCGCCTGAATGCCGCCCAGGCCAAGCTGGCGGGCGGGCAGGGCGCCAGCCTGGCGCGCGACGATGTCAGCGGCGAACTGCTGTACCACGCCGCCCTGGGCTATTTCGCCACGGTGGACGCCAACGCCGGCGTGTTCCAGCGCGCCGCGCACATGGTGGAGCAGCGCCTGCCGTCCTACGGCCGCGCAGTCGCGCAAGCCCAGCCTGAAATGGTGATGGGCATCGTCAACAAAGTGCGTTTCCCTGGCGTGGTGCTGGACATCGACCGCCTGGACAGCGCCGTGGCGCAGAACAGCGGCGGCGTGGCGCCGTCCGCATATATCAAGCAGGCCAATGAGCGCAACGCCGCCTATGGCCACCTGGTGCTGGCCAAGCTGTTCACCAGCGCGCAGACGCCGGGCCAGGCCGCATCGCCGGTCAAGGCACTGGGCGCCGCCGCGGCTGCAGGCAGCAAGGTATACGCAGTCAGCGCGGCCAATGCGGCAGCGGTCATGCCGCAAGTGGATATCGCCGCCGCCGCTGCCGCCGACATCCAGAATGCCGCCGCCGCTGGCAGCCGCGTGCTGGTGGCGCAAGGCCCCGTCAACATCGGCAACTGGAACGGCCACGGCCTGGTGATGGAAGACGCCGGCGGCGCCGGCAGTTACCGCCTGAACGGCGAGACTGGTTACGCCACCTCGGCCCTCTACCTGCCGAACGGCACCACCTGGCTGGCGCTGGCCGACCCGCTGCAGGCCGCCGGCGCCGCCGCACCGGCCGCGCAAGCGGCGCAGCCGGTCAACGACACCCTGGCCAGCATGCTGGGCGAAGCGGGCAGCACCACCCGTTGGAGCTTCTATGCCGGCCAGGCCGATGTGGCCAGCGGCTTGTTCCTGGCCCGCCTGGCGGCAGGGCAGGGCAGCAACGCGTGCGACACCCTGGCCGGCGTCATCGCCGCCGGGCTCGATACCAGCGGCGGTTTCGACACCGGCGCGGTCACCGGCGCCCCCGTCATTACCAGCGCCCCGGTCATCAGCGGCGGCGCCAACCAGCTGTACAGCTACGCCGTGCTGGCCACCGACCCGAAAGGCGCCGCGCTGGTCTACACCCTGCGCGACGCACCGACCGGCATGGCGATTTCCGCCGACGGCGTGATCAGCTGGGCGAAACCGGTGGCCGGCACCTGGAACGTCACCGTGCGCGCCGACAACGGCCGCGCCTACGCCGAGCAGCGCTACCAGCTGACCGTCGGCCAGCAAGTACCGCTTGACGCCAGCCTGCGGATCACTCCGCAGGTGATCAACCTGGGCGAAAGCGTGACCATCGACGTGCTGAGCACCGGCGGCAGCGGCAGCGTCACGCGCCGCCTCACCATCGACGGCCAGGATGTGCCGCTGACGCTCGAAGGCCGCGCCACCGTGGCCGGCGCCGCCATCGGCGCGCACCAGATCACGGCCACCATCACCGACAGCATCGGCACCACCACGCGCACCGGCACCTACAGCGTGCGCGACCCGGCCGACAGCACGACGCCGGTGGCACTGATCACCGCGCCGGTGGACGATGCGGAAGTGACCGCGCCGGTCAACGTGACCGGCACCGCCAGCGCCACCAATTTGGCGTACTACCAGCTGCTGCTGCGCCCGGCGGGCGGCAATGCGTGGAGCGAGATCGCACGCGGCACCAGCGCTGTCACCAACGGTGTGCTGGGCAAGCTCGATCCAACGCAGCTGTCGAACGGCATCTACGAGTTGGTGTTGAGCGTGGTCGATGCCAATGGCAGGCAGCAGACGCAGATGATTACGCTCGACGTTTACCGTGACCTGAAAATCGGCCAATTCTCGATCACATTCGAAGATATGAAGGTCGAGGCTTCCGGCATTCCAATTCGTGTCACGCGAACCTATGATACTCGCCGAAAATCTGAGGCACTGGATTTTGGATATGGTTGGAGCGTCGATTACCAGAGTGTTCGTCTGCGTAAGAATATGGTGCTAGGCCTGGGTTGGGATGTCGTTGCGCACCCAGCTCAGCTCTCGCTATGCCTGGTCCCGCAAGGCAAGCGAAAAATCAATATTACGTTGCCGGACGGTCGGGTCGAGCGTTTCACCGCATCCAATCGAACGGATTGTGCGCTCGGCACGATTCCACAGGTAGATATTCAACTGGTTCCACTTCCTGGCACTACCAGCACACTGGAGATTCTAAATGTCCCCAATCTGGCGACCCAGGGTGGCCAGTTGTTCGATATGGACAACCTGGAAACCTGGAATCCAAAGGAGTTCAAACTCACGACTGATGAGAAATACACGTACTACCTTAAAGAAGGCGTGGGTATTGTTCAGGTCAAGGATCCATTTGGAAATACGCTCTCCTATGGAGCTAACGGCATTCTCCATAGCAGTGGTCAATCGGTTAGTTTCACTCGCGATACGAAAGGCCGTATTACAGCGGTAACTGACCCTTCGGGCAAGAGCGTCAACTATTCCTATGACACTCAAGGTGATCTCGCTAGTGTGACGAATAGGGTCGGCGCGAAGTCGAGCATGACCTATAACCATAGCCATGCCTTGCTGGATTACACCGATCCTTCGGGAAGCCTGCGCGCGCGCTATGTGTACGATGATGATGGACGTCTGACTGCTATTTACGATGCGGACGGCAAGGCCGTGGAGATTTCGCATGAGACGACGAACAACCGTGAGGTCGTCAAAGACAGGCGCGGCAATGCAACCACCTATACGTATGATGGTGCGGGAAATATTGTCGAACGTGTCGATGCCCTCGGAAACACGACCAAGTTCGTATACGATGCGAATGGTAATGAAACCAGCACGACTGATGCACTGGGTCGAACTATCACGCGTTCGTTCAATTCCAAGTCGAATAAGCAGGAGACATTGCGTGATCCGTTGGGCAATGTCACGACCTGGGAGTATGACGGCAGCGGTACATTGCTCTCAAGTGTTACTGATGCGCGAGGCAACAAGTCGTTCTACGTTTCCGGACAATCGGGAGAGAGTTTCAATGAACCACTGGGACGGCAGACCGCGACCCACAATGATGGTGCAGGAAACCTGACCGGCGTTAAGGGTACCGCCGGCACTACTTCGTTCGTGTATGACTCGCACGGCAATCGTATCAAGGAAATTGACCCTGTTCAGAACGTTTCCTCGTTCACTTTTGACTCGAACAATCGGCAGCTGACCCGTAGCTGGCAGCGAACCATGGGCGAGGGTATTGTTCCCATCGACGAGTCTGAATCATTCAAGCGGGACGCTGAAGGGCGCATCACAGAATTCACTAACGCCGCCGGCAATACTTATAAGTACGAATATGACGGCGGCGGCAATGTCGTGTCGATCGCTGGTCCGGGCGGCCGCTCGCTGCGATTTGAGTACGATTCAAGAGGCCGGCAGCGCAAGACTGTTTACCCGGATGGCAGCAGCGTCGAGCAGGCGTTCGATACGGAGGGTAATAAGGTCAGTGAAACGGATCAATTGGGCCGGATCACGACATTCACCTATGATGCGTTGAATCGCCTGGTCGAGACCAAGCGCCCGGATGGCACCATCACCACACTGGAGTATGACGCAGCTGGGCAGGTTGTCGCCAGTTCGGATGGCCGTGGCAAACGGACTACATTCGAATACGACCTCGCTGGCCGCTTGGTGAAACAAACTGATGCCGCAGGTGGTACCGTCCAGTACGATTACGACGCAAACGGCAATCGCACCGGCAGTGTTAATGCCTTGGCTCAGCGCACGACGTTTGAATTTGACGCGCTGAACCAGCTGGTAAAAGCCGTTACGCCGGGGGGGCAGATTTCTACCACTGAATGGAATGCAAGCGGCACTGTGCGTGCGCGCGTTGATGCTTCTGGCCATCGCATTGGCTTTGGTTATGACGCACTGACGAAGTTGTTGGAAGTGGTGCAGGGGAGCGCGGATTCTCCAATGACCACGAAATTCCAGTTTGACAGTGTCGGAAACAAGATTCGCCAGATCGACGCAGAAGGTCGTGTCACCAAATGGGAATTCGACGCAGCAAATCGGGTAACTGCTCGGATATTGCCTGAAGGCCAGCGGGAGACCTTTGCTTACGATCCACTTGGCAACCGGACCTCGCGAACTGCATTTGATGGCGCCTCCGCTACTACGGCATTTGACCAGTTGGGGCATCCCGTTCTCACTGTTCGCCCAGATGGCGTGCGAATTGCGCGTACCTATACAGCCAATGGTTTGACGGCCAGTGTCGCGGTAAGTGCTGCGGCTGGTAGCGGCGTGCAGTCCGGCATGACGACCTACCAATATGACAGCCGCGACCGCGTAGTCAAACAGGTGAATCCTGATGGAACTTTCCTGGCGTATTCTTATGATGGAAACGGCAACGTCACCGAACGTTCGACGCAATATGGCACGGATAGCTTCAGTTACGATGCTGCGAACCGCCTGACCGCTGTGCAATCTGGCGGTTCTCAGACATTCTATCAATACGACGAGCTCGGGCGGCTGGTCGGCACGCAGATGCCGAATGGTGTGACTGTACTTCGCAGCTATGATACGGACGGGCGTTTGCTGCAGGTTCTGCATCGACGTGCTGACAATACCGTGGTCAGTGGCGTGCGCTATACCCTGGCTGCCAATGGTCAGCGCGTCAAGCAGGAGGAATTTGACTCCGAAAGTACGGTGTTGAATGACCTCCCTGCTAACCCGGCGCGTGTGAGCAACTTTGAATATGACCTCGCGGGCCGCCTGGTTCGCGAACAAGTATCGGGGCGCTCTGGCGATGTCGTGATCACGACTGATTTTGCCTATGATCGGGCAGGGAACCGGAAGGAGAAAAAGGAAACCACTGCAGCTGGCGTTGAAACGACGAGCTACAGCTATGACGCGAACGATCGCTTGAAGACGGAAATCAGGTCTACCGTCACCGGCAGCCACGTCCAGTCGAACTATCAATGGGACGACAATGGCAACCTCCTGAGCAAGGTGGCAGACGGTCATGCTGTCGTTTATGAGTGGGATAGCGAAAACCGACTCAAGGTGGTCAAGGAAGGAGTAAGTCTTGCGAGCGTGAAATTGCGCGTCAGTTTCACTTATGACGAGAATGGGAACCGAGTCGGCAAGATCCGTTACGCCGATGACGGCAGTATTGCAGGCTCTGTTGCCTATTTGGTTGACAGCCAATGGGCCTTCCCGCAGACCGTCGTTGAGCTCGAAAAGCGCGGTGAGAATGTAAGCACGACGCGCTATACGTGGGGACAAGGGCTGGTACGCCAGGTCCAGGATGGTAGTGCCGCGTACTTCCACGCTGATGGACAGGACTCGGTGCATGCGCTGACAAATGACCGCGGCGACGTCCAAGTAAGGATGAGCCACACGGCGTACGGCTCACTTGACGGCAGCTCCGGGACTGAACTGCCCGCCTACCGATACACTGGCCAATATTTCGATCAGGACGTTGGACTGCAATACAACCGCGCCCGGTGGTATTCGGCGGAAATTGGCCGCTTCGTATCTCAGGATCCATATCCGGGAGAGGATCAGCGACCAGCATCGCTCAACAAGTATGCTTACGCGGACAACGATCCCGTGAACAATGCTGATCCGAGCGGCATGACGACACTGGGTGAGCTGATGGCCGGTGTGGATGCCCAGGACTCGATGCGAAGCCAGGAGATGATGAGCGCAGTTCAGAACCAATACAATATGCTGAAGAAGGTATGTGATGCATGTCAGAACCTCGGTTCGGGGGTGCGCCATCACGTCATTCCGTACTTCATGCGTGGCCTGCCCAGCAAGGGCAAGACGTTTATCGCTGATGAATTGATTGACATCTTGCCCGCGATTCACAACAAGTTCCATCCTTTGCTGGATGCGGTCTTGAAGTTCAATAAGCTGCCAGGTAAGAATAAAGGGTCGGCGCACTATGCAGGGATGATTGCGGGCGGCACAATTGTGGACGCGTTTAATGCTCTATTGGAAGCGGCCGAATTGTTTGACACGGCTTGCAGCGTGGCTCGGGGCAATTACAGCATGAAGGCTGACATGCAAAATATGAAGCATTTATTGGGTCTATAGAGGGAATGTAATGGCCAAAGGCTTTGCTGCAAAAGAGGTTATTTTTACCGCAGGTCCCCTGCAACAATGGGAGGCATCAGGCTTGCCAATTTGGCAGGGGGCCAGTTGGGAAGAATTTGAGCAGCAACTTTTTGGGCCGCTGATCAAGGCCTGCAGGAGTCTGTATATTTTTCCGAGCCAAGTCGGTCCAAATGCGGATCATCCCACTTGCATTGATCTGCAGCGTTTCATTGAAGCGAATTCGGTTCTTGCCGAAGAGGGATACTTGGTGTTCAACAATCCGCTGAATCTCATCGGCCATCAATTGGCGCCATATTTTTGGGCGCCGGTCCGCTTTTCCCGTGCGATGAGCAAGCTAATGCTCTTCGATGCAAAAGAACTGCCTAAAGTGCTTCATGCGCTTTCATTTGTCACAGGAACCAGCAATGGTCCACTGCATCGTGCTGGGGAGTGGCAACTCCGAGACCGTCTGGCCAAGGTGGAGGCCAAAGCTGGCAATTTTGCAATTGTGCAGGATGGTCGCGAGTTCAAGCTTTTTTACGGCAGCAATCACTGCGAAGTGGTGGAAAGAGCTATTGCTTTTGTAAATGAACGATGGGCGGCGCATCCGATCCGGCACGGTGAAGCGTGGCATCCCGGCGCATTATTTAGCGCTTGAGATTTTAGACGTCATCGCATTTGATCCGTTTGCCCCTCGCGCAGGAAAGTGAGTTTCCGTGACTTTTTCTATTGGGCAATCGCAATATAATCATCCGAAGTTGCCGCACTGCGGCTCCACAGTGAAGGTGATCCATGCATGTCCTGATCATATTGGGAATCGTTGTCCTGTTGGTCGTGTTGTTCTTTAAGTCGACCAACCAGTACGTACAGCCGGCCGCCACGCAAGGCCAAGCCCCGGCGCAAGCCATGGGGGGCAACGCGCCGCCGGTGCAAATAGGCTGGGTCTCCAACGGCAAGCTGTTCGTGCAGGGCGGTTACGGCGCGGTGCAGGAGGTCACCAGCCCTTACGCGCAGCAGGCGATGGATCGCGCCGAGCGCAGCCGCGAAAAAAATGCCTGGAAAAAGGACACGGCCTTCGGGGTGGCCGCCTACGGCAATTACCGCGACTTCGAGCGCGACACGGATCCTATCCTCATTTCGTCGGCGCGTTTTACCAGCGACGGCAAGCTGCTGTACTTCCAGGCCGACCATGGCATGGGCGGCCTGTTCTCCTACGACCTCGCCAGCGGCCATGAAGAACGCCTGCTGCACCGGCAACAGCTGCAGTTGCAGGACATGAACCTGTCCCCATCGGGCAAAATGATCTACTGCACGATACAGTCGCGCGGCGGCGCAAGCCACATTGCGTCCATGAGTGCAAGCGGCGACGGTCTGCGCGAGCTGACCGGCGGCGACACGATCGATTCGGCGCCGACTGCAGTGCCGGGCGATGAGGGCGTGGTAATCTACCAGTCGGCCGGCATCGCGCGCAACCAGCAGGGCGGCTGGGCCGGTATCGGCCACGTGACCTTGCAGGAGCTGAATACCACGACCGGCCGCGTGACGCCAGTGCTGGAAGACCCGCGCTATGATTTCCTGTCGCCGCGCGTGGCGGCGGACGGGGCGCTGTTCTTCATCCGCCGTCCTTACGAGCCGCCGCAGTACCATGCCGGCAACGTGGTGCTGGATACAATTCTCTTCCCATTCCGCCTGCTGCGCGCGGTGTTCCACTACCTGAACTTTTTCTCGCTGATGTATTCGCGCAAGCCGCTGACCGGAGCGGGCGGAGCGCCGATGCAGGCGGATATGAAGAACATCATGTTGCAGGGCAAACGTATCGACGCCGAGCGCGCGCTGCGCCGCGAGGCCAGCATTGGCGGCATCCCTTCGCTGGTGCCGTCATCCTGGCAGCTGGTGCGCCGCCCGCGCAATGGTGGCGAAACCGTGGTCGCCTGCAATGTGAGCTCCTTCGATATTACGCCGAACGGCACCATCGTCTACAGCAACGGCCGCGGCATGTTTGCATTGGACGCACAAGGGCGCTCTTCGCTAGTCACGCAAGGCGACTTGGTTGGAGCGGTGCTGGTGCGCGATAGTGGCGCGGCATGACCGAAGTCGCTCCCAAGTTCCGTTGCGCGGTCTGCAATCGCGGGGTGCTGAACCGCGCCGTGTCGCGCTGCCTGTACTGCGGTGCGGACCTGCCGCAGGATGTCAGGCTGCCGCCCGGAGTCATCGCGCGGTGCGACGCCGAACATGCTCGGAAGGAGGCTGAGCTCGCACACCTGAAGCTGATGCCGCCAGTGCGGCCGGAGTCGAATCGTAACGGTGTCCTTGATGTCGTCGATGGAGTTTCGGCCGGAGCCGACCTGATAGACCTGCTTGGCGATGGTATCTCGGCGATTGGTGACCTGCTGAGTTGAAAACGTATTGCTTTGATAATGACGGCATGGCACGATATTGATCCTGCCAAGCCAATCATTAAAGGAGCTGCCATGTCCCTGCGCATCAACGATACCGCGCCAAATTTCAAGGCCCAGACGACCAAGGGTCCGATTGATTTCCATGAGTGGATTGGCGACCAGTGGGCCGTCCTGTTCTCCCACCCGAAGGACTTTACGCCAGTGTGCACCACTGAGCTTGGCTATATGGCCAAGATCGAGCCGGAATTCACCAAGCGCAATACCAAGATCATCGGCCTGTCGATCGACCCGGTCGAGAACCACAGCAAGTGGGCCGCTGATATTGAGGAAACTCAAGGCGCCAAGGTCAACTATCCGATGATCGGCGATACGGACCTGCATGTCGCCAAGCTGTACAACATGCTGCCGGCCGAGGAGCCAGGTACCGCCGAAGGCCGTACCGCTGCGACCAATGCCACCGTGCGTTCGGTGTTCATCATTGGCCCGGACAAGAAGATCAAGCTGATGATGACTTATCCCATGACAAGCGGGCGCAATTTCGATGAGATCCTGCGCGTGCTGGATTCCATCCAGCTGACCGCAAAGCACCGCGTCGCTACTCCGGTGAACTGGAAGCATGGGGATGATGTGATCATCGCGGGTTCGGTGAGCGATGAGGAAGCCAAGTCGATCTATCCGAATGGCTGGAAGGCGCCGAAGCCTTATCTGCGGATTGTCAAGCAGCCTTCTTAAACCCGGTAAACCTGGGTCAGACCCAAGGGTCTGACCCCCAACGGTTTCACGGCCGCTGCGCAGACCAGGTCTACCGGGGTTAAAGGGCGTCCGCCCCTGGCGCCCCAAACAGCTGCTCTTTGAGATGGTGCAACTGATCCCGCACCTGCGCCGCCTTTTCGAACTCCAGGTTCTTCGCATGATCGAGCATGAGCTTCTCGAGCCGCTTGATTTCCTTGCTGATCTGCTTCTCGCTCATCGCCTCATACTTGGCCGATTCCTGAGCCACTTCCAGCTGCTCGCGAGCCGCCGCGCTGTAGACGCCATCGATCATGTCCTTGATGATCTTCTTCACCCCGCGCGGCACGATGCCCATCTTCTCGTTATAGGCGATCTGCTTGGCACGGCGGCGTTCGGTCTCATCGATCGCGCGCTTCATCGAGTCGGTGATATTGTCCGCGTACAGGATCGCCACGCCGTTCAGGTTACGCGCCGCACGGCCGATGGTCTGGATCAGTGAGCGTTCCGAACGCAGGAAGCCTTCCTTGTCCGCATCCAGGATCGCCACCAGCGACACCTCCGGCAAGTCCAGGCCCTCGCGCAGCAGGTTGATCCCCACCAGTACGTCGAAAGTACCGATGCGCAGGTCGCGCAGGATCTCCACGCGCTCCACGGTATCGACGTCGCTGTGCAGGTAGCGCACCTTGATGCCGTGGTCGCCCAGGTATTCGGTCAACTGCTCCGCCATGCGCTTGGTCAGCGTGGTCACCAGCACCCGCTCGTTCTTCTCGATGCGGTCGTTGATCTCGCCCAGCAGGTCGTCCACCTGGGTGCGGGCAGGGCGCACGATCACCTGCGGATCGACCAGGCCGGTCGGACGCACCACCTGCTCGACGACCGCACCGGCATTTTTCTTTTCGTACTCGGCCGGGGTGGCGGAGACGAAAACCGTCTGCCGCATCTTGGCTTCGAATTCCTCGAACTTCAGCGGGCGGTTATCCAGCGCCGACGGCAGGCGGAAGCCGTAGTCCACCAGGTTGGTCTTGCGCGAGCGGTCGCCGTTATACATGGCCGACAACTGGCCGATCAGCACGTGCGACTCGTCCAGGAACATCAGCGCGTCGCGCGGCAGGTAATCGACCAGGGTTGGCGGCGGTTCGCCCGGCTTGGCGCCGGACAGGTGGCGCGAGTAGTTCTCGATGCCTTTGGTGAAGCCGACTTCCGCCATCATTTCCAGGTCGAAGCGCGTGCGCTGCTCCAGCCGCTGTTCTTCAATCAGCTTGTTCTCTTTGCGGAAGAACTCCAGGCGCTCGCGCAATTCTTCCTTGATGGTTTCGATGGCGCGCAGTACCGTGGCGCGCGGCGTCACGTAGTGCGAGCCGGGGTAGACCGTAAAGCGCGGGATCTTCTGTTTGACCTTGCCGGTCAGCGGGTCGAACAGCTGGATCGATTCCAGTTCATCGTCGAACAGTTCCAGGCGCACCGCCAGGTCCGCGTGTTCGGCCGGGAAGATGTCGATGGTGTCGCCGCGCACGCGGAAGGTGCCGCGCCCAAAGTCCATCTCATTGCGGGTGTACTGCATCTGGATCAGGCGCGCGATGATGTCGCGCTGCGCCACGCGGTCCTTGGCGCGCAGCGTCAGGATCATCTGGTGGTATTCGTTCGGATTACCGATACCGTAGATGGCCGATACGGTTGCCACAATCACCACGTCGCGCCGCTCCATCAGCGATTTGGTGCACGACAGGCGCATCTGTTCGATATGCTCGTTGATGGACGAGTCCTTTTCAATGAACAGGTCGCGCTGCGGGACGTAGGCTTCCGGCTGGTAGTAATCGTAGTAGGAAACGAAGTACTCGACCGCGTTCTCGGGGAAAAACTCACGGAATTCGGAATACAGCTGCGCCGCCAGGGTCTTGTTCGGCGCGAAGACGATGGCCGGCCGGCCCATCCGGGCGATCACATTGGCCATGGTGTAGGTCTTGCCCGAACCCGTCACGCCGAGCAGGGTCTGGAACGACAATCCATCCTCGATGCCTTCGCACAGGCCGTCGATCGCGGTCGGCTGGTCGCCGGCGGGAGGGAAGGGCTGGTGCAGCCGGTACGGCGAATTGGGGAAGGTGATAACTTCCGGTGCCGTAGCACTGGTATTTTGGGAATCAGACATTAATGCAGACCTTTGATAGAATATGCGATTGTCGGCGGCCCTGACCGGATTTTGTTCGGGAGCCGGCTTGTTCTAGCATTGCCCCGCCCCAAAACGTTACCAAATTAATCATGACGACCTCTTCCGTTTTCAGCGCCATCGAGATGGCCCCGCGCGACCCGATCCTCGGCATCACCGAAGCCTTTAATGCAGACACGAACCCAGCGAAGATTAACCTGGGCGTAGGTGTCTATTATGACGACAATGGCAAAGTGCCGCTGCTGAAGTGCGTGGAAAAGGCGGAAGCAATCCTGATCGAGCAGCACGCCCCGCGTACCTACCTGCCGATCGAAGGCCTGGCAGCTTACGACAAGGCTGTGCAAGAGCTGGTATTTGGTGCCGACAGCGCCGTAATTCAAGAGAAACGTGCAGTGACCGTGCAGGCACTGGGCGGCACCGGCGCGCTGAAAATCGGCGCCGACTTCCTGAAGCGTTTCTCGCCTGATTCCGAGGTTTACATCAGCAACCCAAGCTGGGAAAACCACCGCGCGCTGTTCGAGAGCGCCGGTTTTAAAGTCAACAACTACGCCTACTACGACGAGACCACCCATGGCGTGAACTTCGCCGCCATGCTGGCCGCGCTGAAGGCCATGCCGCGCGGCTCCATCGTCGTGCTGCACGCCTGCTGCCACAACCCGACCGGCGCCGACCTGACCCAGTCCCAGTGGGATGAAGTGATCGCCGCTGTTGTCGCTGGCGGCCTGGTGCCGTTCCTGGACATGGCGTACCAGGGCTTTGGTGCAGGCATCGCCGAAGATGGCGCAGTCGTGCGCCGCTTCGCAGCTACCGGCGTGGCGCTGCTGGTGTCGAACTCGTTCTCGAAGTCCTTCTCGCTGTACGGCGAGCGCGTGGGCGCCCTGAGCGTTGTAGCCGCCTCCGCGGAAGAGGCTTCGCGCCTGCTGTCGCAGCTGAAGCGCGTGGTGCGCACCAACTACTCCAACCCACCGGTCCACGGCGGCAAAGTGGTGGCAACCGCCCTGGCAACCCCGGAACTGCGCCAGATGTGGGAAGACGAACTGGCGGGCATGCGCGTGCGTATCAAGGAAATGCGCGAAGCCTTCGTACAGAAGCTGAAGGTCAAGGCGCCTGGCCACGATTTCGACTTCGTACGTGAGCAAGTTGGCATGTTCTCCTACTCCGGCCTGACCAAGGAGCAGGTAGGCAAGCTGCGCGAACAGTCGATCTACGCTGTGGATACCGGTCGTATCTGCGTCGCCGCTCTGAATTCGAAGAATATTGATGTGGTAGTTGACGCCATCGCCAAGGTACTTTAATATGCTGCTCTCTGATCGCGACGCGGTCGGAGAATGATCCCTGATAGCTCAGTCGGTAGAGCGACGGACTGTTAATCCGCAGGTCCCTGGTTCGAGTCCAGGTCGGGGAGCCAGAATATAGAAAAGCCCAGCCTTAACCGGTTGGGCTTTTTGCTTTTGTGGCGGCGATGCTATCCAGCAGGATATAGGTAATATCTTTTTGGTAATAATGTCCTGATAGAAGCTATACTGGGAGAGGCCGCAAAGTGTGCGGCCTTTTTGTTTGCTTCAAGAAGGTGAAAATGAACCGGCTTCTCGCATTATTGGCATGCTTGTGGATCACGAGCCTGCAAGTCCACGCCGCTGAATATCAGGTTGCCCCAGCCCCGGCCTGGGTTGAGCCACTGCCAGTCGATCTGGCTCGCAAACCTGCCAATGGCCAGTCGAGCGGCGAGTGGAACATCCTGAGCGATGTCCAGACCCGGATCGAGGCCAATGGCAAGTCGAGCTACCATCACTTCGCCAACAAAGCGCTGGACGCCAACGGGGTCCATGATATCGCCGACATTTCCTTCGTATTTGATCCCAGCTTTGAACAGCTGACAATTCATGCGGTCCGCGTGCTGCGCGACGGCAAGGTGATCGACAAACTGGCCGGAGCCAAGATTTCGGTGCTGCAGCGGGAAAGGGAGCTGGAATACCGGATTTACGACGGCAGCAAAACAGTCAGCGTGGTGCTGGAGGATTTGCGGGTCGGCGACGTCGTTGAATACGCGTACAGCCGGCGCGGTATCAATCCCGTGTTCGGCAATCGTGTCGCGGGCGGGGCTGAATTGCAGTGGGCGGTGCCCGTGGGGCTTGCTTCGGTGCGCCTGCTGGCCCCGCATGGCCGCGAGATCACGACGCTGGTGCTCAATAGTACGCTCCAGCCGCAGGTACGGGATCTCGAAGGTTATCGCGAATACCGGTGGTCGCACCAGGATGTACCTGCGATCAAGGTGGAACGCGACGCACCGGAGACTTATGTGCCTTATGCCCGCGTGCGTTGGAGCGAATTCGCCACCTGGAAGTCGGTGGTGGAATGGAGCCTGCCCCTTTACCGCGATGACGGCAAGCTGGGAGCGGAACTGGAGGCTGCAATCGAAAAAATCCGGCGTACCGAAGTGACGCAGGAGGGCAGGATGCGCGCCGTGCTGCACCTCGTGCAGTCGGAGGTTCGCTACCTGGGCGTTGAGATTGGCACCGGCTCGTATGCCCCGAACCGGCCTGTCACTGTCTTCCAGCGCCGTTTTGGCGACTGCAAAGATAAAGCGCGGCTGGTGGTGGCAATGTTGCGCAAGCTGGGTATCCACGCTGCTCCAGCACTGGTCAATACAGAACGGCGCGAAGCCATTGCAAAGACCCTGCCGGCGCCAAATGCCTTCAATCACGTCGTCGTGCGGGCAACGCTGAACGATCGCCATTACTGGCTGGACCCGACGGTTCCTCCCCAAGGCGGCGATCTTGAACACATGGTGCAGTCAGACCACGGCTTGGCGCTCGTGCTGGAAGAAGGGCAGACTGGATTGAGCAAAATGGCTGGCCGGGATGGGCGCAACCGCAAAAAGATTCACGCGGTCTTCGATGGCCGCGATGGTCCCGATAAGCCGATGCTGTATACGATTACGACCGTTGCATATGGCGTTGAAGCAGACGAGATCCGCAACGCGATTGCGCGTCGGGGCCTGGATGAAATGCAGGACCAGTACGTCAATTATTACGCGCGCCGCTATCCCGAGATCAAGGTAAAGGCGCCCTTGAGCCAAATGGATGACCTGAAGCTGAACCAGTTCACCACAATTGAATCGTACGAAATTCCGGACTTCTGGAAACGTCCCGAGCCCAACGAGAGGCGCGAGGGATATATCCGATCATCTGAAATTTCCATGCAGTTGAAAGCTCCCGATGATCTGAACCGCAAAGCCCCTCTGGCTACAAGGTATCCGGAAGACGTTGAAGAAGTTACCGAGGTAAAGATGCTGGGTGATTGGGAGGTGAGTCCTGAGAACGTGGCTGTGATCGACCCGGCGTTTGAATTCAGTCACAAGGTTGAGCAGGGCGAGGGCGACGTCAAATATATCCTGACCGATCGCTTGCGCTGGTTGAAGCCGCAGGTCGAGCCAGGCGAGGTGCGCGAGTATGCCGCGAATTTAAAGAAAGCCTATGCCGAAGTTGGTATGACACTGAACATGGCCGACGAACCGTCTGCCGCCGCTGATTCTCCCGTGCTTCCGGCCGCTGCGACAGCCGCAGATAAAGGTGAGCGGCACGCTGAAACCCTGCGGCGGCAGTTCCTTGAGTTGTGCTTGTTGCTCGCCATTTGGAGCATCATCGCATTTGTTTGCTGGCGCTCGCCGCAGGCGCACCGTTCCCTGAATTGGTTCCTGATGGCGCAGGTCGTGTGGATTTCCACCTTGCTGTGGATTCTCGCATCGGGCTTCGAGAATTCATGGAAGACGCAGACCCTTGCGTTGATCGTCATTTGCTTCGGCAGCATCGCTTTGCAATCCCGTGCGAAGCATGCGCCGGAAACGCACTGGCAACACGCGCATGTCAACCCGGAAGCATTGGCCGCCAAGCCGAAAGGCATGCGCTACATGATCCGGGGACTTGAGGTGCTGCCTGCGATGACGATTTTTATTGGCGTCGGCTACTACGTCAAAGCGCTCATGAGCTAATTACTGCTGCAAGGCCTTGATCAGCATTTCCTTCGCGTTGGTGTTGTTGGGATCCAGTTCGATGGCGCGCTTGTAGGCGGTGACCGAACTGGCTTTGTCCCCTGCCATCAAGTAAAGCTCGCCTAGCGAGTCGTACAGGTTGCCGTCTTGAGGGAATAGGGCGATGGCGCGTTTGAGAACCGCGATGCCGGTTGCTCCGCGGCCGGCTTCAGCGTACTGATATGCCAGCCGATTCAGTCCGTCGCCGCTTTCCGGTTTGCCGCTGCGAGCTTGCAGCGCATCAAATCGTGCCAGCGCGGCATCCTCGCCAATGCGACGGATTTCGTCGGTCAGCAGGTCTTGCAGCGCGGGCTTAGGCGGCACGACAGGCTTGCCGTACATCGCGTCGGTGAAATCGCTGCGCATGCGGTAGATTTCGGGACCCTTGTTGCCATTGCCCTCGTTGAGCAAGATCACCACCAGCTTGCCTTCCTCGGGGTAGCGAGTGACCAGCGTGCGGAAGCCATTGCCGTTGCCGCCATGCTCGTGCACCAGTCGCGGTTTGCCGGCGATGGTGCGCGTGCCAATCAGCCAGCCGTAGCCGTAACTTAGATCGCCCCACACATCGTCCTTGATGTAGGGGGTGAACATCTGGCGTTTCGATTCTGGCTTGAGCAGGGTGTCGCCAGCCAGCGCGCGATCGAGCTTGAAGAAGTCGCCGGTGGTGCTGGCCACGCCGCCTCCGGCGCCGATGTTGGGAATCCAGAGCGGATCGGCGGGGCGGTATTCGCCCAGTGCACGCACGTAGCCGGATGCCTTGCGCGGAATGATGCGGTCCGGCGCATCGTAAGCGGTGCGCTGCATGCCGAGCGGACGCAGGATCATGCTGTCCAGCGCTTCGGCGTAGCTCTTGCCGGTCTGCTTTTCGATGACCCAGCCTAGCAAGGTGTAGTTGGAACTGCTGTAGTGGCCCTGGCTGCCCGGTTCAAATTCCAGCGGGCGGTTCATGATGGCGAGGAAGTCGGCCTTCGGCACTTTTTCGCCGAGGCGGTTGGCCCAGAAGCCGGGGAAGTTTGCGTAGTCGACGATGCCTGAAGTGTGATTCAGCAGCTGGTGCAAGGTGACGCGCTTGCCGGTTTCCGGGCTCAGCTCGGGCACGTATTTCCCAATCGGGTCATCCAGCCGCAGCTTTCCTTGTTCTGCGAGCTGCATGATCAGCGTGGCAGTGAACTGCTTGGTCAGCGACGCGATGCGGAACGCAGTGTCGGTGGTGTGCGGAATTTGCCATTCACGGTTGGCGAGGCCGAAGGCTCGGTGGTAAATCACTTTGCCCTGGTCGGCGACGAGCACCGAGCCATCCAGCTGGCCGAGCGCATGATATTGCTTGGCAATGCGATCGATGTCGGCGGCGCGGTCGGCCTTCGCAGGCAGGACAGCAAAGAGTACGAGGGCGATAAAGATATTTTTCATGCGGAAAAGATATCACAGCAGGCATAGCTCGCACTAAATAAGTTATAGCTGTGAAGGCGCCGGGCGCGGAGATAATCTGGCAATCAAAAAAGCACGGAGGCAGGATGGGCGTGAATACACTGCGGCGGCACTTGATGGTGTCGCTTGGCTTGGCGGCGGCATTTCCAGGGCTCGCGGGAGCCGCAGTCAGCACAAGGGTACGCGGCAAGCGCGAGGACCTGGAGCTTTGGTATGAGCGTCCCGCAGGCCCCTGGGTGGAGGCACTGCCCGTCGGGAACGGCCGCCTGGGCGCCATGGTCTACGGGCGGGTCGGGCAGGAGCGGTTGCAGCTGAATGAAGATACCTTGTTCGCCGGCGGCCCGTATGACCCGAACATGCCTGCTGCGCTGGCCGCGCTGCCGCAAGTGCGGGCCCTGATCGACCAGGGCAAATTCAAGGAAGCGCACGAGCTGTGCGGCCGCACCATGATCTCGCATCAGCAGATGCCTTACAGTTCCGCCGGCGACCTGCTGATCGATTTTGTCGGCGCGCCGGAATCGCCGGACGCATATCGCCGTTCCCTCAGCCTGGATTCGGCGATTGCCACGACCGTGTACGCCGCCGGACAGGAACGCTACACACGTGAGGTGTTTGCCAGTGCGCCTGCGCAAGTCATCGTGATGGGGCTGACGGCAGTGCATGGCGAGCTGAATTTCGACCTCGGCTACCGTCATGTGGGCGAGGCGAAATACGGTATTACGCAGGCTCCTGCGCAATTGCATGAATCACTGAACGAGTCCGCACGGCCAGCGACACTGTCGATTCGAGACGATGGCGAGGGTGCGCTGCTGATTGAGGGCCGCAACCACGAATCGTCCGGTGTGCCTGCCGCGCTGCGCTATGCGGTGCGGGTGCAGGCAATCGGAGACGGCAAAATTAGCGTTGCAGGCGACCGTCTCCAGGTGCGCGGTGCGCGCAATGTGACGTTGCTGATTTCCGCCGCCACCAGCTTTATCAACTTTGCGGACACCAGCGGCGACCCGGTGGCCCGGGTCCGTAGCGATTGTGCAGCAGCGGCAAAGAAGCCATACGAGCTTCTGCGCGCCGAACACCTGAAAGCGCACCAGGCGCTGTTCCGCCGCTTCTCTGTTCGACTTGGCAACGGCCGCGATGCGCGGCCGACCAATGAGCGCATCGCCAGTGCGGAATCGCAGCCTGATGCGACGCTCGCGGCGCTGTATGTGCAATATGGGCGCTACCTGCTGCTTTCCTGCTCGCGTCCCGGCAGCGAGCCGGCCAACCTGCAGGGCATGTGGAGCGAGGGCACCAACCCTCCATGGGGCAGCAAGTACACGATCAACATCAATACACAGATGAATTACTGGCCGGCCGGTTCTGCCAACCTGGGCGAGTGCGCGGAGCCAGTGCTGCGCATGGTCGAGGGGCTGGCCGTCACCGGAGCGAATACTGCACGCAAGGCTTATGGCGCGCGCGGCTGGGTGGCTCACCACAACACCGACCTGTGGCGCGGCAGCGCCCCGATTGACGGCCCTTTGTGGGGAATATGGCCGACCGGCGGCGCCTGGCTTTGCAACACGCTTTGGGATCACTACGACTACTTCCGCGATGAAGCCTGGCTGCGCCGCCTTTATCCTTTACTGAAGGGCGCCTGCGAATTCTTCCTCGACACCCTGGTCGAGGATCCGCAAGGGCGTGGCCTGGTCACGTCCCCCTCGATCTCGCCGGAAAACGCGCATCATGACGGAGTCGCTATTTGTGCCGGCCCCGCGATGGACCGCCAGATCCTGCGCGACCTGTTCCGCCATACGCTTGCTGCGCAGGCGCTGCTGAATGCCGACGACACCGCGCTGCGTGCCGAAATCAAGCGCGCATTGGCGCGCCTCCCCGCCGACCGCATCGGTGCTCAAGGCCAGTTTCAGGAATGGCTGGAGGACTGGGACGCGGGCGCGCCAGAGCAAATGCACCGCCACGTCTCGCACCTGTATGCGATCTATCCCTCCGGCCAGGCCAACCTGCGCGACACGCCGGAGCTGGTGGAGGCCGCAAAAGTCACACTCAACACGCGTGGCGACAAGTCGACCGGCTGGGCCACAGCCTGGCGGCTGGCCCTGTGGGCGCGCATGGGGGAGGGCGACCGTGCGCACTCCATCCTGCTTGGTTTGCTGGGGCCTGAGCGCACCTACCCGAATATGTTCGACGCCCATCCGCCATTCCAGGTCGACGGCAACTTCGGCGGCACCGCCGGCATTATCGAAATGGTGTTGCAATCCTGGGGCGGCGAGATTCACGTGCTGCCGGCTTTACCGGGCGCCTGGCCGGACGGCGCAATGCAGGGGATTCGGGCGCGCGGCGGGATCGAGGCGGGCGTTGAATGGTCAGGCGGTCGATTGAAACGGCTGGATTTGCGCGGCAAACCGGGAGCCGTCGTGGCAGTGCGCTATCGCGGTAAATTGCATTCCTTGAAGCTCGATGGCCGCGGCCGGACAAGCTGGGGAGTGCAAGGAAGAGACTGAAAGTTGAAATACTGCATATAACCATTTTTGCTTTTGCACTGGAATCAGTTATTCTTCAAGTTATCTATACGATCCAATCCGGAGCATTTGCAGAATGATTACAAAAGAAGAGCGGGTGGTGTACGGCACCGAAGACCTGCTGACTACCCTTTGCTCGTCCGTAACCCGCGTTCTGAACGTGGCGTCGCAAAGCCGGATTACCTACTCGGCCATGGTCCAGCGCATCACCAAGGTCGGCCTGAAGCCCGATATCGGCTGCTTCGTGCTGTTCGACGGCGGCTTTACCGGCCTCGTGGTGCTGAACTTCTCGGCCGAAGCGGCGATGGAGATTTACGAACGCTATATGCTCAGCATGGGCATGCCGAAGTCGGAGCTGGCGAGCTCGTTCACTTCAGACGAGGTGGCGAACATCATGGGTGAGCTGATGAACCAGATCGTCGGCGACTTCACCGGCAAGGTGCGCAGCGAGCTGCAGACCAATATCACCCAGAACCAGCCGAAGATGCTGGTGCTGAACAAGCAGGTGACCCTGAGCGTCGATACGCCGCTGGACCGGCCGGAAATGCGACGCGTCTCCTTCTTCACCGAACGAAACAACATTTTCTACCTCGAGCTGGCGATCGACCGCACCGAGTTTATTAAATTGCATGATTTCGAGAAGGGCGAAGTAGTCGACCCGGATACCCTGCTGGAACGCGAACAGGCCGCCAAGCAGGATGCCGCGCCGGCCGAGCCGATTTCCTCCGACGATGCAGACGAACTTTTGAAGTCCCTGGGTATGTGATCTAAAATGGGCTTTGCAAACGCCTGATCGGCAGTTATAATGTTGCCTCTTTTCCCTGATAGCTCAGTCGGTAGAGCGACGGACTGTTAATCCGCAGGTCCCTGGTTCGAGTCCAGGTCGGGGAGCCAGAATATAGAAAAGCCCAGCCTTAACCGGTTGGGCTTTTTGCATTTCAAGGCCGTTCATTCTCGAGCGGATTGCATTTCAAGCAACTTGGCCTGCAATTGCTTCATCGCCGGGGTCTCACGTCGCACGGCAGGGATCTGCTCAATTGACGCCAAGCCCTCATGCACCGCCTTTTGCGCCGCAGTTCGGCGGTCGGCTGCATGCAATACTCTTGCCTTGCGGAGGTACAGTTCAGGCAAACCCTGTCCTTGGCTTATCAGGGCATCCAGGCGATTCAGGGCGTCGTCCCATGCTTTTGCTTCGATGTCCAGGCTAATGGACTGGTTTTGCAGCACGTTCAGCATCCCGAGTTTGTGCATGCCTTCGTCCAGGCTGGCGAGCGCTTCCGCAGTGTCGCCCGCTTTGCTCTGGGCATCGGCGAGGAGAAGGTAAAGCTCAGGCAGGGGTTCCGCTGCCTGGTCCACTGCGGAGCGGAACGATGTCGCGGCGGCACGATACTGTCCTTGCGCGAGCAGAATTTGACCGTACAGGCTTTGGCCTCGAACGATCGCGCCCGGCTCACCATTCAGCATCGTCAGGAATTTTTCCCCATACCGCCGGGCCTCGGGTAGTTTTTTCTGATTGAAGGCGTGCTCTGCCAAATAGTAGTAGGCGGACCGCTCACCAGGGTTGAGTTTCAGGGCCAATAGGAAGTCCTGGGTTGCGGACTTGTTATCGCCGTGCTCCATGTGAAGCCTTCCACGTTTGACGAGCAGCGGAGCACTTTTTCCCTCGCGCTGCATCGTTGCGGTTAGCTCCTGTATCTGATTGTGCAAGGAGCCATGGGCCAGCGCTTGCCCTGTGAAAAAAAGCAGAGCGAATAACACTTTGTTGAACTGCATGGTGGGTTCCTCAACGAACAAACAAGGCGGGGTGATTTCCCCGCCAGACTGGCGCTAATTTTTACCGTTAGTTTTGGTACGTAATGCTCAAGGTCGGACGTTGGGAGACCGTGCCATATTCCCTGGAGCGGAAGTCGACGCCGTCGACACTGCCGCCGGAGCGGACGGTGAGGCCGTTGTTGGCAATCGTGCCGTTCAACCAGCCCTGCACCAGGGCGATGCCTGCCGAATTGAGCGTGATGGTTTGAAGCCCGTTGGCACTCGGTATAAAGCCGCCGATTTCGGTGCCCTGGCTGCCGGCGATATTGGCATTCGCCCAGGTGGCCGTGCTTTCAGTCCAGGCTGCATTGCGAGCATAGATGCGGTACGTGCCAGCGCTTGGGTTGAAGTCCTGTAATTTCACACTGACCGACTTGACGGTCGCGGTGCTCGGGATGCCTGTCAGGTTCCATTTGAACAGAGCGACCAGCTCACCATTTGTCCCGTCCGACCCGTCTGCCAAAACGGCGGCAGAGCTGCCGAAGTTCGAGCCAGGAACGCCACTGGCGACATAGGTGTCCTGGGTGCCGGCGTAGCCGTTCAATCCGTCGCGCAGGTCCACTGTGGTGGTCGTGCTGCCGGCAGCGAGCGTGGTCGCGTTGGCGACATTGGAATAGGCCGAGTAGCCGGCACTGTTTTTAGCGCGTACGCGGTAGTAGTAGCTTGTGCTGGCGGGCAAGCCGGTATTGCTGTAAGTCTGGATATTGCTGCCAACGGTGGACAGCGCTGCCCAGTTGATATTGTCGCTGGATCGCTCGATATCAAAGCCGGTCTCGTCGACGGATTTGTCGGTCCAGCTCAAGTTAATGGTGGACGACGAAGCGGCCGTTGCCGTCAAGCCGGCAGGCGCTGCGGGAATGGCAGGCGTGGTGTTTTTGCTGATGGTGAAGTAGTCGCGCATCGTGCCATTGTTGTTGAGATACTTGATGTCCATGGTCTGGCCCGAAACATCAATGACCATGGAGCCCATTTCATTCAGCGATAAGAACATGGCAGGATGATTCAAGGTGCCGCCACTGATCTGGCCGGATGCGCCGACGACGGAATAGACGGCGCCGGAATGCGGCTGGCTGCCGGATTTGGTATAGACGCCCGTTCCATCGGCGCGGCCGCTGCCGCCGTTGATTTCAAAGGAGCTGTTGTAGGTGCTCGAGAGACCGTAGTGCCCGTCGATGAATTTCGAACGTTCGTAAGAATGGCTGTGCCCGGTAAGAACCAGGTCAACGCCATAGTTTTCCAGGACAGGCAGGAAATTCTGGCGCATTTCAATCAGGTTCGTCTCGGTGTCCGAATCGTGCGAGCCCTTGGTGTAGGGCGGGTGGTGCCAGATGGCGATCAACCAGGTGGCGGTGACATTCGCCAGGTCGTTTTTAAGCCAGTTCATCATGGCGCCGGTGGTAGAGCGGCTGGTCTGGAGCGAGTCAAGCACGACGACGTGGATATTCCCGTAGTTGAACGAGTAATAGGCTTCGGTACCGGAAGCGACGCCGCCGGCCTCGCCATTTTTCGGCAGGGTGACCATGTCGTAATAGGGGCCCGTCTGCGTCGCCGAGTCGGCACTGACGCCATCGTGGTTGCCGATCGTGGTCCACAGTGGCGACTGGCGCATGATCTCCGGGTACACATTGAACATCTTGGTCTGGTATTCGGTATCGGTGCCGCTGGTGTAGGCGTTATCGCCGAGCATCAGCCAGAAGTCTGTGTAGGTGCTCCCGGTGTAATTGCGGTAAGCGTTGTACACCGCTGCCTGCCCGGAGGTACCTGTGCCGGCATCGCCGATCACCCAGATACGGGTTGGCAATGAGGTTCCTGCCGTTGGAGAGGTCTTGAAATAATACGTGGCGTCGCCTGCCTGAACGGCGCTGCTGGAGCCGACATTATAGAAATATTTTGTGTTCGGGCTCAGGCCGGTCAGTTTGACGATGTGTTCAGTGGTCGACGTGGCATTGGTTGCGAGCGAGGTCAGGCTGGTGGCGCTGGCGCCATATCGGATGCTGCTGTCGGTGGCGACATCGGTCCGCCAGCGCACGGTGATGCTGTCGCTGCTTGCGCTTTGAAGATATGGCCCACGAACTACCGTGGCAGCGAATGCCAGCGATGAGGTGAGCAGAGTAAGAAGCAGGACATAAGACTGCAGGACGCGATGCATTCCTTTGCTTAGCATTTATTTCCCCTAATATCGTTGGTTTGTAGGACAGGGTTTCACTTGCGGTCTTCGGAATGGGTTCTGAGCAGCGCCAGCAGTTTCAGGCGCTCACTGGAGGAACCCGGTAGTGTTTCCATCAATTCCTCGTCTGGAAGCGTGGCTGCGGCCTTCAGCCAAAGCGCTGCTGCCGTCTGGTCAAGCCTGGATGGGGCGGGCAATTCCATGCGCGGCCTGAGCGAGAGCACATAGAACGACACGGCCCACAATTCGTCCTCCGCCAGGGTGGAAAAGCCCGGCATTGCCGTGTTTTGGACGCCCAATTTGGCGGAATTAAAGACCGACAGTGGCGACATGGGCGCCATGCGTGCCGGATCGAGAAAATTCATTGGCTTCGAGGCCAATGCCTGCGCTGTAACGCCCTGGCCATTGCCCGTTGCGCCGTGACAGGTCGCGCAGTGCTTGGTGAAAATCTGTTTTCCCTCAGCCAGGCTGGGCCAATTGTTGGGCGCCATCGCTGTGCCCGCGGCCATATAGATGGCATCGCGCGCTTTCAGTGCCTGCTTCTTGATGGCCTCGGGCTGCGCTATTTCCTTGATCAGTTCGATGAGCCTGGCTATTTCCGCACGAATCGCAGGCTGTGACCTGATGGCTTTTACCTGGTCACTGACTTCGAGCGCGGAACGGCTGACGATCAGTTGTTCGGCGTATTCGTCCTTATCGACAATTTTTCCGTTCGATACGGCGAGCGCATAGTCGCGTGAGACATAGTCGAGCATTTGCGCTACATAATCGGCTGTGTAGGCGGGACGAATGCTTTCCTGTGCCGACGTGTCTGCCACCATGCCGAGAAATAGCAGCGACGCGGCGATCAATATGGGCACGAATGCCGCAGCTGCCGTCGAATTTTTACCGATCATTGATAGCTCTCGCACGAAATGTAGGGCGCCCTGCGTAGGGTACAGGCCGAATGTGACTTGTGGTTGACAAAGCAAACAGTTCACAGAGGCAACTTAGTGCAAAACAATAAATTCACGCGCACGGCTGAATATTTGTGGTAACGTTAACTAACGCGTTCCCCAACTGCTGATTCAAACGATGAAGAAATCACTGCTCTATCTACTGGCGCTTGCTTGTGTTCCGTTTGCATGGGCTGAATCGAACAAGCCGGCGCCTGCTTCAGCCACTTGGCAAGCTTTCCTGGACGCGGATGTCGCGCAGCGGCCCTTCATCGATTATTCGTGGGCTGGCGCGCATTACGGTGAGCAGGGGATAGCACCGGTTGTTTCGACGGTTTTCAAGGCGGTCGACTACGGTGCGATCGCGGGCGATGCATTGGATGATACTGATGCGATCCAGCGTGCCATCGACGCCGCGGGTGCGGCTGGCGGCGGCATCGTGCAGTTTGAGCCCGGCACT
The DNA here is from genome assembly GCA_039593355.1 of Pseudoduganella sp. Taxonomy (GTDB): domain Bacteria; phylum Pseudomonadota; class Gammaproteobacteria; order Burkholderiales; family Burkholderiaceae_D; genus Rugamonas. The sequence continues at coordinate 50,566 of JBCNPK010000014.1, forward strand.
TATTTGCTTAATAGCGGGGCAACGCCCAAGCGCCTGGTGGTGTCGGCCAGTAATGTGGTGCTGCGCGGAGCGGAGCATGGGCAAACCCATTTCAAGATGGTGAATGCCCTGGCTCCGGCCAACCCAGCCCAGTTGTGGGCTGCACCGGCGCTTGTAACTTTTGCGCCTGGAAAAGTTGAGCCGGGTCCTGCGCGGACGTTAGCCGCGCCGGCACGTATGGGCGACAGCCGCCTTGTGTTGTCGTCCGCCGCTGGACTGCAGCCGGGCGATTTTGTGCGTATCGAGATGCAAAGCACGGCCGCGAACGCCAGCTATCTCGAAGGTAAGCCCACGCGCCGAATCTGGAGCAAGATCAACAGCCAGGGCGTCAAGGTAATGGAGACGCACGAAGTTGCCGCTGTGGATGGCGCGGTCGTTCGCCTGAAGACGCCGCTGACGACGGCCATCGACCTTCGCCTTCCATGGTCCGTGCGCAAGGTCCCGGTGTTGCGCAATGTCGGCTTCGAAGGCATCCGGGTCGAAGGCAATTTTAATGAGCCGTTCGTCCATCATAAGAACGCTCTCCATGACTCCGGTTTCTGCGGCGTTGAGCTGGACCAGACCGTCCATTCCTGGGTGTTGCGCAATCGGTTCGAGAACGTTACGCAGCCGGCTGTGATTCACGGCGGGGCGGCGAACACGATAATGCTCAACACCATCTCTGGCAATCGCGGTCACCTCAGTTTCGCTGCCACCTTTTCCACCTACAGCTTGATCGGGTTGAACCTCGATGCCACGAAGGAGGGCCAGTGGCACGGCGTCGGCGCCTCGCATCAGTCCACGGGTTCGGTTTTCTGGCGCGATGTGGCGCCGGACTCGCGCGGCATTGACTCGCATGCCAATTTCGTTCGTCACACGCTGTTTGATGCGATTGAGAGCCGCGGCATGTGGGGGCAGGGCGGGAACTATGCCGATTTGCCGAACCATCTCGTTGGGCTGGTGATCTGGAACTTCCACCAAAGCGGGCAGCTCACGCCCGGCGAGAGCACGACGCTGGATTTGTGGGATCTGCCTGACTCGGACACCAGGCAGTATGGGCCATACACTGCGGTCAATCCGCTACTGGTCGGTTATGTCGGGCCTTATTCCCGGGCGAACATGGCAAATATGGGGCGGGTCGAAAGCATGGGCCGTCATGTTGCGCCCGAATCGTTGTATGAGGCGCTGCTGGCGCGGCGGCTTGGCGGGCTACCGGCCTGGGTGGTGTCCGCCAAACAGGAATGGACTGTGTTGCTCAAGGCTCAGTTAGGCCGTGAGACACCGACGCTCGGCGGGCTGCCCTGACACGCTTGGGGGTCTTGCTTTATGTTATTGTGATCACACGAACGAGGTGCCAACGCAAGAGATGATATCGGAGACTCCGAATGATCAGATATACCGCTGCATTGGGAAAGCTGGATTTCAAATGGTCCGTTCTTCTAGCGATAGTTGGTCTCGATCTGGTGTGGATGCTGGCTGACGGGTGGCGTTTTCAAGCCGGCAGCCTGGTCGGCCCTGCGATTCTCGTGACGGCCGCGTCGGCTCCGCTTCTGATCAAGCGGTACAGGCAGGATGAGCTGATTTTCAGCCTCTGCGAGTCGGTGATTTTTTCAATGCTGCTCGCCTGGTCCGCGGCGATCTTCAGCTACCTGGGCGTTTCAGCGAACTTTCCCCTGGTTGACCAGTCGCTTGCGGAAGCCGATAAGTTTTTTGCGTTCAGCTGGGCTGACTATTATCACTGGTCGATCGCCCACGACACGTTCCAGCGCGTACTGGTTGAGGCTTATGGCACGCTGGCAAAGCAATCCTGGCTTGTGGTCGTTTATCTCTGCCTTACCAGGCGCAAAGCCAGGGTCCGCGAGTTCCTTGAGCTTACTGTGGTGCTGTTTGCGATCTCGATACTGCTGTCGATATCGATTCCGGCGGCAGGCGCCCCGAAGTTCTACGCCTCAGCGGTTCATGCTGATGTATCGGGCTGGTCCCATTTTGAATTGCTGCGGGCAGGCTCGTTGAAGCTGATCGATTTGAATGCGATGCAAGGACTCGTGTCGATGCCCTCGGTTCATACTGTCATGGCGATCCTGCTTTGCTGGGCGGTACGCAGGACGCCGCTGGCTTACGTTGTTATTCCGCTCAATATCGTGGTGCTGTTATCTACCCCGGTTGTCGGTGGCCATTACATCGTCGATGTCCTGGCTGGCGCCGTCCTCACGGTGGGCGCTATCGCCGTCCGCCGCCGCTGGTATTCACAAACATTGATGTCGGAAAACTTTACAGTCGCAAAAGTACGATTTTTTTCTTAAGAGTTAAGTAATTGATCTACTTCATGTTTTAACAATATTAATAAATAGGCACGATACTTGCATCACGACAGTTTCCAAAAAATAAACTAGGGAAATTTGATGCAGATTCATAAGGTACTTCGTGCTCTTGGTTTCGTTGCAGCATGCGCCGTGGCCGGCTTGGCCCAGGCGGACGTCTTCACCGTGGATTCGAAGGTAAACAGCATTTCCGATGGCTCCGCCCTCAATACCGGCATTGCGCTGCAAGCCGGCCAGCACCTGACCATTTCTGTCGATCCATCGCAGACCTGGAACTTCAGCGGCGGGGCTTTTGGCTACACCACCAATGCAGACGGCTTCCAAGGTTGGGGCATGGGCGTGCAGAACCCGGATGGCAGCGAATTCACCGCGAATATCGGCGAACTGGTTGGCCAGATTGGCACAGGCACTGCAAACGCCGGCAATTTCTTCGTTGTCGGTACCAGCTTTAATGGTGTCGCCAACGGCAACGGCACGCTGAACCTGTTCTATTGGGACAGCGATGCCTGGAACAATGTCGGCGCCGTCGCCGCTGACGTCAATGTGCCAGAGCCGGCGTCGATGGCTCTGTTCGGCCTGGGCATGCTGGCATTGGCGCGTTCCCGCCGCCGCGCATAATTCGAAGGCAGCCTGGCTGCCGCGATTCGATAAGCCCCACAAGATGTGCTCGGTACTTGCCGCGCCCAACTTTGTGGGGCTTTTTGCGTACGAGAAACCCGCAAGATTTTTGATTGTTAAGATGCTAATCTGTCGCCTGTGGTATTCCTGACAAAATTGAAAGGGAGAAAATGCGGCGGAGCAAACCGGTGTTGGCACAGATTGCGGTTCTATTCTTGGCACTTCAAGGTTGCGGTGGCGGAGGTGGTGGCGGCAGCACGACTGCGGCAGCGCCCACGCCGCCTGCGGAGGGAGCCTATTTCGGTACATGGTCCGATGGCCGCCAGCATTACACACTGGTTCTGGAGAACGGGCAGTTTTACACGCTATACGGCAGCACAAGCAATGGCATCTTTGGCGTTTCCGGGTTCCTGCAGGGAGATGGCAGCTCCAGTAAAGGCAGCTATTCGTCAAGCGACGTAAAGGATGCTTCGGCTACAAATCCGGTCTTGCAATCCGCCACGCTGAGCGCGACTTATACAGCGGGAAGCAGCTTTAACGGGACCCTGGTCGAAGGAAGCACCAGCGTCAGCTTCACCGGCGCGGGCCTCGGTGCGGCTATTTACAACTACAACTCGCCTGCCAACCTGGCGGCGGTTGCCGGTGCCTGGAATCTGACTTCGCTGCGCGGCTATCCTGTCACGCTGAATATCGCGTCGGCCGGCACATTTACCGGAACTTCCAGCGGCTGTTCCTTGAGCGGCACCATCAAGCCCCGCACTTCGGGCAAGAACGTGTTCGACGTGGCGTTGACCTACGGCGCGTCGCCGTGCATCCTGGCCGGCCAGTCGCTAGCCGGGATTGCGATCAGTTATACCGCGACCACCGGGCAGCAACAGCTTGCAGTGACCCTGCTTGACCAGGCCCGCGTCAATTCTTCTGCCTTCTTCGGCATCCGTTAAAACAAGGGGAGAGCATCATGCTGCGCGTTGTCAGAAATTCCGCGTTTGTCTTTGGACTGCTCGCTGCCTCCATCGCGCCGGCTGCGGGCCCGCATGGGCCGGTTGCCGCGCCTGTCGTCGTGGTGGGCGATAGCTGGACGTACCAGTACATCGATGTCTGGAAAAATGAGCCGGGCAATGTGAACCGGATGGAAGTCACCTCGGTCAATGAAAACGGGATCGATGCGGACATCAAGCGCGCTGCCACCGGCGTCGTGTTTTCCCACCAGCGTTTCAGCCGCGAGATGAACCCGATCGATCGCGGCAAGATGCACTTTGCGCCCGCCTTCGGCCGTTTCTCATTCCCGCTCGACGTGGGCAAACAATGGAGTAGCGAGACGACGGGCGAAAATCCTTCCCAGGGCAAGCACTGGCGTTACAGAGTCGACGGCAAGGCGCTGGGCTGGGAAAAGATCAAAGTCAAGGCCGGCGAGTTTGATGCGTTGAAGATTGAAGTGACTGCGTTCTACCAGGGGCAGGAAACGGGCAGCCAGGGCGGCTCGGGACGCTTGAGCGAGACGCTTTGGTATGCCCCGGAGGTCAAGAACTTCGTCAAGATGGAATACCAGGATACCGACTGGAACGGCCGTATCTTCAACCGCAATATCTGGGAGCTGACCGCCTATGTCAATAAACAGGCGGCAGCCAATTAATCTCTCGTCCCCTCCATCTTGGCGCTAGATGGGGAAGTCTGGACGGATTGCATCAGCCGGAGTATGCTCGTTCCGCTTTGCGTGGGAGGATGTCATGGCAAAAAAGAAAGAAGAGCTCGATCCGGAAACCCTGGAACTGATCCAGTGGTGCATCGAGGTGGAAGGCTGGCTGGTCAAGGGCGGAGCCACCGAAAAACAGGCGCAGGACCATATCGAGGAACAGGTCGAGTGGTTCACGGATTTGTTCTATGACGGCTTGACGCCGGAAGAAGCGGCCAAGGAAGCCCTGGCTTGATGCGTTTTCGCGCCGCCCTGGCGCGGTTTCGTCGCAAATTGGTTGCATGGCAAGCGCCCGCAGGGCGAAAATGCTTGCCATGCAGATAATTCCTCGCAGTTCCCCATTCCCGTTTCGCCGTCTTGCCATCGATGGCATGTATGTCGCGGCTTTCAATGTCGTTTGCGCAGTCCTGGTCACATTCGTGTTCGGCGGCGGGCGCCATTTCGGTCCGAATTTGCTGACGTCGATGTGCATCGGCATCACCACCTGGCTGCTGGTCGATATTGCGCGCTTCCTCCTTTGGGGACAGGAAAAAGTCCGGTGGCTGCAGTTCCTGCCGGTGCTGGCCCTTGCGGTGCTTGGCGGCGTTTACCTGGGCATGCAGCAAGTCTCCTGGCTGATGGGCGCGAATATCGACATCCTCGGTTATCTGAGCGGGGACCGCGGCGTAAGCGCCTTGCTGTTCACGGTCTTTGCGACCGGGGCGGCGACATTGTTCTTTGCGGCCCGCGACAGGCTGTCGCAAGCGCGCGCCGAAGCCGCCGTGGAAAAGGCGCGGGCCGAAGCTATCGAGCGCCAGGCCTTGCAGGCGCAATTGCAAAGGCTGCAGGCCCAGATTGAACCGCATATGCTGTTCAATACGCTGGCCAACCTGCAGGGTTTGATCGCTATCGATCCGGCGCGTGCGCAAGCGATGCTGGACCAGTTGATCACTTACCTGCGCGCGACCCTGAGCGCCGCGCGTGCCGAACGCACCACCCTGGCGCAGGAATTTGCGCTGCTCGATGCTTACCTTGGCCTGATGTCGGTGCGCATGGGGGCGCGGCTTACTTATGCGCTTGATCTGCCGGAAGAGCTGCGCGGCACGGAATTGCCGCCAATGCTGCTGCAGCCGCTGGTTGAAAATGCCATTGCCCATGGCGTTGAGCCGAACGTGAACGGCGGCCATATCGAGGTCACTGCGCGCCGGACAGATGGCGGGCTGGAACTGCTGGTGTCGGATACGGGACGCGGGCTGGCCGCAGGACCGGGCAAGCCGGGCACCGGCTTGGGTCTGGCCAATGTGCGCGAACGCCTGCAAGCCTTGTACGGCGGGCGCGCTTCCTTTTCCCTTGAAGCTGCGCCGCAGGGCGCTACTGCACGAATTCTTCTCTCATGATTACCGGACTGATTGCTGAAGACGAGCCTATCCTGGCTGCGACCCTCACCGCTGCCTTGCAGCGCCAATGGCCGGAACTCTCCATCGTCGCTTCCTGCGCCAATGGCATCGAGGCACTGGAGAAGGCCGCGGCCATGCAGCCCCAGGTGCTTTTCCTCGATATCAAAATGCCGGGCAAATCGGGGCTGGAAGTAGCGGAGGAGCTGGCCGATGCCTGGACCGGGCCCGGCCCATTCCCGCAGATCGTGTTCGTGACGGCATACGACGAATTTGCGGTGCAGGCGTTCGAGCGCGAGGCGGCGGATTATGTGCTGAAGCCTGTCAGCGATGAGCGGCTGGCGCGGACGGTGGCGCGTCTGCGCCAACGTCTGGAGGACAAGCCCGCGGGTGGACTGGAGGCGCTGGCGGCGCAGCTGCGGGCGCTCGGCGTGCCGATGGCGGCGCAGCGGCTATCCGTGATCCGCGCGGCAGTCGGCAACCAGGTGCGCATGGTGCCGGTGGCGGACGTGGTGTATTTCGAGGCGGCCGACAAGTATGTGAACGTGGTGACTGCGGACAGCGAGGTGTTGATCCGCATGAGTCTCAAGGAGTTGCTGCCCCAGCTCGACGAGCAGGTATTCTGGCAGGTGCATCGCGGCACCATCGTCAATTCTTCCTGCGTGCTGAGCGCTTTGCGCGAAGAGGGCGGCAAGATGTCGCTGGTCTTGCGGGGACGCTCCGAGAAGCTGCGCGTCTCTCCGCTGTACGCACATTTGTTCAGGCAGATGTGATTCAAAATCCGCGCTGGATGCTGGCCAGGGCCTGGTTCCTGGCATAGCGCCCGGCAAATCCTTCGAAACGGCGGTAGCTGGCGGCGAGCACCCAGGGGCCGGTTTTCCAGCCGGCCGAAAGAGTGCTTGTGCGGCTGTGCGTCTGCCACAGCATGTCCGCGGAGACTTCCACCTCATCAAAGTATTGCGAGGCGCGCAGCAGGCGGTTGTGCTGTTGGCCGGGCATGGCGCTGCGGTCGGTCCAGGCTTCTCCCAGCACCGAGAACTTGCTTTCCGTTGTCCAGGTAAAGCCGATCAGAGCCTTGCCGCCGTGGGCGGGGCGCTGCTGCCAAAGCAGCGAGGCGTGCAGCTCGATTGCCTCGCTGGCGACCTGCGAACAGGAGGCGCCGGCTTCGATGCCGTTGCGGCGGGATAGCCGCAGCACGGCGTATTCGTCGCGCGCGCCGCGCTGGCGGTACTGGCGGATGGCGATGGCTTCGTCGTCGCGCTGCGCGCCTGCGTTGGCTGCCTGGCCGCGGCCTGGGTTGGCCCACACGACGGTGGTGGCGCTGTCGGCGTCGAAACGCTCCCAGGCCAGCATTGGTATGCCTTCCAGTGCCAGTGGATTGAGGGCGCGCCGGTCTTCGCGCTGCACCACGTCCAGCGGGCGGAAAGCGTAGCCTACGTCCCAGCTCATCACCTTCTTCCCTGCGGTGAGAAATGCGCCTGCCAGTGCCGCGTCATACGTCAGCTCGTTCAGGCGCAGACGAGCGTGGCTGCCATCGGCGCGCGTAGCGGTCAGCACGCTGCGCAGGGGGCCGTCGTGCCAGCGCAGTTCGCCGGCTTGCAGCGATTGCGTTCCGAACTGCGCGCGCACGTTGGCGACGGCATCGCCGGCCTGTGCTGCATGCGCCGCCGCCAGCGTCAGCGCGAGCGCGAAGCCGCGGCGTACGGCGGCGCTGCTGTCATGGTGCGGCATCGGAGCGGCCCAGGTACATCGGGTTGAACAGTTCGTCGCCAAATTGGCGCGGCTTGCTGGCGGTGATCGTGACGACCGTTTCCCGGCCGGTCGCGATTTCGTCGGCAAGCACCATGCGGTCCTGGCTGTAGCGCGCTTGCTTGAGGCGTTTGTTGGAGGTGGCGTACAAGTCGGCGTGCACGGGCCGGTAATCGGCTTTGGCGACATGCAGCACAATGCGCTGGTAGCTTAAGGTCTTGCGCGTGGCGGCAAGTTCCAGCTCCAGGCAGTGTACGCCATCGATATCGACTTCGCGTGCAATGCTGCCGCGGTAGTCGCCGGACCAGGTCATGGTCGCAATGTCGCCGGTGGATGCGTCGCCCAACAGCTTTTGCAAGGGCGTGATGCGGATCGGGCGGGTGCTGCCCGGCAGCTGCATCCAGAAATCGTCGCCGGACATCAACACCTTCTGTCCCGCCTCGCCGGGTGAGCGGAACAGGATCAGCGCCTTGCCGCCGGCACGCACCAGCACCTGGTAGCGCTTCTCCTTATCCTGCTTGCCGTCCTTGAAGGTCTGCACCAGGGTGTCCACCTGCGCCGAGGCGCTCGGGAGGCGATATGAGTCGGCCTTGCGCAGGATTGAATCGACATCCTGGGCCGAGGCGCCGAAGCAGGCTGCGGCGAGCGCTGCGGCGGTCAAAGATTTATACATGGGCGAGTGCCTCCACAACGGATTGGTTGGCTGCCTTGTGGCTGACGAGCAGCGACGCCAGGGCAGCGAGAAGAGTGACGACGAATGCCGCGCCGGCGTACATGAGCGGCGATACGCTTACCACCAGGGGATAGCCGCTGGTGCGGCCGGGCGGCGGCGGCATCTGGACACCTATCGCCAGCAAGGCCATGGCCACGCCGGCCGCCAATGCCATCCCCAGCACCGCGCCCCCGCCACCCAGCACCAAGCCTTCCAGCGTGAAGAGGCGCGCTACTTCGCCGGGCGTTGTGCCCATGGCGCGCAAGGTGCCGATTTCGCGGGTGCGTTCCAGCACGGCCATCGACAAGGTATTGGTGATGGCGAACAGCACGATCACCAGCACAATGACGCCGAGGAAACCGAAGATGCGGTCGTACAGGCCTTTTACGCTCTGGTAAAAGAACGCCTGCTCGAGCCATGTGCGCACCTCGAGCTTGCCGGCATACCGGGCCTTCCACACGGCGGCCATCGCGTTGCTGTGCTCCAGTTCATCGAGGTAGACGCTCAGGTAACTGACTTTGTCGGAGGCCAGCAATTGCTGCGCAGTCGCGAGTTCGACCATGGCGAGGCGCTTGTCGATGTCGGAAATGCCGCTGCTGACGATACCGGTCACCGTGACGTCGATTGCATTCAGGCTGCCGGACGTGGTGGTGGACATCAGCGTGAGCGAGCTCCCGGGATGTGCATTCAGGATGTGCGCCAGGCCTTTGCCAAGGACGATTCCCGGCCCGGCAGGCAAGGCGCCCCCGGCGTCCAGCAGCGTGCCTTCTTCGACCTTCATGAAAGGTCCCTTGACCAGGAACTCCTGGCGCGCGTCGACGCCCGTGCCGAGGAAGATTTCACTCTTGTCGCCATTACTGATCAGCCCTGAGAACTGCAGCCTTGGCAGCACGCGCGTCACGCGCGGATTGGCCAGCAGCTCACGCGTCAGCGCTTCGCGCCCGGCCAGCCCGTGTTCCAGCGGCATATTGTCGTTGCCGTCGAACTGGCCGGGCGCCGCCATGACCAGGTGGCCGGTATCGCGCGAGCTGGCCTGTGCCAGCGATTCGTAGGTGTGCAGCGCAAAGCCGCCGCCCAGCAAGGCCGCCGCGGTGCCGGTGGCGGCGATGGCCAGGGTGACCAGGGAACGGCGGCGGTTGCGCATGGTGTTGCGGCAGGCCAGCGAGAGCCATTTGAAGTCAATGCGCATGGCAGGCTCCTTTCAGGACGCCGTCGTCCAGCATCAGCGCGCGGTCGCAATGCGGCAGCATGCGGTCGTCGTGGGTGGCGACCAGGAAGGTGGTGCCATCGTTGTGGGCCAGGGCGCGCATCAGGCTGACGATTTGCGATGCGGTTTGCGCGTCCAGGTTGGCGGTGGGTTCGTCGGCAATGACCAGGCGCGGGCGCTTGACGATGGCGCGGGCGATGGCGACGCGCTGGCGCTGACCGCCGGAGAGCTGGTCCGGCTTGTGCCCCCCAAGTCCCGCCAGGCCGACGCGCTCGAGCGCCTCCCGCACGCGCTGGCGGCGTTCGGCGGCGCCCACGCCCAGAAGGTAGAGCGGGTAGTCGATATTGTCGTGGGCGGTCATCACCGGCACCAGGTTGAAGCCCTGGAATACGAAGCCGATGGCCTGGCGCCGCAAATGCGTGCGGCGCGCTTCGTCGCTGGCGGGCAGCGGTTCGCCGTCGAACAGCAGCTCGCCGCCATCGGCCTGGTCGAGCAGGCCGCACAGGTTGAGCAGGGTGCTCTTGCCGCTGCCCGATGGCCCGGTGACGGCGGCGATTTCGCCGTGTGCCAGCGCTAGGTCGACCGATTGCAGCGCGCGGACCGTATTGCCGCCCAGTGTGTAGGATTTGCTGGCGCCTTGCAGCGACAGCAGCGGTTCGCCGGCGTTCATTGGCCCAGCTCTTTCAAGCGCGCGGCGGCCTTGGCCACATTAGGACTGTCGGCGCGCGTCGCGACCACCTGGTGCAGGTAGCCGATCTCGTCGGCGCTGCGTTTTTCTTCGGCTGCGACACGGGCGGCAGTGGCGAACACGCTGGCGCGCATTGGCGCGCTTGCCTGCGCCAGCACCGGCGAGTCGAGTGCCGCTTGCAGAGCGCGTTTGCCGTCGGGGCGGCGGTGCATGAATTCTGGCAGCGCGAGCAGGGTGTTGGCGGCGACCATGCGGGTGACGATGCTGGCCGGTGTGCCCTCCACCAGCAGGCTGTCGTGCTCAGGCGCCAGCAGGGCCACGGCTTTCTGCACCATGTCCGCGCCTTTTTCAGCGTATTTCATTTTGTCCCACGGCATGGTGGCGTCGCGGGCGCGCATGGCGATGCCGGCGCCCTGGTAGGCCAGGAATACCGGGTTGCCGGGCTGGCTGGCGCTCAGTTTTTCGAACGCTTCGATGGCGGCGTCGCGGGCGGAGGCATCGCCGCCCGAGCCGGCGGCGAATTGCTGGCGAGCGGCCGTAAAGGCGGCTCCGTCGATGGCCGGCGCCGCGGGCGCGCTGCCGAAGGTGAGGGCGATCGCCAGTGCGAGGATGGTGTGTTTCATGTTGTGCTCCGTAGTCGTTGTCGATGCTGCGAGACTACGGAGCCGGCGCCCGGGGCGCCACCGCGATGCGACGAAACCTGCTTGCGGCGGCGCGAAACCGGGCGCGCGTGGCGTGGCCGGGGCGGGCAGGGCTAGGCCACGTGGTAGAGCATTGAGGCGCCGCCCACCGGCGTACCCTGCGCGTCCAGCTGGGCCACGTTGATGGGGTATTGCGCGCCCGGCTCGGCCCCGGACGGGATGTCGGTGTGCAGCGCCAGCGGATACAACATGGCCGCATCCTTCTCCATGATGACCCGGACGATCGGCTGCTGGATCTCGACATAGCGTTTGCCGTCACGCAGTACCACGTCGCCGCCTTCCACCGTGACATTGCCCAGGGTGTGGCGCGGCAGGCAATCGAAGTGCGAGCCCTTGGCCAGCGTCAGGATGCCGCAACAGCAGCCGAAGCGCGTCATGACCTTGGTGTCCTGCAGGAAGACCAGGCCGCAGTCCTTCTTCATGTCTTCATCGCCGTGTGTGGGACTGGGCGCCGGGTCGGCCTGGTTGGCGAAGTCGATGGCCGGGAAGGCGGCGCCGTCCTCGTCCAGTGACAGCGTGAGCGGCATGGCGGCCGGCAGGTGGCTGCGGTCGATCACCAGCGTCATGCGCTGTTCGCGGTTGAAGCGGCTGCCCACGACGAAGGGGAAGGTGGCGTGCGCGCCGCCCAGCACGTCGATCACCGACAGGTTGCGCTGGGCCAGGTTGTTGAGGCGCGCGCTGATCGGGTTGCCGGTCAGGGGCGCGTTGGCAAAGGCATAGTCGTTGTCCGACTTGACGACGGCCAGCAGGCAAGGGTGCCAGGGATGATTGGTTTCCCAGCCGTACAGGGTTTCGGTCTGGCTGGCCTCGATGCGGAACTTGGCCATGACGCTGCCGCCGGCAGGCACGCTGGCAAAGCTGGTGGTGATGCCGGTCGGGCTGACGTGCATGGCGTCGACGTGGGTCCAGTCGGGCGGGTAGACGAACTGCAGGCCGACGAAGGGCGTGATGCGCGTGCTGACCGTGACGTTGCGGGCGGCGCGGGCGCCCTTGTTGGTGACGCGCACGTAGATGTAATTGGCTTGCCCGCGTTCCACGTTCTTCGACTTCAGCGGATCGCTTGGCACGAAGACGTTGTCGTCGTTGATGCGCACCACGATATCCGAGAAGTCCCAGAAGTTGGCGCCGGTGAAGGGCTCGGCGCCGGTGTCGGCCGGGGCGTCCTTGATCATCACGTCCGCCTCGTCGAGTGCGCGGTAGACGTTGATGCGGCCATAGCCCATTTCCTGGTTCCAGCTGCCGTTGGACTTGCCGGCGGTTTCGGCGTAGGCCACGGCGCCGACTTTTTGCGCCGTGCGTTCGATGTGGGCGCGCACCTGGACGTTGTCCAGCGTGGGGTAGACGCTGCGGATCAGGGCCGCCAGGCCGGCCACGTGCGGCGTGGCCGAGGAAGTGCCGTTGAAGACCAGGTCGTAATCGCCGGCGTTGTAGCCGCCTGCGCCGTGGATGTCGGTGGTGGGGATGTGCACGCCCGGCGACACGACCGAAATCTGCGGACCGAAGTTGGAGCCCCAGGGTTCGCCGTCCGGGCTCATTGGCGTCTTGCGGTTGTCGATCTCGTCGGAGGCCCCCACCGCGATCACCAGCGGGTTGGTGGCCGGGTAGGTGATCGGCCCATTGTAGTTGTGGGTGGCGACGCACATCACCAGGTCGTTGTTGAAGGCGGCCTGGATGGCCGGGTCGATCACGGCGTGGCTCCAGCCGTTCCAGCCAAAGCTCATGCTGATCACGCTGGCGCCATGGGCGGAGGCGTAGTTGATGCCGTTCGCCACTTCCACGTCGGTCCAGGCGTCGAAGGCCAGCGGCAGGATGCGCGCATCGCCCGCCACGCCGGTCACGCCGGTGCCGTTGTTGTAGGTGGCGGCGACAATGCCGGCGCAGGCGGTGCCGTGATTGCCGGTAGGCGAGCCGTCGCCGCTCATGGTGCCGAGGTTAATGCCGGGGGCGGAAAAGCGCAGGTCGGGGTGGCTCAGGTCGCAGCCTTCATCGAGCACGCAGATCACGGTGGTGGCGGCGCCGGTGCTGATGTCCCAGCCCGTGGTACCGGGCCCGCCGGCCTGGATGCGGGTCATGTCCCACTGCTGCGGGAACAGGGTATCGTTAGGCGAGACCGAGGTGGGCGTGAGCAGAGGCATGGTCTCGAATTGGAAATCGGCGATCGGGCTGTTCGTCATCTGGCCCAGGCGCTCGCGCAGCTGGAAGGCGTTGATTTCCTTGACGTTGCCGATCTGGAGGTAGTGGTGGCCGTTCAGGTAGCGCGATTTCTCGGCGATTTCCTGGATGGCCGGTTCGGCTGCGCCCTTGGCGCCCAGGCCTTCCGGCAGCTTGAAGCCGGCGTCGCGCTGGCGCAGCTTGATCAGGGCCACATGGGGCAGGGGCGCCATCAGCGCACGGCGGCCGCGCTGGCCGGCCTGGCTGTACACGGGGCCGATCCAATCCAGGCCAAGCTGGGCGCCGGCTTCTTCGATTTTCGCCAGGCGGCCATCGTCCAGCGGGCGGCGCGACTGCACGAAGTAGCGGGTCTTGGTGTGATTGACCCGTTCACCGGGCACCATGCCCTCGTCCGCCTCGTCCTCCAGGAACAGCTCCATGCTGTGCAGGAACTGTTCGACGGCGCTGCGTTCTTTGGGCTGCTTGAGGGAAATCAGAAGGCGGGTGGTATCGAGCGCCAGCGTGGCACCCGAGGCGTGGCTCATTTCTTGCGGAAAGTTTTTCATGATGTCTCCTAGCGAGTTCGGGAATCCCCTGGACCACGTTTGCTGCGGGGATCAAGCCAGTCTAGGAGGCCTGATTGATCGGGCTTTGACCTGCATCTATCATGTGGCATTTACCCACCGGAGACATCCATGAAAAGCTTCACCAGTGTCGTTGCCGCGCTCGCCATCTTCTCCGCCCAGCCTGCTTTTGCGCTGGACCAGTCCGCCGCAGTCAAGGTCAGCAAGCTGATGCAGACGACCTCGAGCTGGAATGGCGCGGCGCTGGCTTATCCGGCCGGGCAGGCCGAGATCACTTCCTTGCTGATCGAGATCGCTCCCGGCGGCGAGACCGGCTGGCACCTGCACCCGGTGCCGTCCTTCGGCTACATCCTGGAAGGAGAACTGGAGGTAAGCCTGAAAGACGGCACCGTAAAGCATATGGTGGCGGGGCAGGCCCTGGCCGAAGTGGTGAATACCCTGCACAACGGACGCAATGTCGGCAAGGGGCCGGTCAAGCTGGTGGTGTTCTATGCGGGCGCTGTCGGTAGCACATTGACGGTCAAGGAATAGTGTCGTTTAGTTATAGAGGGTATATAATGCGCGCTATTTTGCGGCGAAAGACCGCAGCCTGTGGGGAGAATAGGGGACAGAAAATAATCCACCCACAAGGAAAACCATGTTGAAGTTGACCAAGATGCATCTGGCGGTGACGCTCGCCACCGTGCAAATGACCGCCCTGGCCCAGGAAGCTGCCCAGGCTCCAGCCGGCCAGCTGGAAGTTGTTACCGTTACCGCACAACGCCGCGCTGAAAATATCCGCGATGTGCCGGTGTCCGTGTCCATGATCAACAATGAAAAGCTGGACATCCTGCTGTCCGCTGGCCAGGATATCCGCGTCCTGGCAGGCAAGACCCCGTCGCTGAACGTCGAATCGTCGACCGGCCGCGTCTTCCCTCGCTTCTACATCCGCGGCTACGGCAACACCGACTTCACCGTGTTCGCATCGCAGCCTGTTTCGCTGATTTACGACGACGTGGTACAGGAGAACCCTATCCTGAAGGGTTACCCGATGTACGACCTGGCCAACGTTGAAGTGCTGCGCGGCCCGCAAGGCACCCTGTTCGGCCGCAACACCCCGGCCGGCGTGGTCAAGTTCGAATCGGCCAAGCCAACCCTGCGCGGCGTGGAAGGCTTCTACAACGTTTCCTTCGCCTCCCACTACACCACCAACCTGGAAGCAGCTGCCAACGTGCCGCTGTCGAAGGAATGGGCACTGCGTGTTTCGACCCTGCGCCAGCATCGCAACGACTTCGTCGACAACACCTACACCGGCCGCGAAAACGCGCTGGAAGGCTATAACGAGCACGCCGAGCGCGTGCAGGTGCTGTACCAGCCGAACGGCACCTTCAACGCCCTGTTCAACGTGCACCAGCGCCAGACCACCGGCAGCTCGCGCCTGTTCCGCGCCAACATCATCAAGAAGGGCACCAACGACTTCGTCGACGGCTTCGATCCCGAGAAGATCGCCATCAACGGCCAGGAAGGCCAGGAGCTCAAGACCCAGGGCGCCAACGTGCGCCTGAGCTGGGACCTGGGCGCGCACAAGCTGTACTCGATCACCGGTTACGAGACCGTGGCGAAGTACAACTCGCGCGGCGACATCGACGGCGGCAACCCTGGCGATGCGCCGGCCGTGCCGTTCCAGGTTGAAACCGCGTCCTTCGTACCGGACATCAAGCAGTACTCGCAAGAGTTCCGCGTCGAATCCAAATACGCCGGCCCAATCAATTGGCAGGCAGGCGTGTACTACTTCGACGAGAAGGCAGTGGCCGGCCAGGACAACTTCAACGTTGCCGGCGCGCGCACCTCGCGTGTGAAGTCGCAGCAGAAGAACGAAGCCTGGGCGCTGTTCGGTTCCGTGAACTACGCCGTGACCGAGGCCTTCACCGTGCGCGGCGGCCTGCGCTACACCAAGGACAAGAAGGACTTCGACACACTGGAAACCACCGGCGTGACCCTGGTTGGCCCGCAGTCGGTGTCCGAATCGAAGGACAAGTTCAACTGGGACCTGAGCGGCACCTACAAGCTGAACAACGACGTCAGCGTGTACGCGCGCTACGCCACCGGCTTCCGCGCACCATCGATCGCCGCTGCTTCGGCCTCCGTGCCGATCACCGTGGCCGACGCCGAAACCGTGACTTCCTTCGAAGCCGGCGTGAAGGCCGACCTGTGGAACCGCCGCGCACGCGCTGCACTGAGCGTGTACGACTACGACGTGAAGAACCAGCAGCTGACCGTGGTCGGCGGCAATTCCAACGTCACCAAGCTGATTAACGCCGCCAAGACCAAGGGCCGCGGCATCGAAGCCGAAATCGAAGGCTTCGTGACCAACGACTTCAAGGTCGGCGCCAGCGCTTCGTACAACTTCACCGAGATCCGCGATCCTTCGCTGTCCATGAACACCTGCCGCAGCTGCACCGTGACCAGCCCGGTCAACGCAGCCGGCCGCGCGATCATCGACGGCAACCCGCTGCCACAGGCACCGAAGTGGATCGTCAACCTGAACGCCCGCTACAACTACCCGCTGGCCGATGGCAACCTGTTCGTGCTGACCGACTGGTCCTACCGTTCGAAGGTGAACTTCTTCCTGTACGAGTCGACTGAATTCACCGGCAAGGCGATGACCGAAGGCGGCCTGCGCGTGGGCTACAACTGGGAAGGCGGCAAGTACGAAGTGGCGGCATTCGCACGCAATATCACCGACCAGCGCCGCATCACCGGCGGCATCGACTTCAACAACCTGACCGGCTTTATCAACGAGCCGCGCCAGGTTGGCGTGCAGTTCAAGGGTTCCTTCTGAATCTTGTTCAGATAGCATCCTGAAGCGGCCTGCGGGCCGCTTTTTTATTGCCGTGTGACAATTCAAGATATTTCCGCGTGGAATTATTCAGCATAATACCGGGGATTCATTTTTTTTCCAGGAGATGCTTGATGAATGCTTTCGCCCGCCTGCTGTCGATTGCCGCGCTGGGCGCCGCCAGCTTTGCCAGCGGCGCCGCGCCGGTCCCAGCGCAATCGGCGCTGCCGGACGTCCCGAATAAGCTGCCATGCCATGATGGCGTGATCAGCAGGGCATGCCCGATGGGTTCGCTGGTCTCCCAGCGAGGCTTGCCCTTGCAGTCCATGTTCGACGGGCGGCGCTACGAGCAGCTGGACCAGGTTCTGCAAGCATTGTGCACGGGCGGCACGCGCCTGCCGGATGGACGGCCGGAACTGATTGTGTTCGACTCGTCCTTCGTGAGCATGTTCGACGCATGGAAGGACTGGGGCCGCTTCGGCGCCAAATTGGAGGCATGGCGCGCCGCATCGCCCGATTCGCCGGCGCAGGCCCTGATCGAGACGATTTATTGGCAACGATATGCATGGCATGGACGCGGCGGCGGCTATGCGGGCAAAGTCCCGCCCGAAGCCTGGGAGCTGTTCCGCGAGCGCCTGGCCAAGGCGTCCGCGAGGCTGGAGGAGAGCAAGGCTGTGGCGTCGAACTGCCCGCTGTGGCATAGCTTGAACATCGAGGTCCTGGTCGACAGCGGCGCGCCGCGGGCCCGGCTCGATGCGGCATATGCGG
The DNA here is from genome assembly GCA_039593355.1 of Pseudoduganella sp. Classification (GTDB taxonomy): domain Bacteria; phylum Pseudomonadota; class Gammaproteobacteria; order Burkholderiales; family Burkholderiaceae_D; genus Rugamonas. Next base: position 67,967 of record JBCNPK010000014.1, read on the forward strand.
AGGCAGTGAAGGCCTTCCCCGCGTCGCAGCAGGTGCATTTTGCGATGTCGCGCGCCATGGAAGCCAAGTGGGGCGGGGCGCCGGGCGAATTCGAGCGCTTCGCGCGCCGTGCAGTCGACCTCTCGCGGCGCGACGAAGGCAGTGCCATCTATGTACGACTGTTCTGGTTCGCGGACTGCGATTGCGACAGGGGTGTGACGTTCGGCCGTCCGGGGGACCCGGATTGGAAGCTGATGAAGGCCGGCTTCGAAGACCTGTTGCAGCGCTACCCGGACCAGGTGCATAACCGCAACCGCTTCGCATCCTACGCCTGCCGCGCCAACGACCGCGAAACCTACGCCAGGCTGCGGCGTGAACTGGGCGACAACATCATGGACGAGCAGTGGCCCGATTCCTGGAAAGTCGACGTCTGCGACCGCCGCATGGCGAAAAAGTAAAAAAGAATTTGCGGGGACTAGGCAAACTGCAAATGGGCCGATATAATGCGGCCTCTTTTCCCTGATAGCTCAGTCGGTAGAGCGACGGACTGTTAATCCGCAGGTCCCTGGTTCGAGTCCAGGTCGGGGAGCCAGAATACAGAAAAGCCCAGCCTTACGAGGTTGGGCTTTTTGCATTCCGGGCTCGCTTCAGGCCGGGGTTGCCAACTTCAGGGTTTGCTCTGGCGTCTTGATGCCAAACAGGCGGTCGATATTGGGATGCTTGCCTGGGTTGGCGACAGCATCGTGGGTGTGTTCGGCGTAGATCTTCACGCCGAGGTCCGCCGCCTCCGGGGTGATTGCGCCGAAGGTTTGCGCCAGCCAATGATAAACACGCAGGGAGCCTGCCTGGCCAGGCTTGTTTTCTATCCTCGCGACCTGCTTGCCCGCGGCGTCGATCAGATCAATCGCGGCGATGGCATCCACTTGAGGGAGCTGGGACAGGTTGTCTGAAAACTTTTCCGTAAATTGGGGTAATTGCATATATGCCTCGTTAAAAGTATCCATTATGCTAGCTCTTGGTCATTTCCCCCAACTCTACGGAATAAGGTCATGCACCGCATGCTGTGTGCAGCATTGCTAGGTCTCTCTGCCGCCGGCGCCTGTGCGCAGGGCGGAACGGTGGTGTATGGCCGTATCAACCTGGTGCTGGCCGGGCATGCCGGCTATGCGCCGGGCTACGGGCATAGCGTCAGCGAAAACAGCTTGTCGAGCAGGCTCGGGATCAAGGGGCGCGAGCCGCTGGCGGACGACCTGGCGGCGACCTATGTGATCGAGACGGGAATTGGCGCCGATACGGGCGGGGGCGGCTTGGGAAACCGTGAAACCAGCGTGGGCCTGGCCGGCAGCTGGGGGCAGATGCGGGTCGGCTATATGCTGGCGCCGTTCGACGACTTCCACAGTATTGCCGGCCCTGGATATTTCAACAATCTTTCCAACGATAATATCAACGGTTTCTGGGCCAACGGCTACAGCAACCTGCTGGGCGCGGGGAGCAAGCCTTGCGAAGGCTCGGTGCCGGGGACGGACGACAACAACAACTTTTCGTTTGATGGCCGTCTGGCCAATTCGCTGCGCTACGATGCGCCGTCGCTGAAGGGCTGGCAGTTCTCCACGCACGTGGCGCTGGGTGAGTCGGGCTGCAGTACGCGCGTCTGGTCGAGCAAGCTGCAGTACACGGCCAACGGCTGGAATGGCGGCATCGCCTACCAGGCGCACCGTCATTTGCGCGGGCCGGGGCTCGACGATCATGCCGTGCTGCTGACGGTGTCCTACCGGTTCAGTCCCCGTTATTACCTGGCGGGTTATGTGCAGCACCTGCATTACGCGAATCCGGGGCGGGCCAGCCTGCGCCAGGAGGCCGCAGGCATCCTGGGGCGCTACCTGGCCGGTCCCCACATCGTGGAGCTGGCGCTGTACCGTGCAGGCCGGGGACGCGGGATGCAGACGCCTGTGTTCTCAGGCATTTTTGTCGGCGCCGATACGCGGGCTTACCTGGCGTCGATGACTTACCACTACGGCCTGTCGGCGCGTACCGACCTGTGGGCGCAGGTTGAACAATTGCGCAACGGGGCGCAGTCAGGTTACGACTTCGGCAATACCGGCAAGGCCGGCGCCGCCGGCGCCATGGGTCGGCATCCGTCCGCATTCCTGCTAGGATTACGGCATGATTTTTAGCCTGCTAGCCTTGATCCTGCTGGCGGCGTTGCCGGCGGCCGCGAACCCGGCAAGCCCGCCGCAGCAGATCGTTTATCCGCGCCCTGAATCCGAGCATGACAGCCGATACCTGTATGACTGGGAAGTGCTGCGTACGGCCCTGGAAAAGACGCGGCCCAATTTCGGTCCCTACGAGCTGCGCCAGGCAAGCCAGTACATGTCGCCGGCGCGGGTGACGGCCGAAGCGGCAGGACCCGGCAGCATCAACCTGTTCGTGCGCGCCACGTCGGTGCAACTGGAGGAGCAATTCCGGCCCGTTCGCATTCCGGTAGACCGGGGCCTGATCGGCTATCGCCTGCTCCTGGTGCGCAGCGAAGACTTGCCGCTGTTCGCGGACGTCAACTCGCTCGAGCAGTTGCGGGGCTTCCGGATCGGCCAGGGCAAGGGCTGGGTGGATGTCGGCATCCTGCAGTCCGCGGGCTTCAAAGTGGTGGAGGGGACTAATTACGACGGCCTGTTTTCCATGCTGGCGGTGAGGCGCTTCGACGCGCTGTCGCGTTCCGTGGACGAAGCCTTGCGTGAATACGACGAGCGGCACGAGCAGGCGGGCTTCGCGGTGGAACCCGGCATCGCGCTGTATTACCCGCTGGCGCGCTATTTCTTCACACGCCGGGACGCGGAGGGCGAGGCGCTGGCGCGGCGGCTGGAAGCGGGGCTCGAGGCCATGGTGCAGGATGGAAGCCTGCAGGCGCTGTTCATGGCGTACAAGGGGCCATTGATCAAGCGCTCCGGCTTGGCGCAGCGCCGCCTGTTCCGCATTCCCAATCCCGGCTTGCCGCCGCAAACGCCGTTGGCGCGCAGCGAATTGTGGTACCGGCCGCAGGAATCGGCGGGCAAGCACTAGCCGCACAACCCGCAACCCCTCATGGTTAAGTTACACTGGCAGCCGAGGAGGAGGCGACATGAAAGCTTGGATATTGGCCGTTCTTGCGGCTATCACCCTGGCAGGATGCAGCACCCCGCGGCAGCACCAGCAGCAGCCCTTCATCTGCCGCACGGTGGAATCGGGACTTGGCCAGCCGCTGGCCGATAACGACAAGGGCATCGGCCACCCGGTGCGCGACGCCAACGGCAAGGTGATTGGCTACAGCAGCCAGTGCGCCATCGAGCCGCGTTTCCAGCGTTTTTATTTCAACGGCTCGGCCTTCAAGCCATTCGATAAGGAGCCGCCGCTGGACGCGAAGCCGCTCACGGTGCGGGTGGAAGCCGGCACCATCAACCGCTTCATTTACACGATTGCCATGCCGGAGCAGGTTCCGTGGAACCATAAATTGATTTATTGGATGCGCGGCGGCGTTGGCATCGGCCACCAGCAGGGCCAGGCCATGTGGTTCAACGATGCGCTGAATGGCTCCGAAAAGAAGTTGATGCCCAAGCTGCTGGCGCAAGGTTATGCCATCGCCAATTCGTCCGGTAACGAGAGCGGGGTTCACTACAACATGCGGCTGGCCGAGGACACGGCGGCGCAGGTCAAGGCCTATTTCACGTCCCATTACGGCAAGCCGGTTTATACAATCGGCATTGGCGGCTCGGGCGGAGCGGTGCAGCAGTATATGTTTGCGCAGAACCATCCGGGCCTGCTCGACGCTGGCATTCCGGTGCAGTCCTACCCGGACATGGTGACGCAGGTGATTCCCATTTCCGATTGCCCCTTGCTGGGACAGTACTTCCTCGACGAGGTGGCGCGCGACCCGAACTCGCCATGGGCGACGTGGAGCCGGCAGTCCCTGGTGCAGGGCATGAACGCCAGCGACACCGCAAAGAATCCCTTCACGGGCAAGCCGGGTTCGACGGAATGCATCAACGGCTGGCGCTTTGCCATGCCGACGGTGGCCAATCCGCATTACCGCAGCCCGAATTTCGACAAGGCGATCGCCCTGTACGGTTACCCGCCTGAGGCCTTCGGCAAGGTGAAGTGGACGCACTGGAACGACCTGGAAGAATTCTATGGCACCGATGCCGAAGGCTTCGCGCCGATCCCGGTCGATAACGTGGGCGTCCAGTACGGGCTCGCTGCGCTGGCGGCGGGCAAGCTCGACGCCGATGAATTCCTGCGCTTGAACGCCTGCGTCGGCAGCTGGAAGGAGCAGCGCGACTTCGTGCCGTACAAGCCGGACAGCGATCCCTTTGATGCGGCCAATATGCATCGCAGCGCAACCTGCCGCGATCCCGCCGGTACGCCGGCTCCCCGGCGCGAAGCCAGCCAGCACGCCATCCGCGCGGCCTGGGCCTCGGGCCATGTTTTCACTGGCAAACGGCTCGGCATGCCGATGATCGATTTGCGTCCTTACCGCGAGGCGGACCTGGACATGCACAATGCCCGGCAGTCCTTCTCGGTGCGCGCGCGGCTGCTGGCCGCCAACCCGGCCGAGGCGCGGCGGCAGGTGATCTGGTTCGCCAAGCCGGACACCGATCTGCCGGGGCAGGTGATGCAGGCGCTGGCGGTGCTGGACGAATATCTTTCCAGCGGCAGCGCGCCGGCGGGGTTCGCCGACCGCTGCGTCGATAGCGTGGGCGCCGTCATCGGCTCCGGACCCGGAGCGTGGAGCGGCACTCTCGATGGCGGCGAGCCGGGCGCCTGTACCCAGGCCTTCCCGATCCACAGCAGCCCGCGCATGGTGGCCGGTGAGTCGATCCGTGGCGACACCTTCAAATGCAGGTTGAAACCGCTGGCAATTGCGCTCGCCGACGGCACGTACGGGCCGAATGTGCACTTCAGTGATGCACAAAAAGCATGGCTCGCACGAATTTTCCCGCAGGGCGTGTGCGATTACAATAGTGCATTATGAAAATCCCACCACTGAAATACCTTATACCCGGCACGGTTGCCGGGCTGCTGCTTGCATATACCGGCATCGGTTTCCTGGCTGTCCCGGCGATCGTCAAGTCGCAGGCTGCCAAGCAGGCTTCTGAAAAACTGCATCGCCAGTTGAGCATCGAGGATGTCTCTTTCAACCCCTTCACGCTGGCAGCTTCGGTGCAGGGACTGAGGATGATGGAGCCGGACGGCGGCGCGGTCTTCGCCAGCTTCGACCGGCTGGGTGTGGATCTGTCCTGGCAATCGGTGACGCGTCTGGCCCCGGTGGTGCAGGAAGTGCGCCTGACCAAGCCCTACGTGCACCTGGTGCGCAATGCCGACAACCGCTACAACATCGACGATATCCTGCAGCTGATCGCGAGCCAGCCGCCGTCGCCGGAGCCGGCGCGCTTCTCGGTCAATAATATCCAGCTGGAGCAGGGCAGCCTGTCCTTCGAAGACAAGCCCGCCGGCGTGACGCACAAGGTTCTCGAGCTGAAGCTGGGCCTGCCTTTCGTCTCTTCGCTGCCGGCGGACGTGACGATTTTCGTGGAGCCGCTGTTCAGCGCCAACATCAACGGCGCACCGCTGTCGCTGAAGGGCAAGGCGCGTCCGTTCGCGGAACCCAAGGATTATGCGCTGGACCTGGAGCTCGACAAAGTCGACCTGACCACTTACCTGGGCTACCTGCCGTTCAAGCCGGGCTTCAAGCTGCCGTCGGCGCACCTGGACTCCAGGCTCAAACTCACCGTGGTGCAGCCGAAGGACAAGCCGGCAACGCTGGTGCTGGGCGGGGAGGCAAGCCTGTCGGGCATGCAGCTGCAGCAGCTCGATGGCACACCGGTCGCCAAGCTGGATGCCTTGAAGGTCAAGCTGGGCAAGCTGGACTTGCTGGCGCAGCGCTTCGAAATCGCACAGGTGGGGATCGATGGGCTGGACATCGACGTCAAGCGCAGCAAGGACGGCAAGCTGAACCTCGCGCAGCTGGTGCCTGCAGCCGCACCGGAAGCAGCGCCCGCCGCGCCTGCGCCCGCGGCTCCAGCGGCCAAACCGGCCGGTCCGGTGGTGCTGCTGAAGGAATTGACCGTCAACGGCGCGGGTGTGCGCTATGCCGACGATACGCCGCAGGGCAACCTGCGCGCCGAGCTGGCGAAATTCGGCATGTCGGTGCAGGACATTGCTTTCGACAGCGGCAAGCGTACACTGGACATCGCCGCTGTCACCTCCGGCAGCGCGGAGATCGACGTCCATCAGGGCAAGCTGCCCGCTGCGGCCGCCCCGGCGAAGGCCACTGCCAAGCCGGCTGGCGAAGAGCCGATGCAAATCAAGGTCGGCAAGCTCGATATCAGCGACTGGTCGGCCAGGCTGCGCGAAGACTTCCATACAGAACCGACCATTTTCAAACTGTCGCCGTTGTCGCTGACGGTGCAGGGCTATTCCAACGCGCCCGGCGCGAGTTCTGAAGTGGCGCTGAAAACGGCCGTCAACAAGGGCGAGCTGGAGGTGAAGGGCCAACTGGCGCCGTCGCCGCTGAAGGCCGACCTGGCGCTGGACCTGAAGAACTTCGACCTGCTGCCGCTGCAGCCCTACGTCACAGACTATGTGAACCTGCGCCTGCTGCAGGCCGCCGTGACCAGCAAGGCGCGCCTGCGCCTCGACACCGGCAAGGATGGCGCACTTGCCGGCGGTTTCAAGGGCGACGTCAGCGTGAACCGCCTGTCGACGGTGGATAAAACCAGTACGAACGATTTCCTGAGCTGGAAAACGCTGGCTTTCGGCGGCATGGACGTTAACTTCAAGCCGTTCACCCTGGATATCGACCGCGTGGCGCTGGACGACTTCTTCGCCCGCGTCATTATCGACCCGAACGGCCGCCTGAACGTGCAGGACGTGATGCGCAAGGAAGGCGAGGAGGGCAAGAGCCTGACCGAGGCCGGCGCGCGTGCGCAGGCTGTCAAGGATGCCAAGGCCAAGGCGAAGGACGTGGCGCAGGCTGCGCCGTCGGCCGATTCACCAGCCGCTGCGGCGCAGGTGAAGACGGCAAAACCTGCAGAACCGCTGCCGCCCATCCGCATCGGCAAGTTGCTGCTGTCGGGTGGCAAAGTGCGCTTCACCGACAACTTCATCAAGCCTAACTACACCGCCAACCTGAAGGACCTGGGCGGCACGGTGAGCGGCCTGTCGTCGGACCCGGCGCATAACGCCAAGGTGGACTTGCGCGGCAACGTCAGCGGCGCGCCGCTGCTGATCGCGGGCCAGGTGCATCCGCTGAAGCAGGAGTTGTCGCTCGACCTGCGCGCGGAAGTGCGCGGCATGGAGCTGTCGCAGCTCTCCGCCTACGCCGACAAGTACGTCGGCTACGGCATCGAAAAAGGCAAGATGACCTTCGAGGTGGCCTACCAGCTGGACAACCGCCAGCTGAAAGCGGAGAACCGCCTGGTGCTCGACCAGCTGACCTTCGGCAAGGAGAGCACCAATCCCGAAGCGACCAAGCTGCCGGTCAACCTGGCGGTGGCGCTGCTGAGCGACCGCAATGGCGTGATCGACATCAATGTGCCGATCGGCGGCTCGCTGGACGACCCTCAGTTCTCGCTGGGCGGCATCATCCTGAAGGTGATCGGCAACGCCATCATGAAGACCGTCACCTCGCCGTTTGCGCTGATTGGATCCCTGTTCGGCGGCGGCGAAGAGTTGTCGATGCTGGAATTCGAGCCGGGACGCGCGGCCCTGCTGCCGGCATCGGAAGCGAAGTTGAAATCGCTGTCCAAGGCCATGACAGAGCGCCCGGGCCTGAAGCTGGACATCACGGGCCGCTTCGACGAGGCGGCGGAACTGGATGCGCTCAAGCGCGAGGCGCTGGACCGCAAGCTGCGCCAGATCAAGACGCGCGACCTGCAGGCGCGCGGCACGGCGTTGCCTGAAGGCGGCGTGGTGGTGGGCAAGGAGGAATACGCCGCGTTCCTGGCGCGCGCCTACAAGGACGAGACCTTCAACAAGCCGCGCAACGCATTGGGCTTGACGAAGTCGTTGCCGACGGAGGAAATGGAAAAGCTGATGCTGGCGAACGTCAGGTTCGAGCAGGACGATTTCATCGCCCTCGGCAACCGCCGCGCGCAGGCGGCCAAGGATTGGCTCACTGGGCAAGGGCAGGTGCCGCCGGAGCGCGTATTCCTGATCGCGCCGAAATCGGGCGCCGCCGGCCGCGTCGACTTCTCCTTGCACTAGGAATCGCATATGCCGATGCTGGAGCTGGGTAATGCGCAGCTGAATTATGCGCTGATCGAAGGCGATCCGCGCAAGCCGCTGCTGGTGTTCCTGCACGAGGGGCTGGGCAGCATCCGGATGTGGAAAAAGTTTCCCCAAGCGTTGTGCGAAGCCACAGGCTGCGCGGGGCTCCTGTACGAGCGCCAGGGCTATGGCCTGTCGTCGCCGCAGCCGGCGCAGCGCAGCATCCATTACCTGCACCAGGCGGCGCTGGTGGAACTGCCGGCGGTGATCGAGCGCCTCGCACCGGGCCGGGAGCATATCGTGGTGGGCCATTCGGATGGCGGCAGCATTGCCCTGATTTACGCGGCGGCGCGGCCGCAGGGCTTGCGCGGGGTGGTCAGCGCGGCGGCGCACGTATTTGTCGAAGAGGTCACTATCGAAGGTATCCGGACCGTCCTGGCCGAGCAGGGCGAGGGCATGATGCGCGCGCTGGCGCGTTATCACGGCGACAAGGCGGAGGCAGTGTTGTCGTCCTGGGCCGATACCTGGCTGGCGCCGTGGTTCCGGCAATGGAATATCGAATACCTGCTGCCGGCGATCGCCTGTCCCTTGCTGGCAATGCAGGGCAGCGAAGACCATTACGGTTCCAGCGCCCAGCTGGACGCCATTGAGCGCGGAGCGCCGGGAGCGCGCCAATTGACGCTGCCGGACTGCGGCCATAGCCCGCACCTTGAACAGCCCGAGGCCACGCTGCGCGCGATGGCAGGCTTCATCAATCCTTTGGCGGGGTAGGCCCCGCTTTCTGTCCGTTGGCGTGCTTGAGCATTGCGGTGAGCAGGGTGACGTCCTCGTCGCCCTCCGGCTGCGCCTCGTTGCGCTGCGCGCGGGGCGGCGCCATGGACTTGGCTGGGTGGGGACGCACAAGGCGCGGCTCCGGCCGCGCAGGCGCCACGGCCGGCACGTGCGCGACGGCTGGTGCCGGGTGCACCGGCTCGTTGACAATGGTTGCTGCCTGCGTTGACGGATCGCCTGGCGCGGCGCGCTGCGCCGCCAGCGCCTGCGCCCGTTGCAGCGGCTGCGCGGGCGCGCCCACATCCTGAAGCCACGCCCATGCTGCCGCAATGGCAGCCAGCAGCGCGACAATGGCTGCCGTGTGCGCACGCTGCAAGGTGCTCCATTCGCCCCATTGCCGCGGCGCCGGTGGCGTTTTTCCATTATTCGCCAGCCGCGCCAGGATCCGATGGCTGTCGTCCCTCTGCGCGGGTCCTGCAAACAAGTCGGGCCGCATACATTCCTCCCAAAGCTTGATCTGGCTCGACCCGTCGAAGCACGGGCCGGCATAGGATGCAAGTGTCGCGCAGCACTTGCGCATTCGTATTGATGGAACGCACCATGTTGCCATTTATCGTGGCGGGCATTTTCGTCGTTGCCAGCGCAGTTGGCTGGCTGTTGCTGTATCCACCCAGGCGGGCGCCGGATTCGCGCCGCCGCCGGCTATTCTTGCTGGGCACCGGTGCGCTGCTGTTGGCGGGCACGCCTCCACTGCTGGTGCGCCAGCTGCGCCCGCGCCAGCCGCTGCCGGCCTTTGATGACGGTGTGCGGCCTGCCGATCCGCAGGTTGCGGCGCTGCTGCAGGGCGAACAGCTGGTGCCGCCGCCGGCCTTGCCGCCGCTGGCGTTTTCGACAGCCGAGGTGGAACTGCTGCGGCCCATGCTGTCGCAGGCCGATCGCGACTGGCAGAGGCTGGACCAGGATTTCGCCCAGCGCCTGCTGGCCGTGTTCAATGTGATGCGCGAACGCCACGGCTACGAAATGGCGCTGCTTGAAGGATACCGCAGCCCGGAACGCCAGGAGCGGCTCGCCGCCGCCGGCAGCCATGTCAGTCATGCACGCGCCTTCCAGAGCTTCCATCAGTACGGCCTGGCCGCCGATTGCGGTTTCGTGCGCGAGGGCCGCCTGGTGATCAGCGAACGCGATCCGTGGGCAATGCGGGGCTACCAGCTGTACGGCCAAGTGGCCGAAGCCGCCGGCATGGTCTGGGGCGGCCGCTGGGCCATGATGGATTTTGGCCACACCGAATTGCGTGCGCGCGAGGCCGGGGCTTGAGGCGGCTCAAGGAACGCTGGCCCGCTTGGTGGCAACATCGGCCAACCTGCCTACCTAATCCAGTCCATCATGTGGCAACGAATCCGGTACCTGCTGACAGATTGGCGCGTCCTCAATGCGCTGGCCTTTACCCTGCTGGCGGCATTGCTCTTCCTGGGCGCGGAATTCCTGCAGCTGGCGCTGGCCTGGACATTGCTCGCACTTGCGGCTGCGGTCGTGCTGGCGCTGGCCGTATGGGGCACGCGGCGCTATCTTGCCTACCGGCGCCAGCGCGCTGCCGCTCCCGAGCGTGGCCGCGAGCCGGCTGCCGAGACGCGCGCCCAGGCCGACCTGGACGCGGTGCGCAACGCCATGCTGGAGGCGGTCGGTACCATCAAGAATTCCCGCCTTGGCCGCGCCACCGGCGCGCGCGCGCTGTACGAGCTGCCCTGGTATATGGTGATCGGCAATCCGGCCGCGGGCAAGAGCAGCGCCATCACGCAATCGGGCCTGCAGTTCCCGTTTGCCGACCCGCGCGCGATCCAGGGCGTGGGCGGCACGCGCCAGTGCGACTGGTTCTTCACGGCGGAAGGCATCCTGCTCGATACGGCTGGGCGCTACGCCGTGCAGGCGGCGGACCGCGAGGAGTGGCACGGCTTCCTTGGCCTGCTGAAGAAGCATCGGCCGCGTGCACCTGTCAACGGCATCATCATCGCGGTCAGCATCGCCGAGCTGCGCGGAGACGACCCCGAGGCGGTGCTGCAGCTTGCGCGCAGCCTGCGCCAGCGCGTACAGGACCTGATCGAAAAGCTGGAGGTATTCGCGCCGGTCTACGTCATGTTCACCAAGGCCGACCTGGTGGCAGGATTTGCCGACTTCTTCGCTGGCGCGGAAGTGGCGGAGCGTGAACGGCCGTGGGGCGCCACCATGCCGTTCAGGCAAAAGGCGGGGTGCCGCGACATGCTGGCATTCTTCGAGCAAAGCTTCGACGAGTTATGCGATGGCTTGCGCGAAATGGCCATCGCCTGCATGACACAGCGCCGGCGCGAACTGGTGCCGGCGGGCGTGCACACCTTCCCGCTTGAATTTGCGGCGTTGCGGGCGCCGTTGAAGGCTTTCCTGGCGACGCTGTTCGAGGACAATCCCTTCCAGTTCCGCCCGGTGTTCCGCGGCTACTATTTCACCAGCGCTTTGCAGGAGGGGCAGCCGCTGTGCGCGCAGTCGCAGCGGGTTGCCCAGCGCTTCGGCCTGGCGCGGCCCGTCGATGAAGCACGTCCCCGCAGCCAGGCTGGCTATTTTCTGCCGCGCCTTTTCCGGGAAGTGATTTTCGCCGACAAGGATCTCGTCTCGCAGTACGCGACCCGCAGGCAGCGCTTGCTGCGCAACGGAGCATTTGCGGGCGCGGTGTTGCTGCTTGGGGCGGCGTTGGGCGCTTGGACCTGGTCATACTCCGGCAATGCGCAGCTGGTCGCCAATGCGGCAGCGGACCTGGACAAAGCCGTCAAGCTCCAGCAGCAGCGCCCGGAGCTGCAAGCGCGCCTGGAAGCGCTGCAGCTGCTGCAGGACCGCATTGAGCAGCTGGATAAGCTGGAGCGCGACACGCCATGGCTTCTGGGCATGGGCCTCTACCAGGGCGCAACGCTGGAGCGCAAGCTGCGCAGCGAGTATTTCAAAGGCATGGGTGAAATCCTGCTCAAGCCCGTTGCGTCCAGCCTGGAAAACCAGCTGTTCGCATTGGGGCGGCATGAAGGCGGCAATGTCGAGGATTCCTACAACGCGCTGAAGGCCTACCTGATGCTGGCCGACAAGTCGCACGCGGAGACGGGCCATCTTGCGGACCAGCTTACGCGCCATTGGCGCGGCTGGCTGGAAACCAATCGCGGCGCCATGCCGCGCGAGCAACTGCTGCGCAGCGCAGAGGGCTTGCTGGCTTTTTACCTGGCGCAGGTCGGCGATCCGCGCTGGCCGCGCATCGAGCCGAGACTGGCGCTGGTCGATGCGGCGCGCGAGCAGTTGCGCCAGGTGGTGCGCGGAATGACGGCCCGTGAGCGCGTCTATGCTGAAATCAAGGCGCGCGCCAGCACGCGCTTTCCGGCAATGACGGTGCCGCGTATCGTCGGCGAGCAGGACCGGGAGCTGGTGCAGGGCAGCCATGCGGTATCCGGCGCCTTCACGCGCGAGGCTTGGGAAGGCTATGTGCGCAACGCCATCCGCGAAGCTGCCAACAGTGCGCTGCAATCGAGCGACTGGGTGCTGAAAACCGCAGAGCGCAACGACCTGACACTGGAGGGCAGCCCGGAACAGGTGCAAAAGGCGCTGTGCGACAGCTACAAGGCCGAATACAGCAAGGAGTGGCAAACTTTCCTGCAGGGCGTCGTGATCGCCGGCATGCCCGACTTCCCGCGCACGGTGGACGCCATGAACCGTCTCGGCGATCCTGCCACGTCGCCGTTGTTGAAGGTCTGGAGTGCCGTGGCGGCGCAGACGGGCTGGGACAATGCGGGTCCCGCCTCAGGCGGCGCGCAGCATGCCGAAAGCGCGCTGGCGCATTGGTTCAAGACACGCCTGATCGAGCGGGCGCCGGCGGGCGGCGCCGTGGCGGCGGCGCTGCCCGCGCCGCAAGCCGGCGCGCTGGGCCGGGAATTCGCGCCGGTGGCAGCGATGCTGGCGAGCCGCGACAAGGATGGTTCGCCGATGCGGACCTACCTCGACCACCTATCTCGGCTGAGGGTGCGCCTGAACGGCATCCGCAACCAGGGCGACCCGGGGCCGGGAGCGCGCCAGCTGATGCAGCAGACGCTGGATGGCAGCGGCTCCGAGCTGGCCGATGCGCTGCGCCATGTGGACGAGCAGATGATGGCGGGCCTGGACGAGCGTCAGAAGCAGGCGGTTCGCCCATTGCTGGTCAGGCCTTTGGTCCAGGTCTTCGGCGGGCTGGTGGCGCCGGCCGAGGCGGAAATCAACAAGACCTGGCAGGCGCAGGTCTATGAACCCTTCATGCGCACGCTGGCCGGGAAATTCCCGTTCGCGCCGGCCGGCAGCGCGGAAGCCAGCCAGGCGGAGATCGGCCAGGTTTTCGGGCCGGAAGGCGCGATTGCCAGGTTTGCCGCCGCCTCGCTTGGCGCGCTGGTGGTGCGGCGTGGCGACGTGCTGGCGCCGCGCACCTGGGCCGACATGGGCATCAGCTTCACGCCGCAGACCTTGCAGCGTTTTCCCGCCTGGGTGGCGCCATTGGCGGCAGGCGGCGTAGCCTCGGCGACGCAGACGGTGTTCCAGCTGCTGCCGCACCCCGCGGCCGGCCTGGCGGAGTATTCGATCGAGATAGACGGCCAGCTTCTGCGTTTCCGCAACGGCGTGCCGCAATGGACCAATATGCTCTATCCGGGGCCACAGGGGAATAGCGGGGTGCGCATCAGCGGTGTCACGCCCGACGGCAGGATGGTGGAGCTGTTCAGCGAAGGCGGCGCGGCAGGCTTGCGGCGCATGATCGATTCCGCCAGCCGCACCCGCAAGGAAGAGGGCGTGCATGAACTGCGCTGGAACGCCGCCGGCGTGGCCGTTTCGGTTGACCTGCGTATCACCAGCACGCCGGGCAGTGCGCCGGGAGATAGCGGCTTCCACGGCATGCGCCTGCCCGCAACGGTGGTGGGCAAGGGAGGCGCGCAGTGAGCGGGCCGTCAGCCCAGCGCATCGCCTATTTCGGCAAGCTGCCTGGCTGCGGCGACTTCGTGCGCTCGCCCGGCGACCAGGTGCTGGTGGAACTGACGGACCAGTGGCTGGCCACCGTCATGCAGCGGCTCTCGGCCAATCCCCGCTGGCGCCAGCATTACGATGCCTGTCCTCCACTGGACTTCGCCTTTGCCGGGACCCGTTCGCGCCAAGTGGTGAGCGGGCGCCTGCTGGCCAGCCGCGACCAGTCGGCGCGCCGCTTTCCGTTTGCCTGCATGGCGGTATACCAGGTGGACAGGCCGCGCGACTTCCTGCCCAGCAGTCCGCTGGCGCTGGCGCCGTCGTGGGAGGGCCTGGCGATTGCTGCCGGTGCGGCGACGGCGGCAGCGATACGGCCTGTCGACGGCGTCGTTGCCGCGCCGGTAAAGGAGGTGGCGCTGGCGCAGGCGGCGTTGGACGAGTATCTCGCCGGCGCCAGCCTTGCGAGCCTGGAAGCGTCGCTCGCGCCAACTGCCGCAATCTCAGCGCGGCGCCTGCTGCTGGCATTGGGCCTGCTGCTGTCGCCTTTGCGGCGGCACGGGCCCGTTCCGTCGCGCTGCCTGGCCTTGCCCCTGCCGCCGGATGCGGCTCTGCGTTCCGCAGTAGCCGCCTTCTGGATGACGCTCGCTGCGCCGATTCTGGCGCGGCAGGACCTGGAACTGGCCATGTTCCTGGCGCCTGTCGCCGGACAGCCGGCTCTGGTCCTTGGCCTGGACGGCGCCAATCCGTCCAGCCTCTGCGCCGTGATCGATCCGGAGGCGGCGCAGGAATGCATGGTGCAGCTGGCCGATTGCGCATGGGTGGAGGGCGCATTGCAAGGAGACGCACCGCTGGAGCGCTTGGCGGCCTGCCTCGAACAGGGACGTCTTGGGCTGCCCGCCGCCATCGAGCTGTTTTCGGAGACCTTCTGCTGACAAGGAGCAGACCATGCGCAAGCTGCTGTTGGTATGTTGCCTGGCCGGTGTGCCGGCGATGGCGCAAGTGGCGCAGCCCGCGCCGGTCGTGGTCTCCGGTACGGTGCCGGACGAGGCGACGCGGGCGGCCATCGTGCAACGGGCGCGCGCCTTGTACGGCGCGGCGCGGGTGGTGGACCAGCTGGCGGTGGGTCATGTGGTGGCGCCGCCCAACTGGAGCGCGCATATGCAAAAGCTGCTCTCCGAGCCGTTGAAGCAGGTCAGCCAGGGCCAGCTGACGGTGGAAGGCAACCGGGTAGGAATCCGTGGCGACGTCGCCAACGAAGCGTTGCGCCAGCAGGTTGCGAGCGAGCTGGCCAGCAGCCTCAATCCCACCTACACCATCAGCAACGGCCTGCGCGTCAATGCCCCGGCACAAAAGGTTCTGGATACCGCACTGGGAAGGCGCATCATCGAATTCGAAAGCGGGCAGGCGGTGATCAGGCCGTCCGGCCTGCAAATCCTCGATGAGATGGCCGCTGCGATGGGACAGATCGGCGGACGCAAGGTCGAGGTAATCGGACACACCGACAACACTGGTGCGCGGGAAGCCAACCTTGCGCTAAGCCTGGCCCGTGCCGGGGCCGTGCGCAGTTACCTGGCTGGCAAGGGCATCCCTGCCGCCAATATCGCGGTGGCGGGGGCAGGCCCGGACCAGCCGCTGGCCGACAACGCCAGCGCCGAAGGGCGCGCCCGCAACCGCCGCATTGAATTCCGTGTGATCGACTAAGGCGCTTCAAGGCAAGGTTACCGCCAGCGTGGCGGGACGCGGCGGCTGCTTGACGACGTCCTGGTAGGCAGCCAGCGTGCTGTCAGTCGAGTTGTCCAGCGTGAAGCGCATGATGCCAAAGGGTGCCAGCGCCGCCGTGAGGAATACGCCGGCTGCGATCCACAGCGGCCCATTGCTTTGCAGTTTGTGCGCTACGTTGTCGGGCCGGGCCGCCCGTGGCGCGAAGCCTTTGCCCTTGCCGCGCAGGTGGGCGATCTCGTCACCCAGCCTCGCTGCCAAATAAGCCAGGCGGTCGCTGCCTTCCAGCGCGTAGCGTCCTTTGAAGCCAAGCAGCAGGCACATATGGAACACTTGCAGCGCCTGCAGCCTGTCGCCGCCCTGCAGCCGCAAATTTTCCAGCTTGTCGAAGAAGTGTTCGCCGGCCAGCTGGTCGCCGAACAACAGCAATTGCAGCGGCCTGCGCTCCCATGCTGCGCGCAGCGGGAACGATGACGCCAGGATGGTCTCGTCCAGCGCGGCACAGAAGGCATATTTCGCTACGTCGATGTCTTCGCCCGGGATCCGCAGCTCGCGTGCGGCGGCGCTGAAGTCGTCGAGGAAGCGGCGGATGGCCGCTGCGAATTCCGCTTCGCCCGGCGGCGCGCTGCCGTTCCGCAGCAGAGAAAGCATGTGGAAGCCTTCGTGCATCAGGTCCACCAGGTCCGGCGTACGTTGCTTTTGCGGCGCGGCGCGCCGTTCGATGAACTGGGTCATTCCGTCACCACCAGCAGTTCGAGCCGCAGTTCCTTGATCCCTGCCGGCACATAGATGGAAATGGATTGGGCCTTGAGCATCTGCTCATACAGCACACCCCGGTTTTCAAGGGCGAAGTAGCAGGTGTCGGGGCGCACCGGAATGGCCGAAGGCACTTGCGGAGCATGCACCAGCCGCACGCCGGGCATGGCCGACAGTACGCACTGTTCGACGTCGTCCGGCGCGCCTGCCTTCACGCGCAGCGGAACGGCGTCCACCAGCTCCACTGCCGGCATGGTGGCCGCAATGGCCAGGTAGAGCGTTGCGCCGGCGCCGATCTTGCCGGAATCGAGCTTGCCGACGTGGTAGCAGGGCTTTTCCTCGCGCAGGGCGATCGAGAAATAGCGCGCCGAAATGACGGTGTCGAGCAGGTCGCGGATCAAGCCATCCAGCTGCAGGAACGACTGGCCGGGCGCGGCATGGTCGTAGGCAGGCAGGTTGCCCAGATGGACCAGGCGCGAATAGGTCATCAGTCCGCCGGCCAGCGCAAGCATGGCCTGGTACAGGCGTTCGGGATGCAGACAGGGATGGCGCAGCAGGTGCAGCAGGGTGGCGGCCGAAGCCGACACGGTGTGCAGCAGCCAGAAGGAGGACACGTCGCCGCTGCGGAATTCGATGACGTTGCGGCTTGGTTCGCGCATATGGCCCTGCAGCGCGCTGGCCTTGGCCTGCAGCGCATCCATCAGCTGTTCCAACAGCAGCTTGAGGCGCGGCGTGGCTTCTATCGAAATGGAGGGCGGCATGAACGCAGCATCGATTTCAAAGCTGCCGGAAACCATGCGGCGCAGGCGCAGGAGGGGAAAACTGTCGTAGGCGCCGCGCGGCTCCAGGTCGGACAACAGCCGCACCTGCCTGCGCAGATAGGTCAATCCGGCCGGCAGGGCGTCGCTGAACAAATCGGCCGTTTCGCGCTGCGACTGCTGGAAACGGTCCGATTCCTGCGACGGCATCGCGGCGTGGAAGACGATCTCCTGCAATTCGGCCGGCAAGGCGCCGAGGTCGATGGCCGGCGGCAGGGGATCGCTGGCGGGCGCGTCGAACAGCTCGCCTTCGCGGAAGATGGCGCGCAGTGACAGCAGCCGCAGTTTGCCGTTCGCCAGCGCGGCCTGGTCCCACTCCACGGACTGCACTCCCCATAGCATCGGCTGTGCAGCCAGCGCCGTGGCATGCATGCGGGCTTCGTGGTAGCGGTCTTGCTGCTGGAAGTGCTGTGGGCGCAGGAACAAGCCCTCGCTCCAGAGGATCTTCGCGGGTAGTGTCATGCCGGCCTCCTTGCCTGAAGACTCCATTAAAGCTGCCCAATTGCCGCCTGCGTTTGCGCGCGCTCAAACAGCAGCGCCGCGATCGCAGGCTACCTTGAGACAGCGCAATGGCAGGGCCGCATATCGATCCAATAATGGCCTTCACTTTGCGGAAGGAGCGAACGATGCGCAAGACATTCACCGCAGTATTGATCGGCGCGGCCTTGACGGCCGGCTGCGCCATCGAAGAGCCGCTGCAGCACGGCGACAAGGCGGCCCTGAAGTCCCTGGACAGCATGCTGGCCGACGCCGACCGCGCCGCTGTCGCGGGCCAGCATGAGAAACAGCTGGCGGCACTGAAAGCGGCTGCGGCGAGCTTCCCGTCCGACAAGGCGCCCTGGCTGCAGCTGGCGCAGACACGTTTTGACCGTGGCAACTACAGCGAAGCCATTGCGAATGCGCAGGAAGCGCTGCAGCGCGATCCGAGCGATAAACAGGCGCACAGCATCATCGCCGTCAGCGGCTTGCGCCTGGCGACCAAATCGCTGCTGGACTTGAACCAGCAAAGCAATCTCGGCGGCTCGGTACGCAGCGAGGCGCAGGAACTGGCGCGCACATTGCGCACGACGCTGGGCGAAGACGTGCTGGTGCCGGTGGCAGGCGGTCCGCGCCAGCCGAAGAAATCGGCGCCTCCGATCAAGGTTCAATCGCCGCGCGTTCCAAGTGCCCCCGCTAACGCAGCCGATCCCTTCGGCGCCCTTAAATAGGAGCATGCAAATGGCAAACCGTGACAGTGTGCAGAAGCGCCTGACCAAAGTGCGCCCGCCGCGCGTACAGATGACTTATGACGTGGAGGTAGGCGACGCGATGGAAAACAAGGAGCTGCCTTTCGTGGTCGGCGTCATGGGCGACTTTGGCGGCAATCCGGCCGCACCGCAAAAACGGCTGAAGGAACGCAATTTCGTCAACATCGACAGCAGCAATTTCGACGAAGTCCTGGCAGGCGTGAATCCGGTGCTGAACTTCCAGGTCCCGAACCGGCTGGGCGGGGAAGGCGAGTTCCCGGTGGAGCTGCGCTTCAGCGGCATGCGGGACTTCCGCCCGGAAGCCATCGTGCGGCAGGTCGAGCCGCTCAGCAAGCTGCTGCAAGCGCGCGGCAAGCTGGCGGACCTGCGCAACAAGCTGGCCGGCAACGACAGGCTGGAAGACTTGCTGACCGACGTGCTGCAGAACACCGAGAACCTGGCGGCCATTGCGCCCAAGGAGGACTGAGATGAGCGCACAACTGAAGTCGGCAACGGCGGCGCCGACCGGCATGGAGGACGGCGACCTGCTGGACCGCATCGTGGAAGAAAGCAAGGTCGCCAAGTCCAGCAGCGAACACGAACGCGCACGCGACATCATCGGCGAGCTGGCGCGGCAAGTGGTGCAAGGCACGGTGCGGATGTCGCACAACCTGTCGGCCACCATCGATGCCCGGGTGGCGGAACTGGACCGCATGATTTCGGACCAGCTGAGCGCCATCATGCATACCGCCGCGTTCCAGAAGCTCGAGCAAAGCTGGACCGGCCTGCATTACCTGGTGCGCAGCACGGCCACCGGCCCTTCGCTGAAAATCCGCCTGCTGAACGTGAGCAAGCGCGAACTGGTACGCGACTTCCAGAGCGCGCTCGAATTCGACCAGAGCACGATTTTCAAGAAGGTCTACGAAGAAGAATTCGGCACCTTCGGCGGTTCACCGTATGCCGCGCTGCTGGGCGATTACGAGATTTCGCGGCAGCCCGAGGACGTGTATTTTATCGAGCAGATGTCGCATCTTGCCGCGGCGGCCCACGCGCCCTTCATCAGCGCCGCCTCGCCGGAGCTGTTTGGCCTGGAGACTTACGGCGACCTTGGCAAGCCGCGCGACCTGGCCAAGGTGTTCGATACGGTGGAATACGCCAAATGGAAGGCTTTCCGCGAGTGCGAAGATTCGCGTTACGTCGGCCTGACGCTGCCGCGCTTCCTGGGGCGGCTGCCGTTCAATCCCGTCGACGGCACTACGGTGGAAGGCTTCAATTTCGTGGAAGACGTGGACGGCCGCGACCACCATAAGTACCTGTGGTGCAATGCCGCCTACGCGTTCGGCGCGCGCTTGACCAAGGCCCACGAGGAATTTGGCTGGTGCGCCGCGATCCGTGGCGTCGAAGGCGGCGGCCTGGTCGACGACCTGCCGACCCACACCTTCAAGACCGACGAAGGCGAAGTGGCGTTGAAATGTCCGACCGAGGTGGCGATCACCGACCGCCGCGAGAAGGAATTGAGCGACCTTGGTTTCATCTCACTGGTCCACTGCAAGAACACCGCCTATGCCGCCTTCTTCGGCGCGCAATCGGCGCAGAAGGCCATGCGCTACAGCTCGGAAGCGGCCAACGCCAACGCAGTGCTGTCTTCGCAACTGCAGTACATCTTCGCCGTGTCGCGCATCGCACACTACATGAAAGCGATGATGCGCGACAAGATCGGCAGCTTCGCCGCCGCCTCCAATGTGGAGGATTTCCTCAACCGCTGGCTGATGAAGTACGTACTGCTGGACGATAACGCCAGCCAGGAACAGAAAGCGCAGTTCCCCCTGCGCGAAGCGTCGGTGCAGGTCAGCGAAGTTCCCGGCCGGCCCGGCGTGTTCCGCGCCGTCAGCTTCCTGCGACCCCATTTCCAGCTCGACGAGCTGACCGTTTCCCTTCGCCTCGTGGCGGAACTGCCGCAAACCACCAACTACTGAAAAGGAGTATTGCAATGGCAATCGACGTATACCTGCACATCGACGGCATCAAGGGCGAATCGGCCGATGACCGCCACAAGGACTGGATCGAATGCAAATCGGTCAGCTGGGCCGTGGAGCAGCCGCGTTCCGCCACCTCGTCCACCGGCGGCGGCCACACGGCCGAACGCTGCGAGCACCACGACGTCGTGATCACCAAATTGGCCGACCTGGCCTCGCCCATCCTGCTGCAAACCTGTTCCGCCGGCCGCACGATCCCCAAGGCCAAATTCGAGTTCATGCGCGCCGATGCGCAGGGCGAGCGGGTCAAATACTTCGAGATCGAGCTCGATAACGTGCTGATCGGCGCGGTATCGCCCTCGGTGAGCGAAGGCGACATCCTGACCGAGGAAGTGGGCTTCAAGTTCTCCAAGGTGCGCTGGAAATACACCCAGCAGCGCATTTCCGGCGGCATGGGCGGCAATACCTCGGGTGGTTGGGACCTGGCGACCAACCGCATTGCCTGATTTTGGAGGGAGTTGCGGCTGCGGCGCGCCAGCGCTGCAGCCGTTTTTTTCGGAGGCGTGGCATGGACGGCTGCCGACCGGGTTTGCTGGACCGTCTGCTGGGAAACCATCCTGGCGGACGCTTCCTGTCGCAGGCACAGCTGAAGGAAAGCGTGGCGCGCGATCTGGAAGTGCTGCTCAACACGCGCACCGCGCTGCCGGCGCAGCTGCTGCAGGCCTATCCCGAATGCGCAAGGTCGATCCTGAATTTCGGCTTGGCCGATTTTGCCGGCCTGTCCCACAGCAGCAGCGAAGACCGGGCGCGTATCTGCTGGAGCATACGCCAGGCGGTGGAGCGCCACGAGCCGCGCCTGCGCAATGTGCAGGTCACGCTGGCCGAGCGCAATGGAAGCGTCAACCGCATCGACATCGTCATCGCCGGCACGCTGCGCACGCCGGGCTGCAACGAAGCGGTCAGCTTCAGCGCCGCACTGCAACCGTCATCGCTGCATTATTCCATCAAGCGCGGAGCCATCGCATGAGCATCCAACTGAAAACCCTGATCGGAAAATTGAACGGCGCCTGCCGCGCCGCCGCCACCCGCGCCGCCAATATCGCCATCGGCATGGGGCATGGCGAAGTCGACGTCGAGCACCTGATGCTAGCCTTGTTCGAGCAACCGGACTGCGACCTGCTGATCATTGCCCGCCGCTGCGATGTCAGCCCCACCGCTCTGGAGGCCGACCTGCGGCGCGAGCTGGCCGGCGTGAGCGTCGCTGCGGTGCGTGTTCCGGTATTTGCGCGCCGCCTGCAACTTCTGCTGGAGCATGCCTGGCTGATCGCCTCGCTGGCCTTGCCGCAGCCCGACCAGGTGCGCAGCTGCCACCTGCTGCTCGCCATGCTGACGGAATCGGAACTGTCGCAGCATGCGGCGCGCATCTCCGCGCTGTTTGCGCGCTTTCCGGTCGATGGCCTGAAGCATCGCATGGACAAGTATGCCGCCGGTTCGGCCGAATCGGCGGCGACGGCCGTCCCGGCGGAGAGCGGGGCGGCAGCGCAAGCGGCGCCGCAAAGCGGGCCTTCTGCGCTGGGGCAATACACCGTCAACCTGTGCCAGCTGGCGCGCGACGGCAAGCTCGATCCGGTGATCGGCCGCGCGCCGGAAGTGCGGCAATTGATGGACATCCTGCTGCGGCGGCGGCAGAACAACCCGATCCTGACCGGCGCGGCCGGCGTCGGCAAGACCGCCGTGGTGGAAGGCCTGGCCTTGCGCATCGCGGCCGGCGAGGTGCCGCCGCCCCTGCGCAACGTTGAACTGCATGCGCTGGACCTGGCGCTGCTGCAAGCCGGCGCCAGCGTGCGCGGCGAGTTCGAAGCGCGCCTGAAGAACGTGATCGACGAAGTCCGGCGCAGCCCGCATCCCATCGTGCTCTTCATCGATGAGGCGCACAGCATGATCGGCGCCGGCGGCGCGGCAGGGCAGGGCGATGCCGCCAACCTGCTCAAGCCGGCGCTGGCGCGCGGCGAATTGCGCACCATCGCCGCCACCACATGGAGCGAGTACAAACGCTATTTCGAAAAGGATGCGGCGCTGGCGCGGCGTTTCCAGGTGGTGAAGGTCGATGAGCCGGACGAGGAAACGGCTGCGGCCATGCTGCGCGCCATGGTGCCGCTGATGGAGCGCCATTTCGGCGTGCGCATCCGCGACGACGCCGTGACGGCGGCAGTGCGGCTGGCGCAGCGTTACATCAACAGCCGCCAGTTGCCGGACAAGTCCGTCGGCGTGCTGGACACCGCCTGCGCCCGCGTAGCACTGGGACAGTGCGCTTTGCCCGCGTTGCTGGAGGACGCAGCCTGCCAGATCGAGCGCCTGTCGGTACGCATCGCGGCCCTGGAACGCGATGCTGCGACTGGCGCCGGCGGCGAAAGCGCGCCATCGCAGCTGCCGGCATTGCGCGACGAACGGGGCGGCCTGCAGGCGTGGCATGTGGAGCTGGCGGCGCGTTATGAGCGCGAGCGCGAACTTTGCAGCCGGGTGGTGGCGCTACGCCAGGACGGCGATGCCGGGGCGGCCGCCGGCGTCCAGCAGGAGCTGGATGCCTTGCAGCGCGAAGCGCCCATGGTGCCGCTGGAAGTGGACCGCCATGTGGTCGCCGGTGTGGTCGCGGCATGGACCGGCATTCCCGTCGGCCGCATGCTGCGCGACGAAATCCGCACCGTGCAGCAGCTCACGCCCGCGCTGGAATCGCGCGTGCTGGGCCAGCCACATGCCGTGGAAACCATCGTGCAGCGCATGCGCAGCGCACGCGCGGGGCTGGACGACCCGCGTAAGCCGAAGGGCGTTTTCCTGCTGACCGGCCCCTCGGGCGTGGGCAAGACCGAAACCGCGCTGGCCTTGGCCGACCTCCTGTACGGCGGCGAGCGCAAGCTGGTTACCATCAATATGAGCGAGTACCAGGAGCCGCACAGCGTGGCGGGCCTGAAAGGTTCGCCGCCCGGCTACGTCGGCTACGGCGAGGGCGGGGTGCTGACGGAGGCGGTGCGGCGCTGCCCCTACTGCGTGATACTGCTCGACGAGGCGGACAAGGCGCACCCGGACGTGCTGGAACTGTTCTACCAGGTGTTCGACCGCGGCATGCTGGAAGATTCGGAAGGCCAGATGGTCGACTTCAGCAACACGGTCATCGTGCTCACTTCCAACCTGGGCTCGGGGGTCATCATGCAGGCCTGCCTGAACCGGGGCGCGGCGCCGCTGCCGACGCCGGAGGAACTGGACGCCTTGCTGCGGCCGCTGCTGGTGCGCCATTTCAAACCAGCCTTCCTGGGCCGGCTGCAGGTGGTGCCGTACTACCCGATTTCGGACGAAGCGCTGGCGCAGGTCATCGCCATGAAGCTGGGCCGCATCGGCCAGCGCATCAGCGAGCACCACCATGCGGAGTTCTGCTGGGACGACGCCCTGGTGCAGGCGGTGCTGGCGCGCTGCACCGAAACCGATTCGGGTGCGCGCAATATCGACAGCATCCTGCACGGCAGCCTGTTGCCGGGAATCGCGGACGTGCTGCTGGCGCGCATGGCCGAGGGCCTGCCGGTGGCGAAAGTGAAAGTCGGCGTGACGCGCCACGGCCAGTTCCGGATCACCACCAAATAGGAGGGCATATGTTCGACAATGAAGATCTGCTGGTGCCGGTCAGTGTCGCCCAGCCTTGCGGCGAAGACGTATCGTTCGACGAGTGCCTGGACGCCATCGCCGCCGCGCGGCGCCAGGACGACCCGACGCTGGAGCAGGGGGAGTGGGCGACACCGCTGCACACCGCGGACTGGGCGCTGGTCGCCAGCCGCTGCGCCGGGCTTTTGCGCTCGCGCAGCAAAGACCTGCGGCTGGCGGTATGGCTGGCCGAGGCGCGTGCGCATACCCATCGGCTGCGGGGCCTTGGCAACGGCTTTCTGCTGCTGGCCAGCCTGTGCGAGCGGTTCTGGGAGCATGTGCATCCCTTGCCGGAGAACGGCGAGCATGAGCTGCGCAGCGGTAACCTGGCATGGCTGCTGGGGCGCACGCCGGCGCTGGTGAGGGATTTTCCCGCGGAAGGCGATGCTGAAGCCTGCCTGAACGATGCGCAGCATTGTCTGGCGGCGCTGCAGCAATTGCAGGCGGCCGTCGATGCCCGCCTGGGCGCCGATGGCCCGGCGTTCGGCCCGGCATGCGATGCGGTCCGGCGGGCCGTCGAGGATGCGGCGCGCAAGGCGCCAGCCGGAGCAGCCGGCAGCGTGGCCGCGCGCGCGGACGAAGACGTTGCAGCGGTCATGGGCGGCGGCGCCGGCGGGCCGGTGATGCCGCTTTCGCGCGGACAGGCGCTGGCGCAACTGCGCCTGGTGGCCGAATTTTTCCGTCGCGCCGAACCGCACAGTCCTGTGGCCTACCTGGCCGACAAGGCCGCGGCATGGGGCGAGCTGCCGCTGCACGCATGGCTGCGCGCCGTGGTCAAGGACCCGGCGCAGATCGCGCAGCTGGACGAACTGCTGGGAGCAAGCCAGCAGGCCTAGTGTATGATCCGCGGCATGAACACCATGCCGCGGCGACCGATGTGCGCCACCTGCCTGCGCCCCGCCGCCACCTGCATCTGCCATTGGGCGGCGCCGGTTGCGGGCGCGGTTGAAGTCCTGATCCTGCAGCATCCGATGGAGGTGGCGAACGCCAAAGGCAGCGCGCGCCTGCTGCATCTTTGCCTGCCGGGCAGCCGCATCGAAGTCGGCGAGCAGTTCGACCAAGCCACGCTGCGCGCCATGCTTGGCGCAGGCGGGCGCCAGCCGCTGCTGCTGTATCCGGACACGCCGGGCGACCGTTCGCTGGGCATCGCCCCGCCGCCGCCCTGCGACGCCACGCTGGCGCCGCCGCAAGTGCAGCTGGTGGTGCTGGACGCGACCTGGCGCAAGAGCCGCAAGATGCTGTACCTGAACCCCGTCCTGCAAGCCTTGCCGCGCCTGCCCTTGCGCGACACGCCGCCGTCGCACTACCTGATCCGCAAGGCGCACGCGCCCGACCAGCTCTCGACGCTGGAGGCGGCCTGCTATGCGCTGGCCCAGCTGGAAGGGGAGGAACATCGCTACGACCGCGTGATCGCGGCCTTTGACGGCTTCGTCGCGCAGCAGCAGCAGCAGGCGCGGGCCTTGCGCGGCGGCGCCGTCAGCTGAGAAGCTTGAGCCCCGGCGGCAGCGCCTCGCCCAGCATGCGCTGTTCGCTGGCCTGGTCGAGCTGCACGACCTCGCGCACCATGGCCGGCCAGCTTGGCGGCGCGCCCGCCGCCGTCAGCCTGCGCAGCACTTCCGCGCGCAGGGTATCGTTGATATCGCGCGAGCGGTCGCCGGTCATGCGCGCCAGGTGGGCCGCGGCAAAGCCTGCCGGTTCGACCTTGCGCCAATCGAGCAGCATGACCGCCTGCAGCCATTGCTCCACCGTTTCGGCCGGCGCCACGTCGTGCGCGCTGCCGTGGAAAGGGCGGCGCGCGCCGACCCGGCCCAGCGCCCACAGGTAGCGGGTCTGCCGGGCGAGGTCCTTTGCCTTGGGCAGCTCGCCAACCAGCCAGTTGCCGATTTCGGCTTTATAGGCCGACGGAATGCGTTCGAGCGATGCGCCCAGGCGCAGCATGTCTTCCTCGCTGCCGTTGACCAGGGTGACGGGACGGCGTCCGCGTTCGCTGGCATCGGCCTGCAGGTTGAAGGCGAAATCGTCCAGCAGGCGCAGTTGCGCCGCCGGCGTCAGCCCGCCCGCCACGCGGCGCCACAGTGTCCACCATTCGGCGCACACCTGGCTGTCCTTGTGGTGCTGCACACCGCTGTCGAAGATTGCCCAGAGCTGCTCGATGCGCCATTCATCGAGCGTGTGGCCAAAGCCGGGCCGCAGGCAATAGCCGGCCAGGTTGAGCCAGGCGCGTTCGTGCTCGGGCGAACGGCGGCGGCCCTTGGCGCGTTCCAGCAGCGCGTCGAACAGGCGGCGCAGCAGGGGCGTGGCCCAGCGTTCGCGGCTTCCCAGCAGGTGTTCGAGCTGGCTGCGCAGCTGGCGTACTTCCTTGATGTCCACCTGCTGCGCGCGGCTGCCGAAGATGCGGTCGATTTTTTCCAGCGCATCGGGCAGGCGGGCAGGCAGGGCGGCCTCAGCGCCGGTGCCGGCGGCCCCGTCCTCGGCGGAGCCGTCGCCGGCTTCGTGTTCGCGCAGCTGGAATTCCAGTTGCCAGCGCTGGCCGTGGCCTTCGCAATGCACTTCCAGCGTGCCGACTTCGGTCAGGCGGGCCGTCAGCTGCACGGTGATTTCCTTGCGCGCCCCGGCATCGCTGCTGTCACGCAGGACCGTGGCGATGGCCGGCAGCGCGGTCAAGTCGTCCGGTGCCAGGTCGGCCACTTCTCCGGCTTGCGGCGGCGTGGCGTCGGCCAGCGTGGTGGCAAGGTGGAAACGCACCGGGCGGCCCAGGCGCAAGGCGAAGCTGCGTTCAGCAAGACGGACCTCGTGGCCGCTGGCGCTGCCGCGCGGCAGCAGGCAGACGGCGCGGCGCGTGACGCCCGGGGCGCGGGCGTTGTCGAGCAGGAGCCAGTAGCTGCGCGGGGAACCGCCGGCGATGGTGGGGGCCATGCCTTGCTTGCCAAGCGCGTAGGCGACGCCGCCGCGGGCCACGGCGACGTCGGGGTCATCGTTGTGCAGGACGCGCAGCGGCTGGCCGCGCCAGCCTGCCAGCGTGGCGGCCAGGCGCTGCGCCAGCCTGGCGGAGCGGAAGACGCCGCCGTTCAGCAGCAGGGTGTCGGGGACGGGCAGCGTGCCCTCGTCAGGCTGTCCCAATGCTTGGCGCGCGGCGGATGCGTGCTGGCGCAGGAAGCTGGCCAGGTGGCGTGTAATGGCCGGGTCGCTGGCATAGGGCAGGCCGAATTCGACGATGGCGCCGCGCTTGAGTTGCGCCGGCTGCTGCGCTGCGTTAAGCGGGAAGAAGCCATCCAGCACGATGCGTTCGACGTCGCCGCGTTGCAGCGCGACCGAACGGCTGCCGCCAATCAGCCGCGAGCCTGCGCCCAGCAAGGTGACGCTGACCTGTTCCGGCGCCTCGTCCGAGAGCAAGGCTTCCTTCGCCGCACGGCAGCGTTCAGTGAGCTGCGCCAGGCGTGCCGCAGACAGGCGTTGCGGCGGCGCGCTCGCCGCGGCGCCGGGGGCGGCAGTATTGGCGGCCAGCCTTTGCTCGGCCAGATGGGCCAGCGCGAGGTCCATATTGTCGCCGCCGAGGATCAGGTGGTTGCCGACGCCGATGCGGGTCAGCTGCGGCGCGCCGTCCACCATGTCGACCTTGACCAGCGTGAAGTCGGTGGTGCCACCGCCGACGTCGGCCACCAGCACCAGGCGCGCCTCGGCCAGCTCCTGCGCCAGCGAGGCGCGGTGGCGGTACAGCCAGTCGTACAGCGCCGCTTGCGGCTCCTCCAGCAGCTGCAATGAAGGCAGGCCCGCCATGCGCGCCGCCTGCAGCGTGAGGGCGCGCGCGCCTTCGTCGAAGGATGCGGGAATAGTGAGTACGACCTGTTGCAGCTCCAGCGGCGCAGAGGGAAAGCGCGTATTCCAGGCGGCCCGCAGATGCGCGAGGTAGCTCGCACTGGCGGCGACCGGCGAGATGCGTGCCACATCATCGGCCGCGCCCCACGGCAGGATGGGCGCCATGCGGTCGACGCCGGTGTGGGACAGCCAGCTCTTGGCGCTGGCGACCAGCCGGCCCGGCACCTGCCCGCCCAGCGTGCGCGCCAGGCGGCCGATCACTGCGCCGGAAGGCGCGTCCGCCACGGCCGGTTCAGGCCAGGGCAGTTGCAGTTCGCCCGCGGCGAATTCGCCGGCGGCAGGGTGATAGCGGGAAGAGGGCAGCAATGCTGCGCTGCCAACCTCGCCGGGAGCGGTCAGCTGCTCGACTTCGAACAGCTGCACGTCGCCGCCCGGCACGGCATAGGCGAGCACCGAATTGGTGGTGCCCAGGTCGATGCTGACCAGGTACTGCGTCATTGGCCTTCGCCGCCTCCGCGCACGTCGAATTCGACTTTCCAGCGCTGGCCGTCCTGAGCCACCGCCAGCAGCTCCAGCGTGCCCGCCTCGCTGGCGCAGGCGTGCAGGCGTACCTGCACCACCTCGCCGGCGGAACGGCCTTCCGGCGACAGCGTGGCCTGGATTTCGTTCAGCTCAACCAGTTCTTCCGGAGCCCAGACATCGAGCACGGAGCCAATCTGGTCCTGGCGCCGCACGGAGGAACCGAAGAAACGGAAGTGCACCGGCTCGCCGACCACTAGGCCGAATTCCTGGCCAGGCAATTCCAGCTCGCTGCCTTCTTCCATGCCGAACGGCGCCACGCACAGCGCCTGGATCGGCGGTTCCATGCCCGGGATGGCAGGCATCGACGACTCCACCGCCACGTAGTAGGAACGCGCGGTACCGCCGCGAATGCGCACGCCGGCGCCACGCCGCACGTAGCTGTAATAGGCTGCGCCGCGGGCGACGGCCAGGTCCAGGTCCGCGCCGCCCAGCATGCGGGCCGGCTCGGCGCCCTCCATATAGAGCCAGTCGTTGATGGTTTCCATCACGCGCCGGGCCAGCAGCTCCGACTTGAACACGCCGCCGTTGAACAGCACCGCGCTTGGATGCAGGAACGTGTGGGCCGGGTTGACGGAGAAGCCTTCCAGCTCGCCGGTTGCGCCCACCTGGCGCGCCAGGAAGGCCGCCAGGTGCCTGGTGATCGCAGCGTCCTGCGCGTACGGCAGGCCAAGCTGGGTCAGGCCGGCGCGGGCGCGCACGGCAGGGCGGGCGGAGGCGTCCACTTTCGGGAAGAAGCCATCGGTGATGAAGGCCGACACCTCGGCGCGCGTCAGTTCGGTGCGGATCGAGCCGCCGATCAGCTTCGAGCCGCGGCTCGGCACCACGATAGGCCAGGTCTCGGCTTGCGCATCGGCCAGCAGGTTTTCCTTGGCACTGCGGCAGCCGTAGGTCAGCGCGCGCATCTGCCAGGCGTCGAGCTGGGTGCCGTTGGCGGCCAGCTTGCGCGCCACCAGGTGGGCCAGCGCCAGGTCCATATTGTCGCCGCCCAGCAGGATATGGTCGCCCACGGCCACGCGGTGCGGTTCCAGCTTGCCGTCGCGTTCGAGGATGGCGATCAGCGAAAAGTCGCTGGTGCCGCCGCCCACGTCCACCACCAGAATGATGTCGCCCGGCTTGACTTCCTTGCGCCAGCGGCCGTCGCTGTTCTGGATCCAGCAGTACAGGGCGGCCTGCGGTTCTTCCAGCAGGGTCATGGCGTCGTAGCCCGCCGCGCGGGCCGCTTCGGCGGTCAGTTCGCGCGCCGCCGGATCGAACGAGGCGGGGATGGTGACGGTCACCGCCTGCTGCGCGAAGGGCGCTTCCGGATGGGCGTTGTCCCAGGCGGCGCGCAGGTGCTTCAGGTAGCGGGTCGAGGCTTCCAGCGGCGAGACGCGCGTCACTTCTTCCGGCGCGTCCTGCGGCAGGATGGCGGCGCGGCGGTCCACGCCGGGGTGGCACAGCCAGCTCTTTGCGCTCGAGACCAGGCGGATAGGCGTGGTGGCGCCGCGGCTGCGCGCCATTTCGCCGGTGACTGCGGCCAGTCCCTCGCTGGCCCAGGGCAGGGCGAGTTCGCCGGCTGGCAGTTCATCCGGGTGCGGCAGGTAAAGGAAGCTTGGCAGCAGGGGCAGTTCTTCCACCGTGCCGGGTGCGGTCAGCTGGGGCACGGCCAGCACGCCGTGGGCGGTCTGCTCGCCGTCGCTGCCGGCCAGGTCCACATAGGACAGCGCGCTGTGGGTGGTGCCAAGGTCGATGCCGATGGCGTAACGCGGATCGCTCACAGCTCCACCTCGGCCGGGGCCAGGATGCTGGCGTCATGCGCTTCGGCCAGTTTCGGCAGGCGCACGCTGGCGGCGCGCCAGCCGCGATGGCTCAGGGTGCCGGTAAACGGCGCCGTGCCGACCACGTTGCCGGTCAGGCGCACGGCGGCGGCGTCGAAGCCTTCGGGCAGGGTGACGCGGCTGCCTTCGGCTTCGCCGCGGATGCCTTCGATGGTGAAGTGTTCGCGCAGCACCTTGGCGCAGCCTTCATGCACCACGCGGGCGGCGGCGCCGATGTCGGCGTCCGAGTAGGCGGACAGGTTTTCCTGGGTAAAGTCGATCAGGCGTGCTTCGCGCTGGAACAGGGATAGCAGCTGCAGGGCAGCATCAGGAGTGGCTTCGCGCAGGGGCGCGGCGGCCGGCGCCGGGGCTGGAACTGGCGCAGCGGCCGGGGCTGGCGCGGCTGCAGGCGCCGGTGCGAGTCCGTCGTCGCGCACGCGCGCAGCGAATTCGGCGTCGCCCAGGGTTTTGAAAAAGACGCCAAAGGCGAGGGAAATCCTGCTCCCAAAGGAGGGCAGATTGGAAGATTTGCTCATTGTTGTTGCTCTTTGAATGTCGGGGGATATCCCGGAGAAGTGCGCATGATACCAGCTTGGCTTGCAGGCGCGGCGCGGGCGGTTTAGAATGCTGTACGAATATACAGTATTTGGCCGCCGAGGCACCCCATGCAAGATGATCAACTAGAGGGGCAGGTGATGCTGCCGCCGCAATCGCGCAAGGCCCAAAAAGGCCGCGGAGCGGTATCAAACATGCAAGGCAGGTATGAGCTGCAGGCGCGCGAGGCGTTCGATGACGGCTGGGCGCCCGATCCGGACGATGCCGATGCCGAAATGCGCCCGCCGCGCACCATCGTCACCGAAGAAATGGCGAAGACGATCCTCACGCATAACCAGTCGCCGGATATTCCGTTCAACGTCTCGCTGAATCCGTATCGCGGCTGCGAACACGGTTGCATTTATTGCTTTGCGCGCCCATCGCACAGCTACCTCGGCCTGTCGCCGGGGCTGGATTTCGAAACCAAGCTGTTCGCCAAGGTCAACGCGCCGGAATTGCTGCGCGCCGAACTGTCCAAGCCCGGCTACCTGGTCGAGTCGCTGGCGCTTGGCGTCAACACCGACGCCTACCAGCCCTGCGAGCGCGATTACCAGCTGACACGGCGCGTGCTGCAGGTTCTGTCCGAGTGCAACCACCCGGTTGGCCTGATCACCAAGTCCTCGCTGATCGAGCGCGATATCGACATCCTGGCGCCGATGGCCGCGCGCAACCTGGCGGCGGCGTCGATCACGATCACTACGCTGGACAGCAAGATTTCGCGCACGCTGGAGCCGCGCGCCGCCGCACCTGCACGGCGCCTGCGCACGATCGAAACGCTGGCCAAGGCCGGCATTCCGGTCGGCGTCAGCATCGCGCCCATCATTCCCTTCGTCACCGAGCCCGATATTGAAAAGATCATGGCCGCCGCGCGCGATGCCGGCGCAATCATGGCAACCTACGTGGTTCTGCGCCTGCCGTGGGAAGTCAGCCCACTGTTCAAGGAATGGCTGGAAGCGCATTTCCCCGACCGCGCAGCGCGCGTGATGAACCGCGTGCGCGACATGCGCGGCGGCAAGGATTATGAAGCAGAATTCGGCTCGCGTATGCGCGGCGAAGGCGTCTGGGCCGACTTGATCCAGCAGCGCATCGAAAAGGGCATCACCCGCTTCGGCTTCCACGGCCGCCACAGCAAGTTTCGCTCCCTCGACTGCACCCAGTTCAAACGGCCCGACTACATTCCACCGTCCGGCGCCCGCGCCCGCGCGGCGGCCAAAGCGGGGCAAATGGATTTGTTCTGATTGGCGCACCTCATCAGGGGAGACTCGAAAATGAGCGCTCGAATGTCAGTGGCAATTTCCCTTGGTACTTTGCGAGAATTGCTTGAATACCAAGCGGAGCAGCGAAGCGAAATCGATCCGGCTGACCTGGCTGACTTGGCGATCCGTGAGTGGCTGGTGCGCCAACGTGATCCAAGCAAACGCCTTGGCCCGAATGGCTACCAGTGGAAGACCGTATTTCTACCCGAGGGGGCTCGCTTGCGTATTTCGAGCCAGCATTGCGCGCATTTCGCGACGATCGTTGGTGACGAACTCATTTACGAAGACACAAGCATGTCGCCGAACCAGTTTGCAAGGGCAAGTTTAGGGACCGTTCGCAATGCATGGGAGGCGATATTTGTTCAGCTTCCCGGGGAGCGTGACTGGAAGCGCGCAACACGGCTGCGTTTTGCCGCGGCGGCGCAAGCTCAGCGAGTGGCCAACCGCGCGCATGCGGCTGCTCTGCGCGGCCCTGTCGGAGAGAAGTGCTGAAATGGGTTTTTGGAGGTGCTGAAATCAGCCGAAATAGCACTTTTTCGATGTTTTGCAACAGCCAATTGGGAGGTTTCAGCACTTCTCCCCGACAGGGCCGGAACGAGACATCGTTTGGAGATATTCTTCGATCGCGTGGACATGCGCATCATGGTGGCCCATCTCGCGAAGGGCAGCTGCAAGTCTTAGCAGGTATTCGATATTGGGGCCGCTAGGGCCGGCGGCTGAGGCGATGTGGCGGGCGATCTCTTCAACGGAGGCTTCGCCAAGCCACGCTGCGTTGTCGGCAGCTGCAATGTAGATCAGGCCTTCCTCCACGCCGCCCGCTTCAAAGTGGATGTCGATCGCCACGCGCAGGTAGCCGTTCTTCTCGCGGTGATCGAGGTGCGCGAATTCTTCCGGGGTGACAAGGTAGGCCATGCCGTGGCAAACCGCGCCTTCGGAAGGGATCAGGGTGGCGACGCGGCCCGGCGCCTCCGGTGTGCCGCGGTGGTCATGCGAGCCTTGCCAGAAGCGGCGCGACCAGCCGAAGATGTGCGCGGGCCGGCGCTCGATGAAAGGGAAGTCCGCCTTGTAGATCAGCGAGCCATAACCGAACAGCCACACCTGATGGTGGCCGTCGAACTTGTCCATTGCCTTGTTGGCTTCAATCGTATTGTGCGACATGCGCCAATTATAGGGAATGCTCGCCCAGTACGCTGATGAAGCGTTCGGCTGCGGGCGAGGGCGTGCGCGAGGTCTTGGTGTAGATGAAGAACTTGCGCTTCAACTCAGGCTCGACAAGCGGGCGCGTTTCCAGCCCATACAGCCGCACCATCGGCTCCGCATACGGCAGGCAGGCGGTGATGCCCAGCCCCGCTGCCACCATGGCCAGCGCCGTGGTCATGAAGGTCACCTCGTTATACGGCGCCAGGGTGGTCATGTCGCGCAGCAAGCGCTCGGTGAACTGGCCCTGCAGGGCGATGAAGGGATGCCGGTTCACTTCCGACCAGGCGACGGTGCGGCGCGCGGCCAGCGCATGGCCGGCCGGGAAGACCACCACAAAAGGCATTTCGAACAGCAGCTGCGCATCCACTTCGGCCGTCACGTCGCGCTCCGGGCCGATGCCGACATCGACCTCGCCGCTCACGACGCGCGCCGCGACGTTATCGACCGGGCAATCCACCAGTTGCACCTGCACGTCCGGATAGGACGCGCGGAAGGCGCCGATCACTTGCGGCAGCAGGGTGCAGGCCATCATCTGCGGCGCCGCCACGCGCACGATGCCTTTTTTGAGCGCCTTGCGGCTGGCGATATCGGCCATCGCCCCATCCAGGTCCTGTAGCATCTTGTCGAACAGCGGATAAAGCTCACGGCCCACTTCCGACAATTGGACACGGCGCGTATTGCGCTCGACCACCTTCACCCCCAGCAGCTGCTCGAGTTCCTTGATCTGCCCCGACAGGGCGGACTGGGTGACGTGCAGCAAATCGGCGGCGGCAGTAAAGCTGCCGGTGCGGGCCACGGCGACCAGGGCGCGCATCTGGCGAACGGTTGGACTCATCGGAAAAACTAATAAATGGACGTGAAAATATCGTTTGTATGATAGCTGAAACAAGAGTTTAATGGCGGGATACAAAGGAGCCCGCCATGAAAATCAAGCAAATCCACCACGTTGCCTACCGCTGCAAGGACGCCAAGGAAACCGTCGAGTGGTACGTCAAGCACCTGAACATGGACTTCGTGCTGGCCATCGCAGAAGATGAAGTGCCTTCGACCAAGGCCCCCGATCCCTATATGCACGTGTTCCTGGACGCCGGCCAGGGCAACATCCTGGCCTTCTTCGAGCTGCCGACCCAGAAGGAAATGGGCCGCGACGAAAACACCCCGGCCTGGGTGCAGCACCTGGCGCTGGAAGTCGGGTCGATGGACGAGCTGCTGGCCGCCAAGGAGCGCCTGGTGGCCGCCGGCATCGAGGTGCTGGGCCCGGTCAACCACACCATCTTCAAGTCGATCTACTTCTTCGACCCGAACGGCCACCGCCTGGAACTGGCGGCCAACACCGGCACCCCGGAAATGATGAAAAAGCTGGACGATGTGAAGTGGGAAATGCTGGAAGAATGGTCTAAAACGAAAAAAGCGCCCAAGCACGCGGCCTGGATGCACGCACCGCAAGAATAAAGAAGGAACACAATGAAACTCGCCTCCCTGAAAGACGGCAGCCGTGACGGCCGCCTGGTCGTCGTTAGCCGCGACCTGAAATTCTGCCAGCCGGTCCCCAACATCGCCGCCACCATGCAGGATGCGCTGGACAACTGGGACGCCGCCGCCCCGCAGCTGAAACAGATCTACGCCCTGCTGAACCAGGGCAGCGCTTCCGGCGCCAAGCCGTTCGACGAAAGCATGTGCCATTCGCCACTGCCGCGCGCCTACCAGTGGGCCGACGGTTCGGCCTACATCAACCACGTGGAGCTGGTGCGCAAGGCGCGCAACGCCGAAGTGCCGGCCTCCTTCTACACCGACCCGCTGATGTACCAGGGCGGCTCTGACAGCTTCGTCGGCCCGCGCGACGCCATCTTCGCCCTGGACGAAGCCTGGGGCATCGACCTGGAGGCGGAAGTGGCCGTCATCACCGGCGACGTGAAAATGGGCGCCAGCGACGAGGAGGCGGCCAAGGCGATCCGCCTGGTCATGCTGGTCAACGACGTTTCGCTGCGCAACCTGATCCCCAACGAACTGGCGAAAGGCTTCGGCTTCTTCAACTCCAAGCCGGCCAGCGCCTTCTCGCCGGTCGCCGTCACGCCGGACGAACTGGGTAAAGCCTGGCAGGACAACAAGCTGCACCTGCCGCTGCTGGTGCAGATCAACCGCCAGCCGTTCGGCAAGCCCAACGCCGGCGAAGACATGACCTTCAACTTCGCCCAGCTGGTGGCGCATGCGGCCAAGACGCGCGAACTGTGCGCCGGCAGCATCATCGGCTCCGGTACCGTATCGAACAAGCAGGGCAGCCTGCACGGCTCGAGCATCGCCAACGGCGGCGTGGGCTACTGCTGCCTGGCCGAGGTGCGCATGTACGAAACGATCGAGAGCGGCAAGCCGCAGACCGGCTTCCTGCAATTCGGCGACAACGTGCGCATCGAAATGCATGACGCGCAGGGCAAGTCCATCTTCGGCGCCATCGACCAGACGGTGCGCAATTACGGGGAACGTGCATGAAGCTCTATACCTACTTTCGCAGTTCGGCGGCCTACCGCGTGCGCATTGCGCTGAACCTCAAGGGGCTGGCTTACGATGCGGTGCCGGTGCACCTGCTGCGCGACGGCGGCGAGCAACTGGCGCCGGCCTATCGCAACGTAAACCCGGCCGGGCTGGTGCCGGCGCTGGTGGACAACGGCATTGTGCTGACCCAGTCGCTGGCCATCATCGAGTACCTGGAAGAGGTGCATCCGATGGTGCCGCTGCTGCCGCAGGATGCCGTCGGCCGCGCCCGCGTGCGCGCGCTGGCGCAGACCATCGCCTGCGATACCCATCCGCTGATGAATTTGCGCGTGCTGAAGCACCTCAAAGGCCCGATGGGCCTGAGCGAAGAACAGAAAATGGATTGGTACTACCATTGGATGGGCGAGGGCATGCAGGCGCTGGAGGCGCACTTGGAGCGCGATGGCGATGCCGGGCGCTTCTGCTACGGCGACACGCCGACCATTGCCGATTGCTGCCTGGTGCCGCAGGTATACAACGCACAGCGCTTTGAGATCGATCTGGCGCCCTATCCGAACGTGGCGCGGATTGCCGCCAATTGCGCGGACCTGCCGGCGTTCAAGGCGGCGCATCCGTCCGCGCAGCCGGATGCCGAGTAAAACCCGGTAAACCCGGGTCAGCGCGGCGTGCAGTGGATGGGTCAGACCCTTGGGTCTGACCCAGGTTTTCCGGGTTTAGTCGACCAGCAGCGAATACAGCTGCGCCGGCGTAATCGGCTTCACCAGATGCGCCACAAACCCCGCAGCGCGCGAACGCGCCTGGTCCGCCGGCTGCCCATACCCCGACAAAGCCACCAGCCGCGTATTTCCAAACCCCGGCTTGCGCCGCAGCTCGATCGCCAGCTCATACCCATCCATCCCGGGCAAGCCGATGTCCAGGATCGCCAGGTCCGGCACAAAGTGCGCGCTGGCCCGCAGCGCGCTGGCAGGATCGGCCACCGCTTGCACCTCATGCCCGCCAACTTCCAGCAGCGCGCGCAAACCCTGCAGCACATCCTGGTTGTCATCGACCAGCAGCACGCGCCGCGGCGTGACCGCCGTCAGCTGTCCCGGCGCAGCACCGGCCGCAGGCGCATTTTCCGCCTCGCTCGCCAGCGGCAAGCGAATGGTGAATTCGCTGCCTGCACCAGGCCCCGCGCTATCCGCCTCGATCTCGCCGCCATGCAGCTGCACCAGGCTGCGCGCAATCGACAGGCCCAGCCCCAGCCCGCCGCGCGAACGGTCCAGCGACTGCGGCGCCTGCACGAACTTGTCGAACAAATGCGGCAGCATGTCGGCGCCGATGCCGATCCCTGTGTCGCGCACCTTGAGCACCAGGCGGCCATCGGCCGCGCTCGCGCGCACCCGGATATGCCCGCCCAGGTTGGAATACTTGGCGGCGTTGGTCAGCAGGTTGACCAGCACCTGCGCAAAGCGCATTGGATCGGCGTTGATCGCGAGCCCTTCCACCGGCACGTCCACTTCCAGCCGCTGCTGGCGTTCCTCCAGCAGGCCGCTGACCGTTTCCAGCGCCTGCGCCAGCAGCTTGGACAGCTCGATGCGCTCCATCCGCAGCGCGATCTTGCCCTGGGCGATGCGTGCCACGTCCAGCAGGTCGTCGACCAGCCGCACCAGGTGGTGCGCCTGGCGCTCGATGGCCGCGTGCTCGCGCGCCAGCCCGCCCAGGCCCTTCAGCCGCATCAGCTCCAGCGCAATCAGGATCGGCGACAGCGGATTGCGCAGTTCATGGCCCACCATCGCCAGGAAGTCGTCCTTGGTGCGGTTGGCCAGCTCCGCATCGCGCCGTGCGCGCACCAGTTCCGTCACCTCGAACGCCACGATGGCCACCCGGTCCACCTCGCCGCGCGCATTGCGTACCGGCTGGTGCACATAGTCGAAATAGCACTCCTGCAGCCCGCTTTCGCGCTTCAGCATGACGCGCCGCGCCTTGCCGATCACCGGCTGGCCGGTCGCCAGCGCCTGTTCCAGCTCCTCCATCATGCCTTGCCCCTCCAGCTCGGGGAAGGCGCGCCGCATCGGCAAGCCGATCAGCGGCCGCTGCCAGCTCAGTTCAACGAAGCGGTCGTTGGCCAGTTCGAAAGCCAGGTCCGGGCCGCGTACGATGGCAATCGCGGCCGGCGCCTGCTGGAAGGTATTGGCCATGCGCACCATGTGGGCGCGCTCGGCCTGGCGAATGCGCGAGCGCATCAGCTGCGAATCGACCCGCGTCAGCAGCTCCCGTGCCGAGAAGGGCTTGACCAGGTAATCGTCGGCGCCGGCGTTGACGCCCTCGATGCGCGCCTCTTCGCCTGCGCGCGCCGATAGCAGCAGCACCGGCACGTCGTGCAGGCCTTGATCGGCGCGCATGGCCGCAATCAGCCCGAAACCGTCCAGTTCCGGCATCATCACGTCGGACAGCACCAGGTCCGGCGCTGCATCGGCCATGGCCTGCAGCGCTTCGCGCCCGTTGGCGGCGGTGCTGACTTGCCAGCGCTGGCGCAGCAGGCGCGCCAGGTATTCGCGCATGTCGGCGTTGTCGTCCACCACCAGCACCTGCGCGCCCAGCGTCAGGACGCTGTCGTCCTCGGCCAGGTCGAGGAAGGGCTCTTCTTCGTCTTCCTCGGGCAGCCAGCGTTGCGCCTCCAGCAGGAACGCTTCGCGCACGCCGGCATTGCCGCTCATGGCGGCGGCGCGTAGCTGCTCCTCGCGCAGGTGGGCGTGGCCCAGCGGCAGGGTGATGCTGAAGGTGCTGCCCACGCCCAGCGTGCTGTCCAGCTCGATATGCCCGTGCAGCAGTTCCACCAGGTCGCGCACCAGCGCCAGGCCGATGCCGGACCCTTCGTGGGTGCGCGCACGCGTGCCTTCGACGCGGCGGAAGCGCTCGAAGATGCGATGCTGCTGGTCTTCCGAGATGCCGACGCCGGTGTCGGTGACCGACAGCACCGCCATGGTCCCTTGCTGGCGCAGCTTGACCGTGATCCCGCCTTCGAAGGTGAACTTGAAGGCGTTGGACAGCAGGTTGAGCACGATTTTTTCGAACAGGCCGACATCGACCCAGGCGCTGGCGCTCAGCTCGCTGCAATCGACGGTCAGGCGCAGCCCCGCGCTCTCGATCACCGAGCGGAAGCCGCTGGCCAGGTCGCGCGTGAGGGCTCCCAGGTCCACCCTGGAATAGCTGGCGTGCATGCGGCCGGCCTGCACCCGCGAGAAATCGAGCAGGGTATTGACCAGCTTTTGCAGGCGCAAGGCATTGCGCTGGGCCAGCCGCAGGCGCTCGTGATGGATGGCAGGCAGGCGCTGATTGCTGTCGCCCAGTGCCTCCTCGATGGGCCCCAGCATCAGCGTCAGCGGCGTGCGGAATTCGTGGCTCACGTTGCTGAAAAAGGCCGTCTTGGCGCGGTCCAGTTCCGCCAGGGCTTCGGCGCGCTGGCGCTGCTCGGCCGCCGCGCTGGCGTTCTGCACCGCCGCCGACAACTGGCCCGCCACCAGTTCGCAGAAGGTGCGGTAATCGGCGTCGAGCGGACGCGCCGGGCTGATGCCCAACACCAGCACCCCGTCCGTTACCGGCAGGGCCAGCGCCACCCGCACGGGTTGCCCGGCCAGGCCAAGCGGCAGGCCTGGCAGGCCGGCGGTGGCGATCGCCACCGGCTGGCCGCTGGTCAGCACCTGGCCCACCGGCCACAGTGCCAGGTCGCAGGCGGCATCTTCCACGTGCACCGTCTGCTGCAGGCGCACGCTATCGCCAGCGCGCTTGAACAGCAGGGCGAACGGGATGTCGGCCGGGTTGTCGCCGATGGTGTGCATGGCGGTGGCGCAAGCGCTGGCCACGTCCTGCTCGCGCAATGCGCTGGCCGACAGCGCCGACAGCGCGGCCAGGCGGCGCGCATTGAGCCGGGTGGCGGTGGTGTCGGTGGAGGGGCAGAACAGGCCGCCCACGGCGCCGGCCTCATTGAAGATCGGGCTGTAGGAAAAGGAATACCAGACTTCTTCCACCCAGTCGCCGCGGTTCATGAACAGCTGCACCGCGTCCACGTAGGAAGGTTCGGCACGCTGGAACACCTTGTCGGCCAGCGGCCCGCAGTAATGCCAGATCTCGGCCCATACTTGCTGCGCGGGGCGGCCCAGCGCCCAGGGGTGCTTGGCCGCGCCCAGCACTTCGATATAGGCGTCGTTGTAGAGGAAGGTCGCCTCCGGTCCCCAGCCGATCCAGATCGGATGACTGGAGTTGAGCATCAGGTTGACGGTGGTGCGCAGGCTTTGTGGCCATGCGTCGAGGTGCCCGAGCGGCGTGGCGGACCAGTCGAACTCGGCAATCTGCTTGCCCAGTGCGCCAGGGGAAGCGAGGAAATTCAATCCTTCCTGTTTGATAGTCACGCGTAACTCGAATCTGTAATTTTTAGCAATTTAGCACTGTACGAAAACTGCGCCGCGCGCACAAGTGGCGGCGTGGCCGGGTTTGACAGCACGATGCAAGCAACGGATACTGGGGCGATGACGATGCCGCCTTTCCCAATCCGCAAGGAATGCCCGCCGGGCGCCTGCGACTGTGAGCGCGAGTCGCTGCTGGACGACCCGCAGGCCGATTTGCGCATCCTGCGCCTGACTAGGGAAGAGGAGAAGCGCCTGCTCGAGCGCATCGAAGCCATTTCCACTTATGCCGAGCTGATGCGCATCGGCCAGCGGCTGGAAGAGCAGTTGGGCGTTTCGGTCAGCATTGCGCCCGGGCCGAACGAGGTGCGCACGGTGCGCGGTTTCCAGATCGTCCTGAGTCAGAAGCCCGGCCTGTGCCGCAAGACGCGCCAATCGCTGCCGGCCGCCATACGAAAGTGTCTGGAACGCAACCCGGAAATCGCTTTTGCCATCCTGAATGCCCACGATTTGTTTGCAGAGCGGTAAAATAACTTACTGCCTGTTAATTTGAAAGCCGTAATGTCCTGCACTTTCCTGCGCTCGCTTGGTACGTCCGTCCTGGTTGCCGGGCTGATCCAGTTGCCGGCCCAAGGGCAGGAAGCGCCGACGCCGCGCGCGCGGCTGGCCCAGCTGCGCGAGTATTCCTACCTGGCCACCAACGGCACCCTGGCCGAATTGCGCAAGCTCAAGCCGCAGCTCGCCCAATGGTCGCAGCGCGACCAGGCGGCCTATTATTCGCTGCTGAGCAACGTGGTGTACAGGACGGACCGGCCCACGGCCCTGCAGGCGGCCGAGGCGGAAGAATCGATCGGACACCAGCTGGACGACGATTCCATCGTTGCCAACAGCCTGCTGGACCGCTCCTACGTCTACTCCACACTGGGCGAAAAGGATACTGCCACCAGGTATGTGGAGCAGGCGCGCCAACTGGCCGAGCAGACCAGCGACTACGCACTGCAGGCACGGGTAATCATCACCGCCGGCCAGAACGAGATCCAGCAGGGCAATGGCCGCAAGGGCCTGGAGTACATCGAGCGCGCCGTCGGCCTGGCGGACAAATCGGGACAGTCGATCACCCAGTTCATGGCCTTGCGCGCCAAGGCCTATGCGCTCAACGGCCTGGCCGGCGGCAGCCAGGAGGCGCTGAAGGCGATCGACGTGTTGAAGGCCAAGGCTGCGAGCATGCCGCTCGATGGCCCGGTGATCCGCGCCCGCTATGCGGAGTGGGAGATCGCCGAAAGCGCCGGCCAGATTGCCCGTGCCCGCGACGCCTTGAACGACGTGGTGGCGTGGCTGCAGAAGCATCACATGAACGAGGACGTTCCGGAGATGCAGGTCACCCTGGCCGACATGAGCCTGAAAAGCCAGGACTACAAGGACGCCCTGGCGCTAAGCCGCGAAGCGAAGAAAGCGGCGCTGGCCGCCGGCAATACCGAGATCGCTGATATCTCGCAGTTCAACGAAGGCATCGCCCTGATCTACCTGGGTCAGACCGACGCCGGGCGCGAAACCATCGAGTCGGTGAACATCGAAACGATCGACGCCGAGGCGCTGTCCGAATACGCGCGTGCGCTGGACTACGTGGGATTGAAAGAGCTGGCGCTGCAGGTCTACGCCAGCGCCACCCGCAAGTCGCTGGACGCCGGCACCGCCAGGGCCCAGGCCGAAAAGAAAAACCGCGAAGACGAGGAGCTTTTGCGCCGCAAAGACGAAGAGGCCAAGGAGCAGCGCAACCAGGAAAAATTGCACCGCGCGTGGACAGTGGCCGGCGTGCTGGCCGTCCTGGGCGTGCTCCTGGTGGCCTTCATGTACCGCCAGTTGCGCGCGGCTCGCGTCAAGCTGAAGAAATTCGATTCCGCAGCGGAATAACATGCTAAATTTGCATCTCGGCACGCATCACCAACCGGGAGGCAAGCATGAAGAGCAGCATTCCAAGACGTGAATTCCTGAAGCAGGCGGGCATGGCGGGCGTGGCGACGGCCCTCGGCAGCCCGGCATTGTCGGCGCTGGCGGCGCCGGCCACAGTGGTGCTCCCTTTCGAAAACGGCGAGCGCGAACTGCTGGCGTTCCCGCAGAAGCGGCCTATGATCGTGCTGACCAGCCGCCCGCCGCAACTGGAAACCCCGTTCAGTGTTTTCAGCGAGGGCATGCTCACGCCCAACGATGCCTTTTTCGTCCGCTACCACTGGAGCGCCATCCCCACCGCGATCGACCCGCAGAACTACCGCCTGAAGGTGAGCGGCCACGTCAACGCGCCGCTGGAATTGTCGCTGGCTGAAATCAAGCAGCTGGGCGACGCCGTCGACATCGTGGCCGTCAACCAATGCTCGGGCAACAGCCGCGGCCACTTTGCACCGCGCGCCAATGGCGGCCAGCTGTCCAACGGCGCCATGGGCAACGCGCGCTGGACCGGCGTGCCGCTGAAGAAAGTCCTGGAGCGCGCGGGCGTGAAGGCGGGCGCCGTGCAGGTGTCCTTCAACGGCCTCGATACGCCGCCCGCCGGCGACGGCCCCGACTTCGTCAAGTCCCTGCACATCGACCATGCCCTGGACGGCGAGGTGATGCTGGCCTGGCAGATGAACGGCGAAGACCTGCCGATGCTGAACGGCTACCCGCTGCGGCTGGTGGTGCCGGGCTATTACGGCACCTACTGGATCAAGCACCTGTCCGATATCACGGTGCTCGACAAGCCCTTCGACGGCTTCTGGGTCGCCACCGCCTACCGTATTCCGGACAACGCCTGCGCCTGCGTGGCGCCCGGCACCGCGCCCGCCAAAACGGTGCCGATCAACCGCTTCAACGTACGCTCCTTCATCACCAGCCACCAGGATGGCGCGCGCCTCAAGGCCGGCAAGCCTGTGGTCGTGAAAGGCATCGCCTTCGACGGCGGCTACGGCATCACGGAAGTTGCCTTTTCTTCGGATGGCGGCAAGAGCTGGCAAGCCGCCACGCTGGGCGAGGACCTGGGCAAATACTCCTTCCGCGAATGGAGCGCCGCCTTCAAGCCGGGCAAGGGCGAGCATACGCTGATGGTGCGCGCCGTGAACCGCATCGGCCAAAGCCAGCCTTCAACGGCGCTGTGGAATGCGGCGGGCTACATGCGCAATGTCGTGGAAACCACCCGCGTTACGGCGGCTTGAGGGGGAGAACAAATGAAGACTTTCGCCATCGCGCTCTTGCTGTGCGCCGGCGCCGCCAG
Source organism: Pseudoduganella sp. (assembly GCA_039593355.1). Classification (GTDB taxonomy): domain Bacteria; phylum Pseudomonadota; class Gammaproteobacteria; order Burkholderiales; family Burkholderiaceae_D; genus Rugamonas. The sequence goes on from JBCNPK010000014.1 coordinate 111,483, forward strand.
CGCCGCCGACATCAAGCTGCCGGACGAAACGGCGGCCTACAAGCCCAGCACCTTGCCCGGCTACCAGCTCGTTCTCAACAACTGCCTGCTGTGCCACTCGGCGCACTACGCGCAGATGCAGCCACCGTCCTCGCCGCGCGGCTATTGGGAAGCGACGGTCAAGAAAATGAAAAAGCCCTTCGGCGCCCAGTTCTCCGACGAGGACATCCCCGCGATGGTGGACTACCTGGCCAAAGTCTACGGCGCGGAGAAACCCAAGCCGTAGACCGCGGCGGCTGGCGGCGATACAATCTCGCCTTTGCCCATCGCCGACAGCCGCCATGACGATCCCCAGCCCCATCCTGCAAGCGCTCGACCGCGCCCACCCTTCATGGCGCCCGATCCTCGAGCGCGGCCTGGAGGCGATCGCCGCTGCCAATCCGGGCTACCTTGCCGACCTGGCGGCCGACAGCTACCTGCCGACCGAATTGCGCCTGTTCGCCGCCTTCCAGCAGCCGCTGGACCGGGTGCGCTACGTGCTGGTGGGCGAGGGCCCCTATCCGCGTGCCGAAAGTGCCACCGGCGTGTGCTTCATGGACGGCGCGGTGAAAGGACTGTGGTCGGAAGAGGAGGGCGGCGGCCTGTCCAAGCCCGTCAACAAGGCCACCTCGTTGCGCAATTTCATGAAAATGCTGCTGGTCGCCGACGGCCAGCTGGACGAATCCAACACCGCCGGCGAAGCCCTGGCCGCCTGCGCGCGCCGCGCCAAAGCCGGCGCCGCCATCCAGACCCTGGCCGAAATGCAGGAGCGCCTGCACAGCCACGGTTTTCTGCTGCTGAACGCTTCGCTGGTCTTCCGGCCGCATGTTGCTCCGGCGAAAGACGCCAAAGCCTGGCTGCCATTCTTCGCGACCGTGATGCAGGCCCTGGCCGCCCAGCAGCCAAAACTTATCCTTTGGGGAAAGATCGCGGAGCAGCTCAACAAGCTGCCTAGCGTGCAGGCCCTGCCTCAGATCGTCGCGGAGCATCCGTACAACCTGTCGTTTATTGCTAATAAGGAAATGCAGGCGCTGTTTGGCCCGATGGGATTGCTGAAGCGATAACAATGGCGCGCATTGCTCCTCGGACAGCTAGAGGCGCGTCCGGCAAGGTCTGCGCAAGTCTGTTATACTTGACTAAATCGTTCAAGTAATCAGGTTTTGATTTGCGAGAACAGAACGATATTTTAACTGAGTTGAACCGAGGTTGTGATGCGTCTGACTACCAAAGGCCGTTTTGCAGTAACTGCGATGATTGACCTGGCTATGCGCCAGGGCAAGGGTCCGGTGACGCTTTCCGGAATCAGCCAGCGCCAGTCGATTTCCCTGTCTTATCTCGAACAATTGTTCGGCAAGCTGCGCCGCCACGAAATCGTGGAATCGATCCGCGGCCCTGGCGGCGGCTACAGCCTGGCCCGCAAGGCAGACAAGGTGACCGTCGCCGACATCATTATCGCTGTCGATGAACCGCTCGATGCAACCCAGTGCGGCGGCAAGGAAAACTGCCACGGCGCCGACCATGCGAACGGCGCCCGCTGCATGACCCACGAACTGTGGGCCACCCTGAATGAAAAAATGGTCGACTACCTGGATTCCGTCTCGCTGCAGGACCTGGTGGACCAGCAAAAAGCCAAGGCCGCGGCAGAGCAGCCTGTCCATGTGCACCGCAACAGCAACCAAGCAGCCCTCGGTTAACCGAATTGGAGTAATTTAGATGAACGCCCCCGAAAAGAACGTCGCCCAGGTAGCACCGGTAGAATTCAAGACCGCGCCGCACTTC
>JBCNPK010000015.1:0-113112 GCA_039593355.1 Pseudoduganella sp.
GCTCCGGCAATCGGACATTTTGCTGCGCAAAATGTCCGATTGCCGGAGCTGACCCCGACTTCGTTCTTGACAGGGGACGGCTGAACTGTAACCATTACGGGATGAAAAATTTCCAATCACATCTGTTTTCCCGCAATTGGTGGCGCCGCTGACATAGCGCGGCCACTGAAAAGTGATGTGATTTTAATATCAACGCCGCCTCGATCAGGTGGCGTTTTTCTTGGCGCGATCGATAGGGGCAAGCAGAAAGAACCCTATGAGCCAGCCAGCTTCCAACGCCAAACCCATCATCCTGACCGGCGACCGTCCAACCGGCCCGCTGCACCTCGGCCATTTCGTCGGCAGCCTGCGTAACCGCGTCTCCTACCAGGACGACTATAACCAGTTCATCATGCTGGCCGACTCGCAGGCCCTCACCGACAATATGGACGACACCAACAAGGTGCACCGCAATGTGGTGGAAGTGGCGCTGGACTACATGGCTTGCGGCATCGACCCGGCCAAGTCCACCATCCTGATCCAGTCGCAAATCCCGGAACTGGCCGAGCTGACCTTCTATTACCTGAACCTGGTCACCGTAGCGCGCCTGGAGCGCAATCCGACCGTGAAACAGGAAATCGTCCTGCGCGGTTTTGAGCGCGACATCCCGGCCGGCTTCCTGACCTACCCCGCGTCGCAAGCCGCCGACATCTCGGCCTTCAAGGCATCCATCGTGCCGGTTGGCGAAGACCAGATCCCGATGATCGAACAGACCAACGAGATCGTGCGCAAGTTCAACCGCCTGGTGAACAAGGAAATCCTGGTCGAGTGCAAGGCCGTGGTGCCGGAAGTGGGCCGCCTGCCAGGCATCGACGGCAAGGCGAAAATGTCCAAATCGCTGGGCAATGTGATCAACCTGGGCGCCAGCGCCGCCGAAATCACGGCCGCGGTAAAGCAGGTCTATACCGATCCGCTGCACTTGAAGGTGTCCGATCCTGGCCACCTGGAAGGCAACGTGGCTTTCATTTACCTGGATGCCTTCGACACAGAAAAAGCCAGCCTGCAGGAAATGAAAGACCACTACGTGCGCGGCGGCTTGGGCGACTCCATCGTCAAGAAGCGCCTGGAAGCCGTCCTGCAGGACATGCTGGCTCCAATCCGCGCCCGCCGCGAAGAACTGGCCAAGGACAAGGCCTACATCATGCAGGTGCTGAAGGAAGGCACTATGCGCGCGCGTGAAGTGGCTGCCCGCACCACCGACGAAGTGAAGGCCGCCCTGGGCCTGTCCTACTTCTGATGACCGCCCTCGCGCTGGCCGCGCTGTACGCCGTGGCCAGCGTTGCCAGCTTCGTCGCCTATGCGCGGGACAAGTCGGCCGCCCGCCAAGGCCGCCGACGTACGCCAGAACGCACCCTGCTCCTGCTGGGACTTGCCGGCGGCTGGCCCGGCGGCCTGGCGGCCCAGCAGCTGTTGCGCCACAAATCGTCCAAGACGTCCTTCCTCATCAAATACTGGCTTACCGTTGGCCTGAACCTGGCCGCCCTGCTTACGCTGGCCGCGCTACAAGCCGGATGGATAAGTCTCGGCCGGCTCTTCATGCCGCCACAAGGCTGACTTCTCCAGCGGCGCCAGCGCCGTGCTGCGGTCCACGTGGATCAGCGCATCGAACTGCCGCTCCGGGTCGGCAAAGAAGTAGTGGCTCATGCGCTCCGTATCGGGCCGGTAGATCACGCCGATCGCCCTTTCCAGCAAGCGCCCGTCCGCCCGCGCCAGCGCGCTATCCCTGCCGCGCAGCGGCAGAAGGAAGACGGGCATGCCGACATCGTGCAGCACGCGCTCGACGCTGTCAGGCCGCGACGGCACTACCGGTTTCAGCTCCGCCGGCCCGTCCCAGTCGCTGGCCGCCGTCACGCTGCCCGCATGGGTGGTGAAGCCGAGCAGGAAACTGTCCTGCGGCCGGTAACGCTCACGCACCAGCTGCCCCAGGTTCAGCTGGCCGTGGGCGCCCATCTCAGTGGCGCGCGCATCGCCCAGGTGCGAGTTGTGCGCCCACACCACGATGCGCGCGGGGCGGCCTATGCTCTGGCCCAGATGCTCACGCAAGGCTTGCAGCGTTTCCGCCATATGCGAATCTCGCACGTTCCAGGATTCGTCGCGGCCCTTGAACATGGCGCGGTAATACACTTCGGCGTTGCGCGTGACACGCGCATTCTGCTGTGCATAGAAGAATTCGTCGGGCACCATGCCGGTACGCAGGTGCTCGTTGGCCAGGCGGTTCATCTCCACCAGCTGGCGCAGCACCGCCGACTCGCAATCGGGTTTCATGCCGAAGCTGGTGGCGTAGCCGTAGCGCTGGGGATCTTCGGCAAAGTGGTCGATGCAGCCGTAGCGCTCGCGTGCGCGCGCTGCCGCTGCCGGGTCCACCTGGTCCAGGTAATCGATCACGGCGTGCATCGATTGCTGCAGGCTGTACAGGTCCAGGCCATAAAAACCGCAGCGCCGCGCCGGGCTGGCGACGTGATGGTTATGCACGCGCAGCCAGTTCACCAGGTCCACGGTTTCATGATTGCGCCACATCCATTGCGGGAAGCGCTTGAAACCGGACAAAGCCTGGTCGGCGCTCATATCGTCGCCGCTGTGCTGCACGTAGCGGCTGACGCGCAAGGCATCCGGCCAGTCGGCTTCGACCGCGATGGCGTCGAAACCCTTGTCGACGATCAGCCGTTTGCTGATGTCGGCGCGCAGGCGGTAGAACTCGCGGGTACCGTGCGTGGCTTCACCTAGCAGCACCAGCGAGGCGTCGCCGATGAGGTCCAGCAGGTAATCCAAATCCTCCGCCGTTTCCAGTGGCCGCGCCTCGCGCTGCAACGCGGCGATCAATGTCTTGTCCATGATTCAGCAAGATATCGCAAGCTGTGCGACACTGTCGCAGGTTTAATCAAGGAAATATTGCATGTGGATTGGCGTGGTATGCGGCCTGCTGGCAGGCGCGATGTGGGGCATGGTGTTCGTCGTGCCGGAGCTGTTGTCGGCCTTTTCGCCGCTGGAGATGGCGGTTGGCCGCTACGTCGCTTATGGCGCGATCGCCCTCGTGCTGATGCTGCCGCGCCTGCGCAACCTGATCGCACGATTGGAACGCAGTGACTACCTGGCCTTGCTGCGCCATGCCCTGGCCGGCAATATCGTCTACTACATGTTCCTCGCGCTGGGCGTGAAGCTGGCCGGCGTGGCGCCGACTTCCCTGATCATCGGCGTGCTGCCGATTGCCGTAACGCTGATGGGACGCAACGACCATGGCGCCGTGCCGCTGCGCCAGCTCGCCATGCCCTTGCTGGTGACGGCCGCCGGCATCGCCTGCATCAATATCGATGTATTCCAACACGCCGCCGCTGCCGGGGCATCGCTCGCCAACACCGTGATCGGGGTGGTGTGCGCCACGGGCGCCTTGCTGTGCTGGTCCTGGTACACCCTCGATAACGCACGCTACCTGAAACGCAATCCGCATTACAGCAGTGCCGAATGGTCGGCGCTGTACGGTTTATCGAGCGGCCTGATTGCCATGCTGATCGGCGCGATTGCCTTTGCACTTTTCCATGGCGAGGTAACGGGAGCCGCAGGCGCCGCGTCGGGCCGTGACTGGACCCTGTTCTGGATCTGCAATAGCCTGCTGGCCCTGGGTGCCTCGGTCATCGGCAACCATTTGTGGAATGTGGCCAGCCGGCGCGTGCCGATCACCTTGTCAGGCCAGTTGATCCTGTTCGAAACCCTGTTCGCGCTGCTGTATGGCTTTATCTACAAACAGCAGTTCCCGCGCCCGCTGGAGATCGCGGCCATCGTGCTGCTGATTGCCGGCGTCACGTGGTCGATGCACGTCCACGCGCAGGAGGAGGAACTTAGTCCGGCTTGAGGCGTTCCGCCACCAGGTCCGCCATCGCGCCGGCATTTACACCGGCGCCTTCGCTGCGCAGCCCTGCAATGACGCCGGCCATGTCGGCATTGCTGCGGTTCTGGCTTACCTTCCACTTGCCCTCGATCGAGGCGATTGGAATCTCGATCCCCACGATAGCCCGCAGCAGGCCGTCGATAAATTCAACCGGGGCATCATCGACTTCCCACGATTGCGCGAGGCCCGACTCGTGCTGCGCGGTGAGGCTGCGGATCTGCTTCTGCAGCCAGGCGGCATCCTCTACCAGGCGCGCCTTGCCACGCACCTGCACCATGGTGAAGTTCCAGGTCGGCACCACCTTGTGCGTGGTCGCCTTGGTCGCATACCAGGACGGGCTGACGTACGCGTCCGGCCCCTGGAAAACGACCAGGCATTCGCCGCCGGCAGCGAGCGACTGCACGACCGGATTGCTTCGCCCGATATGCGCTCGCAGTATTCCCAGGCCGGCCTCACCCTCGTCCGGATAAAGCGCGAACGGCACCAGGTCCGCTGTTGGCGTAGCGCCAGGCGTAATCAGCATCCCGAGAGGATATGCCCGGATCAGCCCTTGTTTGACTTCGATACGATCTTCAGCGAATGCAGGTTGGATATACATGCGGACAGTGTAGCCCAGCCGGCAAAAACGTGCATAGAGCCGGCAATGGCCTAATTCAGCAGGCCATGTTCGACCATGACGTCCTGCACCAGCTCCAGCCGCAGCACGGGATTTTCCTGCGCCAGCAGCAGCTGTTTCTGCGCCAGCGACAAGCGCAGCAGCTCGCACCAGCGGTTGGCGACCCATCCCGCTTCCTGCAGGCGGTACGGCGCCTGCATCGGCATCTGCTCTGGCGGCACGCCGCGCTCCTGCAAGGTCTGGATCAACATGCCCAGGCTGTCGGCGACATCCTGCTGGTCGGAAGGAATCGGCACCGTCATGTCGTCGTCGATGGCCGACACTTCCGCCATCCATAAGCCGTGCTTCAGCTGTTCGGCGGCGACGATGCGGAAGCGATGGCCGCCGGTGCAGCGCAGCTGCATCAGGCCGGGAATGACGGCCTTCCACTCGCCGATATGGGCCATGGTGCCCACCGCGCACAGAGTCTCGTGCTGGTCCGGCTTTCGCACTTCGTCGCCCTGGACCAGGGCGACGACGCCGAAGTCTTCCTTATGCTCGATGCAGCGCTTCACCATGTCGAGGTAGCGCACCTCGAAGATCTGCAGCGGCAGGTACCCATCCGGATACAGCACCGTTTGCAACGGGAAGAGTGGAATCGCGGACATACTTCATCATCGCACGTTTCGATAGATAATGCCGCCTTTCATGACAAAGCCAACCCGGTATAAAGCCTTGATATCGGCCGTGGGATCCCCTTCCACCGCCACCAGGTCGGCCAGGTAGCCCGGCTTGACCTGCCCCAGCGTGGCCGCGCGGTCCAGCACCGCGGCATTCACCACGGTAGCCGCCCGCAAAGCCTCGGTCGGCGTCATGCCCAGCTTGACCAGCCATTCAGCCTCGCGCGCGCTGCCGCCATGAGCGAACACGCCCACGTCGCTGCCCAAGCCGATCGTCACACCTGCCTTGCGCGCCCGCTGGAAAGCCTGCGCCGCCGCCTGCATGGACGATGTCGGCGCCCCGCCCCGCACATGCTTCTGGAAGTATTCGCTGGTCGCTTCCGGCGCAGCCAATGTGGGGAAATAGGCAACCTTGCGCTCGGTCATCAGCTTGAAAGTGGCCTCGCTGCCGCCGTAGCCGTGTTCAATGGTATCGACGCCGGCCAGCACCGCGCGGCGCATGCCCTCGTCGGTCGCGGCATGGGCAGACACCCGCCGCCCGGTGCCATGGGCGGCTGCCACCAGTGCATCGAGCTCCTGCTGGCTGAACGTGGCGCGGGCCGAACCATCCGGTCCGGTGCGGTAGTCGGCATACACCTTGATCCAGTCCGCGCCACGCGCGGCTTGTTCGCGCACGGCCTTCACCACTTCGTCGACGCCAGTCACCGCCTGCGCGCCGACCGGCAGCGCCATATCCGGCCGATAGGATTTGACGCTCGGGCCGTAGCTGCCGCTGGCGACAATCGCCAGCGTGGACACGAACAGGCGCGGCCCCGGCAGCACGCCTTCCTCGATGGCGCGCTTGATCGACACGTCGGCATAACCCGCGCCTTCCGATCCCAGGTCGCGCAAGGTCGTGAAGCCCGACTGCAGCTGCGCCTGCACATGGCGCGCAGCCAGCAGCACACGGTAGGCTTCCGGCTCCTTCAGCACCTGGTCGTCCCAGCTGGTTTCGTTATATGGATGCAGCAGCACGTGCGAGTGCAGGTCCATCAGGCCGGGAATCAGCGTCTGGCCTGGCAAGGCGATGCGCTCGGCGTCGGCCGGCACCGGTATTTCGGCGGAGGGACCCGCGGCCGCCACCTTGCCGTCCGCCACCAGAACGGACCACCCGCCATGCGCCGCCCCCTCACCGGTCCAGACCCGCTCCGGCGTCAGCAAGACCGGCTTGGCCGCCAGCGCCGAAGCGCCGAGGGAAAACAGGAAAGCCGCCAGCAGCGGCCGCAAAGCAAACCTCGACATAATCCCACCGTATAAAAAGAAAAAGGGCGGATATTAATCCGCCCCTCTTGCCTTGACTGGCTTATTTAATCAGGAAGTCTTCCTTCTTCTTGCCTTCCAACCATTTCGGTGCACGGCCGCGGCCGGTCCATTGGGAACCGGACACAGGATCCTGGTATTTCATTGGCACGCGGGCGCGTGGCTTGACGGGTTTATTGCTCTTCGCCGCAGGACCGAGATCGGCGACAGTCAGGTCATATTCACGCATGATGGACCAGATCTGTTCTTTTGCTTTTTGCACTTCGGCTTTACGCGCGTCGGCGGCCAGATTTTGCAATTCGGCAATCTTTGCCTGGTATTCCTGGTAGGTGGTCATCTTTCTTTACCCTAAGTGTATGAAAAATCGAAGTGTGACAATGTGTGAGATTTCTCACCCGCAATGTACCATAGTTGCGATGTTTTTATCCACATAATTTAACCATATTAAAAAAAAAGCGCCACACATTTGACATGTGGCGCTCTTTATTTCATTTCTAATTAAATCCAGGGAGTCGGCCGCTTATCAGGCCGCTTATTTACTTAGAACTGCATCTCAAGCTGCAAGCGATAATTGCGTACACCATAGTTAGTCTGTAACGTCGACAGTTTGCCTGCTGCGGTGTCATAGCTGGTTCGCGATAAGGAATCGGAAGGGAGCAAATTCCAGCCGGAGAATCGCAACTGGGTTTTGCTATCGAGTTTCCAGGCAATATAAGCGTCCAACTGGCGCGATACGGTTGACCAGCTATAGCGGTCCACATCGTTGCGAACATCGCCGCCGCCCCGGAAATTAAAACTGCCGCCCATGCTCCAGGTCCCATCCTGGGTTTTGTAATCCAGGCCAAGATTGGCGGTTAGCGGCACCTGCTGGTCCAGGCGGTTGTGCGGGCCGGGCACGGAATCGATGCGCGACCAATTGCGGCTCACGTTGGCGCGCACGTCGAGCGCGGGCGCATGGTCCATCACCGCCTTCATCGGGAATTTCACTTCCACGTCAAGGCTGCGCACATCGGCGCGCCCATTGTTCATCATGGTCGAGACCCAGCGGCCGGTGTTATCGAGGATCACATTGCGGCGCGTGTAATTGTTGATGCGGCGCGATGCTGCAGCCACGCTGAACAGCGCGCCCTCGCCCCAATAATGTTCGTAAGACGCATCGATGCCTGTCGCCAGCTCCGGCTTCAGGTTCGGGTTGCCGATCCAGTCGGTCTCGATCTGGCTGTTATTGGTCGATGTGAAGCGGCGTCCGGAAAGGTTGTTCGCGGCGGGGGCCTTGTAAGTACGGGTCAGCGCCGCACGCAGCTGGTCTTTGCCGTTCGGCAGTTTATACAGTGTTTGCGCCAAAGGGCTCCATACACTGCTGCGGTTATTCACCCGATCGAAGCCAGGGCCGGAGCTGCGCGTATTGACGCCCTCCCAGCGCAAGCCCGCGTACACCGACCATGCCTTGCTGATATTCCATTCGTCTTGTGCAAAGAAGGCGGCACGTCGCAGCGAAGCCTGGTAGCCCTCGTCCTTGTCATCGCGCACGCCACCGGGAATGAACAGGTCGCGCTGGTTGCGCCAGTCGTTCAGGTCGGTGTAGCCCACTTCCCAGCCGGTGGCCAAAGCCTGGTCGCTGCCCAATGGCGCGGAGAATTTGCCCGTGCTGCTCAAGCCCCATTCCCGCGCGCCGCTGAAGACATCATGCTGCAAATACTGGTCGTCCGTATGCGAATCCCTCGCGAACCAGGTGCCGTTAGTGCGCCGACGATGCCCGCCTATCTTGGCATCCAGCTTGGCGCCTTCGCCAAACTTGTGCACCCAGTTCAAGTCCGAGCGCGCGAACAGGGTTTTATTCACATTGATCGCGTTTTCGCCGATATAGTAAGGCGCGGCGCCGATTTCCGTATCGTAGTCGCGGTCGAGAGTGCTCTTGAAGACTGAGCGGCTGATGAAGGACTGCGACGTCAGGGTATCGCCGTTCTCAAGGTTCCAGTTCAGGCGCGGAGCCAGTTCCAGGCCGCGCGCATGGCCGCGGTCATGCAACCCGGCGCGCCGCTCCATGACCGGATTGCCAGCCAGGTCGAGCTGTTCCTGGTCGCTGGTCGAGTTGCGGTCGAATTCGTAACGTCCGCCACTGAGATTGACGGAATAGGAGAAACTGCCGTCCTTATCCGACAGCAGCAGGTTCCCATTCGGATTGTTCGCCTCGCGGCTATGGCTCACGCCAAACTTGAACTCACGCTGCGCCGCCTTCACCGCTTTCTTGAGCACGATGTTGATGGTGCCTGCTATCGACTGGGTGCTGAACTCCGCGCTGGCAGCGCGTATCACCTCGATGCGCTCGATGCTGTCCGGCGACAGGCTCTCGATGTTAAAGCCCGGCGGCACGCGCTCGCCATTAAGCAGGATTTGCGTGTAGCCGCTGCCCAGCCCGCGCATGCGGATATCCTTGCCGCCGGGGCCGACCGACACACCCGGCACGCGCTTGAGCGCATCGCCGATCGAGGTATCGCCATAGCGTTTCAATTCATCGGCGCTGACGATGATCTTGCTGGCGGTATCGTCCTTGCGCGGGTTATAGGCACCGGCCGCACCCTTGATTTCGATTTTCTGGATGGGTTCCTGCTTTTTATCCTCGGCCATGGCTTGGGTGGCGGCAAGGATGGCTGCTGCTGCGAGTGTCAGGCGGATCATTGTTGCAAAAAATGTAAATGATTCTCGGGCGCAACTGTACCCTATGGCGCGCGCGGTAGCAAGGATATAATTCGGCATCTTCAAATATTTGGAATCCCAACCGTGTCCCGACTTGCCGTACTGCCGCAATACCTGCTCCCTAAAGGCGCCCTGACCAATTTCGCCGGCCGCGTGGCGGGCGCCAAGGGCGGCGAAATGACGACCCGCCTGATCCGCTGGTTTGTAGGCAAGTACGACGTCAACATGGATGAAGCGGCCAATTCCGACATCGCCAGCTACCACAGCTTCAACGAGTTCTTCACCCGCGCGCTGAAGCCGGGCGTGCGCCCCTTGGCCAAGGCCGATTTCGTCTGCCCGGTCGATGGCCGCATTTCCCAGTTCGGCGCAATTGAGGGGGACCAGATTTTCCAGGCCAAGGGCCACAAGTTCTCCACCACCGCCCTGGTCGGCGGCGATGCGGAACTCGCAAAGAAATTCGAGCATGGCAGCTTCGCCAACCTGTACCTGAGCCCGCGCGACTACCACCGCATCCACATGCCATGCGACGCTTCGCTGAAACGCATGATTTACGTGCCGGGCGAGCTGTTCTCCGTGAATCCAACCACCGCCCGCGGCGTTCCGGGGCTGTTCGCGCGCAACGAGCGCGTGGTGTGCGAATTCGACACGGCCTTCGGCCCCTTCGTGATGGTGCTGGTTGGCGCCACCATCGTCGGCAGCATGGCCACCACCTGGCACGGCGTGGTCAACCCGCCGCGCCTGCCGAAAGTCACCGAGTGGACTTACAAGAAGAACGAGTACACGTTCAAAAAAGGCGAAGAAATGGGCCGCTTCCTGCTCGGCTCCACCGTCGTCATGCTATTCCCGAAAGACACCCTGCACTTCAACGACCAATGGCAGCCCGCCGGCCCAGTGCGCCTCGGCGAAATGATGGCCAACCTGAAGTAGACCGTGCGGCGCTTGACGCGCCAACGAACTAGCTCTTGGCCCGTGAATAGCGCCCTGTCATCACCGGGACCCAACTTTTGCCAGCATCAAATGAGCTTTCAAGGACCAGCTCATACGCGTCGGTGCCGGTCACGATGTACGTATGGCGCGTTTGTCCGCGCGGCGAAGTGCGCACGAAATGAAGCGCTTCGCCGTCCCACTGCCCTGGCGCAGGCGCGGCAGGAATGAATCCCATGCTGTCGAACCAGTGCAAGCTCAAGGAAGAGGATGGGTGGTCGAGGGCGATCACGGCATGTGCCTTGAACCATAGTTTGCCATCGCGCTGGGCGCTGTAATCCTGGATCAGGACACAACCGTCGAAGTCCAGCCGCGCCGCGATGCGCGCATTGGCCCTGCCGCCCGCGCCCCACTTGGACGGAGCAATGTCCTCTTCGCCAGTCCAGTCTCCGGCAAACAGTTCAAGCAGGCCTTTCAAATCACTCATCGACAAGCTCCTCTCAACATTCGATTTTACGTCAGTCCTGCCCGGTGAAATTGGATTCGAGCATATCGAGGAATACGCGTGTTTTCGCGGGCATCAAGCGTCGCCCCGGGAAAACGGCCCAGCCGGTGACGGCCGGGAAACTCCAGTCGGGGAGTACACGCACCAGCTGGCCGCGTGCCACCAAAGGCGTTGCGAAAGGTGTGGTGCAGGTGGCGATGCCCATGCCGGTGACGGCCATGCGCGTCAACAGCTCAGGCGAGTTCGCCATCAGGCGCACTGGCAAGTCGCGCTCCCAAGTGGTCTTGCCGCGCGTGAGCGACCAATGCACCAGGCCATTCGCCATGCGCCGCAAGCTAAGCAGTTCGTGCTTGTACAAGTCGTCGGGATGCTCGGGCAAGCCATGCACTGCCGTGTAGGACGGTGCGGCGTACAGCCCCCAGGTCGACATCAGCACCTTGCGCGCTACCAGGGTCGCATCGTCCGGCAAGATGCCCATGCGGATCGCCAGGTCGAAATTCTCGGCCACCAGGTCGACTTTGCGCGGGGACAAATCCAGTTCGAGGGTGATGGCGGGATATTTCGCCATGAAGTCCGGCAGTATCCGCGCCAGGTGGACGTTGGCGAAATCGGACGGCATGGACACCCGCAGCAAGCCGCTGGGCGCCTGCTGGCGGTGCTGGGCCAGTGCACCGGCCGCCTCAGTCTCCTCGGCCACGCGCCGCGCGTGTTCCAGCAGGCTGGCGCCGAATTCGGTCAACACCAGCTTGCGCGTGGTGCGGGTCAGCAGGCGCTCCCCCAGCCGCCCTTCCAGCTGGGTCAAGCGGCGGGAAACGGTCGATTTGGGCAGCCTGAGCCGCTCGGAGGCTTGGCTCAGGCTGCCATATTCGACGATCCGGGCAAATAGCAGGAGGTCGCTTGGGTCTAACTCGTTCATGATTGTTCCATCAGTGGCACGATGTTATCCATTTTAACGTCTTCTGAAGCAAATATGGAACCGCTATAGTTACTCCATCGCAGCAGCAAATTGACTGCAAACCTCATATCGAAAGGAAGCACACCATGAACATCCTGCAAATCAACTCCAGCGCTAAAAGCTCCGGTTCCGAATCGACCCGCGTCGCCACCAATATCGTGAACAAACTGCTGGCTGCCAACCCAGGCGCCACCGTTGCGGTCCGCGACCTGGCCGCCAACCCGCATCCGGTGCTGGACGAGCAAGCCCTGCAGGCCCTGTTCACCCCAGCCGACAAGCGCACCGCGGAGCAAGCCGCCCGCGTCGCCCTGGATGACGCCCTGATCGCCCAGGTGCAGGCGGCCGACGTGATCGTGCTCGGCGCGCCGATGTACAACTTCGGCATCACCGTGCAGCTGAAATCCTGGTTCGACGCGATTGCCCGCGCCGGTGTCACTTTCAAGTACACCGAAACCGGTCCGGTCGGCCTGCTGCAAGGTAAGAAAGTCTATGTCGCCACTTCGCGCGGCGGCATGCACAAGGATGCGCCGACTGATACCCAGTTCCCGCACCTGAAGATGTTCCTGTCCTTCATCGGCCTGACCGACGTGGAATATGTGTTCATCGAAGGCCAGGGCTATGGTCCGGAAGTGGCAGCACAGCAGAAGGCCGCTGCCGATGCTCGAGTGGAAGAACTGCTGGCTTAATTAACCAAGGAAAATATATGGACAACATTGCTCAAACCCGCACAGTGGAACGGATTATCCGCGGCCAGGCCGTGATGGATGGCGCTGGCGTGAAGATCAATCGCGTGTTGACCCACACCCTGCAGCGTCGCCTCGACCCGTTCCTGATGCTGGACAATTTCGGTTCGGAGCAAGCCAACGATTACATCGCAGGCTTCCCCGACCACCCGCACCGCGGCTTTGAAACGGTCACCTATATGCTGACCGGCCGCATGCGCCACCGCGACAGCGCCGGCAATGAGGGCCTGCTGGCCAGCGGCGGCGTGCAGTGGATGACGGCAGGACGTGGCGTGATCCACTCCGAAATGCCGGAACAGGCGGAAGGCTTGATGGAAGGCTTCCAGCTGTGGCTTAACCTGCCGGCCAAGGACAAGATGCGCCAGCCTTGGTACAAGGACTTCGAAGCCGCCGAAATCCCCGTGGTGAAGACCGAAAACGGCGCCACGGTGCGTGTCATCGCCGGCGAGAGCCAGGGCGTGGCGGGCGCGGTGCAACGCGAAGTGACGGAACCGCTGTACATCGACGTGGAATTGCCGGCTGGTGAAAGCTTCAGCCAGGCCATCCGCGAAGGCCATAACGCCTTCATCTACGCCTATCGCGGCGAGGTAATCGTGGACGGCAAGGCGGTACCGGCACAGAGCATGGCGATCCTCGCCAATAACGCCGGGGCGGATGGCGTGACCATCAAGGCTGGTCCTGACAGCCGCTTCATCCTGCTGTCGGGCAAGCCGCTGAATGAGCCGATCGTGCAGTACGGCCCATTCGTGATGAACTCGCAGGCCGAGATCTTCCAGGCCGTCGAGGACTTCCGCGCCGGCCGCCTGGGCGAGGAAGCGCACGCTTCCTGAGCGGTGGCGGTACAATTGCCGCCATGAGCTCAATCGTCATTGATTGGTTGAAGAAGCTGAGCCACGCGCTTGGCTTCGACACCGCCGATTCCTTCCCGCCCGGCCACCAGTACGCCCGTACCCGGTGGACGGGCGCGTATTTCGACATCCCTTCCGATACCAAGGCCGACGAGATCGAGCGCCGCATCTGCGACGCCGTCGCCAATACCCCGCTGGTATTTGCCCACATCGAGAACCCGACGCCGCGCATGCAGCGTGTGCTGATCGACGTGATCGGGCGCCGCCTGCGCGGCAACCATGAGCGCGAGGCGGCGCAACTGGCGGCCCTGCTGATCCGCGCCTACGACAGCCAGCACACGATCGAAGCCACGCCGGGCCTGCGCCGCGCCATTGAGGCCACCGAGGGCTACGAGGCGCCGGCCCGCGTGCGGGCGCTGTTCGCTTTCCTGACGGACGCCCACAACGACAACGTGATCGAGATGCGCAGCTAGTTCTTGGGCGCGTAGCTCATTTCGGCGCGGTAGCGCAGCAGCTCGGTTCGTACGCTGCGCACCATCGCGCGCGCGCCGGGCGGCAGCACTTCCGGCAGTTCGGCCGCCGCAGCAAAGCTCGATGCGGCACGCATCAGCACATACTGCGGGCCATTGCCGCCGATCTGCAGCCGATACCAGGTATATCGCGCCGCGCCATTCCCGGTACGCCCCGGCCCGGGCTTGGTTGCGCCGGCCTCCAGCTGGCGCTCGAACGCAGTTTCGTCACCGGCCGCCACGCTGTAGCTTGTCATCGCCAGGAATGGCGACGTATCGGGCAAAGGCTGGCCGGCACTGGCCGCATCCAGGCGGCGGAACACGCCGTGGCTCAGGAAGTCCGCATACGGCACGACGTTTGCCGCATTGTCGGCCGCATCGCCCGCCGGCTGCACCGCGGCGTCGAAGTTGGCGGCGGCGTGGCCGAAAGTGCCGTCCATGAACATGCCCAGGCGGTCGCCGAGCACGAAGGACCAGCCGTACCAGGTCCAGCGGTCGTTCGCCTTGCTGTGCCACTCAAGGTGGCGCTGGTAGCCCTGCTCGAATGCCGCGCCCTGGCCGGGCTTGGGCTGGATCACCACCATGCGGGCGTACGGCCCGGCGGCGGGCTGCGCGAATGTCTGGGTGCTAAGGACCAGCAAGGATGCTGCCAACAGTTGCTTCATGCGGTCTCCGTTTGTGGTTGGACGGGATGAAGTGCTCGCGTAGTCTCATGAACGGCGCTTCGACCGCAAAATATAGCAGCCATCCAGCAAAAATGCTGGCGGCGATCATCATCGCGATCGACAATGGCGCGCTGGCCGGCCAATGCTCGCTGAGCAGGATGCAAAGCTGCTTGTGCGTCAGGTAAATCGAATACGACCAGATGGCGATGGCCCCCATGCCCGGAATGCGCGTGCGTTGCAGCAGCGAGCCTTCACTGAGGGCTGCCAGCAGCAAGGCCGCAAACGCCACCCCAAGTAGCGGGTAGCCGAAGACCGACATGGCCCAGCTGAAGTGGAACTCGAGAAAGAGCCAGAACGCCAGTGCGGTGAGCGCAGCCCCCGCAGCCAGCATCGCATTTCCCCGGCTCGTCATGCGTTGCCACAGCGCCGGGTGGAAGTTGCGCAGCATCGCCAGGGCGACGCCCGCCAGCAGCTCGTCGAAGCGCGACAGCGTGGAGTAATAAATCAAGGTGTAATAGGCCCGGCTGCCGTGATCGCCGAGGTCCATCGCCGGCGTCCACCAGCCATGGCGCAGCCACATGCCTGCCGCCACGGCGGACAGCAGCGCCGTCCAGCCCAGCGCAAGTGCCAGCGGACGCCTTCCGGAGGCGCCAGGCGCGATGGCGGCGACTGCGAGGGCAACCGGCGGCAGCAGGAGGTAAAACTGCTCCTCCACGCACAACGACCACGCGTGCGAGAACAAAGTCCCCGGCTTGAGGTCGAAATTGAGCGTAAAAGTCAGGTACTTCCACCACGGCGCATGCGGCAGGCTGCCCGCCCAATAGGGCCACCACGCATACAGCGCCAGCACGAACAGGAAGGCCGGCAAGGTGCGCAGCAAACGGCGCGCATAAAAATGCGGCAGCGACAATCCGGGCCCGCGCAAAGCGGCGAACACCTGGTTGCCAATCAAATAACCGGAAAGCGCAAAGAAAAGATCCACGCCCGCCCAGCCGATTTCGCTGAACCAGCCGAAGGTCGGTTCAAAGCTGACAAAACCCAGATAGTGGTTGGCGAACACCAGCATGATGGCCAGTGCGCGCAAGGTATCCAGGCCATGGTTGCGGGACGATCGATTCATGCGCGCATTTTAACTGAGCTAGAATATCGGCCACTTATTCGCCACCAGGGAACAGCATGACCGACGCCAGCAAACTGCATTTCAAATCTGTCAACTACACCGGCCAAGGCAAAGGCCGCCGCCTGATCGTCACCGGCGCCGTGCACGGTAACGAAACCTGCGGCACCAAAGGTATCCTGCGCGTCATGGAACAATTGGACAAAGGCGAACTGCATATCCTCAACGGCAGCGTAACCTTCGTCCCGATCACCAATCCCCTGGCTTACCAGAAGAACCAGCGCTCCGGCGACCGTAACCTGAACCGCAACCTGTTCCCCAGCGAGCACCCGCAGGACTTCGAAGACCACATCGCCAACTGGCTGTGCCCCCTGCTCTCCCAGCACGAAATCCTGCTCGACCTGCACTCCTTCAACGCCCAGAGCCAGCCTTTCGTGATGGTCGGCCCGCGCAACAACGACGGCACCCTGCAGCCGTTCAAACACGAAGCCGAAGAACGCGCCATGGCCCGTATCCTCGGCGTCAAACGCTTCGTCGACGGCTGGATGGCCACCTACGGCGCCGGCGTCAAGCGCCGCCTGCGCGACGACAGCGAAGTGCAGACGGTCCTGAAATACGGCGTCGGCACCACCGAATACATGCGCAGCACCGGCGGCATGGCCCTCACCCTGGAATGCGGCCAGCACGCCGATCCGCACGCCCCGGACGTCGCCTACAGAGCCATCATGAACGTGCTGGCCCATTTCGGCCTGATCGACGCGCCCAAGCCGGAGCCAATCGCCCTGGACGACATGGAATACCTCTCCATGGTCGAAGTGCACGACAAGCTGGATCCCGCCGACGCCTTCAGCCGCACCTGGTCCAGCTTCGACAAACTCAAAGTCGGCGACGAAATCGGCCGCCGCGCCGATGGCAGCGCAGTACTGGCGCCTTATGACGCTTATATGTTGTTCCCGGACGTCAATGCAAAGCCAAATGCGGAGTGGTTCTACCTCGCGAAAGTGAGTGACTCTTTCGTCTGATAGTCGTTAGTCCTACAATCGCGGTAAGGGGCAAAAAGCATGAAAATATTCCCACTTACCGCGACGCGCCATGCGGCGCTGCTGACGGTGCTGCCTTGCGCGGCAAGTGCCGGCGACCTGGTGCTGCGCGTTACCGGCCAGGAAAGCCTGCCCCCAAAATGGATCCAGCAACACGGCTCCTCCACCGGCGTCTGCCCTGACATCCTGGCCGCCATCTCCCGCGTCGAACCGCGTATCCGCTTCACAGGCCTGAACGACATCCGCTCCGTGCTGGTGATCGAACAGAATCTGCGCACCGGGGCCGCGGACATTGCCTGCGCCCTGCTCGCAACGCCGGTCCGGCGCCAGATCGCCACGCCGGTCCAGCAGCCCCTCTACATCACGCGCCAACGCCTGGCAGCGGCGGCCGACGACCCGGCTGAAATCAAATCGCTGGAAGAGCTGGCGAGCCTGAAACCCCTGGTCAATACCTCGCGCGGAGCCGCTTATGTAGACCTGCTGCGCGACCGGGGCATCAACGTCGACGACAGCACCGGCAGCAACCTGACCAACCTCAAGAAGGTCCTGGCCGGGCACGGGCGATATTTCTATATGAACGAACTGACCTTGCGCTGGTTGATCCGCGAAAACGCAATGCAGGAGAAGGTCAAGCTGATGCCGGCCATCTTCAAGGAAGAACCGGTGTATCTATGGGTAAGCAAGAAAGCGCCGCCGCAAGCCTTGCCTTTATTGGCCGCCGCCATCAGGCAATTGAAGGACAGCGGCGAATTGGCGCGAATTTACGCGCGCTGGTCCGAGGAATCGGGCGCGCCGCATTAGCGTTTCAGTGCGGCGACAGCAGCTTCAGGCCGGCGATGCCCAGCACGATCATGGTGATGCACACCAGGCGCGCCGCGCTGGCCGGTTCATCCAGCATCATGATGCCCCAGATGACCGTACCCACGGTGCCGATGCCGGTCCAGACGGCGTAGGCGGTGCCGAGCGGCAGGGCGCGCAACGCCAGCCCTAGCAGGATCACGCTGCCGGCCATGGCGGACAATGTCACCGCGCTGGGCACCAGCTTGGTGAAACCTTCGGTGTATTTGAGACCGACGGCCCAGACGACTTCCAGCAGGCCGGCGAGAAAAAGGACGATCCAATGCATGATGCTCTCCCAAGTCACGACGGGGTCGTCCCCGCCTGGCTCCCTGTCTTGCGGCGAGGCCGTCCCCGCGGGAGAAGGCAGGCAGTATATCATTGGGCTTCCAAAATTTCAGGGAGTCCCACAATGCTGCTGTTCGCGCAGATCGCCGTCGCCATCGTCCTGCTGATTCACGTCTATATCGTGCTGCTGGAAACCGTCTTGTTCGATACCCGCGGCCGGCGCGTATTCGGCCTGTCGGCGGAAAAGGCAGCCATCGTCAAGCCGGCCATGTCGAACCAGGGCTGCTATAACGGCTTCCTGGTGGCGGCGCTGGCGGTGGGCCTGCTGCATGGCGATCCCGCCGTGCGCTCCGCCTTCGTCTGTTACGGCCTGCTGTGCGTGGCCGTTGCCGGCATCTGGGGTGGCCTGACCGTGAGCAAACGCATCATCTTCGTCCAGACCGTGCCGGCCCTGGTGGCGCTGGCCTTGTACCGGTTCGCTTAAAATCAGCCCTTGAATTCCATCGTCATACACCGATATGCTCATCGGAGATTTCCGATATACTTATCGCGAAACACCGAAATATGACTACTTCTATTGACATTGATGCAATCCACAAGGCGTTGGCCAATCCGGTCCGGCGCCAGATCCTGTCCTGGCTCAAGGAGCCGGACGCCTGGTTCAGCGAGCAAGTCGCCCCGCTGTCGCTGGGCGTCTGTGCGGGCATGATCGACAAACAGGCCGGCCTGTCGCAATCGACCGTTTCCGGCCACCTCGCCATCCTGCAGAAAGCCGGGCTGGTGACGGTGCAGCGGGTCGGCCAGTGGAATTTCTTCAAGCGCAATGAGGAGGTCATCCTGCAATTTATTGAGCATGAGAGGAATACCCTATGAGCACCCTGTTCGACCCCATCACCATTGGCGCCCTGCCCCTGAAAAACCGCGTCGTCATGGCGCCCCTCACCCGCTCGCGCGCCGTGGGCGGCAAGCGCGTGCCGAACGCCCTGATGGCCGAATACTACGCACAGCGTTCCACCGCAGGCCTGATCATCAGCGAAGCCACTTCCGTCATGCCGGAAGGCGTGGGCTATGAAAACACCCCTGGCATCTGGTCCGACGAACAAGTGGAAGGCTGGAAGCTGGTGACCGAGGCCGTGCACGCCAAGGGCGGCAAGATTGTGCTGCAGCTATGGCACGTCGGCCGCATCTCGGACCCGAGCCTGCTCGACGGCCAGGCGCCGGTCGCGCCGAGCGCGATCCCCGCCAAGGGCAATGTGAGCCTGCTGCGCCCTGTGCGCCCATATCCCGTGCCGCGTGCGCTGGACCCGGCCGAAATCGCCGAAGTGGTGGAGGCTTACCGCAAGGGTGCCGAAAACGCAAAGAAAGCCGGCTTCGACGGCGTCGAAATCCACGGCGCCAACGGCTACCTGCTGGACCAGTTCCTGCAGGATTCGACCAACCAGCGTAAGGACCAATACGGTGGCAGCATCGAAAACCGTGCGCGCCTGATGCTGGAAGTGACAGACGCCGTGATTGGCGTGTGGGGCGCGGACCGCGTCGGCATGCACCTGGCGCCGCGCGGCGATGCGCACGATATGGGCGACTCTTCGCCTGCCGAGACTTTCGGCTACGTTGCGCGCGAGCTGGGCAAGCGCGGCATCGCCTTCATCGCGGCGCGTGAAGCGGTGGGCGACGACTCCCTGGGCCCATTGCTGAAGCGTGAATTTGGCGGCGTGTATATCGCCAACGAGAAGTTCGACCTGGCGGGCGCGCAAGCTGCGCTGGCGGAAGGCCGGGCCGATGCCATTGCCTGGGGCAAGGACTTCATCGCCAATCCCGACCTGCCGCACCGCCTGCAGGTTGGCGCGGCGCTGAATGCACAACGGCCGGAGTTCTTCTACGCACCGACGGCGGAAGGTTATACCGACTACCCGGCGCTGGCCTGAACTCGGTAAGGCGGGGCCAGACCCAAAGGTCTGCCCCTTTCATATCGACGGACTGCGCCTTCGCATACCTGGGTCAGACCCTTGGGTCTGACCCGGATCTACCGGGTTTAACGCGGCACCGAGTAATTCACAGGATAAAACGCATACCCCTTCCCCTGCGCCCGCAAATGCCCAATCCCCGGGAACGGCAAATGCGCCGCCCCCATCCAATAGCCCTGCTTCGCCGCCTCGGCAAACGCTGCCTTGCGCTGTGCCAGCGCCGCCTTCGAATCGCTGTCAAACTGAATGGTCACCCCAGGATCAGGGAACTGTACCGCCGCGTTATGCATCAGGTCCCCGATCAGCACCAGTTTCTGTCCCTTGCTCTCCACGACATACGTGGTATGGCCCGGCGTATGCCCATAGCTTGAAGTGGCACGCACCCCCGGCACCAGCTCGGTATTGCCCTCAAACGGCTTCACCTTATCGCCATAGCCCGACACCGCGCTCATCGGCCCCTGGAAATTGCCCTTCGATTCCGCGTCGGCCTTGTCCAGGTTCGCCTTGCTCAGGAAGAAGTCCGCATCATGCTTATCCATGCGCACCACGGCATTCGGGAAAGCCGGCTTGTCCTGCGTGCCCAGGCCGCCGACGTGGTCGCCGTGCAGGTGGGTGATGTAAATCTCATCCACCTGCTCCGGCTGATAACCTGCCGCCTTCAGGCTCTTCAGGATGTTGCCCAGTGTCGGCCCGAACAGATTGCCGGCGCCGGTATCGATCAGCACCAGCTTCGAGCCCGTATTGACCAGGAATGCATTGACCGAAGTCTCCACCGGCGACTTCAGGAAATTCTCTGCCAGGGTTTTATTGGTCTTCTCCGGCTTCTGGTGCAGCAGCTTATCCATCGGCAAGTCAATGGTGCCGTCGTTCAGTATGGTCACTTCGAAGTCGCCCAAGGCCATGCGGTAAAAACCAGGCGCCTGAGTCTTTGCCATCGGTGCGGCAGCGTGTGCGGCGCCGGCAAATGCGGCAATTGCGAACGGTACGGCGAGCTTTTTCAGGATCATGGGATCTCTCTCTTGTAGTTGCCAAAACGCTAGATTAGCGTAAACAGCAACTACATGCTCGTCGGTACCCTGACGGTAATCGATACGTCCGGTGTGTCCCTTGTCAGCCCCGCGCCCACCGAGACATTGACCGTGCGCTTGGGATTCAGGCGGTAGGACATGCCAACCAGCAAAGTACCCAGCTGGGTGCGCACCGAACCCGGCGCCGGTACGCCGTTTTGCTTGGTGCGTGCGATCGAACTATGGTCGTAGCCAAAGCTGATCGACGCCTTTTCATTGAGCGCCAGGCCGACGCCGAAATTAAAGCCAATCACATCGCCCGGCTTCACGGTGCCCAGCGGCTCCCATTCGCCATCGAGCACCTGGCGGCGCAGCTTATGCCGCTGGAAATTGTGCAGGTAGCTGACGCTGCCAAACAGCACGGCCGGGTCGCTTGGATAAAGCCAGGTCAAGCTCGGTTGCAGCGCATAGAAACCGGAGCCGGTCGGCAATTCCTGCGGCAATCCCGTGCCGGTCGCGTTTTCGCCGACGCAGCGGCGCACGCAGTCGGTCACCACTTCGAACGGATCGCGCCCCGTGCGGGTCTTCAGGCGCAGGCCTGCAACATAGAACGGTTTGTCGATGCCGCCGTCATTGAGCTGGTGGCGCAGCGTCAATTCGACGTCGCCCACGCCGCGCCCGCTGACGTCGAACACTTTTTCCACTGCGGTGCCGGTAAACAGTTCGCGGCTTACCGTGGAGTCGGAGCGATAGATGTATGGCAGGCGCAGTTCAAGCTCCGTCCGGTTGCTCAAGCCATAACGCCCGCTCAAGGTGGCGGTGCTGGTATTGCGCTTCACTTCGCGCACGTCGATCAGGCCGATCAGCAAGGCGGGAATGATGGTGTAGCCGACCAGCGCCACCCGGTTGCTGGAGGAATACCCGAACTGGAACGATGGCTCCAGCACCAGCTTGCCGCGCGCGGTCAACACGCCCGGCGTCTCGAAGATTGGCGCGACTTCCGGCGGCTTCGTGTCACGCTTGGGCGGTTGGCCGACAGCCAGTGCCGGCTGCTGCTGCGTGCCGCCTGCCGGGGCAGGCGCCGGCAACTGTGGCTGCGGCTGGCTTTGCGCGGCGCCAGCGCCCGTGCCGCCCGTGCCGCGCGCGGTGGCGAGGCGTTCATCGGCCACCTGCTGGCGCAATTGCTCGAGCAGTGTGCGCTGTTCGGCCAGGGCCTTTTTCAATTCGGCCAGTTCGGCCGCCAGTTCTGCATTGCTGCGCTCTCCAGGCGGCAGTTGCGCCAAGGCCGCCTGGCTGGCGAGGACGAGCATCCCGGCCGCGCCGGCACATAGTTTTCGCTGCATCGTTTACTCCCTGGGCGCTAACGTGGCACCACAGCACCGGACAAAGCCTGGCGCATATTGCCCTCCAGGTTCAGTCCTTTCAGCGTTGACAGCGCATTGACCGTGAGGTCGATGGTTGTCATGCTGCGGATTAACTGCCCGTTCGCATTGTTTTGTACAAGCAGCGGCGCCAGTTCGGCCCGCGCCTGGGGCGAATCGGCCAGCCGCCCCATGTCAGCCAGCTCCACCCGGTTGCGCGCCACCACCACGCCGTTCACCTCCACCATGCGCTCAACGCCAAGCGCCACCAGCAAGCCGTTGCCGGTCTCGAAACCGCCCCGTGCCTGCTCCAGTTGCGCCTCCGGCGCCGGCGTCCAGCCTGCGGGCGGGCCCTGCGCCATGGCAGGCAGCGCCAGTGCCAGCAGCAAGCCGCCAAGTCTGCGTTTCATCATCCCCTCCTTAAAAATCCCCGGCTCCCAGCTTGGGCAACGTCACATCGCGCAAGCTGTCGCGCACGATGCCGTCCGCCAGCAATGCTTGCGGCGCCACGCGCCAGTCCGCCGTCTCGTTGAAATGCGGCTTGCCTGGCCGGCCGTGGATCACGAACAGCAGGCGGTTCTGCCAGATCGCCTCGAACGCTTCGCGCGACAAGGCGCGCGTGCCGCCTGCCGGATCGCCCAGCAGGACGCGTCCCCCCTCAACGCCTTTGATCACGACAAAGTGCCGGTAGCCGTTGGTGGCCACCAGCACGATCGCCGGCAAACCCGCTTGCGCCAGCTTGTCCAGCGGCTGCTCGAAACCGTCCGCAGTGAAGCCGCGCGCGGCAAGGTAGCGCTTCATATCGAGCAGTGAAAAGCCTTCGCGGCGGATGCGCGGCTGGTCGCCGTGCACAAACATGTCGCGGAAAATATCCTGCTCCGCGACGGGAAAATCGTAGTGGTAGCTCAGCAAAGTCGCCAATGCTGCCGAGCCGCAGCTGAAGTCATATTGCTGGCGTACCGTCGTCCTGAAACGCGCCTCTTTCAGGCTCGTCACCGGCACCATAAAACTGGCGCCGCCGGCTGTGAAGTCGGCGGCCTGCACGGCAAATGCCGGCAGAAGTGCCAGAACGCTGAAGATGCGCCTCATTTGATCTGCACATTGACAATGGTTGCATTCTGGATCAGTACATTCGCGCCGGAATTCTGGATCACCATCGGCAGTCCCGACGCATTGCTGAATGCACTGTCAGTCACGATATTGGAGCCGGTTATCACGTTCACCGCACTGTTGTTGGCGACCGTACCCGACAACTTCATATCGCTCCACGGCGCATCGCTGCCGCCGCGCATCTGCTCCAGCCGCTCCTCCTGCACAGCGCCAGGCTCCACGGCTGCAGGCTGCACGGCCGCCGTTCGTTCGGCCGCAGGCTGCGCAGCCACAAGCTGCACGCCCTCGGCCTGCGCGGCGGCAGCTTGCGCCGCCTCAGGCTGCGGTGCCGCCAGCAGGGGGCCAGACGGCAGCGCGCCAACCCATGGCGCCGCCGCCACCAAGCCCGGCGCCAGGACGCCGCACAGGGCCAGGACTTGCACTGGCCTGCCTAAGCTTCGCATGATGCCCCGTGGCTCACTTGCCCACGGCCAGGTTGGCCTGCACGTTCACGCTTTGCTGCACCAGCGAGGACATGCCGTTGTTCTGGCTGACCACCATGATGCCCGCCGCCGACTGGCCGACATTGCTCATGGTGTTCGACATGTCGAAGGTGCCGGCGCTGACAGAGTTCGTGCCGCCGGCACCGCCATTGCCGCCGGTGCCGGCCCCGCCGGTCGCCGTGCCCGCGGTATTGGTGCCGCCGTCGCCGCCGGCGCCGCCGGTATTGCCGCCACCGCCGCTGCCGCCGGCGCCGCCGTTACCTGCCTGCGCATTGCCATTGCTCGCGGCGCCGCCGGTCCCCGCAGCGCCTGAACCGGCACCGCCCGTTGCAGCACCACCGGTACCGCCGCCGGCGCCGCCGCTGGAGCCGGCAGTATTGCTGGCCATGCCGCTGGCTGCGCCACTGCCGCCATTGCCGCCCGCAGCGCCCGCACCGCCGCTGCTGGTGCCATTGCCGCCGGCCGCGCCGCCGCCGCCCGCGCCGCCGGTACCGGAAGCGCCAGCGCCGCCATTGGCCGCTACCGCGCCGCTGCCACCGCCCGCGCCCGAAGTATTGCTGCCGCCAGCAGCGCCATTGCCTGCGGTATTGGTCGCCGCCGCACCGCTGCCGCCAGCGGCACCCGCGCCGCCGGCGCCGCCAGCGCCGCCAGTCCCGCCGGCGCCGCTGGTGCCAGTGCCTGAAGTCGATGCATTACCGGAGCTGGACGGGCTGCCGCCAGTCGACGTGGTGGTGCCGCCTGTGCTGTTCTGGTCCCCCATGGTGCTGGTGATCGGCGGCGTGCCGCCCATGCCGTTGTTGGCTGTATTGCTGGCGCCAGCATTGCCGCTGGTCGAACCGCCGCCGCTCGCGCCCTGGGTGGAAGTCGCACCGCCGGTCGACACGCTGCCGGTCGCGCCGGCCAGGCCGCCCATGCCCGCAGCGCCACCTGCGCCGCCAGCCCCGCCCGCGCCGCCGCTGGCAGCCCCGGTCATGCCGCCGTCACCGCCACGCGCACCGGACGCAGCGCCCGTTGCTCCGCCGGCACCGCTGCCCGCAGTACCAACCAGTCCGCCGGCGCCGCCGGCAGCCGCCCCGCCAGCGCCACCTGCGCCACCGGGACCCGCCAGGATCGCACCGCCTGCACCGCCCGCACCGCCTGCGCCGCCGGCAGCGCCATCGCCGCCACGTCCGCTGGTCGCTCCCACGGCCGCGCCGCCGGCACCGCTGGTCCCGCCAGTGCCAGCGCCCGCAGTCGCGTTACCGCCGAGGCCAGCGCCACCATTGCCATTGCCGCCGGTCGCGCTGCCATTCACCGCTACCCCGCCTGCCGCACCTGCGGCGCCTGCGCCGCCATTGGCCATGCCGCCAGCGCCGCCGCTGCCGCTGGCATTGCCGCCGCTCGCGCCGCCTGCCAGGCCGTTGCCGGCCGCGCCGCCGTTAGCGTTGCCTGCATTGGTGGCCACATTGCCGATGTTGTTGATGGTGTTGTTGGTGACGGTGCCGGTCAGGGTGCTGACTGCTGTTGCGGTCGAAGTATTGAATGCGTTCGTCATCGACGACGTCGACGTGCCGCCGTTATTCGCCGCCGCCGCGCCGATGGCTGCCGCATCGGCCGCACCTGTGCTGTTGTTATTGTTATTGGCCTGGCTGCTGTCCTGGGTTGAAGTCGATCCATCGTTCGACTGCGCACCAGGGCCGGCCTGTGTCACATTGGGCGGCGTCGTGGTTTGCGCGAATGCACTTCCCATCGCCATCGCGATGGCTGCAGCAATCAAAGTTCTCTTCATCTCGTCCTCGCTCATGTCGTGTTTTTGAATGCCCGCAAAGCTGGGGCCAGAAGCCATATCGCAAGCTTGATGCCACCTTCACTAAGCCATTGATATTGCTGGCTTTTGATGTGGCATCGCAGCATATGGTAGTGGTACGGCACAGCCAAACTGTCACGCCGCTGTGACACGCTGGCGGCGCTGCGCAATGCGCCAGAGGGAAGAGTGGCAAATGTGAGTGTCACAACCTTGTGACGCGGCAGTTCACGAGCTCAGTCGTTGCCGCGCCGCGCCGGCCGCTGGATGCCGTGTTTTGCCATCAGGCGGTAGAGGGTCATGCGCGATACCCCAAGGTCGCGCGCCACTGCCGTAATGCTGTGTCCAGCATCAATCCGTCCTTGCAGCGCCATCCGTTCGGCACTGGCGCGCGCGCTGTCAAGGTCTTCGGCACCGGCCGGGCAGTCCAGTCCATCAAGCTCCAGGTCGTGCGGCTGGATCAGCACACCGTCCGCCATGACGGCCGCGCGGCGCACCCGGTTCAGCAGCTCGCGCACATTGCCCGGCCAGTCATGCGCGCGCAAGGCGCGCAGCGCGCTCGCACTGAAACCGCGCACCCGCCGTGCGCGTTCGGTGGCATAGCCATGGAATACTTCTTCCGCCAGGGCCACCACGTCTTCGCGCCGCTCGCGCAGGGCCGGCACCTGCAGCGTCAACACGTTCAGGCGGTAAAACAGGTCTTCGCGGAAATGGCCGCGTTCCACCGCCTCGGCCAGCTTCACGTGCGAAGCGGCAATCACGCGCACATCGACCGGCACGCTGCGCGTGCCGCCCACACGGTAAATGGTTTTCTCCTGCAGGAAACGCAGCAGGTTCGCTTGCAACTCCAGCGGCAAATCGCCGATCTCGTCGAGGAAGATCGAGCCGCCGCTGGCCGACTCCACCAGCCCGACCTTGCCGGCCCCGGCTCCGGTGAAGGCGCCCTTCTCGTAACCGAACAATTCGGACTGCACCAGCGAGGCCGGAATCGCGCCGCAATTGATGGGCACGAACGGGCCTTCGCTGCGTCCCGAATGTTCATGGATCGCCCGCGCCACAAGCTCCTTGCCGGTGCCGCTTTCACCCCAGATCAGCACGGGCGCATCGGCGCCGGCCACTTTCAGTATCTGCTGGCGCAGCCGCGTGATCGCCGGGCTATGACCGGTCAGGCGCATGGCCTGGCACACCTCGGCGGCATAGGCCCCGCCTGCCAGCGCGGCCAGGCCCAGTGCGTGCCCGAGCGTATGGCCGAGCCGAGCGCCGTCCAGCGGCCAGGTATGGAAATCGACGCAATGGTCATGCACCAGTGCGCGGAACGGCGCCTGTTCCAAAGCCTGCTGGCGGAACAAGGCAACCCAGCGCACGCGGCTGTGGCGGCGCAGGAAGTGGTCCAAATCATTGAGCGGCACTTCCCAGCCGTCCAGCACCAGCAGGCCGACCGGGTAATGCTGTTCGCGCAGGGCCGCTGCCGCCTCGGCCAGGCCAGCCACGAGACAGATATCGAAGTTCTGGACGGCGGCAAGCAAATCCGCCGGCAACCCTGCTGTTGTAGCAGCGACGCACAAGACTTGTCTTGTCATAATTTCACCTTGCTGCCCCAATGAGCGGCGCGATAGAATACCGCCGCACAATTTTTCAGCACAAAAAGTAAGCAACAATTAATGCTGACAATAAAACAATGGGGAAGGAATGGATCAATATAAGCTAGAGGCGAGCAATCTGCCAACACTAAAGCAGCGCCTCGCACTGCGTACGCTGCAGGCGTTTGGCTGGCAGATGAAATTCAAGCCTCTGCCCGGGCCACGCGGCATTGCCGTGGTGTATCCGCATACTTCCAATTGGGACTTCGTGGTCGGCGTGCTGTGCAAATGGGCGATCGACCTGCCCTTCCGCTGGCTGGCCAAGGACAGCCTGTTCAAGATCCCGCTGCTGGGCCGCTGGTTCTACTACCTGGGCGGAGCGCCGGTCAATCGCAGCGCACCGCAAGGCCTGATCCAGGCCCAGGCCGAAGCCATGATGAAGGAAGACTGGTACTGGGTCGGCATCACGCCGGAAGGTACGCGCGGCTATAAGCCTTACTGGAAGAGCGGCTTCTACCAGCTGGCCTTGGCAGCCAAGGTACCGCTGGTGCTGGTGTACATCGATTATCCGAACAAGACACTCGGCATGACCGAGCACCTGTGGATGACCGGCGACGAAGAAAAAGACATGGCGGCCATCCGCGCCGGTTTCGCAGGCCACCTCGGCAAGCATCCCGAGCTGATGGCGCCTATCGTCTTGCGCCAACGCTGAAGCCGGCTACTTCCGCATCCCCCTCCAGGCGCACGAGCGTAATGGTGTGCGCCTTGCCCGGCTCGAAGCGCAGCGCCGTTCCCGGCGCGATATCGAGCCGCATGCCATAAGCCTTCCAGCGCTCGAACTGCAGCGCCGAATCGACTTCAAAAAAGTGGAAGTGGGAACCGACCTGGATAGGACGGTCCCCCTGGTTTGTTACGGTAAGCGTGGTGCGATCAGTCATATGACCTATATCTGCAAGACTCATGCCAGTATTTTCAAGTGAAACCTTTCATTTTTACGCACCAGCATAATGCATTGCACCACGGGAGTGCATTTATTCCTTCGGATAGGGCCCTTTGCCGCCGCTCGCGATGAATTCATCGATGCGTGCCTGCAGGACTGGCAGCGGCACCGAGCCCAGCTCCAGCACGGTGTCGTGGAAGGCGCGGATGTCGAACTTGCTGCCCAAGGCCTGCTCCGCCTTCTTGCGCGCCTCGAAGATCGCCATCTCGCCCAGGTAGTAGGACAGCGCCTGGCCTGGCCAGGAGATATAGCGGTCCACCTCCGTCATGACTTCATGCGAGGACAGCGCCGTGTTCTCCATCAGGTATTGCTGCGCCTGTTCGCGGGTCCATCCTTTGGAGTGGATGCCAGTGTCCACCACAAGGCGTGACGCGCGCCAAGCCTGGTAACTGAGCATGCCGAAGACTTCATACGGCGTTTCGTAGATGCCCATCTCGGTGCCCAGGCGCTCGGAATACAGCGCCCAGCCCTCGCCGTAAGCGGAGATGTAGGCGTTGCGGAACGGCGGACGCCCTTTCTGCTCCAGCGCAAGCGGCATCTGGAAAGCGTGGCCCGGCGCCGATTCGTGCAAGGTCAGTGCCGGCAGCGAATACAGCGGGCGCGCCGGCAGGTTGTAGGTGTTGACCCAATAACCGCCAGGACCGCCGCGGCCGGAGGTGTAGAAAGGCGCAATCTCCGGCGCCACCGGCAGGATGGCGAAACGGCTGCGCGGCAAGCGGCCAAAATAGTCCCCTGCCTTGCCATCGAACTTCTTCGCGATCCAGGCCGCGCGCATCAACAGCTCTTCCGGCGTCTTGGCGTAAAACTGCGGGTCGGTACGCAGGAATTGCAGGAAGGCCGGCAAATCGCCTTTGAAGCCAACCTGCTTCATCACTTCCTGCATTTCGCCGCGGATCCTCGCCATTTCGTCCAGCCCGATCTGGTGGATCTGCGCGGCGCTGAGGTTCGTGGTCGTGAATTCAACAATCTTTGACTGGTAATAGGCCTTGCCATCCGGGTAGCTCTCGGCCGCCAGTGTTACCTTGGCATGCGGGATATATTCGTCGCGCATGAACTTCAGCAGTTCGGCGTGGGCCGGGATCACTTTCTCGCGGATCGCCTTCAGGCCCTCCGCCTTCAAAGCCTCCTGTTCGGCGGCCGGAATCGCGGCCGGCATCTGCTTGAACGGCTGGAAGAACACCACCTCTTCCGGCTTGGCATCGCTGACCGAGGAAATCGACTTGTCGCGGCCTTCCAGCGTGATTTTCGGCGGCGTGAAGCCGCGCGCCAGGCCGGCACGCATATTTGCGATCTCTTCGCCGAAGTAGCGCGGCACGTCGTTCAGCTGCGCCAGGTAATTGCGGTATTCCTCCTTGGTGTGGAAGGTACGGCGCGCTTCCGCCGCAAAGTTTGACCAGAAAGAAGAATCGCCGTTCAGCGGCTTTTCATATTCGCGGAAGCGCTGGTTATCCAGCAAAGCGGCGATCTGCGCGCGGTACACCAGGTAGTTGGTGCGCTCCTTGTTCGAAAGCTTTTCGGGCTTGATGCTTTCGAGCTGGCGCAGCGTCTCTTCCCACTTCTTCTGGCGCTCCATCTGCACCGCCGCGCCCACGTGCGGCAAGCCGCTTTCCACACCCTTCACATCATCTTCTTCGTCTTCCAGCCGCTGCTGCTGGCGCCACTTCCATTCCGCCGTGTGGATGGCGGTGAAGCGGGCGTCGACACTAGCGGGTTTGGCTGCTGCGTAGGATGGGGAACTGAAGGCTGCTGCGATGGCGAGTGCTGCGACAATCTGTTTCATGGTGCTCCTGGAGCTCAGGTTGGTAACGGTCCCGGGAGTGTACCTTAAGGTCAAATCGCCGACGCCGTCAATGCCCGCATTGTGCAGCTTCCATCCGGCGCCGGCACGAAATCGGGCGAGGCGGTGCAAATTCGGTGTCACAAATTCGGTGTCAGGTCTGTCTTTCGGACACCGACGATGCTGCTTTGAGATTTATCAAGCCGCCCGCAATAGTTTTATGAGTATGAATACTCTCTGCCAAATCGCAAGAAGTGCCAATTTCCATCCGGGTACATTGGATGAATGAACCGGCCATTAAGAATTGAGTTGGACAACTCGCTCTATCACGTCACTGCGCGGGGTGATCGACGGGACAAAATCTTTCGCTCCGATGGCGACCGCCTGACTTGGCTTTCGCTCCTCGGTGAAACCTGCGAACGCTTCAACTTTTCGGTTCGGGCGTACTGCCAGATGACTAATCACTATCATCTCTTGCTCGAAACGGTGAACGGGGAACTAGCACGTGGCATGCGTCATCTCAACGGCACATATGCGCGCTACTTCAATCGCACGCACGGTCACGTTGGACACTTATTCCAAGGGCGTTACAAAGCGATTCTTTGTCAGACGGAGTTGTATCTTCAAGAACTCTCTCGATACATCGAACTCAATCCGGTCCGCGCGAAGATGGTGGCGCTTCCAGGCGATTGGCGATGGAGCAGCTATCTTGCAAAGATGGGGATGGTACATTCCCCTTCCTGGCTTCACGCAGAGACGGTGCTGGTGCATTTCGGGACCAACCAATTGATGGCACGGCAGGCTTATGCAGATTTCGTTCACGCGGGCATAGGCAGGCCCAGCCCGCTCGCTGCGGTACGTAACCAGTTGATATTGGGCGATGAGAATTTTCAAGCCGCTGTGATTGGCACAAAACCGGCGGGCATTGCCCTTGAAATAGCGCGCGTGCAACGGAGGGCAATCGCACTACCCTTGTCGGAATACTTCGCGCAATATCGCGATCCTAAAGAGGCAATGGCCCGCGCCTACCTATCGCTTGGATACTCAATGCAAGAGATCGCAGACTTCGCCAGAGTTTCCGTGAAAACGGTAAGCCGCGCGCTCAACGCATTCACATCTGTTTGAAGACGGCATTGATAAATATCAAAGGTGCGAACTTGGTGTCCGAATGTCAGACCTGACACCGACTTTCCCTACAAACTTTTATCTGCGATATCGATGCTGAGGAAGACCTGGCCGTTCAAAACATGCAGCAGGTCGGACTGGCGCAGGCGGTCCATCACGGGGCCTTTGACTTCGGCCAGGTGCAGGCCGATGCCGCGGCGGCGCAGGCTTTGGTTCAACTCCGACAGCGCAAACAAGGCTGAGGTGTCGATGGAACTGACGGCCGACATGACCAGCACCAGGTTGCGCGCCTGCGGGTGGGCGCGGAGCTCTTCTTCGATGCGCTGCTGCACCGCTTCCACGTTGCCGAAAAAAAGATTGGCGTCGATGCGCAGTGCCAGCAGTTCCGGGCGGGTCTCGGCTGGGTAGCGTTCAATATTGCGGAAATGCTCGGAGCCGGCGATGCGGCCCAGCACGGCGATGTGCGGGCGGCTGGCGCGCCAGATCAGGGTGCCCATCGACAGCGCCACGCCAACCAGAACGCCCGCCTCCACCCCGAGCAGCACCACGCCGGCACCACTGGCGAACCACGCCAGGGCGTCGCCCCGGTCGTAGCGCCAGGCCGTGCGGAGTGTGTCGAGTTCCAGCATGCCGAGCACGGCGACGATGATGGTCGCGGCCAGCACCGGCATCGGCAACAGCGCGAGCCAGCCGGTGGGGGCCACCAGCGCCAGTGCGAGCAAGCCTGCGGTGATGATGCTGGCCAGTGGCGTCTGTGCACCGGCGGCGAAATTCACGGCGGAGCGGGACATGCTTCCGGTGACGGGGAAGGCGCCGGATAGCATGCTGGCCACGTTGGCTGCGCCCAGGCCAACCAGCTCACGGTTGCTGGCCAGTTTTTCGTTGCGCTTCAACGCCAGCGACTGCGCGGCCGACATGCTGATCAGGAAAATCACGAAGCCGACCAGCAGCCCCGGCTGCACCAGCTGTTGCCAGTGGCGCGGGGCGATGGCGAGGTTCAGTTGCGGCAGCCCGCTCGGCACTTTGCCGGTGGTCTGCACGCCCATCGCTTCCAGGCCTAGCACTTGCACCAGCACCAGGCCAAGCACGACAACCAGCATCGGCGCCAGGCGCGTCGCCATGTCGGCGCCGGCCGGCTTCATGCCGAACGCGCGCAGCAGGCGTGCCAGGTGGCTGCGCGAGAACACCAGCAGCAGCACGGAACCAAGTCCCAGCGCGGCGCTCGGGCCATGCCAGTGCGGGAGGTCTGCTCCCAGCAGTGGCTTGAGCTGGCCCCAGGCGATCACCAGGGCCGAGCCGACGGTGAAGCCGCTCATCACGGGGCGCGAGAAGAAGTTGGCGAGGAAGCCCAACCGCAGCAGGCCGCATAGCAGCAGCACGGCGCCGGACACCAGCGCCAGTTGCGCAGCCAGCACGGAGTACAAGCCCGAGCCGGCCGGCGCCATCTGGCCGACGATGGCGGCGGTCATCAGCGAAACGATGGCCATCGGGCCGACCGATTGCGTCATGCTCGTGCCAAACACGGCGTAAACAATGGGGGGCAGGATGCTGGCGTAGATGCCGGTCACGGGCGGCAGGCCAGCTACCAGGGCGTAGGCCATGCCTTGCGGGATCATCATCATCGCCACGACGATGCCTGCGCTGATATCGCCCGGCAGCAGCGCGCGCCGGTAGTCCTTCAACCAGGCCAGCATCAGCTACCCTGCTCCAGGGAGGCCAGCACGGCTGCCAGGATTTCGTCGGATTGTGTTTTATCCGCAACCGAACGTGCCAGCACCAGGCCGCCAATCATTGTGGCGTAGGTGGCGATGGCGTCGCGCCGCTTTTTCGCCGGGTCGCCGGGGAGTGCTTCGGCCAGGGCGTCCAATTGGGCCTGGAAGCTGTCGGACATCGCTTGGCGGACTTCGGGGCCGACGCGCGAGACGTCCGGACCGAGTGCTGCCAAAGCGCAGCCTTTGCCCGGATTGTCGCGGTGTTTGGCGGTGAGGTACATGTGCGCCAGCGCCGCGCGCGGATTGGCCGGCTTCTCGGACAGCAGATGGCGCCAGGTTTCGGCGGAGTGCTCCATGGCCTTGCCAAAGGCTTCGGCCAGCAGGTCTTCTTTGGAAGCAAAGTGGCCATAAAAGCCGCCGTGCGTGAGGCCGGCGCTTTTCATCAGGTCGGCGACGCCGATGCCGTCGTAGCCTTTTTCACGGAACAGGCGGGATGCTGTTTCGACGATGCGTTCGCGGTTTTGCGCTGCTTGCTCTCTGCTGACTCGCATGATGTCCTCCTTGATTGTTTTTATTATGGATGTAATATATCATGCGTGGATGATGGACGTCATTTATATTGATCGTGCTTTGCGGCGGCTTCGTTGGGAGTCGCCGTTTTTTTAAGCGCATCAGGCGCGTGGTGTTAGCGGGCCATGGCTAACTCGACACAGTTGCGGCCGCTGCGCTTGGCGCGGTGGAGGGCCGCCTCGAGGCGGGTGACCAGTTCGGTGGCGCCTTCGTCGGGGGCTAACTGGGCGACGCTGAAGCTGGCAGTGACGCTGTCGGCGCCGGGCAGCTCGGTGGCGGCGATCGATTGGCGCAGCTCTTCGGCGAGCTTGTAGGCGTCGATGGCGACCGTGTGCGTGGCGATGACGAGGAATTGTTCGCCTCGCATCCGGGCGAGGGTGTCGGAATTACGCAGCCGCGCCTGGACGGTGCTGGCGAGTGCAGCGAGCGCGCGGTCGCCGCTGGTGTAGCCGTACAGTTCGTTGATCGTGCGGAAACTGTCGATGTCGAAGGCGATCAGGGCCAGTGGCAGGCCGTAGCGGCGGGCGCGGCGGATTTCATCGTCCAGCACCTGTTCGCCCTGGCGCCGGTTGGCGACGCCAGTCAGGCCGTCGAACGGGGTGATCTGGGTCAGCTCCAGGCCCAGCGCGTCATTCTGGTGGCGCAGGTCGCTCATCACCAGGCCGAAGCTGATCAGTTGCGCGGCCGATCCGAAACAGTTGAAATGTTCTCGGCTGAAAGTCAGCGGGCGGTCGAACAGCATGCAGATGGCGCCCAGCAGGGGCCCGCCCGGTTCGCCGCGCAGCGGGAAGGCCAGCAGCATGTGCACGCCCTGCTCTTCCAGCATTTCCGTCAGCGCGGGATCGCCGGCTTTCGACGGCGCATCGAGCAGAACCAGCTCGCCACACCGCACCGGAGCCTCGAGCAGGGATATGCGGCCCGCCAGCACATCGGTTATATCGAGGTCAATCCGTCCATCCTGCGCCACCAGCCGTAACGCATCGTCGTCGACAGCCTGAAACAGGGCCGCGTGGCAAATGCCGGGATAGCTGCACAACGCATTGCAAATGCGTCCCCCCATCCGTTCCAGCTCCTCCGAACCGTACAGGGCGCGCTGCAGGCTGCGCTGGATGGCCAGCAAGTCGTTGAGCTCCGCTTCGCGGTCGAGCAAATGCTGCTGAGCTGAAGCCAGGGTATCGGCGGCGGGCGCCAGCAGGGCAGCGACTGCGTCGCGCAAGCATTCCGGCCGGATCGGCGTGATGCGGTAAGCCAGCGGACCCTGCGCCATCAGCTCGGCCATGGTGGCGGAACGCGTGAAGGGGCACAGCACGAGCACCGGTTTGCCGGCACGGCTGCGCACCAGTGCCGCCAGCTCGGTGGCGGCGGGCGTCACTGGGCTGTCGAGGTCAATCACGAGCAGCGAGATCTTGTTGTGCGCCATCGCGTGGCGTGCGCTGGCAATGCTGTCCGCAGTCAGCAAACGGTCGAACGATTCGGCGCAAGCCGCTACAAACTCCTGGCGCCGCGCGGGATCGGGATGGAGGAAAAGGCCGGTGCGGTGACGGCGGCCTGCGGTATGAGGCATGAGCTTTAGTGTGCCACAAGTTCGCGGACGACAACATCCCTTTTATGTGAGGGAGCGCACGGTTAGCAACGTTGCCGGAGCGAATACTGGACTTCCGAGCACAGGAGGAAACCATGGCGAATTCGGAACAAAGGACTGGCGCGGGCAGCGAACAGCGCACCGTCCAGCAGGAGCAGGACCAGCGCGATGCTTCGCGCCCAAAATCCGAGGAGAAGAAAGAGCCCGCGCAGGCCGGCAAACACGATTACCCGGCCCCGCCACTGCCTGAACAGCATCTGGAAAAGCCCGGCCTCGAACACCAGATGCAGTTGAAGCCGCAATTCATGGCGCCCGACTACTGCGGCAGCGGCAAACTGGCCGGCATGTCCGCTGTGATCACCGGCGGCGATTCCGGCATAGGCCGCGCCGTTGCTGTGCTGTATGCGCGCGAAGGCGCCGACGTGGCGCTGATCTACCTGGCAGAGGAACAGGAAGATGCTGTCGAGACGAAAAAGCACGTGGAGGCGGAGGGCCAGCGCTGCATCCTGATCCCGGGCGATGTGCGCGACCCGGCGTTCTGCCGCCATGCCATTGACGAGGTGCTGCGCGCATTCGGCCGCATCGATATCCTGGTCAACAATGCGGCTTTCCAGGAGCATGCCGGCTCGCTGGAGGAATTGTCGGAAGAGCGCTTCGACCTGACCATGAAGACCAATATCTACGGCTACTTCCACATGGCCAAGGCCGCCCTGCCCCATATGAAGCGCGGCAGCTCCATCCTGAACACGGGTTCCGTGGTCGGCCTGCGCGGCTCGAAGAAGCTGCTCGACTATTCGACCACCAAGGGCGCCATCCACGCCTTTACGATGTCGCTCGCTTCCAACCTGCTGGACAAAGGCATCCGCGTCAACGCAGTCGCGCCGGGCCCGGTCTGGACGCCGCTGAACCCTGCCGACCAGTCGCCCGACAAGGTAAAGGAATTCGGCAGCCAGACCGATATGCACCGGCCGGCCCAGCCGGAAGAAATCTCTCCGGCTTTCGTCTTCCTGGCGGCGCCTTCCTGCGCCAGCTATATCACCGGCATCGTTTTGCCGATTACCGGGAGCATTGGAGAATAAATCATGGCACGCGCACTATGGAAAGGCGCAATCAGCTTCGGCCTGGTGCATATTCCGGTGGAGTTACACAAGGCGGTCGAGTCGCATGACCTGGACCTGACCATGCTGGACAAGCGCGACTTCTCGCCGATCGGCTTCAAGCGCTACAACAAGAGCAGCGGCAAGGAAGTCACCTGGGACAATATCGTCAAAGGCTACGA
The DNA here is from genome assembly GCA_039593355.1 of Pseudoduganella sp. GTDB lineage: Bacteria > Pseudomonadota > Gammaproteobacteria > Burkholderiales > Burkholderiaceae_D > Rugamonas. Next base: position 35,957 of record JBCNPK010000015.1, read on the forward strand.
ATATTCGGACGGCGAATACGTTGTGCTCAGCGATGAGGATTTGCGGCTGGCCAATCCCAAGGCCACGCAAACCATCGACATCCTGGCCTTCGTCGACGCCGACTCCGTGCCGCTGACCTATTTCGAGACGCCCTACTACCTCGCACCGGGCCGCGGCGGCGACAAGGTCTATGCCCTGCTGCGCGAAACCTTGCTCAAGGCAGGCAGGATCGCCATCGCCACCGTCGTGATCCGCACCCGGCAGCACCTGTGCGCCCTCGTAGCAGTGGGCGACAGCATCATCATGAACACGCTGCGCTACGCGACCGAGATCCGCAGCGTCGATGACCTCAAGCTGCCGGGCGACGCCGGCATCACCGACAAGGAGCTGAAAATGGCCCTGTCGCTGGTGGAGGACATGAGCGAGAAATGGAATCCGAAGGCCTACCACGACACCTATCGCGAAGACGTGCTGAAGCTGGTCGAGAAGAAAGTAAAGGCAGGCCAGACGCATACGCTGACCGAGCCGACCGGCGAGGCGCCGGTGCCCAAGGCCAGCAACGTGGTGGACCTGGTGGCGCTGCTCAAGCAAAGCCTCGGCAACAAGGGGCGCCGTGCCAGCGAAGAGGACAAAGAGGACCACGAGGAAGAAGAGGAAGTCGCCAAGCCGCGTGCCCGGAAAAGCGCTGCCGGCGGCGCCAGCAAATCCCGCAGCGGCAGCACCACGCGCAGCAGCGCCGGCAAACCGGCCGCCAAACGCAGCACCAGCGCCAAACCCGCCGCGACACGGCGCAAGGCCGCCTGACCGCGACCAGGCAGGCGGGGGGCTAGTTTGCCGACATGCCGATCGCCTTCATTGCCGGCGCCAGGCCGACCGCGCTTTTCGCATAGTCCGCCCAGGGCGCATTGCCGACATCGAGGCGGGTGTGGGCAGTCGCCACGGTCCAGTGGTCGCCGCCGCGCAGGCTGGCCAGTTCATCCCATGCGACAGGAACGGAAATGCCCAGCCCCGCCCGCGCCCGCGCCGACCAGGCGGAAACTGTGGTTGCACCGCGTCCGTTGCGCAGGTAATCGATGAAGATTTTGCCGACCCGGTTTTTGGGGCCGCTCTTGTATGCGAAGCGTTCCGGCAGGGTCGCGGCCATGTGCTCCACCACCATCTTGCTGAAACCCTTCACCGTGTCCCAGTCGTAATAAGGCTTGATCGGTACCACGATGTGCAGGCCTTTGCCGCCGCTGGTCTTGAGGAAGCAAGGCAGGCCAAGCTCGTCCAGGAAGGCGTGCACCAGCTGCGCCGCTTCCTGCATCTGCGCCCACTCGACCCCGGAGCCGGGGTCAAGGTCGAACAGGATGCGATTGGGCTTTTCATACGTGCGGCCGAATGCATTCTGCGTGTGGAATTCGATCACGTTGAACTGTGCCGCCGACAGCAAAGCCGCCGTGGTGGCCACTTCCAGCATCGGCGGATGGTCGGGATCGAGTTCGCGCGGAAATTCCTTCAGGCCGCGCAGCTTGCTCACGTCCGCGTGCTTCTGGAAGAACAACTGGGAGCCGATGCCGTCCGGCGCGCGCAGCAAGGCGATGGGACGGCCGCGCGTGTGCTCGAGCATCAAGTCGGCCACCAGGGCGTAGTAGCGCACCACGTCGATCTTCTTCAGCCCGCTGGCGGGATCGACCAGGCGGTCGGGATTGCTTACCTTGAGTGAGGCGGGCAGCTTGCTTTGCACTGGTTCCTCCACATGGGCAGCCACTTCGCGGCTGATTTCGGCCGCCTTCTTGTCCTTGCGCAAGCCCTGGAAAACAGCGTGGCGTACCGAACCGCCGCGCGTCCATTCGCCAAAACTGACTTCGGCGACCAGTTGCGGCTTGACCCAGTGGGCCTTGCGGGCAATGGCCTTGCTGGCGGCGAAGGGACGCTCGTCTGTCTTGAGGCGATTCAATTTCTCAGCCAGGTCGCGCAATGTCTTGTCGTTAAATCCGGTGCCTACGTTGCCGGCGTAATGCAGTTCGCCATCCTTGCCGTAGACGCCCAGCAGCAGCGAACCGATGCCGGTGCGGCTGCCTTGGGGATCAGTGTACCCGCCAATCACGAATTCCTGGCGCTGCGCGCATTTCAGCTTGATCCAGTCGCGGGAGCGGCGGCCGGTATAGACGGAATCGCGGCGCTTGCCGATCACGCCTTCAAGGCCCATCTGGCAGGCGGCGGCCAGCACTTGGTCCGGCGTTGCGCCCAGCTCCGCACTCAGCCGCAGGGTGTCGCCTTTGATGCCGGCCAGCGCGGCTTCCAGCCTGGCGCGGCGCTCCTCCAGCGGAAGCCCGCGCAGGTCCTGGCCGTCGAGGAACGGCGCGTCGAACAGGAAATAGACGATGTCCCTGGTGCGTTTGCCGTCGAAGGCCTGCTGCAGCAGGCCAAAGTCGGGGCGCCCCTCGGCGTTGTGGACCACGATTTCGCCGTCATACCAGCCGTCGGGCAGCTTGGCCTTGGCCAGGGCGGCGCGCAGCGGCTCGAGCTTGTGCGTCCAGTCGTTGCGGTTGCGGGTATGCAGGGTGATGTCGCCGCCTTCGATGCGCGCAAGCAGGCGGTAGCCGTCGTATTTGACTTCGAACAGCCAGTCCTGCGGCGTGGCAGGCGGGGCGTCGACCAGGGTGGCCAGTTCGGGCTCAAGCTCGGACGGCAGGCGCTTGATGCGGGGCGGCTCGGCCGGCTTTGCCCGGCGTTTGGCCGGTCGCTCCTCTGAGGCAGCGCTGCCAGCTTCGTCGGGCGCCGGGCCGAGCGACTTGACGCTGTCGGGCATCTCATCGACAACGCTGAACTCATTGGCCGGCCGGACGTATTCATCCTTTTCCTTGATCAGCAGCCAGGGCTCCTTGTCTTCGCCCTTGCCGCGCATGCGCACCAGGGCCCAGCGGCCGTGCATCTTGTGGCCGTGCAGGTTGAAGACCAGCTTGCCGGCGCGCAGGCCCTTGTGGGGATCTTCGACCGGCTCCCACGTGCCGCGATCCCAGATGATCACCTTCCCTGCCCCGTACTGTTTCTCGGGAATCGTGCCTTCGAATTCGTTGTAGGAAATCGGGTGGTCTTCCACGTGGACGGCCATGCGCTTGTCGTGCGTGTCGTAGCTCGGCCCCTTCGGCACTGCCCAGCTTTTCATGGTGCCGTCGAGCTCGAGGCGGAAGTCGTAATGGAGCCGCCGCGCCCAGTGTTTCTGGATGACAAAGGCCAGCCTGTCCCGCCCCGGCTTGCCGCCCTCGGCAGGTTCCGGCGTGATATCGAAATTGCGCCTGGCCTTATAAGTTTTCAGTGCGTCCTTCATGCCCCCACTCTACGGTCAGTGGGGCGTGCAGACGGTTAACTGGCGCACATTGTAAGAATTTCTGGCAGTTGTAACGAGGTGTAATTCCCGTCAACTGGGGGGAATCAGGCATCGTTTTCTGCTCAGTGACACGGCAAATGATGCACGACACACGATACGCAGTACCCCACTTTACTGAGGAGCTTGACCATGAAGAAGACCATCGCCACCCTGATCGCCGGCCTGTTCGCAACCGCTGCCTTCGCACAAGCTCCGGCGCCAGCCGCCAAGCCTGCTGCCGCCGCCGCTGCCTCGAGCGCTCCGTCCGCCACCGCAGCCACCCCGGCCACCCCAGCTGTTCCAGCGACCCCGGCTACCCCAGCGGATAAAGGCAGCAAGGCCACCCCAGCAACTCCTGCAACCCCGGCTACCGCTGCCACCCCGGCCGCTTCCGCCGAAAAATCGAGCGCTCCGAAAGAAGTGAAAAAGACGAAGCACTCCAAGAAGCACACTGCGACCAAGGTAGCCGCCGCCAAAGAAGCCGCTCCTGCCAAGTAAGCAGTCCCTTTCCCCAGCCGCCAGTGCGCCGCCAGCGATCACCAGTCCCAAAGCGCTGCGCACTGGCCCGGCGGGGAGCCATTCGTTGATTTGATCGAATAATCGAGGAGTTAGACCATGAAAAAGACCGTCGCAATCCTGATCGCAGGCCTGTTTGCATCCGCCGCTTTTGCCCAAGCTCCTGCCGCCGGCAGCCACGCAACCAAACCTGCAGCCGCCCCAGCTCCGGCCGCCATGGCTGCGACTCCGGCAACGCCTGCGACGCCTGCCGTGCCGGCTACCCCAGCCGTGCCAGCTGAAAAAGGCAGCAAGGCGGCTCCTGCAACTCCTGCTACCCCAGCCGTTGCTGCCACTCCTGCCTCTTCCGCAACCGCTGCCGCACCAGCTGCTGCGCAAGAGCACTCCAGCATGACCAAGGAAACGAAAAAGACCAAGCATTCGAAGAAGGCTGCAGCGTCCAAGGAAGTAGCCGAAACCAAGGAAGCCGCTCCAGCTAAATAAGCAGTAACTGCCGCTCCCCGGTCTTCTGCGCGCCGCGACAAAGCCGCCTCCAAACCGGCGCCGCGCGCTGGAGCGCCAGGGAGCGACCGTACGCTCCAAACCGTCCAAGCCAGGACGGTTTTTTTTTTGCTCCGCGCGCGGCGGAAGTCATGCGCACCGCCTTGACCATAAACCCTGGCTTGCGAACGGCAAGTCCTGCCAACAGCCAAGATTACTGCACTGTCAGCACCAGGATGGGCCGGTAGCCAACGTTGGCGTGCTGGCGCGACGCATAGTCGACCGAGCCGCTGGCGCCGTAGTTCTGCGACGCTTCCACGTCGAACGAGAGCAGCTTGTTGCCGCCCATCGCAGTTTGCGCCACATTGGTGACATCGACCTGCACGGCCGAATTCACAGCCGGCACGCTCCAGCTGTTGACCAGCGTGCTGTTGGCAGGACGGTTGTTCCAGGTCACCGTGGCCTCGTCCCAGTTGGCATCCACCGTTTGATACAGGTTGTGGGTGATGCCCGTCATGCCCACCGCCACCGGCGTCAGTCGCAGTGAAGCGCCGACGATGGTGCCGGTCACGCCGCTCAGGTCGAACTTCAGCATGCCTTTACGCGAGTAGCCGACAGCATCGCTCTTCACCGTCAGGGTGCCGGTCGTGCCATAGTTGGTGCTGGCATACGTGCCGTCGCGGACGAAGGCATCGCCTGCAGGCGAAAGGTTGGTTTGCGAAGTTACGATGAAGCGCGACGCGTAGGACTTGCCCAGCGATCCGTTGACTGCGACCTGCAGCTTGATGGTCGGCGTCGTCTGCACCACCGTCACGCCAGGATCGGTCGACAGCACGCTCCCCGCGCTGCGGTTGATTTCGATATTCAGGCTGCCCGTATACACCTGGGTTGGATCGGCCACGCTGACCTGCAGGTCGCTGCCAGCCTGCTTCAGCACCACGGCTGCCTTGCGGTCGGCGGTGACCAGGGCGGAACCGTTGGCGTTGACAGTCTTGCTGGCATCGTTCCAGAACACCACGCCGGTCACGCCTTGGGTGCTGTCCTGCACGGCGCTGGCCGTGGTCGAACGCTCCAGCACCGTAATGCCGGTATTGGACGCAAACGCCGCCACTTCCGCCGCCGTCCGGTTTGGCAGCACGATATAGGTATAGGCAGCGTTGCTCGGGTTGGCGCCGTGGTTCAGCGCCAGGCTCAGGTAATTGTCACTCACAGGGGTCGGGTCGCCGCCGCTGAAGCCATTGCTCCAGGCGCCGGTACGCTGCTCGCGCAGTCCGGTGACAGCCGGCGCATCCGGGAACACGTAGCCGATGTCGGCGCCGGACGAAGCACCGCCCGCCAGGTGCGCCCAGTTCACGCCAGCCATGGTTTCGGACCATGGCAGCGAGGTGCTCTTGGCGACGCTGTTGACGGTCAGCGCATTGCTGCCATCGGCAAGCAGCTTGCGGTTTTCGACGATGGTTTCAACAGTCTTGCCATCGGTGGTGGTAATGCCGCTGCCAACGGCAACAACCTTGTCGCCGAACAGGAACCACGCCTTCTTGGCCGACAGCGGGGTGCCGGTGACCGCCGATGAAGTGAAGTCCATGCCCACCGCCGCAAATTGCTTGTTCAGCTCCGCGCCGCCGATGCCCATGCGGTTGTTATAGTAGTTCTTCCATGCCACCGGCGTGCCGCTGCCGCTGCGGTCGGTCGTGGTGCCGGCCAGGCGCCACATATCCACCGTGGCCCAGTAATTGCCTGAGTACTGCGTCTTGTCGGCGTTGTACAAATAGGTCATGCCCATGCCGGTCCACCAGCCGTTCAGGTTTTCGCCATTGCCCGATTCGAAGGCCGACATGCGCTTGGAGAACATCGACAGGCCCCAGGCATAACCTGGCTGGCGTTGCAGCACGCGGTCAGCCGAGGCGTAAATGCGGGTCTCCGTAGCTTCCGGCGCGGCCGGGATCGATGAATCGTTCAGGATCGCTTTCAGGCGCGTGATATCGGAAGGCGACATGCCGCTCAAAACGCCAGGGACAGCCGTCGGCACCGGCGTAAAGTACGAGCTGCCGAAAGTGGTGTCGCGCTCGATCCAGCCCTTGATCACGGACTTCAGCTGATCGGCCTGTGCCGTCGTCACCACGTCGCTCAAGCCCAGCATATTGGAAACGATGCCGCGGCCGACCACGTGGTCGGTCGAGAACTGGCGCGTGATGCCGCGCCCCCGCTGCGAATCCATCATCGCACCGTCCACCATGAAGGGCCGGAAGGCATTCATCGCCCAGTCGTAGGCATTGCCCTTGTTTGGGTCGGTGATGCTCCAGCTGGTGTCGTTCAACAGATAGTACAGGCGCGAGATATCCGTCAACAGCACGCCGCCATAACCGCCAACATATGGCTCGTGCGTGTGCTGGATGAAGGAGCCGTCGGTGTAAAAGCCGTCGCCGCTCGTCACGTACTGCAAAGCCTGGCCAATCGCATCGCGGCCCTGCGCCATCTTGCTGCTGTTCTTGCCCAGCAGGCCGCGCATGACGACCACGTAGGCTTTATCCAGCCGGTTGGCGCCCGTTTCCACGGTGGCAGACAGCGTGCCGTCAGGGTTGGTGCGCAGCGTCGGATCGGGAACGAAGCGGTCGATGATGGCCAGCCAGGCGGCGCGTTGGGCGTCGGTGCTGTCGTTGTAGATTGTGAGCAGGATGGCGTTGAACTGCTGGGCGGCGCCGATCTGCCAGTCCCACCAGTTGTCGTACGAGGTCATATTGACCTTGTAGTAGTTCTGCGTCATGAAGTCCATACCGGAGAGCACGGCCGCCAGCACGTCAGGGTTGCCCTTCAGGTTGGCGTTGCCGCCATAGTAGGCGCCGGCCAGCACCGACAGACGGGTGAAGCTGCCGGTTACCGTGGCCGAAGCGCTCCAGTTGGCCAGGTCCGGCCACAGCGCGGTGCGGCCCTGGTCGCGGATCATGCTGTCCCAATAAGTCTGCGCGTTGGCCTGGCTCACCGCAATCTGCGCCGCGACATCCGGATCGGCGGTGTTGACCGGCCCGCCGCGGGCAGCCAGCTTGGCGCGGATATCGTCGTATTCATCGGCGCGCGCGGCAGCGCTCCACACCGCCTGCAGCAGGATCGCCAACAGCAGGCCGCCTTTGAGCCAATTTTTCGTTTGAAGCATGTCTCCTCCGTTGCATGAAGCCCGTATGGGGCGCCGGCATTGTTATCGTTATCACATGTGGGCAAAAAAAGTTGCCCATCGCCGGCGCCAAAGGCGTTGTCTCGCCAGTTCGATAACGTTATCACTCATGCGAAGCGCGCCGCAACCAAATTCTCACACATTGTTGCATTCAGGTTGCGGCGCGGGGCTTGAGCAAGGTTTAGCGTTGTTCGCTGGCCAGTCGCTTCTCCAGCAAGGCGCGCGCGCCGTCGACCAGGGCGCCACATGCCTTGTTGTCAACATAGGCCGCATGTCCTTCCTGCGCTGCGCGCTCTTGGCGTCCCCACAGGTCATTGATGGCCGGGTGGGCGGTGATCAGCACGCCGCAAGGCAGCGCACGCACCCTGGCGAAGCTGCGGCGGAAAGTCGCCACCAGTTCCGGGTGGTCGCCAAAGCGGTAGCCGTCGCGGGAAATCGCGGTGAGGCTGTCGCCGTAGACCATGGGCTCGCAGCGTCCGGCTTCGCAAGATTGCCAGGTCCAGCTCATGCCGCCCGGAGTATGCCCCGGCGTGCCGTGCGCGGTGACGGCCAACGTGCCCACTTTGACGACCTCGCCGTCGGCCACGGCGCGCACCCCGGCCGCTCCCGGGAATTTGTCCAGCGTGCCGAATTGCGGATCTTCTTCCGGTGTGACGCCGCTGCGCAGGGTTTCCACGTTGGCGGCACCGGCCAGCACGGTGGCGCCGCTCAGTTTCTGCAGCAATGCGATGCCGCCGGCATGATCATGGTGGGCGTGCGAACTGAGGATGTACTTGACGTCCGTCAGCTTGTATCCGAGCGCACGGATATTGTCCGCCACGACCGGACCGCCCTTCTCCGTCGCACCGTCAATCAGGATGTGGCCCCGTGGCGAGGTAATCAGCACCGCGCTGATGCCGGCGGTGCCGACGTAGTGGGTATTGCCGTAGATAGTGAACGGCTTCTGCGCGCCGTTCCAGTCGTCCGAATGCTCGGCGGCGCCGGCAACGCTGGCCAGCGCGGCCAGCACCATGGTGGTAATGAGTTTCTTCAAGTTGTCTCCTTGTGGATGATGTACAGGCCGGAATGCATTTGCGACCCACGGTCGCCACGCCGGTAACTGCGATAGATTGGTGCGCCGGCGGCATCGCGGCTGCAGCAGGTGCAGCCGCCGACGTGCTCGATTTCTTCCACGCCGGCTGCGCGCAACTGCTGTTCGGCGATGGCGCGCAAGTCGAGATGACGGAAGGACGGCACCGCCGTGGCGCCGAACTTACTGGCAAAATCGATTGCCAGCTCTTCACTGACTTCATAGCATTCAGCGCAAATGGTGGGACCGACGGCAGCGGCGATCGGCGCCCCCTTCCCCATTTCCGCCAGCGCGGCAGGGATGATCCCCTCATACAGTCCGCGCCAGCCGGCGTGGATGGCCGCCACCTGCGATGCGTCGCGCCGCGCCAGCAGCAGCGGCACGCAATCGGCGGTAATCACGCTGACCGGCAGGCCGGCCACGGTGGTATGAAAGCCGTCCGCATCGCCCACCGCCTGCTCGGGCGTTGCAATCGATACGACACGGGTGCCATGCACTTGGCGCTTCACCGGCCGCAGCGTCCAAAACTGCTCGAGAACGGGCGGCACCAACGCATCGGCGCAGCCAAAACCATGGCGGATACCGGGGATGCTGCCCAGAAGACTGCTTGTGACCATATTAGCCTTATTGTGACATTTGTCGCAATCATAGGCGCGTTCGATTGGTTTGGCAAGGGAATAGCAAGGCGAAATTCGGGGTCAGCTCCGGCAATCGGACATTTTGCGCTGCGCGAAGCGCAAAGCTCGTTGAGAAGCAGGAGCTGACCCCGAATTTAAAAAAAAAGACGGCGTCCGCGGGGAGCGGTACGCCGTCAAGGGCTAATCGAACTGTGGGATTAGTTCCAGTCGCCGCCCAGGGAGCGGATCAGGGCCACAGTGGTGACCGCGCGGTCGCCGCGCAGCTGCACTGCGTTGCGTTCCACGGCTGCCAGGTTGCGCTGGGCGTCGAGCAGGTCGAGGTAGCTGGAACGGCCGGCGTCGTACAGCTTCTGCGCCAGGTCGGCCGAGCGGCGCGCCGAGACCAGCGCGTCGTCGATCTGCGCGGTCTGGCCGCCCAGGATGCGCAGGCCGGCCAGGTTGTCTTCCACCTCGGCGAAGGCGTTCAGCACGGTCTGGCGGTAACCGGCAACCGATTCTTCCAGCGCCGCTTCGCTGCGCTTGACGTTGTTGCTGTTACGGCCGCCGTCGATCAGGGGCATCGACAGCAAGGCGCCCAGCACCCATGAGCGGCTGCTCCATTTGAACACGTCGCTGAAGTGGCCGGCGGCGCCGCCGCCGCTGGCGGTGATGTCCAGCGCCGGGAACATGGCGGCGCGGGCCACGCCGATGCGGGCATTGGACGCTTCCATCGCTTTCTGCGCGGCGGCGATGTCGGGACGGCGTTCCAGCAGCGACGACGGCAGGCCGCTCGGAATCGCAGGCAGCAGCGCCGAATCCAGCAGCGGGCTGTTGCCCGCCGAGTAGGCAGCGGCCGGCTTGCCCAGCAGGACTGCCAGGGCGTGCTCGGTCGTTGCGCGGCGGCGTTGCAGGCCGATCGCTTCCGCGCGGGTGGTCGACAGCTCGGTCTTGGCGCGCGAGAGGTCGAATTCACCGATGTCGCCCAAGTCGAAGCGGCGCTGGTTGACCTTCACACTCTCTTCGCGCAAACGGACCGTCTGCTCCACAGTCGCCAGTTCGGCGTCCGTGGCGCGCAGGCGGAAATAGGTCTGTGCCACGTCGGCTTGCAGCGACAGCAGGACGGAGCGGTAGTTCGCTTCCACCTGCGCGGCGTCGCCACGGGCCGCGGCCACATTGTTCGATACCCGGCCGAACAGGTCCACTTCATAGCTGGCCGACAGGCTGGCGTTGTAAGTGTTCTGCGGCGCGACATCGGAACCTGCCGGCAGGCCCAGCGACAGCGCCGAGGCGCGGGCGCGCTGGGCGCCCACACCGACGCCGATTTGCGGGATGCGGTCCGCTTCGGCGACGCCGGCGATGGCGCGCGCCTGCTTGACGCGGGCGGCCGCCACGGCCAGGTTGGCGTTGTTGCGGGTGGCTTCGGCGATCAGCTCGTTCAGGGCCGGGTCACCAAAGGCCAGCCACCACTCGCCGCGCGGCTGGCGTTCGGCGTTCTGGGCCTGCTTCCAGCGGGTGCCGTCGGAAGCCGTCACCACTTGCGATTCCTTGAAGGCGCTCGGGGTGTCGACTTGCGGCTGTTTGAATTCAGGGGCGGCGCACGCGGTCAGCAGCAATGCCGCCAGCAGCGGGGCTACGCCCTTCGCAATCATGTTTTTCATTAGTGGGTCCCTTCCAGTTGCGGGGCGGTTTCTACCGCAGGGGATTTCTTCTCAAGGCGTTTCGCCAGGGTGCGCAGCAGGACGTAGAACACCGGCGTCAGGAACAGGCCGAAGAAAGTCACGCCCAGCATGCCGGCAAACACCGCCACACCCATTGCATGACGCATTTCAGCACCCGCACCGTGCGAGAACACCAGCGGCACCACACCCATGATGAAGGCGATCGACGTCATCAGGATCGGGCGCAGACGCAGGCGGCAGGCTTCCAGCGCCGCTTCCAGGATGGTGCGGCCATGGTCTTCCAGCTCCCGCGCAAATTCCACGATCAGGATCGCGTTCTTCGACGCCAGACCGACCAGCACGAACAGCGCAATCTGCGTGAACACGTTGTTGTCGCCGCCGGTCAGCTTGACGCCGATCAGTGCGCACAGGATCGACATCGGCACGATCAGGATCACGGCCAGCGGCAGGGTCCAGCTTTCATACTGGGCCGCCAGCACCAGGAACACCAGCAGCACGCACAGCGGGAACACGTAGATCATGGTGTTGCCGGCCAGGATTTCCTGGTAGGTCAGCTCGGTCCATTCGTAGCCCATACCCTTGGGCATGGTCTCCTTGACGATCTGTTCCAGCGCCGCTTGCGCCTGGCCGGAGGAGAAGCCAGGAGCCGGGGCGCCATTGATCTCGGCCGACACGTAGGCGTTGTAGCGCTGCACGCGGTCCGGGCCATAGCTGTCCTTGACGCGCATCAGCGACGACAGCGGGATCATCTCGCCCTTGCTGTTGCGGATCTTCAGCTGCGCGATCTGCTCGGCCTGCGAACGGAACGGAGCGTCAGCCTGCACGCGCACCTGGTAGGTACGGCCGAACTGGTTGAAGTCGTTCACGTACAGCGAACCGAGGTTGATCTGCAAGGTCTGGTAGATCGATTGCAGCGGCACGCCCAGCTGCTTGGCCTTGGCGCGGTCAACGTCCGCGAACAGCTGCGGCACATTGATCTGGAAGCTGGAGAACACGCCGGCCAGCCGCTTGTCCTGCCACGCCTTCATCTGGATCGCCTGGATCGCCTTGTACAGTTCGTCGTAGCCGGCGTTGTTGCGGTCTTCGATCATCATCTTGAAGCCGCCGGTGGTGCCCAGGCCGTTGACTGGCGGCGGCGGGAACACCATCACGAACGCATCCTGCACGGCGCCCATGCGCTTGTTGATTTCCGCGGCGATCGCTTCGCCCGACTGGGACTTGTCGGTACGCTCGTGGAATGGCTTCAGCGTAGTGAACACGATACCGGCGTTCGGCGCGTTGGTGAAGCCGTTGATCGACAGGCCCGGGAATGCCACGGACGCTTCCACGCCAGGGATTTCCTTGGCGATGTCGGACATCTTGCGGATCACCTGGTCGGTGCGTTCCAGCGAGGCCGCGTCAGGCAGCTGGGCAAAGCCCACCAGGTACTGCTTGTCCTGGGCCGGCACGAAGCCGCTTGGCACCAGCTTGAACATGATGCCCGCGGCAGCGGCCAGCACCAGGTAGACCGCGATCGAGGCGGACTTGCGCTTCAGGACGCCCGCCACGCCGGTTTCATAGCTGTGCGAGGCGCGGTTGAAAAACTTGTTGAACCAGCGGAAGAAGCCGCCGAACAGCTTGTCCATCACGCGGGTCAGCGCGTCTTTCGGCGCATTGTGCGGGCGCAGCAGCGTTGCCGACAGGGCCGGGGCCAGGGTCAGCGAGCAGAAGGCCGAGATCACGGTCGAAATGGCGATGGTCAGCGCGAACTGGCGGTAGAACTGGCCGGTCAGGCCGGACACGAAGGCGATCGGCACGAACACGGCGCACAGCACCAGGGCAATGGCGATGATCGGGCCGGACACCTCTTTCATGGCCTGGATGGTCGCGTCGTGCGCCGACAGGCCGTTGGCGATATTGCGCTCCACGTTCTCCACCACCACGATCGCATCGTCGACCACGATACCGATGGCCAGCACAAGGCCGAACAGCGACAGCGTGTTGATCGAGAAGCCGAAGCCGATCATCACGGCAAAGGTACCGACGATCGACACCGGCACCGCGATCAGCGGGATGATCGATGCGCGCCAGGTCTGCAGGAAGATGATCACCACCAGCACCACCAGGGCCACCGCTTCCAGCAGGGTGTGGATCACGGACTTGATCGATTCGCGCACGAACTGGGTCGGGTCGTACACGATGTCGTAGGCCACGCCTTCAGGGAAGTCCTTCTTCAGCTCTTCCATCTTGGCGCGCACATTGGACGACAGTTCCAGCGCGTTGCTGTTCGGCGCTTCGAAAATACCGATACCGACGGCGGACTTGTTGTTCAGCAGCGAACGCAGGGAGTAGCTGTTGGAGCCCATCTCGATGCGCGCCACGTCTTTCAGGCGGGTCAGCGCACCATCGTCATTGGTCTTGATGATGATGTCGCCGAACTCCTCGACGGTGCTCAAACGGCCCTGGGTGTTGACGGTCAGCTGGAAATCGGCCGACTTGGACGGCGCAGCACCGATCACACCGGCAGCCACCTGCACGTTCTGCTCGCGGATCGCATCGACCACGTCGGAGGCGGTCATGTTGCGGCCTGCGACCTTCTGCGGATCGAGCCAGACGCGCATGGCGTAGTCGCCGGCGCCGAAGATCTGCACGTCGCCCATGCCTGGGATACGGGCCAGCTGGTCCTTCACGTTCAGCACGCCGTAGTTGCGCAGGTACAGGTCGTCGTAGCGGCCGTTCGGCGACAGCAGGTGGACCACCATCGTCAGGTTCGGCGAAGACTTCACCGTGGTGACGCCGATCTGGCGCACTTCTTCCGGCAGGCGTGGCAAGGCGCGCTGCACGCGGTTCTGCACCGCGGTTTCAGCCTTGTCGACGTCGGTGCCGATCTTGAAGGTCACGGTCAGCATCAGCGCGCCATCGGAGGTGTTCTGCGAGGACATGTACAGCATGTTCTCGACACCGTTGATCTGCTCTTCGAGCGGCGCGGCGACGGTTTCCGCAATCACCTTAGGGTTCGCGCCCGGGTAGACGGCGCGCACCACGACAGATGGCGGCACCACTTCCGGGTATTCGGAGACGGGCAGCTTGAAGATCGAGATCAAGCCCGCTACGAACACAATGATCGACAAAACCGCCGCGAAGATCGGTTTATCGACAAAGAAACGTGAGAAGTTCATGGGTTATTCCTTGTTTTTCTTGGCTTCGGTGGCGGCCACTTTCTCGGCTGCCATCGGGTCAAAGGTCATGTCAACCATTTGCGGCGTGATCGGAGCGCCAGGGCGCACGCGCTGCAGGCCGTTGACGACGATCTTCTCGCCCGGCTTCAGGCCGTCGCGCACCACGCGCAAGCCTTCGATGTTCGGGCCCAGTACCACAGGACGGTATTCCGCCTTGTTGTCGGCGCCGACCACGAACACGAACTTGCGGTTCTGGTCCGTGCCGACGGCGCGCTCGTTGATCAGGAGCGAATCGCGGGTGGCGGTGCCGCCGTCGAGCTGGACGCGGGCGAACAGGCCGGGCACCAGGGTGCGGTCCTTGTTGTCGAAGGTGGCGCGCATGCGCACGGAACCGGTGCGGGTGTCGAGCTGGTTGTCGACGAATTCGAGCTTGCCCTCATGCGGGAAGCCGCTTTCGTTGGCCAGGCCGACCTTCACGGCAACCGGCTGGCCTTTGTGGGCCTGGCCGCCGACGCGCAGGAAGGTGTCTTCGTCGCCGTCGAAGCTGGCGTAGATCTTGTCCAGCGAAACGACGCTGGTCAGCACCGCGTTCGGGTCGACCAGGTTGCCGAGGGTGATCTCCGCTTTCGACACACGGCCGTTGATCGGCGACACCACCTGGGTGTAGGACAGGTTCAGGCGCGCCGCTTCCGCTGCGGCTGCGGCGGCGCGGGCGCTGGCGTCCAGCTCCTTCAGCGCCGACGAGCGTTCGTCGAATTCGCGCTGGGCGATGGCTTTGTCGGCCAGCAGTTTTTCGGCACGGGCCAGTTCCACTTTCGCCAGGTCGGCCTTGGCGCGCGCCGAATTGGCGGCCGCTTCGGCACGGCTGGCTTCTGCCTGGAATGGACGTGGATCGATCACGAACAGCACGTCACCCTTTTTCACCTCGCTGCCAGGCTTGAAGTTCACGGCGGTAATGAAGCCGCTCACGCGTGGACGGATTTCCACGCGGTCGATGGCTTCGATACGGCCGGAAAATTCCTGGGTCTCCGCGACGGACTTCTGCACCACCACGGCCGCCGATACCGGTGGACCGCCTGCAGCAGGCGCCTGGCTTTCGGCCGGCTTGCTGTTGGCGTTGCAGCCGGACAGGATGGCCGCCGCCATGCCGCCCATCGCCAATGCGGCAACCAGCGGCCGCACAAGAGTGGATAGTTGATTCATCTTCTTCATTCTTAACCTCTTGGGGGTGAAATTAGTGGGAAATTCAGGCAAAAAGGAGCCCATGTGCCTCGCGGGCACTATTTTTTAACTGCTGTTTTTTGATAAACCGGCTTTACGCCAACGGCTGTTCCGGGCCGTCGATGGCGCTGATAAAACTGGCCATCTCTTTCAACGCAAAGCCCCTGCACGCGCATTCATTCCTGGCTCCCGGATCCTGCAGTGGCGCCGGTGGCATGCGTCTGACTGTTGTCTTTACTCCGCAGGCGATCAGTTTCGCCCCATATTGTTCTGCTTCATCCCGCAGCGGGTCGTCTTCGGCCGAGAGGATCAGGGCCGGCGGCAAATTCTTCAAGCGGCTCGATTGCAGCGGCGAGGCGTAAGGGTGGGCGCGGTCGGCGGCATTCGGCAGGTAGCCGCGGTAGGCGGCGGCGCAGGTGTTCGCTACCTGCATCTTGTCCGGACAGTTCGGCAGCTCGCGCATGGAACAGGTGGACAGTGCCGGATCCAGCATCGGCATGATCAGGATCTGGCCCGCCAGTGCAGGACCGCCGCGGTCGCGCGCCATCAGCGCCGATACCGCCGCGAGGTTGGCGCCGGCTTCGATGCCGGCCGTCAGCAGCTGCTTGCCGCTCCAGGACAGCTTGCTCTTGTTCTTCTTGGCCCAGGCCAGCACGGCGTGGGCGTCTTCCACCGCCGCCGGGAACGGCGCGACGGTGGCCAGGGTGTAATTGGTCGCCAGGATCACGTGGCCAGGATTGCACGTGACCAGGTGGCGCAGGAATTCGTCCGCCTCCTCCAGGTCGCCGGCGACAAAGCCGCCGCCGTGGAAGAAGACGATCAGCGCATCGCGCTTGGCGGACGGATTCCCGGCCAGGTACAGGCGTGCGGCAAGCGGACCCTGGGCCCCGCGCACTTCGAGTTCGCGGATCTTCAGGTCCGCCGGCGCCTGCGCCGTCATTCTTTCGCCTCCGAGCTGGCCGAGGCCAGCATGGTCTGGGCCGGCGCCGCGCCGAAGCCGATCTGCGCGCCGTAAGAGTATTCGTCGGTGTACAGGACGCCTGCCAGGGCGATCGCGCCCAGCGCCAGCGATACCATTGCAAAGAATCCATCCCGGTTACTCATGACTGCTCCTTTTCTGTGTTACCGAAGCCACTGTAATCTTTCCCATCGCGGGAAGGTCAATAGCTTTTTCATGCTGCAATACGGTAATAATAAACTTCCACTAGAATAAGAAAAATACATTAATGTTGAATTGATTGTTCAGAATCTCGAACAATGAAGGTGGACTCATGAATAAGCTCCAAGCAATGGAAGTGTTCGTCCAGGTGGTTGACGCCGGGGGGTTCACGCGCGCCTCGGAAAGCCTGCAACTGCCGAAAGCCACCGTTTCCACGCTGGTGGCCAGCCTGGAATCGGCCCTGGCGGTCAAGCTGCTGCACCGGACCACGCGCCAGGTTTCCGTCACCGCCGACGGCGCCGCCTACTATGAAAGATGCCTGCGCATCCTGGCCGACGTAAAGGATGCCGAGGAGTCCCTGTCGCGCACCCGCCTGAGCCCGAGCGGCCGGCTGC
The DNA here is from genome assembly GCA_039593355.1 of Pseudoduganella sp. Taxonomy (GTDB): domain Bacteria; phylum Pseudomonadota; class Gammaproteobacteria; order Burkholderiales; family Burkholderiaceae_D; genus Rugamonas. The sequence continues at coordinate 52,752 of JBCNPK010000015.1, forward strand.
GGGTCGACGCGCCGACCGGGCTGTCGAACGAGATCCTGGTGCCGGCCCTGCCTTCTTTCTTCGAACAATACCCCGACATCCAGCTCGAACTCGGTTGCAGCGACCGTCCCGTCGATCTGATCGAGGAAGGCGTCGATTGTGCGGTGCGGGGCGGCCAGTTGGCCGATTCAACCCTGATCGCACGGCGCGTCGGCATGCTTAATTTTGTCACTTGCGCAGCGCCCTCTTACCTCGAGCGCTTCGGCACGCCGAAGCATCCGCGCGACCTGGAACGGCACCGCTGCATCAATTATTTCTCTGCCAAGACCGGCAAGATCTATAACTGGGACTACACACGCGACGGCGAACGCATCGAAATGACCCTGCCGGGCGTCGTCGCGCTGAACGATTCCAATGCCTACCTGACCGCAGGGCTGGCCGGCCTCGGCATCATCATGATGACCGACCTGCAATTGGGGAGCCATGGCGCCGACGGCCGCCTGGTGCGCGTGCTGGAAGACTGGGTGACCGACCCGCTGCCTATCCATGTGGTATACCCGCAAAACCGCCACCTGTCGGCCAAGGTGCGCGTCTTCGTCGAATGGGTGGCAGACCTGATGGCCAGCCATCCCCAGATGCGGCTGCGCCCCCTGGCCACCGCCCCCAACCTGCCTGTGGAGCTGACTGCATGAGCGAACGACTCGTTTTCCTGGACCGCGACAGCATCATCGCCGACATCCGGCGTCCCGCCTTCGCCCATGAATGGACCGATTACCCGGCCTCCAGCGCCGCCGAGGCGGTCGAGCGCCTGCGGGGCGCGACCATCGCCATCAGCAACAAGGTGCCGCTGCGCGCCGAGGCCCTTGCCGCCCTGCCCGGCCTGAAGATGATCGCGGTCGCCGCCACCGGCACCGACATCGTCGACCTGGCCGCCGCGCGCGAACGCGGCATCGTGGTGTCGAACATCCGGGGCTACGCCCATGCCGCCGTGCCGGAACACACGTTCGCCCTGATCCTGGCGCTGCGCCGCCAGCTGCTGGCCTACCGCGCCGACGTGGAGGCCGGGTTGTGGGAGAAATCGCCGCGTTTCTGCCTGTTCCATCACCCGATCCGCGACCTGCAGGGCAGCCGCCTTGGCCTGCTCGGCTACGGCGACCTTGGCAAGCAGGTGGCGCACCTGGGCCGCGCCTTCGGCATGGAAGTGGCGGTGCATACGCGCACGCCGGCCAACGATCCTGGCGTGCGCAACGTGAGCTGGGACGAACTGCTGGAAAGCTCCGACGTCCTCAGCCTGCACGTCCCGCTGACCGACGCCACGCGCAACATCATCGGCGCGGCCGAGCTGGCGCGCATGAAGCCGGGCGCCATCCTGATCAACACCGCCCGCGGCGGCCTGGTGGACGAAGCGGCGCTGGCCGCTGCCCTGCAGCGCGGCGTCATTGCCGGCGCCGGCTTTGACGTGCTATCGAAGGAACCGCCCGTCCCCGGCAACCCGCTGCTGCAGCTGCGCTTGCCCAACTTCCTGCTCACGCCGCACTCGGCCTGGGCCAGCGGCCAAGCCATGCAGGCTCTGGCCGACCAGCTGATCGACAATATCGAAGCCTTCATCGCCGGCCGCCCGGCCAACCGCGTCGCATGAAGCGCCTGCGCTATAAACCGGGCCTGGGCGCCTACCTGGCGCTGTCGTTCTGCGCGCTGGCCATCGCGATGGGGGCCGTGTTGGCCGCCATCATCGGACATACGGCCGGCAACCAGGTCAAGGACGATATCGGCAACGCCCTGTCGGACCTGGCGCTGCAGGCGGCGGACAAGCTGGACCGCAATATGTTCGAGCGCTACCGCGAACTGCAGTTGCTGGCGCAGCGTCCCGACATGGGCGCCACCGCCCCGGCGGCCGCCCGCCGCGCCACGCTGGAACAACACCAGCGCAGCTATCCGCACTACGCCTGGCTCGGCGTCACCGGCAGCGACGGCACGGTGCTGGCCGCCACCGGTACCCTGCTGGAAGGCTTCAACGTCGGCGAACGCCCCTGGTACCGCAACGCGCAAGCCGGCACCTTTGTCGGCGACGTGCACGACGCGGTGATGCTGGCCAAGCTGCTGCCCGCGCCGGACATGCAGGCGCAGCGTTTTGTCGACCTGGCTTTTCCGCTGGCCGACCGCAGCGGCGTGCTGGGCGCCCACCTGTCATGGGCATGGGCGCGCGAACTGGAGCGATCGGTGATGGCGCCTGCCAGCGTCCACCGCGAGGCGCAGGCCGTGATCATCGACCGCGACGGCAAGGTCCTGCTCGGGCCGCCGGGCATGCTGGCCAAGGCGTTGCCGCTGCCCGGCAAGGATGCCGGCTACCGCGTCGAGCGCTGGCCCGAAGGCGTGGATTACCTGGTCGGCTATGCGCACACGCGCGGCCATTCCGCCTACCCTGGCCTGGGCTGGACGGTGCTGGTGCGCCAGCGCGTCGACAGCGCCTGGGCCCCGGTGCGCGCCCTGCAGGAACGCGCCTGGTGGATGGGGGTGGCGATGGCGGCCGTCTTCTCGCTGCTGGCCTTCCCGCTGTCGCGCCGCATCGCCCGTCCGCTGCGCGAGCTGGCCGATGCCGCCGACCGTATCCGCTACGGCGAGGCCGCCGCGCTGCCGCAGCTGGCGCCCTATGCCGAGGTGCAGGCACTGTCGCGCACCCTGATCTCGCTGGTGGCGAACCTGGAGGGCCGCGTCAGCGCCCGCACCCGCCAGCTGCGCGAAGCCATGCAGCGTATCGCCGCCATCATCGACAGCGCACAGGACGCCTTCATCGCCGCCGACCCCGATGGGCTGATCAGCGACTGGAACCCGGCGGCCGAGCGCATGTTCGGCTGGACGCGCGAAGAAGCCGTCGGCAAGAGCTATATCCAGCTGATGGTGCCGCAGCGCTTCCGCGCCCAGCAGGAAGCCGCCCTGGCGGCCGCCCGCGGCAGCGACGCCGCCACCTTCGGCCGGCGCGTGCAGCTCACCCTGATCCGGCGCAACGGCGAGGAGCTGGTGGTGGAAGCGAGCGTGAGCCGCCCTGCCAGCACCCTGTTCACGGTCTTCCTGCACGACATCTCCGAACGCCGCCAGGTGGAGGAAATGAAGAACGAGTTCATCGCCACCGTTTCGCACGAGCTGCGCACGCCCATGACCTCGATCCGCGCCTCGCTGTCGATGCTGATCGAGGGCGGCGCTGGCGAATTGCCGCCCGACGTGCAGCACCTGGTCAACATCGCCTACCAGAGCAGCGAACGGCTGGTGCGCCTGGTGAACGACGTGCTGGACATCGAAAAGATCGAAGCGGGCAAGATGGACTTCCGCAGCGAAGACCTGCCGGTGGCGCCGCTGCTGGAGGAAGCCTTCAACGCCGTGCGCGGCAGCGCCGCCCAGCGTCCGGTGGCCCTGGAGCGCCATGGCGACGGGCGCGGCCTGCAGGTGCGCGGCGACCATGACCGCCTGGTGCAGGTGCTGGTCAACCTGCTGTCGAACGCCATCAAGTATTCGCCGCAGTTCAACACAGTGACCCTGGCCTGCGCCGCCGTGCCGGAAGGGGTGCGCCTGTCAGTCAGCGACAACGGTCCCGGCATTCCGCTGGAATTCCGCGCCCGCGTGTTCGAGAAGTTTGGCCAGGCCGACAGCTCCGATACGCGCCTCAAGGGCGGCACCGGCCTGGGGCTGGCGATTTGCCGCGCCATCGTCGAACAGCATGGCGGCAGCATCGGTTTCGAAACGGAGGAAGGCCAGGGCACCACCTTCCACGTGGTGCTGCCAGCCGCTAATTGATGTCGCGCTGCCAGCCGGCCTTGCGCGTCATCACGCCCCATTTGGCCTCGCCGCCGCGCGCCCATTTATATAGTCCCACCAGGCGCCACCAGCTGTTCAGCTGGCGGTAGCCGAAGTTCTCCGCCACCACCACGGCCGCCAGCAACAGCAGCTGGCCCGGCCGCTGGTACAGGTGGAAGGAAATCTCCTCCAGCAGCAGGCCGAAGGCCGACAGCAGGATACCCAGCCCGATCGCCACGAACAGGAAGATCAGCGCCGAATCCCAGGCGATCCAGCCCTGCCACCAGGCCACTGCCATGAACAGGTAGCCCGCCATTTCGACCAGGGCGCCCAGCCATTCGAACAGGACGAAGAACGGGAACGCCAGCCAGCCCGCCACGCCGCCGTGGCGGCTGAACATCAGGCCCCAGTTGCTGTTCAGGCTCTCCGACAGGCCGCGCTGCCAGCGGATGCGCTGGTTGCGCAATTGCTTGCGGTCTTCCGGCGCCTCGGTCCAGCATACCGGGTCGGCCACGAATTCGATCTTGTACGGTATGCCGCGCGCGCGCAGCTTGCGGTGCATGCGCACCACCAGCTCCATGTCCTCGCCGATGGATTTGGGGGTATAGCCGCCCACGGACACCACGGTCTCCTTGCGGAACAGGCCGAAAGCGCCGGAAATGATCAGCATGCCGTTGATGACCGACCAGCCCAGGCGCCCGAACAGGAAGGCGCGCAGGTACTCCACCACCTGGAACAGGGCCCAGGGACTGCGCGGCATGCCGACCCGCGTCAGGAAACCGCCGCGCACCTCGCAGCCGTTGGCAATGCGCACCGTGCCGCCGGTCGCCACCATCCGCGGATCGCCCAGGAAGGGCCGCACCAGGCGCTGCAGGCTGTCGCGCTGCAGGATGGAGTCGGCGTCGACGCCGCAGAACAGCGGGTAACGCGCCGCATTGATGCCGGCGTTCAGCGAATCGGCCTTGCCGCCATTGGCCTTGTCGATCACGCGCAGGTTGGGAAAGCGCGTGGAACGGTAGATGGCGCGCACCGGCTTGGTCTCGAGCTGGATGCGGTAAGCCTCGGGAAACGGCGCCAGGGCGAATTCCTCGGTCAGCACTTGCAGGGTGCGGTCGGTCGAGCCGTCGTTGACGACGATCACCTCCATCTCCGAATACGACAGCTGCAGCATGGAGCGCACCGAGCCGGCGATGGTGGCCTCTTCGTTATAGGCCGGCACCACGATGCTGATCGGCGGCTCCAGCGCGGAATACACCTGCGGCAGGTCGTCCAGCACCGCTTCCTGGGCGCGCCGGCGCAGCGCGAACATGGCCAGGAAATTCAGCAGCAGGTAGCCGCCGTTCAGCAGCACGAAGTACACCAGCACCCCGACCGTGATGGCGTGGATGATTTGCGGATCCGGTTTCAAGCGGCCTCCCTTTCAGCGGCCACCTGCGCCAGCATGTCGGCGGCATAGCGGTCGCCCGAGTTGCGCAATTCGGCCAGCTCCGCCTCGCTCAGGAACGGCAGGGACAGCAAGGCCTGGGCGGCGCGGTAGCGCACCCACCACTCCGGGTCGGACAGCAAGGCGCGCAGGCGCGCCACGTCGCTGCGCTCGCCCAGTTCGCCCAGCGCATGCACCGCCTGCAGGCGGATGCGCCAGTCACTGCTGCCCAGGTGAGCGCGCACCTGGTCGAGCACGGCCGGCGTGCGCGCCAGGCGCAGGGCGGCCAGCACCACTTCGGCCTGGCCGCTGGCCAGGTAGCCCTTCAACTGCGCCTGCGGCAGGTCGATGCGCAAGGCAGCCACCAGGCGCAAGGCTTGCGGCAATTCTTCCGGCGCCACGCGCAGCAAGGCCAGCGCCAGCACCATCTGCCATTCGCCGCGCGAGTTCTGCAGGATATTGGCCAGCTGGGACAAAGGCCAGTCGTCGCGCCGCAGCAGCAAGGGCGCCATCTCCTGCGCCGAACGCGCCGGGTCGATCTGCACCAGCGCCCACAGCGCATGCACAGAGGAAGCGCTGTCGGCGGCGTGCGCCGCGCGCGCCAGCGGCGCCCACGATTCCCGGTCGCGCATATGGCCCAGGGCCAGCGTCGCCAGCAGGCGCTCGGCGCGGTTGCCGCGCACCAGCAGCGAGCGCATGCCCTCGTCGCAGCCCAGGCGGCGCGCGACCGCGTTCAGGCCTTCGCTGGCTTCGCCGCGCACGGCCTGCTGCAGGTGCAGCCAGAGTTTGATGAACAGCACGCGGTCGCGCGGCGCCAGTTCGGGCAGGTTGCCCAGCTCTTCGCCGGCGATGGCCGCATTGAGCAGGGGACGCCATTTCAGCGTCAACGCCTGCTCGCGGCGCTGCAGGCGGCGCATCGCCAGGCGCAGCCAGACGATTTGCAGGCCGACCAGCACCGTCAGCGCCATGGCGGCCACGCCGGTCCAGAGCGCGACCAGCAGGTAAATGTCGGAAGGCGGCCTGTATTCCAATCTATTCCTTCAGGTGGCGGCGCACGCGCGCCAGCAGTTCATTGGGCTGGAAGGGCTTGACCACGTAATCGTTGGCGCCTTCGTCGAGCGCGCGCACGATGTCTTTTTCCGTGTGTTTGGCGGTCAGCATCACGATCGGCACGTCCTTCCAGCCAGCCTGGCTGCGGATGACCTGCACCAGTTCGAAACCATCGATATAGGGAAGCATGACGTCGAGCAGCACCAGCGAAGGCGGCGTGGCGGCCGATTCGATTTCCTTGCGCGCCGCCAGGCCGTCGGCCGCCAGGGTCGTTTTGTAGCCTTGCCGCTGCAGGATGAACGTCAGGATTTGGCCAATGTGTTCGTCGTCTTCAATTACCAGGATGGAGGTGTCGGGCATAGTTCTCAGGTCTTATTGCGCATCGAATTCGGCGGCGGCCTTGGCCGACCACAGGGCCTCATTATAGGTCGCAAACGGAATATCGTAGCGCTCCACCGAACCGTCCTCGCCGATGAAATAGGTCCACCATCCCGCCGGATCGGGCACCAGGGCGATGTCCCTGGGCTTGCAATGCTCGTGCAAGTCGTCCCCTGCCTCCAGGGTGATGATGCGGGTCTTGCGGTGCCGGATCAGCGTAGCCATGGCGCGTCCTCCCGAGGATGATGCAAGCATTGTAATGCGTTATTCAGGCAACGGACGAAATCTCTTGCGCATGGCAGCCTGCAAGCAGGAGGTAGCCACCATGAACGCATCAGCCACCCAGCAGCCCCTTAACCCCGGCGACCAGGCGGCGCCCGGCACCCCAGGCAGCGGCGAAGGCATCTGTCCGGTCTGCAGCGGCTGCGGCAAGACGCCCGACGGCAAGGATTGCCCCAACTGCGGCGGCACCGGCCGCGTGATCGAAGGCATCGGCGGCGGCTAGGCAGCCGCTCAGACGGCTTCGAGCCGCTGGCGCAGGAAGTCGATGAACAGCCGCGCGCGCGCCGGCAAATGGCGCGTCTCGGTCAGCGCATGCACCATGATCGGTTCCATATGCCAGTCCGGCAGCACGCGCTGCAGGCGGCCGGTCTGCACTTCATGCTTGGCCAGCAGCGGGTCAAGCGCCGAGATGCACAGGCCGTTGGCAGCGAACGACATGCTGAGGGCCGCGCTATTGGTGGCGTAACGCGCCTGCGCCATCACCTCCACCACTTCGTCGCCGCGATGCAGGGTGCGCCAGATATCGGGCACGCGGCTCGAGAAGAAGCGCCCGCACATGGTGTGCCGCACCAGGTCGCAGGCATGCTCCAGCGGCGGCATCTTGGCCAGGTAGACCGGCGAGGCGTACAGGTAGCGCGGCATCATGGCGATGCGCCGCACCACCAGCGTGGACGGCGCCGTCGGCGGCTGGCCCATGCGGATGGCGATGTCGAACGGTTCCGACTGCAGGTCCACGGTGCGCGATGAAATGTCGAATTCCATCTTGATGTCCGGGTACATGTCGGCGAACTCCTTCAGCACCGGGGCCAGGTAACCGACGCCGAAGCTCGAGGTCATGGTCACGCGCAGGATGCCGGCCGGCTTTTCCGACCAGTCCAGCAGCGCTTCATGCGCGTTCATCGCCTCTTCCACGATGCCCTGGCAGCGCTTGAAATACGCTTCGCCGGCTTCGGTCAATTCCACCTTGCGCGTCGAGCGGTGCAGCAGGCGCAGGCCGATGCTCTTTTCCAGTTCGGCGATATTGCGCGACAGGGTGGAATTGGACATGTCCAGCGCCTCGGCGGCCGCGCGGAAGCTCTTGCGCTTGGCCACTTCGACGAACAGGCGCATATGGTGAAGCCTATCCATTCATTGCTCCATTTTTGGGATATTCAATTCGATTATAAGCATTTATCCCAACAATGAAACAGTTCACAATGCGCTTACTCGACCTTTAGCAGAAAGGAAACGCAAATGAACAACAGCAAACCCACCCTGTTCGAAGAGCTTTGCAAGATGCTGGCCGGCCTGGTGTTCAGGGCAGGAGGATCTCCCTGCTGACCTGCTGGATATCGCGCTTGCCGCAGAAGGCCATCGAGATATCCAGTTCGTTGCGGATGATCTCGAGGCAGCGCGTGACGCCCGCCTCGCCCATCGCGCCCAGCCCGTACAGGAAGGGGCGCCCGATATACACCCCGCGCGCGCCCAGCGCCACGGCGCGCAGCACGTCCTGGCCGCAGCGCACGCCGCCGTCCATATGCACCTCGATCCGGCTGCCGACGGCGTCCACGATGCCCGGCAGCGCGGCGATCGAGGAAGGCGCGCCATCGAGCTGGCGGCCGCCGTGGTTGGAAACGATCAGCGCGTCGGCGCCGCTGTCGGCAGCCAGGCGCGCATCGTCGGCATCCATGATGCCTTTGATGATCAGCTTGCCGCCCCAGCGCTGCTTGATCCACGCCACGTCGTTCCAGGACAGGCTGGGATCGAACTGCTGGCTGGTCCACGCCGACAGCGAGGACATGTCCGACACCGACTGCGCGTGGCCGACGATATTGCCGAACTGGCGGCGCGGCGTGCCCAGCATGCCCATGCACCAGCGCGGCCGGGCCGCCATGTTGAGCATATTGGCAAGGGTCAGGCGCGGCGGCGCGGACAGGCCGTTGCGCAAATCCTTGTGGCGCTGCCCCAGCACCTGCAGGTCCAGCGTCAGCACCAGTGCCGAGCATCGCGCCGCCTTGGCGCGGTCGATCAGGCGCTTGATGAAATCGCGGTCCTTCATGACGTAGAGCTGGAACCAGAACGGCTTGCTGGTGTGCGCGGCCACGTCTTCGATCGAGCAGATGCTCATGGTCGACAGCGTGAACGGCACGCCGAACTTTTCCGCCGCACGCGCGGCCAGGATCTCGCCGTCGGCGTGCTGCATGCCGGTCAGCCCGGTCGGCGCCAGCGCCACCGGCATGGCCACCTCCTGCCCCACCATCGTGCTGCGCAGGCTACGGTTGTTGAGGTCGACGGCAACGCGCTGGCGGAATTTCAGCTTGCGGAAGTCCGCTTCGTTGGCGCGGTAAGTGGACTCGGTCCAGGAGCCGGAATCGGCATAGTCATAAAACATGCGCGGCACGCGGCGCTTGGCCAGGCGGCGCAGGTCTTCGATGCAGGTGATGAGTGTCATGCCTGCATATTAACGCAGGAATTGCACGACGACGGCACTCAGCGGCGCTTCAGGACTTCTTTCCGGAACCAGTCGTCCAGCATCTGCTTTTCGTAGCCGTAGGCTTCCTGGCTGTAGCGGTTAATGCCCATCATATAGCCGGGGTCGGAAATCTCGCTGTCGCCGCTGGCGACCGCATTGCCGTCCTGCTCGATGCGGTAGCGCAGGTGCATGCGCGGCCAGTCGGCCTGGCCTTTCAGCACGCGGATGTCCTGCACGGCCACGCGCGGGAATTCCTCGCCGGCCAAGTCGATATCGAGGATATCGACCTGCAGCACCTGCCCTGCCGGCAATTGCCCGGACAAGCGGTTGAAGTGCTCGCGCAAGGCGAACTGCATGTCTTCGCGTTTATGCAAATCGTGCGGCACATCGGTCATCTTGTCGAGATCGGCAAAGGTAACGGTGGCTGCGGCCAGGGCGCTGGCCGAAGCCAGCAGCAGCAAGGCGGCAGCGCCAGAATGAATGAACTTGTTCATCATCTCAGTATAGTCCTCCCTGATTGTCCCAGGACGTCAGCCACTAGATTACATGAGCTCTTTTTCGTCAGTTGTATTTTCTTTATGTAAAAAAGTAAAAGGGTCCACACCTTCCGGTATGGACCCTTTTCAATTTGGCGCGGCTGGCAGGAATCGAACCCACGACCCCTTGGTTCGTAGCCAAGTACTCTATCCAGCTGAGCTACAGCCGCTTAAGCCAGGATTATAGCATGGCCCTACAGCAGGTGGAAGGGCCGATAGCGTGGCATGGATTACTGCTGGCGTTGCCCGCTGAACGTGCCCTGCATGCCGCCATTCGCCATCGACTGCCACACGCCCATCACGGCGCCGGTTTTCGGATTGACGTTGCCCATGAATTTACTGCCGCCGGCGCTGCCTTGGGCAGTCATGGCCAGCTCCCCGTCAGGGGTCAGGGTGCCGCTGACCTGGAAGGCCACGTTGAACTTCTTGGACTTGCCCATGCCCGTCACCGCTCCGCTGGGCGACACCATCACGTTCACCGTGCCGTTGTCATCGCCCGAGAACTGGGCCGTGTACACGCCGGCGATGGCGGCGGCATCGTCACCCTGTGCCGCGGCACGCGTGTAGGAGGCGCGCTGCACCGCACCCTGCCCCGGCGTATTTGCCTTGATCGAATTGGCGGCATTGCGCTGCGACGCGACCGAGGTGGTCTGGATCAGCTGAGGCTTGTTGCGGATGTCTTGCACGATCTTGTTGTAGTTGTCGAGCAGGCTGGCCGCAATCAGCTTGCCCTCCGGGGTCTTCGAGTAGCCGCCCGCGCTGGCCCAGCCGAAGCCGCCCCAGCCCCAGCCGCCGATGCTGAAGTTCATCTTGCTGGCCTTGCCTTCGGCGCTGGCCACCTGGATCCCGGAACGCACATCGGCCACCAGCAGCGTGGTCTCGGCTTCCTTGAACTTGACGCCGCCCGCCAGGCCGCCGATGGTACCCAGCACGCCGCCCATGCGTCCCAGCAGGCCGCCCACCGCACCGCCCACGCCGCCAGTGTCGTCGGAGAACTGCACGGCCGGCGTCATGACGAAATCGGCCGCCTGCAGCTGGCCGCCGCCGACATTGGAACCATCCTGAAGCTCGCCGTTGGCCGCCAGGGCCCGCTCCTGCTGCAGGTTTTGCATGGCCACGCCGCGCTCGACCACCGTGAAGCATCCCGACTCCTGGGCGATCATGCGCAACATGGTCGATGGCGAACCCAGTTTATAGTGGCTGAGGTGGACCAGCATCTCGCTTTGCGGTTCCGAAACAGCCAGCGTGCCCAGGCTGGTGGCACACTTTTCAATCGCGCCCTTGTCAACGCTGTCAGCGTGGGCAGGCAGAATGAGGGCAAAACCGAACAGGCCTGCCAGCACGGCAGGAAGAGTCTTGGACATGGCAGCGCTTACCTTTCGGGCAATAATTGCAAAAAGCATATTATAGTGCAGGTGCGCTGGAAAGAAAAATGCCCCGATGATCTCTCACCGGGGCATTCCCTTGAATCTGGCGCGGCTGGCAGGAATCGAACCCACGACCCCTTGGTTCGTAGCCAAGTACTCTATCCAGCTGAGCTACAGCCGCAAAAACTGTTTTTTCCCTTCGCTCGACAGCGAAGGGCTCCAACATTACTACAAATTCTGGCGCGGCTGGCAGGAATCGAACCCACGACCCCTTGGTTCGTAGCCAAGTACTCTATCCAGCTGAGCTACAGCCGCAAAAACTGCTTTTCCCCTTCGCTCGACAGCGAAGGACTCCAACATTACTACAAATTCTGGCGCGGCTGGCAGGAATCGAACCCACGACCCCTTGGTTCGTAGCCAAGTACTCTATCCAGCTGAGCTACAGCCGCTTAAGAAGCAGGATTATAGCGCATGAATTTCGTTTTGGAAAGCTTACATTCTGCTCAACTTTCCTAGGCGAAACCGGCGTTTCCGCTCTTTCCTGCGCAGTATCCTGTGCAAGGAGGCAGCATTATATGCGGATGTTAAGCGAATGTCCAGGGCTCCGAAACAAAAATTCCGCACTGGGTATTGCCTTACAGACATTATTACTTTATTCATGAAACTTATTTCTCTCATCATGAATGGAAATTGGATCTTTATGCGGCGATGCAGCATCATTCACCTGTCTCCTCTATTCTCCTCCAAGGAAATAGAATTCAGGCCCGCCGAACAGCGGGCCTTTTTTTTTGCCGCCCTTGGTGTAGCATTGCCCCTATTGACATCCAGGCACTGATACCGATATGGCGCAAATCGCAGATGACAGCGTGGCAAACCAGGACTGGTCGCGCTCCGAGCTCGGTCCCCCGGAAGACTGGCCGCCGGCACTGCGGCTGACGCTGGACATCATGCTCAACACCCCGCTGCCGATGCTGCTGATGTGGGGCCGGCGCCGGGTCATGCTCTACAACCAGGCTTATGCCAGCAATGTGGCCAGCGCCAGCGCCGTGCCGCCCGGCGGCAGCGTGCCCGCCGTGCCGCCTTCGGCCTGGAGCTGGAACCCGCAAGCCATCGAACAGGCCTGGGGCGGCCAACGCCTGGCCTTCCCGCGCCAGCCGCTCAAGCTGTGGCGCGACGGCCATATGCTGGAAGTCCCCTTCGACCTGCACTACACCCCGCTGCGCGCGGACGATGGCGAGGTGGCCGGCATCCTGTGCACCCTGGCGCCGGCCAGCGCCGCGCCCCTGCCGCTGGCCGCGGCCAATGACGGCCACTTGCGCATCCTGGTGGTGGAAGACAACCAGGACGCGCAATACCTGGTGTGTGAAATGCTGCGCGCCTTCGGCCACGAAGTCAGCGCGGTGGCCAATGGCGAGGCAGCGCTGGAACACTTGGCCGGCGCCGAGTTCGACGTGCTGTTCAGCGACGTCAGCCTGCCGGGCATGAGCGGGGTCGAGCTGGCGCGCATCGCGCTCAAGCGCCAGCCGCGCCTGCGCATCGTATTCGCCTCCGGCTACAGCCAGTCACTGACCAGCCAGCTTGATTTCCCGGCCGTCTCGATGCAAAAGCCCTACGACATCGAACAGCTGCAGCAGGCGTTGCAAGGTTTGCATTAAGCAATAGTGCGGCGACAAGGACTTGCCAACGCTACAATCGAACGTTATGAGTCCCGATCCCCGCACGCACAACGTACTGGATAGCATGGGTGACGGCTTCGCCGTCATCGGCAGGGACTGGACCGTGCAATACCTGAATCGGAAGGGGGCGGAAATGCTGCTGCCGCCGGTTCCTCCCCTGCGCGAACCGCGCGGCCAGCAACTCTGGCAGGCTTTCCCCGCCCTGGCCGGCGACGTGCTGGAAGCGCCTCTGCGCCGCACCCTCGAGCAAGGCTTGCCGGCCGCCTGCGAACTGTTCTACGAGCCCAGCCAGCGCTGGATCGAGGTCCGCGCCTGGCCTTCGCCGCTGGGCATGACCTGCCTGCTGCTCGACATCCACCAGCGCAAGCTGCACGAGCGCGGCCTGCGCGACAGCACGCACCGCCTGCAGGTGGCCCTGGCGGCCGGCCGGCTCGGCGACTGGGAATGGAATGCCGCCACCAACCTGGTGCGCCTGGGCCGCCGCGCCGGGGAAATTTTCGAGCTGCCGGCCGAGATCCCGATCACCTGGCAGGTGCTGCGCGAGCGCATTGCGCCCGACGATTTCGCGGCGGTGGAACAAGCCTTCATCGACGCCTGCCTGGCGCGGCGCGATTTCAATATCGAGTGCCGGGTGCAGCGCCGCGATGGCGATGCCTGCTGGCTCTCCGTCATCGGCCACGGCGACTTCGGCGACGATGGCAAGCTGCGCGGCGTGATCGGCATGGTGCAGGACATCACCCAGCGCAAGAAGGCCGAGGATGCCCTGCGCAACAGCGAAGAAGAACTGCGCGCGCTGGCCAACAGCATTCCGCAACTGGCCTGGATCGCCAGCAGCGACGGCGTCATGACCTGGTACAACGAGCGCTGGCAGGAGTACACCGGGCTGGACGACCAGCAGATGCTGGGCGACGGCTGGAAGCAGGTGTATGCGCCGGAAGCCATTCCCTCCATGCTGCAGCACTGGCGCCTGTCGGTCGAAACCGGCCATCCCTTCGACATGGAATTCCCGATCCGCGCCCGCGACGGCCAGTACCGCTGGTTCCTGACGCGCGCCAATCCGATGCGCGACTCCGGCGGGCGCATCCTGCGCTGGTTCGGCACCAGCACCGACGTCGACCAGGTCAAGCGCGTGCAGGAACAGTTGCGCGACGAGACCAATATCCTCGAACTGCTGAACAGCACCGGCACCGCCCTGGTGCAGAACCGCGAGCTGCATTCGCTGCTGCAGGAAGTCACCGACGCCGCCACCCGCATTTCCGGCGCGCGCTTCGGCGCCTTCTTCTACCATGGTGCCGAAGGCGACGGCGGCCGCCAGACGATGCACACGCTGTCCGGCGCCCCGCCCGCCGACTTCCAGGGCTTGCCGCACCCGCAGGTGCGCAGCGGCCTGGCCGTGCCGGTGCTGGCGCGCGCCGGCGAAGTGGTCGGCACCCTGTTCTTCGGCCACCCGGAGCCGCATATGTTCAACGAACGCACCGAGCGCCTGGTCAGCGGCGTGGCGGCGCAGGCCGGCATCGCCATCGACAATGCGCGCATGGTGGAAGCGGCGCAGCGCGCCGCCGAGGAGCGCACGGTGCTGCTCGAGCGCGAACGCAGCGCGCGCGCCGAAGCCGAGCGCAGCAACCAGATGAAGGACGAATTCCTGGCCACGCTGTCGCATGAATTGCGCACTCCGCTGACGGCCATCCTTGGCTGGTCGCAGGTGCTGCGGCGAGGCAACCGTACGCCGGAAGAACAGCTGCGCGGCCTGGAAACCATCGAGCGCAATGCGCGCGCCCAGGCCCAGCTGATCGAAGACTTGCTGGACATGGGCCGCATCACCTCCGGCAAGGTGCTGCTGGACATGAAGCTGCTGATGCCCTCCGTGGTGGTCGACGCCGCGCTGGAAGCGGTGCGCCCGGCCGCCGAAGCCAAGGGCATCCGCCTGGAGCGCGACTTCGCGCCCACCGGCCACGTGGCCGGCGACGCCAACCGCCTGCAGCAAGTCGTCTGGAACCTGCTCACCAACGCGCTCAAGTTCACGCCGCGCGCTGGCACGGTGCGCGTCTCGGTCTGGGCGCACGAGGGCCATGCCGAGATCACCGTGACCGACAACGGCGTTGGCATCCGCCACGAATTCCTGCCCTATGTCTTCGAACGCTTCCGCCAGGCCGACGCCTCCACCACGCGCCGCCACGGCGGCCTGGGACTGGGACTGTCCATCGTCAAGCACCTGGTCGAGCAGCACGGCGGTACCGTCTCGGCCGCCAGCGAAGGCGAAGGCATGGGCTCCAGCTTTACCGTGCGGCTGCCGCTGGCCAGCGGCGAAATCCGCGCCCAGCGCATGCACAGTCCGCCGCGCAGCGAGAAAGCGCCCTTGCCGGAAATGGGCTTGCGCGACCTGGGCGGCCTGAAAGTGTTGCTGGTGGACGACGAGGCGGACGCGCGTGAACTGATCAGCCGCATCCTGCGCGATTGCCGTTGCGACGTAAAATGCGCGGCCAACGCCGCCGAAGCCGTGGCGCTGGCGCGCGGCGGGCAATTCGATCTGCTGCTGAGCGATATCGGCATGCCCGATGTTGACGGTTTTGAATTATTGTCGCGCATCCGTGCACTCGGCGCGGCGCGCTGCGGCGCCCTGCCCGCCATCGCCCTCACGGCTTTCGCACGGGCCGAAGACCGTCTCCATGCGCTCGAGGCTGGCTTCCTGGACCATGTGGCAAAACCGATCGAACCTTCCGAATTAGTAGCAACTATCGAACGCGTCTGCTCAGCCAGCAAGCGTGACTGAGGACTACCCGCACACGGGAAAATGTCCTACAAGAAACTGCTGAAATATTTGCTAGACTGGTTAATGACACGTGCGCCACGGCAAACTGTCGCAAGCTACACTGAAAGTCCAGTTCCCGAGACCGCCATGCCAAGCCCTGATGAGATTTTGAATGCCAAGATCTTGGTAGTTGACGATTGCGCAGACAATATCGACCTGATGTTGGAGATCCTGCGCGATGCCGGTTATACCAATGTAACGGCCACCATGCTGCCGGAGCAGGTCTGTCCCCTGCACCGCCAGCATCGCTATGACCTCATCCTGCTGGACCTGCAAATGCCGGAACTGAATGGCTTCCAGGTCATGAAAGGCCTGAAGGAAATCGAACAGGAAGGCTACCTGCCGGTGCTGGCCCTGACCGCCCAGCCCAGCTTCAAGATCGCCGCGCTGGAAGCGGGCGCGCGCGACTTCATCAGCAAGCCTTTCGACCTGCTCGAAGTGCACAAGCGCATCCACAATATGCTGGAAGTACGCCTGCTGTACAAGGAACTGGCTTCCTACAGCAAGCAGCAGCAGGAACTGGCGCTGCACGACCCGCTGACCGGCCTGCCCAACCGGCGCCTGCTGGAAGACCGCATCGCCACCGCCTTGCAGCACGCCGCGCGCCAGCAGCGCCGCGCCGCCGTGATGTATCTGGACCTCGACGGCTTCAAGGGCATCAATGACACCCACGGCCATGCTTATGGCGACGAAATCCTGAAGCAGGTGGCGCAGCGCCTGGTCAATTCGGCGCGCAAGGAAGACACCGTGGCGCGCATCGGCGGCGACGAGTTCGTCATCGTGCTGGGCGACGTGGGCACCCTGGCCGATGCCCAGGAGCCCGCCAGCAAGCTGGTCGAGGTGGTGGCCCAGCCCTACGAGGTGAACGGCCTGACGCTGCAGCTGTCGACCAGCCTCGGCATCGCGCTCTACCCTGACGATGCCAGCACGGTCGACAACCTGATGCACGTGGCCGACGCCGCCCTGTACGAGGCCAAGCGCAGCGGCAAGAACCGTTACTGCGCCGCCAGCCATCCGGCGCAGCAGGCGCCGGGGCCGATGGCGCAGCCAGCGCAGGTTTCGGCGGCCTGATGCGCCAGGCCGCCACGGCTGTCATGACGTGGTTTCTGCTTCGCGGCCGATCTCGGTCGATTCCTCAACCTTGGCAGCATGCTGGTGGTCCTGTTGGGCGTCGACTTTTTCCGGCGCCACTTCGATGCGCGTGATGCCGGCATCGACCGAGATGGGATCGCTGGCAGGGAAGGTCATTTCGACCGCGTCGTCCAGCAGCTCTTCCTTGGCCTTTTCCGCCGGCGCCATCTGCTCTTCATCGGCCAGGACAGAAATGGCCGAGGCCCAGCGCACGAAATTAAGTTGCGCCAGGTCGCGCACCGTGCTCACGCCAAACGCGGCCTGCAAGGCCTTGGCATCTTTCGCGCTCAAGCCGCGCAAGGCGCTGACGGGAGCGTCGGCCAGCTCGCGGAAACTTTTGTCCACATACTCTTTGTCAACAATGGTGTCGATATTCATGGTTGCTCCTTCCTTGGGCGAGTTTTCACTATGGCAGCACTGGGCGCGGCTGACTGTGCGCCTGCGTACACAAAGGGTGTTCAATTGGAATGTGTTCTTTTGACACAGTAAAAGGTCGCCGCTATGATCGGACTGGTGGACAAGCCAAAGATCCTCGTCGTCAACGACGATGCCAACAGTCTTTTTGCACTGACCAACCTGCTCGAGCAGTGGGCCGTGCAAGAGAATTTCGAAGTGGTCGCCGCGCGCTCTGGCGAGGAAGCTCTGCGCGAAGTGCTCACGCACGATTTCGCCGTGATCCTGCTCGACGTGAACATGCCGGGCATGGACGGTTTCGAGACCGCCGAAGCGATCCACCAGCGGCCGCGCTCATCGGACATCCCCATCATCTTCATCACCGCCTTCGTGGCGGACGAACTGGACCGCCTCAAGGCTTACCAGAAAGGCGCGGTGGATTTTCTGTTCACGCCGGTGATCCCGCAGGTGCTGTACGCCAAGATCAGTGTCTTTGTCTCGCTCGCCACCAAGAACGAGGAATTGCGGCGCCAGGCGCGCCAGCTGAGCCAGCGCACGACCGACCTGATCGCCAGCAACCAGCGGCTGCTGCGCGAGATCGAAGAGCGCAAGACCGCCGAACGCGCCAGCCATGCCAAGGATGAATTCCTCGCCATGCTGGGCCACGAACTGCGCAACCCGCTGTCGGCGATCAGCAGCGCCGCCTCGCTCATTGGATTACCGGGCGTGAATGCCGACAGTGTCAGCCACGCCAAGAAAATCATTCAGCGCCAGAGCCGCCACCTGGGCCGCATCGTGGACGACTTGCTGGACCTGAGCCGCGCCATGTCGGGCAAGATCCTGCTCAACTGCCAGCCGCTCGACATGGCCGCGCTGTTGAAGACCACGCTGGAAACCTTCCGCGCCACGGGCCGCCTGGAGGACTACCATCTGCAGGTGGAGATCGCGCCCTGCTGGGTCAACGGCGATGCAACGCGGCTGGAACAGGTGATCAGCAACCTGCTGGACAACGCCCTCAAGTACACGCCGCCCGGCGGGCGCATCGAACTGCTGAGCGATGTCGATGAAGGCGAAGTCACGATCAGCGTGCACGACAGCGGTGTCGGCATTTCTGCCGAGCTGCTGCCCCAGGTGTTCGACGTCTTCGTGCAAGGCGCCAGCACCCTCGATCGTGCGCAAGGCGGACTGGGTATCGGGCTGTCGCTGGTGCGGCGCCTGGTCGAACTACACGGCGGCAATGTGTATGCGGAAAGCGATGGGCCGGGCGAAGGCAGCACCTTCACGCTGCACCTGCCCTGCATCGAGCACGTGACTGAAACAAAGGCACCTCCCATGGATACAAGCGAACAGCCAAAGCCAGCCGTGCTGCTGGTGGAGGATAACGACGATGGCCGCGAAATGATGGCCATGATGCTGGGCTGCTACGGCTACCCGGTGCAGCATGCCGCCGACGGTTTCCAGGGCCTGGCGACCGCCGCGGCGTCCAAGCCCGACATCGCCCTGATCGACATCGGCCTGCCCGGCATCGACGGCTATGAAGTGGCGCGCCGCATGCGCGCCAACCCGGACACCCACCACATCAAGCTGATCGCCCTGACCGGCTACGGCCTGGCCGACGACCAGCGCCGCGTGATGGAGGCCGGCTTCGACATGCACCTGGTCAAGCCGGTCGAGGTCGACCTGCTGCTGCGCGCCATCGACGAGTGCCTGGCGCGCGACCCGGCCGTCGCGCGCGGCTGACGCGCACGCCGCCGGCGGCCGCGTGCGCTGCTGCTGACTATCCTCATGTATGATCGCGGAAACAAACATGAACCACCAAACATATGTCTGCTGACACGGACGCTGCCGAACTGCGGGAACTGCTGGGTTACGTCAACAATTGCTGGGACGACGAGCGGCGCGCCTTGTCGCGCCAGATGCACGACAGCCTGGGCTCCTCGCTGACCGCGCTGACCATGCACCTGGGCTTGCTCACCTCCAAGCTGCCGCAGGACCCTGCCCTGCTGGACCGCGCGGCCCAGATGAAGAAGCTGCTGCACGCCGTCATTGAAACCAACCGCGGCATGCAGCACAAGCTATGGAACGACAAGCTGGAATTCCTCGGCTTGCGCGTGGCGCTGAGCGAGCTCGTGACCCAGTTCGGCGCCGAACACCTGTTGAAAACCGCTTGCAGCCTGCCGGAAGACGAGCCGGCCTGCCCGCGCGCGCAGCGCGTGGTCCTGCTGCGCGCGGCGGAAGAAGGCTTGCGCAACGTCGCCACCCACGCGCGCGCCAGCAAGGTCGAGGTGATCGTCGACGATGTGGACGACGGCATCGTGCTGGTCGTCAAGGACGATGGCGTTGGCCTGGGCCAGGCCGCCTTTCCTGAAGAAAGCTGGCAGCAGCACCATGGCTTGCGCATGATACGCGAACGCGCGATCTTCCTGGGCGGCACGCTGTCGCTGGTGGCCAATGAAGGCCAGGGCGCCAAGCTCACGGTGGCGCTGCCGAAGCCGCGCGAGGCCTGAACCGGGCGCGGCGGTTCGCGCCCTAGCGCCAGCGCTTGAGGGCCATCCAGGCCGACAGCGGCAGGGCCAATGCCGCAATGCCGAACCACAGCCAGACCGGCACATGGAAACCATGTTCGTCTGCGTATGCCAATGCGGGCGCGATGGCGCGGTGCACGTCCGGCGCCGCCGGGTTGTAATACACCGTCACGCTGTCGCCAGGCTTGTGCTGGCGGCAGGCAGCCGGTTCGCGCGCCGGGCCGCGCCGGCGCTTGCCGTCCAGCTCGAACTCATACCACCACTGCCCGCCGTTGGCGCAATCGAGCGCGACGACGCGGCCGACGGCTGTCGCATGGTGGCGCGCCAGCTCGGCCACTTCGCTGGCGCGGTCATAGCAGCCGCCCAGCAAGGCGGCGGCCGCAGCGGCAGCCAGCAGCGCCCTCAATGCAGCTTGACCAGCGGCGTGGCCCGTTTGACCAGGAAGCGCGCCACGGCCAGGACCCCGGTGCGGATGGTGCCCAGCACGGCCTGGTGGTGCAGCAGGTGCAGGCTGACATACATCATGCGAGCAAAAAAGCCTTCCACGAACCAGCTGAATCCGCGCAGCGATCCCATCAGGCTGCCGACCGACGTCGACTGGCCGAAGGACACCAGCGAGCCATAGTCGCGGTAAGCATAAGGCTTGGCTTGCGGCGCCTTGCCGCGCGCCTGGCGCAGGAAGGTTTCGAGCAGGTAGTCCGCTTGCTGGTGCGCGGCCTGGGCACGCGGCGGCACCGGTTTGCCGTCGGCGCCCAGGCATTGCGCGCAATCGCCCAGGGCATAGACGCCGGGCACGCCCTTCACCTGCAATTCGCCCGTCACTTCGATCTGGCCGCCCTTGGCGACCGGCAGGCCGAGCGTCGCGAGGAAGGCTGGCGCCTTGATGCCCGCCGCCCAGACCACGATATCCGATGGATAGGTCTGGTCGCCAACGGCGACATGGTCTTGCGCGATGGCCGTCACGCGGCACGAGGTCACGACCTTGATGCCGCGCTCGTTGAGCAGCTTGAGGGCGGCGCCGGAAACACGTTCCGGCAGTGGCGCCAGGATGCGCGGCGCACCTTCGAGCAAGGTGATGCGCACGTCGCGCACCGGGTCCAGGTGGCCGAAGCCATAGGAAGTGTAGACGCCGCTGGCCTCGCGCAATTCGGCCGCCAGCTCGACGCCGGTGGCGCCGCCGCCGATGATCACCACGTCCACCCCGGCCGCGCCTTGCTGGGCGCCCTTTTGCAAGGCAGCGCGTGTCAGCAGCTTGAGCAGGGTCAGGCGGAAGCGTTCCGCATCTTCAGTCGCGTTGAGGGAAATGGTATGTTCGGCCGCGCCGGGCACGCCGAAATAATTGGAGGTGCTGCCAACGGCCATGACCAGCGATTCGTAGCCGATGCGCCGTTCCGGCAGGACGGTCTCGCCACCCTCGCTGGTAATGGCCGCCACGCTGATCTGCCTGGCGGTACTGTCCAGCGCCGTCATGGCGCCGTAGACATAGGTGAAGCCATTGTCATGCGCCAGCATCTGGTAGGACAGGCCCTCCTGGTGGATATCCAGGGTGCCCGCCGCCACCTCGTGCAGCGAAGGCTTCCAGATGTGGTAAAGCCGGCTGTCGACCAGCATTACCTGTTGCGGACCGAGCTTGCGGCCCAGTTTGCAGGCCAGCTCAAGGCCGCCCGCCCCACCACCTACGATCACATATTTGCTCTGCAAACAGTTCTCCTCAAGGTCGGCGGGCGAGCGGGCCGGGGCCCGGACAACCCGCCGGATTAATGCTTGCCGTGGCCCTTGCCGTGGCCTTTGCCATGACCATGGCCGCGGTCGTCATCGCGGTCGTCGCGGTCGTAGTCGCGGCCGCCGCGCTCGTCACGGTAGCGCGGCGCATATTCGTTGGTGTACCAGTCGTCGCGCACGAAGTATACATTGCGGCCGCAAGCATTGTACTTGCCGCAATGTTTAGCCCAATCCTTGGCATGGCCCGGCGGCACGCGCAGGTACAGTGGTTCGGCGATGACGTGGGCCGGACGCTGGATGATCACAGGCTGCGGGTACAGGACCGGTGGCGGCGCCATATTGCCCAGGTCGATGCGGCCATAGAAGCCTGGCTGGCCAACGGTGACGGAAACGCCAACATCGGTGGCGAAAGCAGAAGTGCTGAGCGCCAGCATGGCGGCGGCTGCAAGGAGCTTGGTCTTCATGGTCGTGATTATATAAGTAGTTGAAAAAGCGCGTTGCGCGCAGTAATTGTACCAAAGCAAGTTCTCTACCAACGTGCGGTAGCGTACATTCGTTGACACGTGGAAACAATTTGCAACACTTCAGGCGTGGGCGGCCATGGCGCTGCGCAGCCGGGCGATCGCTTGCTGGGCCTGGGCAATGACCTTGTCGGCAATACGCTTGCGCACGGCCTGCACGCGGCCGGCCGCTTCCGCTTCCAGCATCAGGGGCGTCAGCAGCTGCGTGGCGGACTCGTGGAAGCTGGCTGCGATGCGGTCCAGCTGGCGGCCGAAGGCGCCCTGCACTTCCTGCAGGCGCTTGCGCAGTTCCTCTTCGAAAGCACGGCGGCGGTCCTTGATCTCCGAGCGCTTGCGGCGCCCGGCATCGGCGAACCATTTGAAAGCGCCGGCCAGCAGTACCGCGCCGCCGACAAAGGGCGCGGCGGGCGCCACCACGGGCAGGACCACGGCCACGCCGAACAGGTAGGCTGCGGTGCCGGTGCCGGCGGCGGCGACGGCGCTGCCCATCAAGGTGAAATTGGCGGCGGTATCGACCGTTTGCGCCAGGCGGGTGCCGACGCGCATGCGCGGCATCAGGCGCGCCAGCGTGGCGTGGTGCTGGCGTTCGAAGACCGTGGTCTGGGTCAGGCGGATGTCGGACTGGAACAGCGACAGGTCGTGCTGCAGCAGGTCCAGCACTTCTTCCTTGCGATGCACCACGCGGTCCAGGCGCGATTCCATCTCCTTGCCGAAGTGCTCGCCGCTGGCGCGCTCGCTCGCTTCCGGATTGCAGGCCAGCGCCAGCTCGATGGCATTGCCGGCGTCGTGGACGGCGTCATCGATGTCCTGGTTCAGCATGCGGCGTTCGTAGGCGATGCGCGCATCGACCAGGGCCAGGCGCTGCTGCACCTGGTGGCGCAGTTGCTCAGCGGTCGCCAGCAGGCCGGCGGCGCCGGCCTCGCAGGCCAGCATGGCGTTTTCATGTTCGCGGTAGGTTTCGATGCCATGACAGATGGCGGCCACCGCCCGCTCCACCGCGTCCTGCAATTCCTCCTGGCTCATGAGGCCGCCGTTATAGCCGCGCGCGTGGTTCAGCAGTTCGGCATGGCCCATGGCCCGGCCAAAGTCCGCCACGGCATCGGCCAGGCCGCGGCCCTTGACCAGCTTGCGCGCCTGGTCGCCCAGGCTGCTGAGCAGGCGGCGCTCTTCTTCCGGCGGCAGGCCGAACAGTTGCTCCGGCGTCAGCTTGATGTGCAGGGCCTTGGCAATTTTCTGCGCCAGAGGACGGGCGGCCGTGCCTTGCAGCGCGAGCAGCGGCTTCATCAGGTTATAGGCGCTGCGCCGGCTCTGTTCGGCGACGGTGGGACTGGAGCGCGCCAGGGCGTGCAGGGCCGAATCGACCGTGACGCCGATTTCGATCGCGTTCAGCATGATGGCGGTGAAGACGGCGGAGGCGCGGCCATCGCCCGCCAGGTCGGTCACGGCGGCAAATTGCGCCAGGCTCAGAACTCCTTCGGTGCTGGCAATGGCGCCCACGGTGCGGGCAAGATTGGACGTGAACCCCTGGTCGGCGGAAAGGTGTTCGTCGAGGCCCCGCAGCGGGACAGCGTGCTCGGGGGCAGCCGGCGCAGCGGCTGGGGTGGTGATGCTCGCGGCTCCATAAGTGCTTTGCACAAATACTCCGTTCGCTCAGTCCAGGCTACTGGCATTTTAGACCATGTGTTGTCATTACCCAAACAGTTTTAGCGCCGCCATGGCGCCAACGAGAGTTAGCGTTTGCGCCAGCATCAAGCGCAAAATTTCGTTCTCAAGCCGCTCCAGCTTGAGATCGAATCTCTGCTCAAATTGTTCCAAAACGGACATATGAACTACGGGACCGGGTTTGGTAGACATGTTACGCTTCTTGGTCAGAAAGCGTCATCGTGCCGCAGCTACGGAGCGGGCTCGGTGGGCAGGATCAAGGTTTCCTTGATTTCCTCCATGACGACATAGGACTTGGACTGCGCCGCGCCCGGAAGGTTCAACAACATATCGCCAAGCAGCTTGCGGTACTCCGCCATCTCGTGGATGCGCGCCTTGATCAGGTAATCGAAATCGCCCGACACCAGGTGGCACTCCTGCACCTCCGGAATACGCAGCACCTCGCGCCGGAACTGCTCGAAATGGCTGGCCGATTTCTGGTTCAGCGTGATCTCCACGAACACCAGCAAGCTGGCGCCCAGCGCGCGCGGGTTGAGCCGCGCATGGTAGCCCGCAATCACCCCATCGCGCTCCATGCGCTTGACCCGCTCGATGGTCGGCGTGATCGACAGCCCCACCTGTTCGCTCAAGTCCTTCATGGCAATGCGCGCATCGTCTTGCAGGATGCGCAGTATCTTGCGGTCGATCTTGTCCAGTCCCCGGACCGATTCTTTCTGGATTCGCATGATTTTTTACTGTTTTATCGACCCCATATAGTAACAAATACTAGGGAAACTTGGTTATCCTAGCAAAATAATCCGTCACTAATATTCCGGAGTCAACCCATGCGCGTAGTTATCCTTGGCAGCGGCGTTATCGGCGTCACCAGTGCCTATTACCTGGCCCAGGCCGGCCACGATGTGACCGTACTGGATCGCCAACCCGGCCCTGCCCTGGAAACCAGCTTCGCCAACGCCGGCCAGATTTCGCCCGGCTATGCCTCGCCGTGGGCCGCTCCAGGCATTCCGCTGAAAGCCATGAAATGGATGCTGCAGCGCCACGCGCCGCTGTCGATCACCCCTGACGGTACCGCCTTCCAGCTGAAGTGGATGTGGCAGATGCTGCGCAACTGCAATGCCGAATCCTATGCCGTCAACAAGGAACGCATGGTGCGCCTGGCCGAGTACAGCCGCGACTGCTTCAAAGTGCTGCGCGCCGCCACCGGCATCGAATACGAAGGCCGCCAGCAAGGCACCACCCAGCTGTTCCGCACCCAGGCGCAACTGGACGGCGCCGCCAAGGACATCGAAGTGCTGAAAGAAACCGGCGTGCCCTACGAACTGCTGACCGGCGCCGACCTGATGAAAGCCGAACCAGGCCTGGCCGCATCGGCGCACAAGCTGGTCGGCGGCCTGCGCCTGCCGAACGATGAAACCGGCGACTGCCAGATGTTCACCACCCGCCTGGAAGCGATGGCCAGGGCGCTGGGCGTGAAATTCCGCTATGGCGTCTCGATGGACAAGCTGGTCATGGAAGGCGACAAGGTCAAGGGCGTGCAATGCGGCGCCGAGCTTGTGGAAGCCGACTCCTTCGTGGTCGCCCTGGGCGCCTACTCGACCCCGTTCCTGAAGGAGCTGTTCGAGATTCCGGTGTACCCGCTGAAAGGCTACTCGATCACGGTACCGATTGTCGACGGCGAGAAAGCCCCGACCTCGACCATCCTGGACGAAACCTACAAGATCGCCGTGACCCGCTTCGACGACCGCATCCGCGTCGGCGGCATGGCCGAAATCGCCGGCTACAACACCAAGCTCAACCCGCGCCGCCGCGAAACGCTGGAAATGGTGGTGAACGACCTGTTCCCGGGCGCCGGCAACACCGCCCAGGCCAGCTTCTGGACCGGCCTGCGCCCGATGACCCCGGACGGCACGCCCGTGGTCGGCCGCACCGGCATCCGCAACCTGTTCACCAACACCGGCCACGGCACCCTGGGCTGGACCATGAGCTGCGGCTCGGCGCAACTGCTGGCCGACATCATGTCCGCCAAGCGCCCCGCCATCTTCGCCGACGACCTCTCGGTCGCCCGCTACAGCAGGGAACAGCCTGCCCGCGAGCCTCAACTGGTCGGCGCCTGAAATTCGGGGTCAGCTCCGGCTTCTCGAGGAGCTTCGAAATGTCCGATTGCCGGAGCTGACCCCGAATCTACTGCCTGACTTTCATTTGGCAATGATAGTCCCCGGGCCGTATAATTTTCGGCATGAATAAACTGGAAGCCTTTGGACATATCGCCGCTTTGGCGATCCGCGGGGACCTCGTGTTCCCCACCAGCGTCAACGCAGCCCTGCGCGTGCAGCTCGCGCTGGACGATCCCGACTGCCCAATGGAGGATGCGATCAAGCTGGTGCTGGCCGAGCCGCAATTGGCCGCGCGCACCGTCTCGCTCTCCAACTCCGCCATGTTCAACCGCACCGGCGGTCCCGATATCACCAACGTGCGCAACGCCATCATGCGCGTGGGCTACCACAACCTGTACGCACTGGCCGCGGCCATGGTGGTGCGCGCCTTCGGCAGCAAGATCGTCGATCCGGCACTGCGCGCCAAGGCCGAGCAGCTGTGGCAGCACACCATCCATGTCGCCTGCCTGGCGCGCATCATTGCGCGCGACGTTACCGGCGTGAATCCAGATACGGCGCTGTTCGCGGCCATCGTGCACGAGGTGGGCAACTTCTACCTGCTGTCGCGCGCCGACGAATTCCCAGGATTGCTGGAACCCGATCCGGAGAACTGGCAAACCGCCAGCGAGGAAATCATCACCCGCGAGGTGCTGAAGAAATTGGGCATTCCGGCCGAAGTGGCGGAAGCCATCGAGAGCCTGCGCAGCGGCATGCTGCAGATCCCGCCCGAGACCTTGCTCGATACGCTGCTGCTGGCGAACCATTTCGCCCGTGTCCCTTCGCCGCTGGCCAACCCGGAAACGCAGCAGGCCCCGCACGAAGATTCCGTGATGGACCTGTTCATCGACGCCGAAAGGCGCGAGGAAATGCTGGCGGAAGCGGAGGCCGATGCCTCCGCCATGAATGCCGCGCTCCTCGTCTAACCGCTGACTTAATCGAGCGCCCTGGCCGGCCCAAAGAACTCGTAGTGGGTCTGCGCTTCCGGCACGCCCAGTTCGCGCAGGCTGCGCTTGACGGCCTTCATGAAGGGCAGCGGGCCGAGGAAGTAGGCGTCGACGTCGCGCGATTTGGGCAGCCACTCACCCAGTTCCTTATTCCCCAGCAGGCCGACGGCGTCGGCTTGCGGCTGGCCTTCGCGCTCCTCGGCGTAGATGTAGTGGCGCTTCAGCTGCGGGTGGCGTTCGGCCAGGCCGTCAATGTGCTGGCGGAAGGCGTGCACGCCGCCGTGGCGCGCTGCGTGGATGAAGCGGATTTCGCGGCCGGTTTCGAGCGCCTGGTCCAGCATTGCCAGCGTCGGGGTGATGCCGACGCCGCCGGAAATCAGCACGATCGGGCGGCTGCCTTCGGCCAGCTTGAATGCGCCGGTCGGCGGGAACAGTTCCACCGTGTCGCCTTCGCCGACGTGCCCGTGCAGGAAGCCTGATACCTTGCCGCCCTCTTCCCGCTTCACGCTCACCTGGTAGGTCATGCCGTTCGGCGCGGCCGACAGCGAGTACTGTCGGCGCTGCTCTTCGCCGTACACCACCAGGCGCACGCCGATGTACTGGCCCGGTTCGAAGTCCATCACCGGTTCGCCATCGGCAGGGCGGAACACGAAGGTGGTGATCTCGTCGCTCTCGATGCGCTTGCGGGCCACGATGAACTGGCGGGCGCCCTTCCAGCCGCCCGGCGCCGCCGCCGCGGCTTCATACGACTTGCCCTCGGCACCGATCAGGATCCCGGCCAGCTGGCCGTAGGCTGCGCCCCAGGCTTCCAGCACGGCGTCGGTGGCGGTTTCACCGCCCAGCACTTCGCGGATGGCTTTCAGCAGGCTGGCGCCAACCATCGGATAATGCTCCGGCTGGATCTGCAGCGCCACGTGCTTGGTGACGATGCTGTTCACCAGCGGACCCAGTGCTTCCAGGCGCTCGATATTCCTCGCGTACATCAAGATGCCATTGGCAAGGGCGCGCTGCTGGTCGCCACTGTGCTGGTGGGCCTGGTTGAAGAATGGTTTGACCTGCGGGAAATCGGTGAACAGGGTCTGGTAGAAGTGGCGCGTCAGGGCCTCGCCGCCCTGTTCGAGGATGGGAACGGTGGCGGTGACGATGGCGCGGTGTTCGGCGGACAGCATGGTGCAGCTCCTTCTCGGTTAAACATGCAGACATAATACATGTTTACCTTAAGCTGCGTCAATAAAGATGCATCTCAGATGCGCATTTTCTGCAGGACCACCCTGTGCTCGCTGCCCTTGCCGCTCTCGCCGCTCTTGCCGCCATGCGGACCGGGCAGGATATCGGCCAGCGTCATGCCGTCCAGCACATGGAGGAAGGCTTCGGTGGCTTCGCCCAGCTTGCGCTTCAGCGTGCAATCGCGCAAGAAGGCGCAGTGGCCGGGGTCGGACTCGAAACACTCGGCAATATTGAAATCCGATTCGCTGTCCCTGACCACTTCGCCGATATTGATGTCCTGCGGCTCGCGGTTCAGGCGCAGGCCGCCGTGCCGCCCGCGCACGGTTTCCACCAGGCCGCTGGCGCCCAGCTGATGAATTACCTTGGTCAGGTGGTTCTTCGAAATGTCATGCAGGTCAGCGATTTCCTGGATGGTGACCAGCTTGTCGCGATGCATGCCCAGGTACATCAGCGAACGCAGGGTGTAGTCGGTGAAAGATGTCAGTCGCATGATCTACGTCATTAAAAGAGGTATTTGAAATATTGCTTAGCATTGGCGCCTAATGTAGCATTCATTATACTTCTTTAGGACCCGAGGCCAGCCATGCGCAGCATCCATATTCCCACCGAGCCCACGCCTGCCGGACAGCCGCATCCCTTGCTGCGGCTGGGTTTCCGCCCCTTCTATCTGCTGGCAGCAGCGCTGGCGGCAATCTCGGTGCCAGTGTGGCTGGCGGGCTACCAGGGCGCCCTGCCAGCCCTGCCCGCTGTGAACATGCTGTGGCATATGCATGAAATGGTGTTCGGCTTTGCCGGCGCGGCGATCATCGGTTTCCTGTTCACGGCAGGCCGCAACTGGACCAACCTGCCGACGCCCGCCGGCGGCCAGCTGGCGGCGCTGGCCGCACTGTGGATTGCGGGAAGGCTGGCGATGCTGCTGGCGCCGGGCGTGCCGGCGCTGCTGGTCGATGGGCTGTTCTTGCCATTGTGCGCTTTGGCTTTCGGGCGCGTGCTGGTACAGGCGCAAAGCAAGCGCAATTATCCGATCTGCGGCATCCTGATCCTGCTGTCGGTGGCCAACCTGCTGTTCCATGCCGCGTCCCACGGCTGGATCGCCTTGTCGGCCTTCAAGCCCGTGCATGGAGCGATCCTGATGATTACCGTGCTGGAAGCGGTGATCGGCGGCCGCGTGATTCCCATGTTTACCCGCAATGGCGCCCCGGGCAGCCAGCCTGTCACGGTGGCATGGCGCGAAAAAGCCAGTATTGCCCTGCTCCTGGCGACGGCGCTGGCCTGGGTCGGCGGGTTGCCGGGCGCTGTCGTGGCCGTGGCCGCGTTTGCGGCAGCGGGCGTGAACGCGGTGCGTTTGCTCGGCTGGGCGCCGCGAGCCACCACGCGCGTGCCCCTGCTGTGGATCCTGCACCTGGCGTATGCCTGGATCGTGGCGGGGCTGGTTTTGCTGGGTTTTGCCGCGCTCGGCATCGGCTCATCGAGCAGCGCCTTCCACGCGCTGGCGGTGGGCGGCATGTCGGGCCTGATCATCGGCATGATCACGCGCACCGCGCTTGGCCACACCGGCCGCATGCTGCGCGCCGGCCGCGCCGAAAGCGCCATGTACCTGCTGCTGCAGGCCGGCGCGGTGCTGCGCCTGTGCGCCAACCTGCTGCCTGTTGAAGCCCGCGATACGCTGCTTGCGGGTTCCGCGCTGGCCTGGTCGGCGTCTTTCCTGACCTATCTGTTCGTGTACGGGCCTTATCTGAGCCAGGCCCGGGTCGATGGGCGCGACGGTTAAGTCTTGCGCACCAAGGGGTTCGGGGTCGGCTCGGCCACCTTGTGCAGCAGGTTGCGGTCGACGTGGTGGAACGGCTCCGATTCCTTGCCGCGGATGAGCATCACGGTGTCTTCTTCGTAGCCCCAGGTGCCGTCGTCGTTGATGGTGACCTTGATACGGTACTCGGTGGTCTTGAAGCCGTATTCGAGGAAGGGATTGGAACAGATGCCGTAGCTGTTCTGCTCGCGCTGGGCCACCAGCTCGAAGGTTTTCGCATCCGCAGCCGCGGTGCCGGATGCCATGGCGATCTGGCCGCGCGGAATGGCCAGGGTCTGGATCACGGTGCTGGTTGCCGGTTCCCACAGCCAGTAGCCAACCTGTTCGTGGTAAGTCTTGATGTTGTCCGGCTTGTTGATGATGAGGACGTAGCGCAGGCCGTAGAACAGTTGCGGGCCATTGGTGACCGGGTCGATCGGCTGCAGTTCGATGCGCTCGACGTAGGCCTGCTTGCGAGGGCCGTCCGCCTTCGGCTTGATGTCCAGGCCGCGCTGACCTTCCCAGATACCGGCCATGGCACGCAACGGGCCAAGATTGGCCAGCGTGTCCAGGTCGATGTTGGAAGGTTCGGTGTAGATGTCGTTGCTGAATTCGGTCATGAATGGCTGCTCTCGTGAATCGGGAGCAGCCATTGTAACCAAAGTTATGCCTTGCGGCGGCGGACCAGGGCGCCGGCCATCAGGCCCAGGCCCAAGAGCGCCATGGAGCCAGGCTCCGGCACATTGGCGGCTTCGGCGGTCAGGCTGATATTGTCCAGGGCCAGGCCGGCAGGGCCGGTCCAGGTGTTCGGGATGTAATTCGAGAAGCGCACGGTCAGCGTCTGGCCGCCATGCGCAGCCAGCAGCGCCGAAACGTCAACCTGGCGTGCATCCCACGCGGACGAAAAATCGCTGAGCGGCATATTGAACTGGTAGACATCCGCCAGCAGGGTGTTGCCGGCGTACAGGCCCACGCTCAGGCTGCGCAGCGCGCCGTTATAGCTGCTGACGCTGCTATCGCTCCACGCCAGGCTGGCGCTGGTGACGTTGAACGGCACCAGGAAATCCTGGCTCAGGGTGTAGGTCGACTCGGCCAGGCCGTCGTTCATGACGTAGGCGGCATACTGGCCTTCAGTCGGGTTGCCGACGGCGGAGCAGCCGGTGGCGCCGCCGCTGTTGGAAACGTTCCAGTTGCGGCCTGCGAACGGGCAGCCGCCACTTGGGCTGCCGACAGCGTTGACGCTCCAGTTGGCCAG
This sequence comes from Pseudoduganella sp., assembly GCA_039593355.1. GTDB lineage: Bacteria > Pseudomonadota > Gammaproteobacteria > Burkholderiales > Burkholderiaceae_D > Rugamonas. The sequence goes on from JBCNPK010000015.1 coordinate 83,812, forward strand.
GGTGCCGGTTTCGAAACCGCCGTTGCTGACCAGGTTGAACGTGGCGGCATTGGCGACGGCGGAAGCGGCCAGCAGGGAGGCGGCAGCGATGCTCTTCAGAAACATTTGTACTCCTATAAGTGATGTTTCCTACTGATATGCAAGTTGCGTGCCAGAAAGCTAACTGATTGATAACATTGAATCTTTGGAAATACTACTGTCGACAGTGTAAAGATTTCCGACACTATTGCGCAGCGCGGCGATCTCTGCCGCAGGCACCGGGCAGCTGAAAAGATAGCCCTGCACCTCGTCGCAGCCATTGGCATGCAGGAAGCGGCGCTGCTGCTCCGTTTCCACGCCTTCGGCAATGACCTTCATGTTCAGCTGGTGCGACAGCGAAATGATGGCGCAGGTGATGGCCTGGTCGTCCGCGCTGCCGCACAGGTCGCGCACGAACGACTGGTCGATCTTCAGGCGCGAAATGGGGAAGGACTTGAGCGCCGCCAGGCTCGAATAGCCGGTGCCGAAATCGTCGATCGACAGCGCGATGCCCATCGCTTCCAGTTCGCGCATCTTGGCCACGGACTGCTGCACATTGCGCATCACCATGGATTCGGTCAACTCCAGCTCCAGCCAGCGGGCATCCAGTCCGCTCCACTCCAGCGCAGACGCGACACGCTGCACCAGGCGCGGGTCGTCGAACTGGCGCGCCGACACGTTGACCGACACCGATAGCGGCGGCAAGCCGTCATCCTGCCAGGCGCGCGCCTGGCGGCAGGCTTCGCGCAGCACCCATTCGCCGATCGGGATGATCAGGCCGTTTTCCTCCGCCAGCGGAATGAACTGGGCCGGCGACACCATGCCGCGCTGCGGGTGCTGCCAGCGCAGCAGCGCTTCGACGCCGAACATGCGGCCACTGTCCAGGTGTATCTTGGGCTGGTAGGCCAGCGACAGTTGCTGCTCTTCCAGCGCCTTGCGCAAGCCTTCGGTCAGGGCCAGCTTTTCTTCCAGGCCGGCGTTCATTTCGCGGGTGTAGAACTGGCAGTTGTTCTTGCCGCTCTCCTTGGCGCGGTACATGGCCGCGTCGGCATGCATCATCAGCGTGTCGGTATCGAGCCCGTCGCGCGGATAGACGGCGACGCCGATCGAGCAGCTGACCTGCATCTTCTGTTCTTCCAGCACAATGGGCTGCACCACCGCTTCCAGGATCTTGTTGAGCAGCGGCGCCAGCACTTGCGGGTCGTCGTGCACATGCGGCAGCACCAGCACGAATTCGTCGCCGCCGAAGCGGCCTACCGTGTCCTCGCGGCGCACGCAGCCCACCATGCGCTGCGCCACTTCCTTCAGCAATTCGTCGCCGGCGTTGTGGCCCAGCGTGTCGTTCACCAGCTTGAAGCTATCGAGGTCGATGAAGGCCACCAGCACCGATTCCCTATTTCGCTCCGCGTGCGCCAGCGACTGCTGCAGGCGGTCGCAAATGAGGCTGCGGTTCGGCAGGCCGGTCAGCGTGTCGTGGTGGGCCATGTGGAAGATGCGCTCTTCGGCGCGCTTGCGCTCGGTGATGTCGCGCACGATCGCCACCACGCCGCCCTCCACGCCCACCACCTGCCAGTGCAGCCATTCGGCGCGCAGCTGCGGCACCAGGTTCGGTCCCTCCTCCTGGTGCACGCCGCCCTGCAGCGTGACCTTGACCAGCTGCTCGAACATGCCGTTATGGCGCGCCGCCGGCATCCAGCTGCACAGGGTTTGCGCACGCAGCGCGTTGCGGTTGACGCCGGTCAGTTGCTCGGCGCGCGAATTGACGGCGCTGAACTTGAAATCCTCCACCACGCCGTCCTTGTTGCGGACCGCACGCAGCACGAAGAAGGCGTCCATGTTCGATTCCGAAGCGGCGGCGTAGGTCTCCTGCGCCCGGCGCACGCGGCGGCGCGCCTTGGCGCCCTGCCACACCCAGGCCCAGACCAGGGCAGCGAGGATGATCAGTACCGCGCTGGCGACACCCGCCTCCCACAGCAGCTGGCGGCGCTGCCCGGCGAAACCGGCCATCTGCTCCTGCTCCGACAGGCCGACCATGGCGCTCAGGCGCAGGCCGCCCAGCTGGCGTATTTCGGTGTAGCGGCGCACGCCGTCCCAGCTGCTGGCCAGCGGCACGCCGGGCCGCGCCCGCAGTGCAGCGAGGTCGAGGCGCTGGCCGAAGGACTGCCTGTCGCCCACACGCAGCGCGCGCACCACGCCGTCGTCGCCGACCAGGCCAAGCATGCCCTGCTCGCCCAGGCGGCTGCGCTCGTAGCCGCTGGTGAAATAGGCCGGGTCAACCTCGACGATCGCTACGCCGGCGAATTCACCGTGCAGGTCGTCCAGGCGGCGAGTGAAATGCAGGTGCCAGTCCGGGTTCGCATCGTCGCGCATGGCCTGCGAAATGAAGGTATAGCTGCTGCGGTGCTGCTGGTGAAAATGGAAGTACTCCTGGCGGCTGACGTTGATCGGCGCCGCCGCCGGATTGCTGGCGACAGTGTCGCCGCGGGCGTCGACAATGCTGACCACGAAGACCAGGCCGGACGGCAGCAAGCCATGCGCCTGCAATTCCGGCAGCGCCCCGCGCGCACCCTGGCGCTCGGCGCTGTACTTCAGCACGTTCAGGGTTTGTTCGATGCCCGCGATGCTGCGCGCCACCTGCGCTTCATAGGTGGCAATCAGTTCGCCGGCCGATTCGGCCGCCATGTCGCGCGAGGCGGCCGCCTCGCTGTCGATGAAATGCAGCGTGGTGGCCCACACCACAGCCAGCAGGACGATGGTGAACAAGGGCAGCGAGACTTGCGTCTCCAGGCACATGCGCAACCAGCGTTTCATGGTCAATGCACCACCAGGACAGGACGCACGCTGGCGTCGAGGGCACTGCGTTCAATGTAGCCGATCAGGGTCGGATTATCGGCCACCAGCTTGCGCACGGCCACGCTATTGGGCAGTTCGCGCGGCGGCTGGCCGCGCCCGGTGAAGATCTTCTTGGTCCAGTAAGCCTTCATCAAGGCGGGCGTACGGTTGGCCACCTTCAGATAAAAATCGTCGCGCAGCGGGGAGCCGATCGGCAAATCGAGCGCTACCACCTCGCCGCCGTCGGGAAAGCGCGTCGCTTCGGACAGGAAGATGTCGGCCACCTGTTCCGCGCGCAGGGTGGTGATCGTGCTGTGCACCGATACCACCACCACCAGTTCGGCGGCAGCGGCAGCGCCGGCAAGGAGCGCCAAGACGAGGCTGCAAAGGAGTTTCGTAATCACAGCGGGCTCCCGTTAGAACACGAAGTCCAGCGAAGCGCTGAACACGCCGAAGCCATGCCCGTAGCGATAGCCGGGCTGGATGTTGCTCAGCGTGCCGCTGCTGCCGCCATGCGGGCGTACGCGGTCGAACTGCAGCTTCACTGCCGTATTGCTGCTGGCGTCCCAGCGCACGCCGACGCTGGTGCTGTCCTGCACCGAGATCATGCTGAGGAGGCCATTCAGCTCCGCATTCACGCGCTGGGCGGCCGGCACGTACGCCGGCGGCAGTGTTGCCGGATCCAGGCCGTCCACGTGTGTCGGGGTATTGGCCGCAGCCTTGCTGAACGTGGCGTAAGGGGTGACGCTGCCCAGGCGGTAGCCGCCGCTGACATAGCCGGCCGTCTTATCGCCCAGGAAGGAACGCGCGTTGATGCGCCCCACTTCGCCCATCACGAACCAGTTGCCGGGGTCGTAGGAGGCGCCGATGCTGACCACGGTTGCACGCTTGCGGTCAGGCTCATAGCGGCGCGCCAGGGTCTCGCCCTGCGGGCCAAACTGGCGCAGGGCCGACCACAGGTCTTCCGCCAGCAGCATTTGCAAGTCGCCCTTCATGGCCGTGGCGCGCACAGTCAGCGCGCCGACCGTACTGGTATTGGAAATGCCGGCCAAGTGGTGGGCCGACGCATGCAGCGTGTCGGACAGGCGCAGCCTGGTGCCGCCATACAGGACCTGGGTGCTGTTCTTGATGTCGCCGGCAGTCCAGCGGTAAGTGGCGTCGACGCCGTCGCTATTGCTGATCGGGAGTGCAACATACAGCTCGATCGGCGTACGCACCCAGGGCAGCGCGTAGCTGGCCTTGCGGTAATCGCCCGACAGGAAAAGCGGCAAGGCGATGCGCCCGAAACGCAGGCTCAGTTCCGGCGTAGCCTGGTACTGCACGTTGGCCCATTCGACCACCGGCTTCCAGGAATGGGTGAGGTTGCGCTCGGCGATCACCTGCAGCACGGCCGACCAGTGGCCGCCGTTGTACGACAGTTGCGTGCCCAGGCGGCTGTCGACGCTATAGCTCCAGTTGTCGGAAGCGCCGGCCGTGCCCGGTGTCAACGGATTGGCGGAATAGTCGGCCTGCTTCTCGCTCGAATGGACAGCGCCCAGGGTGCCGAAGCCGCCGAAGGTCCAGCCCCCCTCCTCGGCGTGCGCGGACGGCTGCAGCAGCAGTGCTCCGGCAACGGCGAACAGGATGGGCGTCTGGTGCAGCTTTGGCATAATGGCACTCTTGGCAAGAAACGTCGGCAATAAAACAGCGCCGCTTGCCGGATCGGCATGCGTACGCAACGGTTTGGGGATGGACTGAAAGACTGGGCAGCGGGGGCGAGGCGGCCGAATTCTCACACTTTATAACAAGGGTTTGTAACTGTCGAGCAATTCCCTAGAGTACTTTCACTATCTCTTGGGAAACATTCAAGGATATAAAAAAGCAAAAGGAATCAAGGACATGCAACAGACTTCCTGCGGCACGCTGGTGATCAATACTGCCCGTCAGCTCTTGCTGTGCCATGTCACCGGGACGGCCAGCTGGGACATACCCAAGGGCTTGCAGGATGAGGGGGAAACGCCGCTGGAATCGGCGCGGCGCGAACTGTTGGAGGAGGCCGGCCTGGATTTCGACGCTTCCCGGTTTGAGGACCTGGGCGAATTCACCTACCGCCCGGACAAGCGCCTGCACCTGTTCAAAGTGGAGGTGGGCGACGAATTGTGCAGCCTGGACCACCTGCGCTGCACCAGTTTCTTCCCGCACCGGCGCACCGGCGAGCCCACGCCGGAAGCGGACGGTTTCCGCTGGGCTTCGCGCGAGGAACTCAGTTCGCTGTGCTGGCCGCGCATGGCGTCGCGGCTGCTGTCGATCGATTGGTGATCAGGCCCCACCCGATACCCGGATGGTGGTGGCGGTGACGTAGCGCGCCGCCGGCGAGAGCAGCCACACGGCCGCCTCCGCGATTTCCTCCGGCTCGCCCACGCGCAGCATCGGAATGCGCGACGCCACCCGGGCCGGGCGGCCCGGATCGCCGGAGGCGGTGTGGATGTCGGTCTGGGTAGTGCCCGGCGCCACACCGCACACGCGGATGCCTTCCGGCGCCACTTCCTTGCCCAAGCCCATGGTGAAGGTGTCGACCGCCGCCTTGCTGGCCGCATAAGTCACGTATTCGTTGGGACTGCCCGCCGTTGCTGCGGTGGAACTGATGTTGACGATCACCCCGCCCCGCCCATGCGCGCGGAACGCCGCCAGCGCGCGGCGGCTGGCCTGCATCAGGCCCAGCACATTGGTGCGGAACACCTGCTCCACGACCGCAGGGGTGGTATTGCCGAATAGGCCAAGTCCGCCGGTGATGCCGGCGTTGTTCACCAGGCCGGTCACCGGCCCCAGTTCGCGTTCGACGGTGGCAAACAGGCGCTCGATATCCTCGTCGCGCGCCACGTCCGCCTGCACCGCCAGCGCGCGGCCGCCGGTCGCCTCGATCTGCGCCACCACCCGCGCCGCCGCCTCGGCGTCGCGCTGGTAATTCACGGCCACGGTCCAGCCATCGACCGCCGCCCGCCTTGCAATCGCGGCGCCGATGCCGCGGCTGGCGCCCGTTATGATCAGTATTCTTTCCATAGTCATATTGTATTTGATCTGAGTCATGGAATCCCCGTCACCGCTGCGACAGACTGGCGGCATTGACAAGGAGACCGCCATGCAACGCCTCGAATGGAGCGCCCTGCTGGAAACCGGCGTGGCCGAGATGGATGCTTCCCACCGTGCCTTGCTGCAAGCGATCCACGCAACCATCGACGCGGACGATAGTTCGCTGCCAACCCGCATCAACGATCTGCTCGCCGCGCTGTCCGCCGATTTTGCGCAGGAGGAAGCGCTGATGGACCAGCTGTATTACCCCACCGAGCACGAACACCGCGCCGCCCACCGCCGCGCGCTGGCGGCGTTGCAGCACGCGCTGCCGGTGGCGCAGATCGATCCCGCCGGTGCGCGTGCGCTGCTGGAACGCCTGCCGCGCTGGTTCCTCGGCCACCTGAGCGCGATGGACCTGCCGCTGGCCATCGCGGTGGAAAACACCAGCCACCCACATAGCCAGCCTTCCAACGCCATCATGCGGCAACAGCTGGCGTTACTGTTACAGGAGCAACAATCCATCTGATAAAACGATATATTGCATCTAAATATATTGGCTTCCGGAATATGTCGCGGAGACATAAGATGTCTTCATCAACAAACATTCCTCAAAAGGAGCCACACCATGAATACCGATAACAAATACCTGCCACTCGTCGGCCGCATCCTGATGGCTGCCATCTTCGTCATGAGCGGCATCGGCAAGATCAGCAACCCGGGCGCTACCATCGGCTATATCAGCGCCATGGGCTTGCCCTTGCCTCAGCTGGGCCTGGTGCTCGCCATTGCCATTGAGGTGATTGGCGGCGCGCTGCTGGTGGCCGGTTTCCACACCCGCCCGGTCGCCCTGGCGCTGGCTGCGTTCTCGATCGCCACGGGCCTGATCTTCCACAGTGCGATCGGCGACCAGAACCAGATGATCCACCTGATGAAGAACTTCGCCATGGCCGGCGGCTTGCTGCAGATCGCTGCTTTCGGCGCCGGTAGCCTGAGCCTGGATGCCCGCCGCCACCCGGGCGCGGTGCGCACAGCCTGATCGCTTGCAGCCAAGTGGCGGGACGCTTTAGACTGCGTCACCTGAAGGAGACCTGAACCGATGTTTCGCCACATATTAATTCCCAGCGACGGCTCCGCCGCTTCGCAACTGGCAGTCAACGCCGCCCTGCGCATGGCCCGCGAAAGCGGCGCCCGCGTCACGGCGGTGCATGTGCTTCCGGAAGAGCCGGCCCTGGTCAGCGTCGGCGCGCGGCAGGCAGATAACGCCATCCTGGCCGATATTTCGCGCCAGGCGGCATCGCTGCACGTGAACTGCACCACGCTCGAAGTGCATGCCGACCAGCCGCATGCGGCCATCGTTTCCACTGCCCTGCAGCGCGGCTGCGACCTGATCGCCATGGCTTCGCGCGGCCGCAGCGGCCTGGCCAGCCTGATGCTGGGCAGCCAGACGCAGAAGGTGCTCACCCACAGCAAGATTCCGGTGCTGGTGTTCCGCGAGGGCTAGCGGCGGGCGGCAACCAGGTCGTCGTAAATCGGTACGGCGGCCATGGCCAGCAGCACGCAGGCCAGTGGGATGACAGCGCCAAAGCCGACGGCCTTGAAGCCGAACGCGCCCGCCACGGCACCGATGAAGAACGAGGACACCAGCGAGGCCAGGATGCGCACGCGCTTCCAGTCGGCGGCCACGCGCGGCACGGCCTGGCCGTCGCGGTTCCAGTAGAGGGCCTTGCCCGCTTCGATCCCGAGGTCGGTCACGATACCCGTCATGTGGGTGGTGCGGATTTCCGCGTTCGAGAGCTTGGTGATCACGGCGTTCTGCAATCCCATCATGAAGCACAGCAGCATCACCGTGGCCGGCAGCACGATCACGTCGATCGTCTGCAGGCTTGTGCCCATCACGCCGAAGGCCAGCAACAGCACGGCTTCCACCAGCAGTGGCAAGGCGAATTCACTGTGAAGCTGGCGGCGGCGGGCGAAGTTGACCATCACGGCGCAACTGGCGGCGCCGGCCAGGAAGGCCAGCAAGGCGCCGCCGCAGTCCATGGCGGTATCGACCGCGCCCAGCGCCAGGCTGTCGGCGGCGGACGACAGAATGCCTGTCATATGGGAGGTGTACTGCTTGACGGCGAGGAAGCCGCCGGCGTTTGCCGCCCCGGCCACGAAGGCCAGGGCGACGCCGAGGTGGCGATTAGCCTGGGCGGCGCGTTGCCGTCCTGTCAGGCGTCTTACATAGTTGATCGGCATTCGTCCCCGGCATGGCTGAACCTCAAAGGTAAGCGCTGACGTCAGGACGGGTTGCCAGTGCCTGCTGCACCACTTGCACCACGAATTCACGGTCAGCGCCGCGCAGTGGCTGGCGCGGGCGGCGAACGATTTCGTTGCCGACACCAACCAGTGCTTCCACCAGTTTCAGATTTTGCACCAGCTTGGTCGAAACGTCGAGGTGCAGCAGCGGCATGAACCACTGGTAAAGCTTCAGCGCTTCGGCATAGCGGCCGGTTTTCATCAGCTTGTACAGGGCCACGGTCTCCTTCGGGAAGGCCACCACCAGGCCGGCCAGCAGGCCGTCGGCGCCCACTGCCAGGCCTTCGAAGGACAGGTCATCGACGCCCATGAAGATGGCGTAGCGCTCGCCCACGGCGTTGCGCAGGTCCGTCACGCGGCGGATGTTGTCGGTCGATTCCTTGATCGCTTCCAGTTCTTCGCAGTCCGACAGTTCCTTGAAGTCGGCCGGGGTCAGGTCGACTTTGTAGGTGACCGGGTTGTTGTACACCATGATCGGCAGTTTGGCGGCCTTGGCGATGGTGCGCAGGTTGGCCTTGGCTTCATACGCGTCGGCGGCGTACAGTACGGAAGGCATCACCATGAAGCCGTCCACGCCCAGGTCGCGCGCTTCCTGCACATAGCGCTCGGCGTTGGCGGTGCGGGTTTCGCTGACGTTGGCCAGCACCGGCACGCGGCCGTTGGCGACCTTGACGGCGGTCTTGGCGACGGCCAGCTTCTCTTCGAAGGACAGGGTGCTGGCTTCGCCCAGGGAACCGCAGGTGACCAGGCCGTGGCAGCCGCTGTCGATCATGAAGGAGAAGTGCTTCTCCATTTCTGCATGGTCCAGTTCCTCATTCGCGTGGAATTTGGTGGTTACTGCAGGGAATACGCCTTCCCATTTGATTGCTGCCATTTCAAGTCTCCTTGTGAGGTTCGAGGGTGATAATGCTGCCGGCACGTGCCGGCGAGATCGGTGTACGCACGGCGTCCGGACGCCATCCATACAGGAAATCGGTTGCGTTGCCGCAGATACGGCCCTGGCATGGGCCCATGCCGCAACGGGTGTGCAGCTTGGCGCTGCGCCAGCCGGGCTGCCCGCGCAGTTCTTCGTGGCAGACGTCTTCGCAGCGGCAGACGATGGTGTCGGGCTGGGCCAGTTTGCGCAATTCTTCGCGCGGCACGAAGGTTCTTGCCAGCCTTGCGGCGAAACCCTGCCAGCGCGTGCGTTCGGCGAAGTGTTGTTGCGCTTCTTTGGCGCGGCCGCTGGCGGTCAGGCCGGCGATGCATCCTTCCACCAGGGCCAGGTCGACGCCGCCGACGCCCGTGCCTTCACCGGCGCAGAGCACGTTGGCTTCGCTGGTGCGCTGCCACAAGTCCACCTGCACCGCGCCCTGCGCGATGTCGCAGCCGAGCGCGCGTGCCAGTTCAGTGTTGGGCAGCAGGCCGTAGCCGCAAGCCAGGTAGTCGCAGTCGATATCGCGCTTTGCGCCGCTGCGCTGGACCTGGACCGACTGCAACTGGCCTTCGCCGCGCGCTGTCGCGACGTAGCTGTTGGCGTAATACGGGATTTTCCGCAGGCTTGCGGCCAGCTGGAGTGCCTGCGCGGCTTTCGATGGCGTCAGCGCCAGGCCGGCTGCGAACCTTGCCAGGGCGGGCAGGCTTGCCTGTTCGACGATGGCCACCACCTGCGCGCCGCGCTCTTTGAGCGTGGCTGCGACGGCCAGCAGCAGCGGGCCGGTGCCGGCGACGACGACGCGTTTTCCCTGCACGGGATAGCCGCCTTTCGCCAGCGCCTGCAGCCCGCCGGCGCCGGTCACGCCTGGCAGCGTCCAGCCGGGGAATGGGAGCAGCAGTTCGCGTGCGCCCGTTGCCAGGATCAGTTGGTTGTAGCGCAGGCTGCGGGCTTGTTCGGCGTCCTGCACCAGCAGTTCGCCGGGCCGGGATTGCATCAGCACGCGGGTCCCGGGCAGGTAGCTGACGTGGTCCGCCTTCTCCAGCGACTGCCACAGCTGGCGGGCGCGCGGATCGCGCTGTTGCGCCGGGCCGCCGCGCCAGATCTGGCCGCCGGCCAGCGGGTTGTCGTCGATGATGGCGATGCTCGGCGCCGTCCCCGCCTGGGCTGCCGCGTGGGCGGCGGCCAGGCCGGCAGGGCCCGCGCCGACGATCAGGATGTCGAAAAATTGCGTCATGGCGCCGCTCCCGTCAACACGTCCATTCCAGGCAGGCACAGCGTCTGGCAGGACAGCACGTGCGCCCGGCCGTTGACGGTGACGCGGCACTCCTGGCATACGCCCATGCCGCACAAGGGCGCGCGCAGATGCCCGCCGACCGAGCGGCGCGTGACGCCGGCCGCGCCGGCAGCTGCCGCCGCGATGGCGGCGGCGACGGTCGTGCCTGGGGCGACGGACGCGCTGCGGCCGTCGATGGTCAACGTGATGAAATCAGCCATATGCCCTCCCCTGCGCATTGAAGCGGCTCGGCAAGTAGGGTTGAAGATCGATGCCGGCGCGGCTGCCGGCCATCTGTGCGGCCAGCAGTTCGGCCGTCGCGAGCGAGGTGGTGATGCCGAGCCCTTCATGGCCGGTTGCCAGCCACACGTTGCGGCGCGAGGGATCGGGGCCGATCAGCGGCAAACCGTCCGGGGTCGCGGCACGCAGCCCGGTCCAGCAGCGCAGGACGTTCAGTCCCGCCAGCGAAGGCGTGTATTCGACCGCACGGGCCAGCATGCGCGCCATCATCATTGGTTCGGCCGCCATGTCGACCGTATCGAACTGGCGCGATGAACCGATCAGGACCTGCCCGGTCGGGCGCGGCTGCAGGTTGAAGGCAACCGATTCGCCTTCCGAAGCATGGGCGCTCTTGACGTAGCCCAGCTCGACCAGCTGGTGCCGGATGAAACCTGGATAGCGGTCGGTAATCATGACGTGGCCCTTCTTGGGCCGCAGCGGCAGGTCCGGCGCCAGCGACAGGCAGCGGGTGCCGGCGGCCAGCACAACCTGGCCCGCCGACAGCCGTGTGCCGTCGGCCAGCACAACGCCGCCCTGCTCCAGTGCCGCCACGTCGCCCATCACCTGCGATGCGCCGCGCGCCACGGCCCGCGCCAGCAGAATGCGCGCACTTTTAGGCGGATACACCAGCCCGTCGCCCTGCACCAGCAAGCCGCCAGCCAGGCCGCGCCGCAGCTGCGGCTCAAGGCTGTACAATTCTTTCGCGCCGATGACGCCGCATTGCAGCCCATGCGCGGACATGGTGACGGCCTTGGAGCGCGCTGCCTCCAGCTCCTCGTCGTCGGCGGCAACCCAGATGGTGCCGCAATTGCTGTATTCGTGGCGTTGCGGCTGGCCTTCGACCAGGTCCCGCCACAATGCCAGCGAATGGGCGCTCAGGGCCAGTTCGGCCGCATTGTCGTCCATGGCCACCAAGTGGCCCATGCCGGCCGCCGTAGCGCCGCTGCCGACCGCATCGCGTTCGATCACGCTCACACGCAAGCCCTGCGCGGACAAGGCATCGGCGCAAGCGGCGCCGATGATCCCCGCGCCAACGATCAGGACGTCCGGTTTCATGATTAACGAATGCCCCACATGAACGGGTCGCTCGGGTCCAGCACCAGGGTCGCCTTCGCGTTCACCCAGGCCTTGCCGCGGATGCTGGGCTGCACGCGCTCGCCATCGCGGCGGTAAGAAGCCTCGAACACGGAGCCGACGATGCTCTCCTGGCGCCACACCTCGCCCTCGGCCAGCTTGCCGTCGGCAGCCAGACAGGCCAGCTTGGCGCTGGTGCCGGTGCCGCAGGGCGAACGGTCGTAGGCGTTGCCCGGGCACAGCACGAAGTTCTGGCTGTCGCCGCGCCCGCTGCGGGAATCGGCAAAGAGTTCGACGTGGTCGATCAGCGCACCGTCATCGCCCGTGATGCCCTGCGCTTCCAGCGCATCCTTGATGGCGGTGGTGTAGGCCGACAGCTCGCGCACATTGGCCAGGTCCAGCTGGCGCCCGTGTTCGGACACCAGGAAGAACCAGTTGCCGCCCCATGCGATGTCGCCGTGCACCACGCCGTATCCCGGCACGTCGACCGCCACACCGCTGGCCTTGCGCCAGGCTGGCACGTTGTTCACGGTCACGCTGCCGTCTTCGTGCAGCTGCGCTTCGACCACGCCCACCGGCGTGTCGATGCGGTGCACGCCGGCGCTCAGGCGGCCCATGAAGGCCAGCGACGCCACCAGGCCGATGGTGCCATGGCCGCACATGCCAAGATAACCGACGTTGTTGAAGAAGATGACGCCTGCTGCACAATCGGGCGCATGCGGCTCACACAGCAGCGCGCCCACCAGCACGTCCGAACCGCGCGGCTCGCACACCACGCCGGAGCGGAAGCCGTCATGCTCGTTGCGGAAGCGCGACAGGCGCTCATTCAGGGGGCCGCTGCCCAGATCCGGGCCGCCGTCAATCACCAGGCGGGTCGGTTCACCGCCGGTGTGGGAATCGATAATGGCTATGGTTTTCATGCTTGCCATCTTATGCCTTGCCGCGGCCGCCGTCTTGCATCGCCAGGCCGCCGATGATGACGAAATCTGCACAATCGTGTAAAAATGAACAAATTCACCGGGAGGACGGCATGACAGCACATCTTTTACATAGCGCGGCGCGCAGCGACCTGGCGGCCAGGATCGGCGACGTTTTCTTTGCCGAGCCCCTGTTCGATGCCCTGCCGGACGTGGTGTTCTTCATCAAGGACCGCGGCGGGCGATATGTGGTGGTGAACCAGACCCTGGCCCGCCGCTGCGGGATGAAGGACAAGGCCGGCCTGCTGGGCAAGACGGCCAACGAGGTCTTCGCCGCTCCCCTGGGCCAGCGTTTCCAGGCACAGGACCAGGCCGTGCTCGATGAAGGCGTGCAGATCGAAGACCAGCTGGAATTGCACCTCTACCCCAACCGCGATCCCGGCTGGTGCCTGACGCAGAAGCGGCCCTTGCGCGACACACATGGCGCCATCGTCGGCCTGGCCGGCATCTCGCGCGACCTGGCCATGGCCGACCATAAGAACCCGGCCTACCACAAGGTGGCCGACGCGGTGCGGCTGATCCATGAAAAATACGGCGAAACCCTGACGCTGCCGCAGCTGGCGCGCACCGCGCACATGTCGGTGGCGCAGATCGAGCGCTACTTCGAGCGCATCTTTCACCTCACGCCGCGCCAGATGATCATCAAGACCCGGCTGGAAGCGGCATCGCGCATGCTGGCCGGCGACGCCAGCGTGTCGGACATTGCCCAGGCATGTGGCTACGCCGACCACAGCGCCTTCACGCGCCAGTTCCGCGCCACCGTCGGCGTGACGCCGAGCGAATACCGCCTGCTGCTGCGCGAAGCTTAGGCGATGCCGTTGCGGCCGAACTCGCGGTAGCCGGGGCGTTCGAGCAGGCGCTCGACGTAAACATCGACCGCAGGGTATGCGGGACGCTCGATGGGCGTCATCAGCCAGCGGTTCAGGGACAGGCCGAGGACGACGTCGGCCAGCGTGAAGTTCTCGCCAGCGGCGAACGGGCCGCCGGCGGCGAGGTGGCGGTCCAGGATGCCGATATTGCGGTTCCATGCCTCGGCGCTGGCCGCAATCTGAGCCTGGTCGCTGAAGGCGGCACTCTGGCGCACCAGCGCCATGAAGGCGTAGCGCCAGGAGGCGTTCAGGTCGGTGGCTTGCCAGTCCATCCATTGCTCGACGCGGGCGCGCGCCTGCGGATCGGCAGGCAGCAGGTCCTGGCGCCCCGCCTTGCCGCACAGGTAGCGGCAGATGCTGTTCGACTCCCACAACACGAAGTCGCCATCCACCAGCACCGGCACCAGGCCGTTCGGGTTCAGGGCAAAATGGTCCGCTTGCCATTCGATGCGCTCATACGGCAGGCGGGTTTCCGCCAGCGTCCACAGTACTTTGCGCACATTGATCGAGGTTTGCTTGCCAATCAGTTTCAACATGTTCACAAGCCCAGTTGGGAGAAGATGTCGTCCTTCAGTTGCTGCAGCTCGGGATTCGACAGCTTGCGCGGGTGCGGCTGCTCGACCTTGAAGCTGGCCTGGATACGCGTGGGGCGCGGCGACAGCACCAGGATGCGGTCGGCCAGGTAGATCGCCTCCTCCACATCGTGCGTGATCAGCAGCACGGTATGGCGCTCTTCGGCCAGTACGCGCAGCAGCTCATTGCGCATCCTGAGGTTCATCAGCGCATCGAGCGCCGAGAAAGGCTCGTCCATGTACAGGATTTCCGGCTTGACCACCAGCGCCCGCGCAATCTCGGCGCGTTTGAGCATGCCGCCGGAAAGTTCATGGGGATAGGCGTTTTCAAAGCCCTTCAGGCCCACCATCTCGGCGTAATGGTCGGCCAGCGCGGCCTTGTCGCCATGCTCGTTTCCGTTCAGGCCGAACATCAGGTTCTGCTGCACGGTCAGCCATGGGAATACCGAGCCGTGCTGAGATATCACGATGCCCTTGGGGCTTGGTTTGGTCAACGGCCGGCCGTCGACGGTCACCGAGCCTTCGTCCGGATGCTCGAAGCCCGCGACGATTTTCATCAGGGTCGATTTGCCGCAGCCCGACGGCCCGACGATGGCCACGAACTCGCCGTCGGCGATGGAAAAATCGACGCCGTCGACCACCGGCAATGCGTTGAACTTCTTCCTGAGCTGTTTGACGACAATCTTAGCGTCCATAGCGCCACCTTACGACTTTGAGTTTTTCCAGCAGGCGCATGATGCCGTCCAGCGCCAGGCCAATCAGGCCGATGATGATCATGCCGGCGATGACGAGGTCATAACGGTTGCCGGCGTTGCGCGAATCGATGATCAGGTAGCCCAGGCCGGAGCGCAGCGCGATCATTTCTGCCGCCACCACCACCAGCCAGGCCACCCCCAGCGAGATACGCATGCCGACAATGATCTCCGGCAGCACGGCCGGCACGATCACCTGGCGGAACAATCTGGCGCGCGAGACGCCGAAGTTTTCCGCCGCGCGCAGGTAGCGCTTTTCAATGGTATGCACGCCGGCTGCCGTCTGCACGATCATCGGGAACACGGCAGCGATAAAGATCAGGAAGACCGGGGAGGCATTGCCGACGCCGAACCACAGGATCGCCACCGGGATCCAGGCAATCGGCGAGATCGGGCGCAGGATCTGGAACACCGGGTTCAGGGTGCGGAAGGCCCCTTCCACACGCCCCATCCAGAGCCCCATCGGTATCGCCACGACGATGGCCAGCGCAAAGCCCATCCCCACCCGCATCAGCGAAGCGCCGATGTGCTCCCACAGGCTGCCATCCTCCACCAGCTCCATGGTGCCCGTGACCACCTGCAGCGGGGTCGGGAAAATCAGGCTGTCGGTGGCAATCACTGCGCACCACCAGATGGCGACAATCGCCACCAGCACCGCCAGCGGCGGCCATATCTTGTTCAGTCTCTCCATGCGGCTTTTGATATCAGGGTTTGCAGGCGCCATTGCAGCCGCTGCCAGCCAGGCTGCGGCATGGCCTTCACCACGACCGTCATCTGGCCGCTGGCGTGGGCGGTGCAGGCGAAGGGATGATCGCCGGGCTGCTCGAACGGCAGCCGGAAATCCTGGCCCGGCATGATCAGCACGGGACCGAAGACCTGGGGCACAGTGTCGCTGTTGCGCAGCAGGAGCACGTCATTCACGCCCAGCACCAGTGTGATGGTGTCGGGCAGTATCTCCGCCTTTTCGCCGGCCATGCGGCGCGCCCAGGTGCCTTTCGGGATCTCGAACAAAGCATCGCGCGAGGCGGCCTGGATCGGCGCGAAAGCAGCCCAGGCCAGCGCGGCGGCAGCGGCGGCCAGCGGCAGCAAGGCAAAAACGGCCGGCCGGCGCCTCATTTGCCCTGCGCCAGCAAAGTCACATCGTGCACGATGTCGTCGGCGGGCCGTCCAAAGGGCATCAGCGCGCGCAGCCTGCCTTGCGGATCGATGAAGTAAAGGTAGGACGAATGGCCCATGGTGTATTGCGTCTTGCTGCCTTCGACCATTTTCTTCGTCGCCGAAATGCCATAGGCGCTGCGGATGGCGGCCATCTGCGTTTCACTGCCGGTCAGGCCGATGAAGCTGGGATCGAACTGCTCTAGGTAGGACTTCAGCTTCGGCGCGGTATCGCGCTGCGGATCGACGGTCACAAAGACCACCTGCAATTTTTCGGCCAGGGGACCGAGGCGTTCGCGCGCCTGCTTCAGCAAGGCGAGGGAAACCGGGCACACATCGGCGCAGCTGGTGTAGCCGAATTCCAGCACCACCACCTTCCCGCGATATTTGTCGAGCGCGAAGTCCTTGCCGTCGGCCGCCTTCTGCGCGATCTGCGGCGCCATGCGCGGCGGCTCGAAGGTGCCGGATTTGAGCTTGTCCGCAGCGTGGGCAAACCCCGCTGCGGCAAGCAGCAGCACAAACAGGCTGGATCGCATCATAGGGTAATGCTTACCGGCTTGATGGACTTGACGAAGCTCTCGTCCACGTAGGTCTCGTAGGCAACGGGCCGTTTCAAGGTGCCGGCATCGATGGAGAGCTGCATCAGCTCGTCGAATTCCGAGCGCATCATGCGCAAGTCGCCGTAGGTGACGCGGTCGGCCGGATTGTCCATCACGAACTGGATCACTTTCGGGTCCTGGTTGAAAAACTTGCGGGTAGCGGCGATCTTGGCGGCCTTGGCGCGGTTGGCCAGCGTGGCGTCGAGCCAGTTGCCTGCCGCCTGCACGTGGTTCACCAGGTCCTGCACCAGCGGGCGGTTGGACTTGATCAATTCCTCGCGCACCGTCAGCACGCAGCAAATATAGTTGCGCCATTCGTCGCGGGTCATCGAGAGCGGGCGCGCGTAGCCGGCTTTCTGCGCCGCGGCGCCGAACGGTTCGCCGGTACAGTAGGCATCGACTGCATTGGCGTAGAGTGCAGCCGGCATGTCGGGCGGCGCCATCTCGATGATTTGCACGTCCTTCGGCGACATATTCTCGCGCGCCAGCATCTTGCGCAGGAACAGGAAGTCGACCGCAAAGCGGCTGGGGATGGCGATGCGCTTGCCGCGCAGGTCGGAAAACCGCTTGTAGGCCGAATCGGTGCGCACCATGATCACGGCGCCCGAACGGTGGCCCAGCGATACGATCTTGAGCGGGATCTTCTTGTCGGCCAGGTCCATCACCAGCGGCGCCAGCATATAGGCGGCCTGGATACGGCCCGTCATCAGGGATTCCTTGATCTCCGGCCAGCCGCTGTATTTGCTGTATTCAAAGGCGCCGCCGCGCGCACTGCAGGCGACCGGCAGCGTGAGGTTGCAGGTGACCGGCAGGCCGCCCACCACTAACGGGTCGGCTGCCCGGGCCGGGGACGGCAGCAGCGCGCTGCCGGCAAACGGCAGCGCCAGCGCCCCGCCCAGCAGCCGGCGCCTGCGCAGGAGCCGTTGGTGTTCAATTTCGATTGACATCCGGCCATTCTAGCACTGTGCTAGTGCAGAAATGTAGTATTCCTACGAAAAAGAAACTTGACCCAGGTCATGGCTGGGAAGCGGTACGACGGCGAGACTGGACGCCAGATCCAGCTTCAGGAGCGCACCATGTTCAAGCACATCCTCTTCCCCACCGACGGCTCGCCGGCCTCCGGCGCCGCCCTGCATTCGGCCATCAAGTTCGCACATGAAGCCGGGGCCCGCGTCACCGCCCTGCACGTGATCCCCGAGTTCCATGTCTTCACCTATCATCCGGACATGCTGGAGGACACGCGCGGCGTCTACCTGAAGGACAGCGAAGTCCATTCGGCCGCCGTGCTCGACGAAGTGGCCAAGGTCGCCAGCGACTACAACGTGCCGTGCGACGTGGTGCAGCGCCGCTCCGACCAGCCTTTCGAAACCATCGTGGCGACAGCCATCGATTACGGCTGCGACCTGATCGCGATGGCCACCCACGGTTACAAAGGCGTGCGCGGCATGCTGCTGGGGAGCGAAACACATCGCGTGCTGCTGAATACCCCGGTGCCCGTATTGGTGTTCCGGCCGCAGTAAGCTGCGGCTAAAAAGCCACAGGAGGCAGCGCCGCCGCTAGGAGATTTATGACGGCTACGTCACACTACTCATCCAATTCTGGACAATCGGACCAACTTGTCCAGAATGAGACAATTCAAACCGGTATATAAAGCGAACGTCTTAATTCAAAAGGTTTTCCGTATTTGTCGTAACACCCGTGCTGCCGCATATTCTCGCGCATTATCACAGCACGGGGAAAACCATGACTTTCGCACTTCGCAAACTTGCACTGGCCGCAGCACTGGCCACTATCGGTACCGCCCAGGCCTCGATCGCCGACCACCAGGAATTCGAAGCCACGCTGCACGCGCCCTACCGCGCCGTTGCCGGCGCCAATGAAGCGCGCAGCTTCAAGCTCGAATTCAGCTTCCCTCACGCCGAACATGCACAGGCAGTCAGCTGGGTGCTGGAAGTGGTGTCGCCCAACGGCAGCGTGGTCGAACGCTGGACAGGGGTCGAACAGCTGAAGGACAAGCCGGTGTCGGTCAACGTCGAATGGGCCGGCCGCAACCGCCGCAACGCCCTGCCGGACGGCATTTACAAGGCCCGCCTGCGCGCCATGTCGGAAGGCGCCCAGCGTGGCATCGCCTCCGGCACCGACGCCGTACTGCGCCGCCTGGCCGCCGCCAAAGGCGAAGTGGAGGAACAGGAGTGGGAAATCGCCATCGGCCAACAGCAGCAACAGCAGCAGGCCAAGGCCGACGCGCCGACCCTGATGGCCGCCGCCCCGGCGCCGGCCTCCCTGCCCTACACGGTCTACTTCGGCAACCTGCACAGCCAGACCAACCATAGCGACGGCGGCGGCGAACTGGCCAGCTGCACCGGCGCGCAAAACCCGCAATCGGCGGCCTATAGCCCGACCGATGCGTTCAATTACGCCAAGGCGCACGGCCTGGACTTCCTGATGGCGTCCGAGCACAACCATATGTACGACGGCTCCGATTCCACCAACACCTCCGCCAACCCGGCCACGGCCAAGGCCCTGTACCAGAGCGGCCTGTCGATGGCAGCGAACTTCAACGCAGCCAACCCGGACTTCCTGGCGATTTACGGCATGGAATGGGGCGTCATTTCCAATGGCGGCCATATGAACATCTTCAATTCCAACGAACTGCTGGGCTGGGAGAGCAACAGCTCCGGCCAGCTGCTCGCCGACACCTACACCGCCAAGAGCGATTACGCCGCCCTGTATACCCTGATGCGCCAGCGCGGCTGGCTGGGCCAGTTCAACCACCCCTCGACCAGCGGCCAGTTCCTGGTCAATGGCGTGCCGCTCGGCTACACCGCCGACGGCGACGAGGCGATGGCCTTGTGCGAGGTGATGAACACCTCCGCCTTCTCCACCAACACCACCGAGACCGAAACGGGCCGCAGCAACTACGAAGGCGCCTGCAAGAAAGCGCTGGAAGCGGGCTACCACGTCGCCTTCAGCACCGACCAGGACAACCATTGCGCCAACTGGGGCGCGTCCTACACCAACCGTACCGGCGTGCTGATCCCGAGCGGCACCGCGCTGACCACGGCCGCCTTCATGGACGCGATCCGCGCCCGCCGCGTGTTTGCGACCATGGACAAGACCTCGCAGCTGGTGCTGACCGCCAACGGCCACATGATGGGCGAACGCTTCAACAACACGGGCACGCTGAACCTGGTGGCGAATTTTTCCAGCAGCAGCGGCAAGACGGTATCGACCTCGGAGATCTACGAAGGCGTCCCTGGCCGCAACGGCACCGTGACCCTGCTCGCCTCCACCGCCAACACCACCATCACGCCAAGCGACGGCGCCCACTTCTACTACGCCAAAGTGACCCAGTCCGACGGCAACATCCTGTGGTCGGCGCCTGTGTGGGTGACTCAGGGCGCGGGCGGCGGCGGCGACACCACCGCGCCGACTGTCAGCGCGAGCAGCAGCGGCACCAGCGGAACCATCACCTTCAACGCCAACGCCAGCGACAACGTCGGCGTGACCAAGGTGGAGTTCTATGTGGACGGCGCGCTGAAAGGCACCGACACCGCTTCGCCATGGAGCTATGCCTTCAACTCCACCGGCGTAGCCAACGGCAGCCACGTGCTGACCGCCAAGGCCTATGACGCCGCCGGCAACAGCACCACCTCCACCGCCGTCAATTTCAGCGTGAACAACGTCACGGCGCAGCAGCTGGTGCTGAACAGCGGCTTCGAATCGGGCGCCACCAGCTGGACCGCCACCAGCGGCGTGATCACCAACGACGCGTCGGAATCGGCCCACGGCGGCACTTGGAAGGCATGGCTGAACGGCTACGGCAGCGCGCATACCGACACGCTGTACCAGCAGGTGAGCATCCCTTCGACCGCCAGCACCGCCACCCTGGGCTTCTGGCTGCTCGTGGACTCGGCCGAGACCACCACCACCCAGGCTTACGACACGCTGAAAGTCCAGGTGCGCAACAGCAGCGGCGCCGTGCTGGCGACGCTGGCCACGTACTCGAACCTGAACAAGGGCACCAGCTACGTGCAGCGCACCTTCGACCTGAGCGCGTACAAGGGCCAGACGGTGCGTATCTACTTCGAAGGCGTGGAAGGTTCTTCGGTGGCCACTTCCTTCGTCGTGGATGATGTCACGCTGAACGTGCAGTAAGCGGTCTAACCGCGTATCTCGCGCAAGCCCTTGCCAAGCTTGCGCCGCAACAGCGTGCGCAATGTCACGCCGTCGCGGTAGCCCACCTGCTCGGCGATGCGGTCGATATTCTGGCCGCTGGTCTTGAGCAGGTGGACGGCACGTTCTATCCGCAAGTCCTGCACATAGTTGACGGGCGTCTTGCCCAATACTTCCTGCAAACGCCGCGCCAGCGTACGCTTGCTGGTGGCCAGCGCCGCTGCCGCCGAATCAAGGTTGAATCCCTGCGCCAGGTGCTGCCTTACCCAGCGGTCGAAGCCGGCCACAAGCGGGTCGGCGTGCGCCAGGTGGTCCGAAATCACGTAGGCCGATTGTGCCGGCCGCGCATCCACCACCAGGTAGCGTGCCACCATGGCCGCCAGTTCCGGGCTCGCCTGCCGGATCAGTGAAAGCGACATGTCCAGGTGGCTGAGGGCCGCACCGGCCGTGACGAACCGGCCCGAGGCCACCACCATGCGCTGTGCATCGAGCCGCACCGAAGGATAGCGCTGGCGGAACATCGGCGTCAGCCACCAGGTCGTCGTCGCCTCTTCCCCATCCAGCAAGCCGCTTTCCGCCAGCACGAAGGTACCGATGCAGGCGGCGGCAATGCGCACCCCTCGCCCGGCCAGGGCGCGCAGCGCGGCGCAGGCGTCCGCCACTTCTTCCGTCGCCAACGCAGCTTCCAGCGGCGCCGGCATCTTGTGGCCGATGGCAGGCAGGATCAGAAGGTCGGGCTCGGGCGCCGATGCCAGCGGCACGATGGGCAGGGCCATACCCTGGGCGCTGCGCACGGCCGGACGCACGCCAGCCAGCGTGACCTGGAAGTGCGGCTGCGGCGCCCCGAGCATGGGCGCCAGCTCGTTGGCTGTGGTGAAGGCATCCAGCACGGCTGCCAGCCCTGTGTCGAACACGCTGTCCAGCGCGAGCACGGTGATATTCATGGCGCGATTGATGCCAAAGATGTCAATCTCGCCAATTTAACGGCAAACGCGGCGCCGGTAAAGTCACTCCATCGCAGTTTCGCGATCAATCCACAAGGAGATAGCCATGATCAAGTACGCACTGTTCGCCCGTTTCGAAGCCAAGCCCGGCAAGGAATCGGCCGTTGCCGATTTCCTCCACACCGGGCTGGCACTGGCCAGGCAGGAACCGGGCACCAAATACTGGTTCGCGTTGCGCCTGTCCGAGCGCGTGTTCGGCGTGTTCGATGCCTTTGAAACCGAAGACGCGCGCCAGGGCCACCTTAACGGCCCGATCGCTCAAGCCCTGATGGCGCAAGCGCCCGAACTGTTCGCCACGCCGCCGAGCATCGAACCGATTGACGTGCTGGGACTGAAAGCGGCCTGATTACTGGTCGTCGGAGGAGGCGAAGTGGTATTTTTTCTTCAGCTCCTCCACCGCCGCCTTGTTGGACTGCATGAAGCGGCGGAATTCTTCGACCACCTTGGGGTATTTGTGCGAGGACAGGTACCATTGGCCGGAAGCATGCGGCAGGTCCGGATCGTACACAACCGGTACCTGGGGCAGCTTGCGGATCTTGGTCCAGTAATGGCGCGCGATGCGGGTATTCATGTAGGCGCCGTCCACGCGGCGCATGATCAGCTTTTCGTACAGCGCGTCGTAATCGGCAGTTTCTTCGATGCGCAGCGAACCGGCCGACATCAGCTGCTGGTAGGGGTAAGGCGTGAAGCCGAGCGGAATGCCGAGGGTTTTCAGCCTGCCCACGCCGCGCCCCAGGTTTTCCGGGCGCACCAGCACGCCGTCGGTGAATTCCAGTACCGGCGCGTAGCTGATTTTCAGTTCCTTCTTCATCTCGACCACCCAGTTCGGGTTGTCCGGGAAAGCCAGGTCGACTTGTCCGTCGACAAACAAACGGTCTCGCCGTTTCAGGGGATAAGTCTCGTAGATGAAGGTGTAGCCCATCTGCTTGGCGAAGGCGTCGAGGATTTCCTTACCCAGGCCGCCGTACACCCCGTTGCGCACTTCGGAATACGGCAGCCAGTTCTTGTAATCCTCAACGCCGACGGAAAAGGTTTTCCTGTCGGCGGCCTGCGCAGCTCCAACCAACAGCAGACCGGCCAACAAACCTCGCCACATGGCTCACCTCCGTCACTCCAGCTGGTAGGCGTAGATATTGACGACGTTGAACGTGGTGTCGGGAACGTACACGCGCCGGTCGCGCGCATAGATGAAGAAGGGCATCCACACGCCGCCTACCTCGGGATACTTCTTGAATACAAGCTCCCCAGTTACGTATTCTAGCGTGTCCTCGCCAATACGGAAGACCTTCAATGCCCTGTTGACCAGGTCATTGACGATCAGGTGCCCTTCCTGGTCGACGCACAAGCTGGCCGGCAGGTAGAATTTGTCGGCGTCCTTTTCCAGGTCGTCGCAGTAGCCGGCGCGGCCATAGCTCCACAGGCTGTTGCCTTCGCGGTCGAATACGCGGATGCAGTTGTTGAACTGGTCGCACACGAACACGCGGTCCTGGGCATCGATCGCGACGTCGCAGGGCGCAAAATTGGCCAGCGGTTCGCCGTCCTCCACCCACTGGAAATTCTTGACGAACGACACCAGGCCGGTCGGCTGCAACTGCCACATGGAGATGCGGTTATTCAGCGAGTCGGCGATATAGATCTCGCCGTGACTGTTCACTTCCAGCCCCTGCGGCGCCTTCAGCGTGCCGTTGCCACCCAGGCCTTCGCGGCCGAAAGGCAAGCCGTAATTCAGCAGGTGGCCGCCAGGCCCGAACTGGAACATCGACACCGTGCAGGCGTTGAAATTGGTGACGAAGACCAGTGGCGTGCCGGGGCAGATCTGGCCCAGCAGTGGCTGCGAGGGATAGTAGACCGCCATCGCCAAGCCGCCCGGCATGAAGAAGCCGCGCATCTTGTCCTGCAGCTGCGCGATCGGGTCGGCCGCCGTATCGAAGGTCTTCATGCACCAGTTGCCGGAATCGATGTTGTAGGACGAGGTGGCTGCCAACGCCAGCGGGTCAAGGCGCGCGTGGTGTTTCAGCTGGTCGTACCAGTATTTGTAGATATTGGCGGTGGCCGTGGCCCAGTTGTCCAGCCAGTTCGTTTGCGGCAAGGTGCCGCTGCCGGCGCGCTTGGGATCGACGCCGATCACCGCCGTCATGCAGTTGAACTGCGACGTGGCCGCTTTCGCAGCCGCGTTGTCGCGGCGGTGGCCGACGGCGTCCAGCAGGATCGCATCCTGGTCGCCGCCGTCGCTGTCCGGTGCGATGCGCATTTTCAGCACCGTGGAGGCGAACGGCTCGGTCACGTAGTAGACGTTGGCGTCGGCGGCGGCGCAGATCTGGTAAGGACCGACGAAGACCGCGTCTTCCAGCGTGCCGTACACCAGGTCGGAAATCGAATGCACAGCTTGCGGCTTATGGTTCCACAGCGGCAGCATGCCCTCCACCACTGTCAGCAGCTTGCCCTCGGTGTCGTAAATGGTGATGGAATCCTCCACCTGGCCCGGCACGAAAATGCGGTCGTCGATCACGCATACCGAACGCATGACGTTGAACTTGCCGATGCCCGCAGGATTGCCGAAGCTGTGCAGCAGAGAGGTCTCGCCGGGACATTGCACGCGCTCATCCTTGATCGGCCAGGCGGTGTCGATCTTCAGCACTTCGTAGTGCCCGGTATTGGCCAGGTACAGGTTGCCGTGCGAGTCGGAAGCCAGGCCTTGGGGCCACAGCAGGTCGTGCGTGCTGTTGGCATCGTCCACGGTACGAAACTGCAGCACGAACTTGCCCTCCGGCGTGAATTTCACGCAGCGGCTGCGGTCATCGCCTTTGGTGTGGAAGAATTCGTCGCAGACGTAGACGAAATGTTCGCCGCCGGCCTCCTTCACGATCGAGATGCCATTCGGGTCGCTCAGGGGGGCAAAGCCTTTGCCGTTGATGCCGTCCGCTGCATCGCCAAACGCGAACTGGAAGTCGACCGTGTGCTCGTCGTACTCGAACACCACCACGCGGCCATTGCCCATGTCCGTGCAGTACATCAGGTCCTGCTCGGGGTGCGGACAAAGGTGGAACGGCATCATCAGGCGGCGCGCCTGCTCGCTGCCCTCTCCCGGCGTATCGATCACGTGCAGCAGCGTGTCCAGGTCGGCACTGAATACCAGCAGGCGGCTGTTGCCGGTATCGCACACCCAGACATGGTCGTAATGGTCGCGCGCAATGCCGACCGGGGAATTCATGGTGAAGTCGTCGGGCAGCTCGCCGCGCGCCGTGGTGCCCGGCAAGACGAGTTCACCGTAGTGCGTAATATGATGAAATTTGCTCATGGCCATCCCTGCCTGTTATGGAGCATTCCAGTATCCCGCTTGCCAGACATTTAGGCAACATTGACAGGAAAGCCCCAATTTGCGGGGACGGCGGACTATCAAATAACTAGGGCGCCCTCAAAACGGCAACGAAGCGGCGAACCAGGCACGTATCCTGGAGGACTTGCCGTCGCCATCCTGCCCTTTGGCGTTGGCGCCGGGGTTGGACCCGATCTTGCGCGCCACCTGCAGCTGTAGCGAAGCTCCGCCAACTGCATGCCAGGTCGCGCCAAGGCCCGCCCCTTTCAGCGTGTAGCTGTTGCCGGGACCATTGGCTGGCAGCGCAGCCATGTACAAACCTTTGTTCAGGCGCACGCGGCCCACGTCCACAAACGCCGCCAGGTCAGTACGCCATTCCGGAAGTTCGTAATGCAGCTCGGAGTTCAGTACATGGCCTTCGTCGCCGCTCGCTTCGCCAGCCGGATAGGCGCGCACGCGTCCCGGTCCTCCCAGCGAAATCTTCTCCCCCGATTCCAGATTGCGCGAGGCGAACTGGCCGCTGGCGTTCAGCAGCAGCCCGAGGTTGCCGGACAGGCGCTGGAAACGGCCCAGCGTATAGGCCAGGTGCGTGAAGCGCCCCGCGGTACGGGGCCCGGCGGCATCGGCGTCCTTCGATGCAGTATTGCTTCCCAGGTCGAGGTGGCCCAGGTTCAGTTCCAGGCTGGCCTGGGTCATGGCATCGTCCTGCTGGCGGCTAAGACTCACCGCCAGAGGCAGCACCTGCACGCGCTTGTCGCTGGTCTGAACACCGTTGGCAAAGTTCTCATAGCGCTTGTGGTCAAAGCCGGTCCGCAGCTGGATGTTGGTGCTGCGGGTACGCAGCAGCGGATAGGTGGCGATTGCTTGCGACACCGCCGCGCTGCCATGCGCCGCGAGCGAAGCGAATTCCTCGCCCAGCTTGTAGCGCAGGCGCGAAATGGCTACGCCTGCCTTCAGACCACTGCTGCCGAGCGGCGCGACATAGCCAGCGCGGCCGTAGCGGAAGCCATCGCCTGCGGTGGATGCAAGCAGCGACAGCTGGTCGCCCACGCCGCCCAGGTCGTTCAAGGCCAGATTTCCCGAAAGGCGGGTAGCTCCGGTGTAGCGGTTGCTGGAATTGTCCAGGCTGAGCGCACCGCTGGCCAAGGGGCCTTCGTTCAGCTGCACTGCCAGTTCCGATTCGCCCAGGCCCTGGCCTTTGCTCAGTTCCGCCCTTGCGCCCATCCCAGGCAAGTCCTGCGTCAACAGCAGCGCGCGTTCAAGGCTCTCTTCCTGGACCGGACGGCCGGCCGGGACCAGCGCGTCGAGGTAGCGCCGCGCTGCATCTGGCCGCAGGCGCACGCTCGCATCGGGCGCCAGGACCACTTTGGAAACGCGGCCCTCCAGGACTTGGATCGTCACTTCGCCATTGCCGATTTCCTGCGCCGGCAGCACAGCACTTGCCACAAAGTAGCCGCGCTCGCGGTAGAACGCGGTGATCGCGTTGCAGGCCTGCTGCAGCTCGTTGAAAGTCAGCTCTCGGCCGGTAAAGGGCGCCAGCACCTCTTGCAACGCGGATGGTGCAAACGCGCTCACGCCTTGCAGCACAAAGCGGCGCACCAGTACCTTCTGCGCCCCCTGGAGCGCCAGGCCCGGCGCCGGTGCGGCGTCGGGGACGACTTTTCCACTCGGTGCCGGCTGGCGTACCAGCGCCGGCGGGCGGTTCTGCTCGAGGATGCGGCCGGCGTCCGGCACGGTCTGCACCTGCGCCAAGGCGAAGGCCGGTGCGCCCAGGATGGCCAGAGCCAGGCTGTTTTTTGTATGTTTCTGCACTTTCTTGTTTTCCTGCTCTTTATCAGTTCGGGGCGCCGGCAGCGTTCACGCCGCCGTCGCGCACCATCACGCGGCTGCCGCCGCCAATCGTCAATTCACGCACTTCGCCTAAGCGAGGCAGCGCTGGAGCGGCGCCGGCAGGCGCCTGAACGGGCACTGCGGACTGCTGCACGGCAGGCTTAACCGCGCTGTCCTCGCCGCCAACGGTCGCAACTTGCGCCGGCATCGGCACCAAAGTGCCGCCGTCGTTGGCAAACTGCAGTCCTGGCGCGCCGCCCTGCCCAGGCGCCACGGGGTGGGCCGGCATTGACGGGTTCACCGCCGTGCCGATGGCGTTCTCGAATTCCTGCGGAGCACGTTGCACAGTCATTACGCCGTCGACGTAGCTCACCGCGTAGTTGGCGAGGGCGTTGCCGCCGATATTGATCGCGTAAAAGCCCGCTGGCGATTCCGGCGTCGCGCTGGTGCCGGTATGCACGCCGTCCAGCAGCGCTGCGGTGTCGCCGCCAATGAATCCGCTGGCAGTCCATGTCAGCGCAGGATTGCTGCCGCCGAACTCACGCACCTGGTCGTCAGCCTTGACCAGCAATGCTTTGCGGGCGATTGCCGCCTTGGCCGCTACCGTGGCGCCGCCGACCACATAGTTGGCTGCATCGGCACCGTGCAAGGCCAGCCCGCTGACTGTAATGGACTTATCCTGGCCCGCGTTCCCGTCTGCGAAGCTGGCGTTGCCGGACACCTGCAGGCTGTCGCCAGCCAGGCGGTTATCGCTGAAAGTGACGCTGGCCGCCTGCGAACCGTCGTACACCTTGTCGATGCCCGTAGCCCCGACTTCAAGCGTACGCTGTGAAATATTGGCCGTGGGCTTCGCGACGATCGAAATCGTGTAATTGCCCGCATCCGTTCCGCCCACGGTGATGCCGGACAGCGCAACTGCCTTGCCGGTTCCCGCGTTCTTATCGGAGAAGCTGCCTACGCCTCCGGACAGGTGCAGTTGGTCGCCTGCGATGCGGTTATCGTTCACCAGGATCAGCGAGGCGCTGTTCGTCCCGTCGTAGACCTTATCGGCTGCGGCGACATTGGCGGTCAGTGCACGCGGCGTGATGTCCGCCGTGGTGTGGGCCGTGCTGGACGCCAGATTGTAGTTGCCTGCATCCGCGCCGGTAACCGTGATGCCGCTAACGCTCACAGCTTTGCCCGCACCGGCGTTCTTATCCGCAAACACGGCGCTGCCCAGGCCAAGTACCAGCGCGTCGCCGCTGACGCGGTCATCGCCAAGCGTCGCGCTGGCGGCAACGACACCGTCGTACACCTTGCCGGCAGCGGATGCATTCACGTTCAAAGTGCGCTGGGCGATATCGGCCGTGGTGACTGCGCTCGTAGCGGACAAGGCGTAATTGCCTGCATCCGCACCGGACAGGGAAATGCCTGTCACGCTGACCGACTTGGCGCTACCCACGTTCTTGTCGCTGAAGGCGGCAATACCGCTGACCGTCAGGGAATCCCCGGCGACGCGATTGTCGCCGAAGCCTACGCTTGCCGTGGTCGTTCCGTCATACACCTTGTTGTTGCCGCTCGCCGTCGCGATCAGGGTGCGCGCAGTAATATCGGCAACGCTGCCTGCAGCGGTCGATACCAGCGAATAGTTATTTGCATCCACTCCGGACAGGCGAATGCCGGTCACCGAAACTGCCTTGCCGCTGGCCGCGTTCTTGTCGGCAAAGACAGCATTCCCGCTGACCGCCAGTACATCTCCCGCCACGCGGTTATCGGTGAAACTCACGCTGGCTGCAACCGTGCCGTCATAGACCTTGTTGTTGCCGCCAACGGTCACGATCAGGCTACGCGCCGCGATGTCAGCCGTGCTGGTCGCGCTGGTCGAAGCCAGGCTGTAATTGCCCTCGTCCGTGCCGCTGATCGAAATCCCGGTGACACGCACTGCCTTGCCACCACCGGCATTCTTGTCGCTGAAGGCTGCGTTGCCGCTAACGGTCAGTATGTCGCCGTTGACACGGTCGTCACCGAAGTTCACGCTGGTAGCAGTTGTGCCGTCGTACACCTTGTTGTTGCCGCTGGCTGTCACGGTCAGCGCACGTGGCGTAATCGCCGCTGCGGTGCTCGCCGTGGTCGATGCCAGCGCGTAGTTGCCGGCGTCGGCGCCAGACAGCGACAGGCCATTGGCCGTCACCGTCTTGCCATTGCCAACGTTCTTGTCGGCGAAGCTTGCGCTACCCGACACGCCCAGCAGGTCGCCATTGACCCGGTTATCTGTATTTGGGGCCGTCGGGGACAGGCAAGAGCACGCTGGCCAAGCTGATGCTGGGC
>JBCNPK010000016.1:0-112832 GCA_039593355.1 Pseudoduganella sp.
CTACCGGCCAAGCAGAAACCTTCCGCGTTGCTGCTGACCGTCTGGCTTACTGGCAAGGCGTTGGCGCTCAGCTGTCCCCAGCTGTTGCCAAGCTGGTTGCTGGCCAGAAGGCTGCTTAATAGTAGCTTCAAGTTTTGAGCAGCAAGACCGCATCTGGGGCGCAAGCCCCGGCTGACCTGGTCCAGGTCGGCTTTGTTTCTGGTGCCTATGGCATCGCCGGCGGGGTCCGTGTCCGACCCTTTTCCACCGAAGCAGATGCGCTGCTGCATGCCACCACCTGGTGGCTCGACAAGCCAAGCCTGCGTGACGTTGAAGTCAAGCGGGCTAAGCTGCATGGTGGCGACGTTGTCACCACGATCGTCGGGATGACGGACCGTAACGAGGCCGAGGCGCTGAAGGGCGCATCCGTCTTCGTGTCGCGCGCCGACTTCCCGCAGCTGGAAGAGGATGAATACTACTGGGGCGACTTGCTCGGCCTGGCAGTGCAGAATCTGCAAGGCGAAAACCTTGGAACAGTCGCGGATATGATGAGCAATGGACCTCAATCCATTCTGCGCGTCGAATACGAGGCTGATGGTAAGGCGCAGGAGCGCCTGATCCCGTTTGTTAGCCAGTTTGTTATCAAGGTGGACAAGGACGCGAAGCAGATCATCGTGGACTGGGGCCTGGATTACTAATCCGGAACCGCACAATGCAATTCGACGTCATTACGCTGTTCCCTGAAATGTTCGCTGCCCTGACGCAGTCCGGCGTAACCCGCCGTGCGTTCGAGCAGAAGCGCTGGGGCCTGTCGCTGTGGAATCCGCGCGATTTCACCACCGACAACCACCGCACCGTGGATGACCGCCCTTACGGCGGCGGCCCGGGGATGGTGATGCTGGCCAAGCCGCTGGAACAGACCATCGCGGCCGCCAAGCAGCGCCAGGTGGTTTCCGGCCTGCCGGCGCCGCGCGTGGTGTACATGTCGCCGCAAGGCAAGCAGCTGACGCACGAACGCGTGATGCAGCTGAAGCAGGAACCCGGCCTCGTGATCCTGTGCGGCCGTTATGAAGCGGTGGACCAGCGTTTGCTGGACCGCTGCGTCGATGAAGAAATCAGCCTCGGCGATTTCGTGCTGTCCGGCGGCGAGCTGCCTGCCATGGCCCTGATGGATGCCGTGGTGCGCCAGCTGCCAGGCGTGCTGAATACCGATGCTTCCGCAGTCGAGGACTCCTTCGTCAACGGCTTGCTGGATTCGCCGCACTATACGCGGCCAGAGATTTACGAAGGCGAGGCTGTGCCACCCGTGCTATTGGGCGGCAACCACGCCGAGATCGAGAAGTGGCGCCGCGAGCGCATGCTGGAAGCGACGGCGCGCAAGCGTCCCGACTTGCTGGCGAAGGCCCGCGAAGCCGGCCTGCTCTCGAAGAAGGACGAAAAGTTTTTGGCGGGTTTATAAAAACCCGTTGTAGTACCGTGGCAGGCATGTTGCCTGCCGTGTTTAACCCCATCCTCTACCGGGCATCCTTGATAGCGCCGGCAAGATGGTTATAGGAGTCATAAAATGAACCTGATCCAGCAACTGGAACAAGAAGAAATCGCTCGCCTGGGCAAGAACATCCCTGAGTTCGCACCTGGCGACACCGTGGTCGTTAACGTGAACGTAGTCGAAGGCACCCGCAAGCGCGCCCAGGCTTACGAAGGCGTTGTGATCGCCCGTCGCAACCGCGGCCTGAATTCGAACTTCATCGTTCGTAAGATCTCGTCCGGCGAAGGCGTTGAGCGTACCTTCCAGCTTTACTCCCCACTGATCGCTTCGATCGAAGTGAAGCGTCGTGGTGACGTTCGCCGCGCCAAGCTGTACTACCTGCGTGAGCGTTCGGGCAAATCCGCACGTATCAAGGAAAAGCTGCCAAACCGCAAGGTTGCAGCTGCCGAGTAATCCATACCCCCCGGTATCGGATTCGGAAAGGACGCCTTCGGGCGTCCTTTTTTTTCAGCTTGGTACAATGCGGCCTATGCCAAAAACTCCATTCGACCCGACACAACTCCCGATTGAAGCGATCGCCGGCGAAGCCGCCGTGCTGCTGGAACGCCTTGTGCCGGACTGGCTGCGCCAGCGCTTCGCCGAACCGCCGGAATGGACGCCAGAGCCGTCCGAGCCGCCGCTTGGCCAGCACCGCGGCGAACCGACGCCCGCTTCCGTGCTGGTGCCGCTGGTGCTGCGCGAAGACGGCATCCACCTGCTGCTGACGATGCGCACCGCGCACCTGAACGACCATGCGGGGCAGGTGGCTTTCCCGGGCGGCCGCGCCGAACCGACCGATGCCGATGCAGTCGACACGGCGCTGCGTGAAACGGAGGAGGAGATCGGCCTCGATCGCCGCCACATCGACGTGATCGGCACGCTGCCTCTCTATTACACCGGCACCGGTTACGCGGTGACGCCGGTGGTGGGACTGGTCACGCCGCCGTTCGAATTGAAGGCCGACCCGTTCGAGGTTGCGGAAATCTTCGAAGTGCCTTTCCAGTTCCTGATGGATGGCGCCAACCACCAGCGCCTGGCCGCCGAGCTGCCGAATGGCCGCCGCACTTTTTACGCAATGCCATATCAAAACTATTTTATCTGGGGCGCAACGGCGGGCATGCTGCGCAACCTGTTTCATTTCTTGCGCGCATAAGCTATCGTAGCGGGCATTGTGGTACTGCCAATCAAAGGATTTAGATGACTTTTCTCTCCATTCTCGTCGCCTTGCTGTTTGAGCAACTGAAGCCCCTGCGCGCGGACAACCCGATCTGGGCGGAGTTCAAGCGCCTGGCAGTGCGCATGGAGCAGTGGTTCAACGCCGGGCACGCGAGCCATGGACGCATGGGCTGGTTCCTTCTGGTGGGCGCGCTGACGCTGCCGGCCGGCCTGGTGTACTGGCTGCTTGTGCGTAACAACCTGATGCTGGCGGCCTTCGCCTGGAACGTGCTGATCGTTTACCTGACGCTGGGCTTCCGTCACTACAGCCATTACTTCACCTCGATCCAGCTGGCGCTGAATGCGGGCGACGAAAGCCAGGCGCGCATGCTGTTGGCCGAGTGGTGCAAGATCGACACGGTTGGCATGGAGGTGAGCGAGATTTCCCGCATCGCCGTGGAGAAGGCGCTCGTGACCACCCACCGCAATGTATTTGGCGTGTTCTTCTGGTTCCTGATGCCGTTGGGTCCCTGCGGTGCGATCCTGTACCGCGTGTCTGAATACCTGGCGCGCGCGTGGAACGAGCCTGAGCATATGCGCCAGGAAGCCTTCGGCATTTTCGCCGCCAAGGCCTTCTACTGGATCGACTGGATTCCGGCGCGCCTGACGGCGGTGGCTTTCGCCGTGGTCGGCAATTTCGAAGATGCGATCTACGCCTGGCGTAACTTCGCCCACCGCTGGAAAGACGAGGCGACCGGCATCATCCTGGCAGCCGGCGGCGGCGCCATGGGTGTGCGTTTGGGTACCCCGAATGAAAATGCGGCCAAGATCATCCCTTCCGATGCGGCCACGGTCGACATCAGCGACATGGAAGTGGACCAGCTGCCGGGCGACGAGCCGGGTGTGCGCGCCCTGCAAAGCACGATCGGCCTGGTGTGGCGCGCGCTGCTGTTGTGGATGATGTTGCTGCTCTTGCTGTCCGGAGCGGTGTGGCTCGGCTAAAATGACCTGATCCCGGGGCCCCGTTCAAGTCTTCTATAAGATATAATACTGGGGTTCCTTACAGCAACCGGGTTTCAGGTATATGGCCAGCGAGTTCTTCATTCTTGGGCTTACGACCGACGGCAAACAATTCCGTCCAAGCGACTGGGCGGAACGACTGGCCGGTGTGTTGTCGTGCTTCCGCCCGGAAGGCTCCGGCGGCCGCCATGCCCACCTGCAGTTCTCGCCCTACGTCACCCCCACCGTCGTGAACGGCATAAAAGCCGTCGTGGTCAACGAAGGCCTGCGGGAAATCCAGCCAATGGCTTATAACTTCGTTAAGGAATTCGCCAAGGATAACAAGTTGCAGGTCGTCGAGGCCTGCCTGCTACCGGACGAAAAGGCCTAAGTGGTAGGATAGGGTTTTGCCAACATGAGCAGAACTCCATGCAAATCCGCTATGTCGCAGCGCTGCTGCTGACCACAAGTTTCCTTCCCCCGGCGTTCGCGCAAACCCTGCCCGCGGGCGTCGCCAAAGGGCCTTCCGTTGAAGGCATCACTGAATACCGCCTGCCCAACGGGCTCAAAGTCCTGCTGTTTCCCGACGCGTCGAAACCTACCGTGACCGTCAACGTCACCTACCTGGTGGGTTCGCGCCATGAAAATTATGGCGAGACCGGCATGGCCCACCTGCTGGAACACCTGATGTTCAAGGGCGCGCCGAACCATCGCAATATCCCGCAGCAGTTTTCCGAGCGCGGCATGGAATTCAACGGCACCACGTCGATGGACCGCACCAATTACTATGAGGTGTTCCAGGCCAGCCCGGAAAACCTGAAGTGGGCGCTGGATATGGAAGCGGAGCGCATGACCAGGTCCTTCATCGCGAAGAAGGACCTGGATTCGGAAATGACCGTGGTGCGCAACGAGTACGAGAGCGGCGAGAACAGCCCCTTCGAAGTGCTGTACAAGCGCATGGAGAGCATTGCTTACGATTGGCACAGCTACGGCCGCTCCACCATCGGCAACCGCAGCGACATCGAGAACATCAAGATCGAGAACCTGCAGGCTTTCTACCGCACCTATTACCAGCCGGATAACGCCGTGCTGCTGGTGGCCGGCAAGTTCGACCCCTCGCAAACCCTGGCCTGGATCAGCAAGACCTTCGGCGCGATCCCGAAACCGAAGCGCAAGCTGCCGCAGTTCTGGACCGTGGAGCCGACTCAGGATGGCGAGCGCCAATATGCGGTGCGCCGCAAGGGCGATGTGCAGATCGTGCTGGTGGCCTACAAGGTGCCGTCCGGCCTGCATCCGGATGCGGACCCGCTGGCCTTCATGGGACAGGTGCTGGGCGACACGCCGAACGGCCGCCTGCACAAGCAGCTGGTGGAAACAGGCAAGGCGGCGCAAGTGTTTTCCATGAGCCAGCCGGGCATCGCACCAAGCCTGCAAATGTTTGGCGCGGTAGTGAAAATGGGCCAGCCGGTGGAGCCGGTGCGCGATGAGCTGATCGCAGCGGTGGAGAGCTTTGCCAAATCGCCTCCTACCGAGGAGGAAATGGAGCGTACGCGCCGCGATTACAGCAACGCGATCGAAAAGTCGTTGAACAATCCGCAGCAGGTGGGCGTGACCTTGAGTGAGCATATTGCGTTGGGCGACTGGCGCCTGCTGTTCCAGGGCCGCGATGGGCTGGCGGCGATCACTTCCGCCCAAGTGGCGGAAGCGGCAGGGCGCTACATGAAGCGGGATAACCGCACCGTCGGCACCTTCATTCCCGACGATGCGCCACAGCGCGCGGAAATCGGCCCGGCGTCGACGGCGGCTGAACTGCTCAAGGATTACAAGGGCAAGGCCAGCGTGCTCACCTCGGAGAACTTCGATCCGAGCCAGGACAACATCATGGCGCGCACCGAGCTGAAAGAGGTCGGTGGCCTGAAACTGGCGCTGCTGCCGAAGAAGAATCGCGGCGAGACGGTGGCGCTGGACATGCGCCTGCACTGGGGCGACGAGAAGAACGAATTCGGCAAGCAGATGCTGGCGGCGGCCGTCGACCAGATGCTGGCGCGCGGCACCAGCAAGTATTCGCGCGCTCAACTGGCCGATGCCATGTCGAAGCTGAAAATGTCGGGCAGCCTGTATCACTTCGAAACCACGCGCGAACACCTGCCCGCGGCGCTGCGCCTGGTGGTGCATGTGCTGAAGGAAGCCTCGTTCCCGCAGACCGAATTCGAGCAGATGCGCCAGCAGTGGCTCGTCGGCCTGGAAGCCTCGCGCAATGACCCGCAGGCGATGGCGGGACGTGCGCTGTCCGAGTACTTCAACCACTGGCCGAAGGGCGACCCGCGCAGCGTGATGACGCTCGATGAGCAGCTCGAAGCGGTCAAGGCGATGAAGCTGGAGGAGGTCAAGGCGTATCACGATCAGTTCTACGGTGCATCCCATGGCGAACTGTCGGTGGTCGGCGATTTCGACAAGGGCGAACTGCTGAAGGTTGTGGGCGAGGAGCTGGCGGGCTGGCAAAGCAAGGCTGCGTATGCACCGATCCTGGACAAGCACGCCGAAAAGGCAGCCACCCGCATTACGCTCGACACGCCGGACAAAGAAAACGGCATGTTCGCAGCACGCATCGCCATCCCGCTGCGGACAGACGATGCGGATTACCCTGCGCTGGAAGTGGCGAACTTCATCTTCGGCAACGGTGGCTTGAAGTCGCGCCTGATGGACCGCATCCGCCAGAAGGAAGGACTGTCCTACGGCGGAGGATCTTCGCTCGACGCCGGCGACCGCGATGACGCCGGCGGCTTCACGATTGAAGCGATCGCCGCGCCGCAGAACATGGTCAAGCTGGAAGCGGCGGTGCGCCAGGAACTTGAACGCGCCGTGAAGAGCGGGTTCACTGCGGCGGAAGTGGCCGGGGCCAAATCCGGCCTGATGCAGCAGCGCGTGCAGAACCGCTCCAAGGATGATGTGGTGGCCGGCGCCTGGTCGCACTTCCGCTACCTGGACCGTACCTTCGCATGGAGCAAGCAGTACGAGGCGAAGCTGATGGCCCTCACGCCGGAGCAGGTGAGCGCCGCCTTCCGTAGGCACATCGATCCGGCCAAGCTGTCGGTGGTGATTGCCAGCGATGCTTCCAAAGCCAAGCGTTAAGTGGCTGGCGTGGAGGCGCGGCTGCGCATGAGCGAAGAGAAATCAATCATATGGGTTGACTGGCTAAGGGCCATTGCAACGTTCGGCGTCGTATTGCTGCATTCGGCAGCGCCGTTGCTCTACAAGTTCAATGACCTGCCGAGGGACCACTGGTGGTTTGCCAATTTTTACGACTCGATCGTAAGAATGTGCGTCCCCCTATTCTTCATGATTTCAGGCCATCTCCTGCTGGGGAAGCAGGAGCCCTTGCCGGCCTTCTTCCAGAAGCGCGTCAACAAGGTGTTGCTGCCCTTGTTGGCTTGGTCGATCATTTATTTGGCCTGGCGGCGTTTTGTCGAGCATAGCGCAGATTTTTCTGCGTACTATCTGTTCAGCATTGCCCTGACTCCGGCGTATTACCATCTCTGGTTCCTGTATGCCATCGCCGGTATCTACTTGCTCGTGCCGATACTGAGGGTGGTGGCCGGAAGTTCGGATAGGACTCTCTTGGCTTACTACGTGCTGGTCTGGTTGTTCGCGGTGTCTGTCATCCCGATCGGTGAAGAGGTCACAGGGATAAAGAGCAGGATTGATCTGTTGTCGATCTCCGGCTATTCGGGTTACCTGGTATTGGGGTTTTGCTTAGGGAAGCTGACGTTGACGAAAAGCCGCGCGCACGTTTCGGCCGTCATTTTTTTCGCAGCCTTCACAGTGACGGCGCTTGGCACCTATTGGCTCACAGTAAATAGCGATGGAAAGTTGAGGGACTATTTTTACAGCTACCTTTCGCCGAATGTTATTTTCATGTCCGCTGCTTTCTTTGCTTTGGCGCGATTTGTTTTCTGTGAGAACGCGGCGTTGTCCCCGCCGTCAAAGAATCGCCTTCTGAAGTCATTGTCTTCCGCGAGCTTCGGCATTTATCTTGTGCATGCGATGTACTTGTATGTCCTCGTTGACGCACTTCCACTTCATCCTGCCTTCGGCGTGCCTGCAACGGCTTTGCTGGCGTTTGTACTTTCCTATTTGACGATTATCGTCATCAAGAGAATTCCGGTACTTCGGCATATTTCGCCGTGATCGTGCGCGGTTAAGGCGTGCTCAGTTCCGCGACGAAGTCGTACATGTCGCCGCGGAAGATCGAACGGCAGAATTCCACCGCGCGGCCATCGCGCAGGAAGCCAAGGCGTTCGACGGCGAGGCCGGCATCGCCTTCCTTCGCTTGCAACAGCCTGGCTTGCTCGCCAGTCAGGAGGAGGGCGGACAGGCGCTGCAGCGCACGTACCGGGCGGTGTCCGGCCGCCTCCAAAGCTTCATACATCGACACGTCCACTGCTTCCAGCGCGGGGAGGGCATCGGCCACGATGGTGGCGTATTCCACGCACATCGGCACGTCGTCGGCGAAGCGGATGCGGTGGTAGCGGTAGACCGGTGCGCCGGGGCTAAGCCTCAAGCGTAAGGCTTCTTCGGGCGTCACCGTTCCTTCGGCCTTCTTCAGCCACACGCTGCGCGGCGTGCGTCCACGCGAACGCATGTCCTCCGAAAAGGAGGTGAGCTTGGCAAAGTTCTTTTCAATGCGGGTGTTGATGAAATTGCCGGAGCCGGGCCGGCGCACCAGCAGGCCTTCTTCCACCAGGCCGTCGATGGCCTTGCGCACGGTGATGCGCGAGATGTTCAGGTCGGCCGCCAATACCCGTTCGGCGGGCAGGGCTTCGTCCGGGCCGAAGACGTGGAGATTGATCGCTTCGCGCAGGGCGCGCTGCAGCAGCTGGTAAAGCGGTTGGCTACTGGTCTGCACCAGTTCCTGCATGATCTGCGCGAGCGAAGCCATTGGGTCTCCCGTTTGTGGTGCGGCTGATAATACCAAAAAAAGACCTTCGTCCCAGAGGTATGCAGGCCGCGGCACGGGATCCGCCCCTTTGGTAACGTTAACTTTGGCAATTTGCTGACAAAGTGGTATGTCTTTTCAGTACAACATATGAAAAAAATATGAAAATTGGTAGTGTTCTGGTATTCAATCGCGGTATATTGGCGCTCGATTGGTTTTGTAGTGGAGTAGCTTTTTAAGTAGAGACCGGATCCACCAAGGATCCACACCATTGGGGGAGTAAATGAAACACAATCTGGAAGCAGTCAAACCGCGTAACCTTACCGTCCTGACGCCGATCGCCGCCGCGACCGCCGTGCTGGTACTGGGCATGTCGGCACCGGCCTATGCACAGCAACAGGAAGCCAAGGAAGAAAACGTGGTGGTCGTTACTGGTATCCGCGGTTCGCTGCAGCAGTCGCTGTCGGTGAAGCGCAATGCCGCCGCCAACGTTGAAGTGATCACCGCCGAAGACGTGGGCAAGATGCCGGACAAGAACGTGGCCGACTCGCTGCAACGTCTGCCGGGTGTGAACATTTCCACCTCCGCAGCCGGCTCCGGCGGCTTCGACGAGAACGACCGCGTCAGCCTGCGCGGCACCGCGCCTTCGCTGACCCAGACCACCATCAATGGCCACGGCATTTCTTCGGGCGACTGGTTCGTGCTGGACCAGGTGGGCGGCGCCGTGGGCCGTACTGCTTCCTACTCGCTGCTGCCTTCCGAGATCGTGGGCCAGGTGGTGGTGCGCAAGTCGCCTACCGCCGACCTGGTTGAAGGCGGTGCTGCCGGTACCGTGGATGTGATCACCCGCAAACCGCTGGACTTCAAGGAACCGTTGGTGCTGGAAGGTTCGGTGCAGGCCGTGCACTCCACGCTGGCCGGCAAGACCGATCCGCAAATTTCCCTGCTGGGCAACTGGAAGAACGAGACCGGCACCCTGGGCGCGCTGGTCCAGCTGTTCTCAGAAAAGCGCAGCCTGCGCCGCGACGGCCAGGAGCTGCTGCAGTGGACCCAGATTTCGCCGACCAGCGACCTGGCCAAGGCCAAGCCTGACCTGGCCAACGTCTGGTTCCCGCGCCTGATCGGTTCTTCGCTGTTCGAGCAGGAGCGCAAGCGCAAGGGCGGCATGGTGAGCGTGCAGGTCAAGCCTAGCCGCGACTTCTCGCTGGAAGCTACTTACTTCAACTCCAAGCTGGAAGCATCGAACTACAACCGCAACTACATGACCGACATGAACGCCAACGGCGCCATCGGCGGCAACGTGGTTCCGGAGTCCTATACGGTCCGCAACGGCACCCTGACTTCGGTCGTGTTCCCGAACAAGGGTACCGCGGCGGCGCCACTGCGCTACGGTATTGTGGACGACATCGTGCGTGAAGGCGCTTTCGCCAAGACCCAGTTCGGCGATATCGCTGCCAAGTGGCGTCCGAACAACGACTGGACCCTGAGCGGCTCGATCGGCAAGACCAAGGGCAATGGCGAAACTCCTACGCAAGGCGTGTACGAAGGCGACGTCAACAACTCCGGCGTGAGCTACCAGCTGAACGGCCTGGGCTCTCCGGCGACCGTGAAGTTCCCAAGCATCGACACCTCCAAGTTCACCGGCACCATCCTGGACTGGGTGTTCGGCTACAGCCCGGCCACCACCAAGGACGAGGAAACCTACGGCCAGCTGGATGCAGCCTTCAAGCTGGAAGCGGGTCCGCTGCGCGAAATCAAGTTCGGCCTGCGCGGCACCAATCACAAGCGCAGCAACTTCGCCGTGGCGCAAGGTCCTAACTGGTCCAACACCGAACCAGGCACCGCCAACACCAATCCGGCATGGAATGGCAACACCTATCCGGGCGACTTCGGCAAGGACCTGGGCGGCGAATTCCCGCGCAATGTGTGGGAACTGGACCGCTCCGTGCTGCAAGAGTGGGGCAATGTGCACTCTAACCGAAGCGTAGAGCGCACCTACTATCCGGACATGTTCAACCTGACCGAGAAAACCAAGGCCGTCTACGC
Source organism: Pseudoduganella sp. (assembly GCA_039593355.1). GTDB lineage: Bacteria > Pseudomonadota > Gammaproteobacteria > Burkholderiales > Burkholderiaceae_D > Rugamonas. The sequence goes on from JBCNPK010000016.1 coordinate 10,644, forward strand.
CATGGGTGAATTCGAGGGCGATATGTGGAGCGGCAATGCCGGCGTGCGCATCGTGCGTACCGAAGGCACTTCGAACGGCTACCAGATCCTGCAGAACCAGCTGCCGGGCGGTAACCTGCCTGCCTTCCCATGGGGCGGTTTCGTGCAGCAGACCCGCATCGAAAACAACGGTACCGAAGTGCTGCCTAGCGCCAACCTGCGCGTTGACGTCAGCAAGGACGTGGTGGCGCGCTTCGGCATCTCGCGCACCATGACCCGTCCAGACTTCGGCGCGCTGGGCGGCACCGTGTCGCTGACCGACGAAACCCACACCGGCAACGGCGGTAACGCGGCACTGAAGCCAACCAAGTCGAACAACATCGACGCGACCCTGCAGTGGTACTTCGCACCGCGCGCCCTGGCATCCGTCGGCCTGTTCTACATGGGCCTGAAGGACTACGTGGGCTACGGCACCAGCACCGGCACCTTCATCGACAGCCGCGCTTCGCAGCAGTCGGGCAAGCCAGTGTTCGCGCAGTACGTGATCACTTCGCCGACCAATGTCGATGCCACCGTCAAGGGCGTGGAAATGAACCTGCAGATGCCGCTGGGTATGGGCTTCGGCTGGGATGCCAACGTGACGCTGGCGGATTCGAAGCAGAAGTTCGGCAGCTGCCCGGCTACCCAGACCTCCACTTCGGCTGACCCATGCGACATGCTGGGCGCGTCGAAGACCACCGCGAACATCGGCGCGTTCTATGAGAACGACAAGTTCAACGTGCGTGTGAGCTATGCATGGCGCTCGTCCTTCCTGGCTGCCCAGGACCGCGGCACTCCACTGTACATGGACTCGATTGGCCAGTTGTCGGCTTCGTTGAACTATCAGATCACGAAGAACCTGACCTTCACGTTCAGCGGCCAGAACCTGAACAACCCGATCCTGAAAAACTACGTCTACAATAAAGACCAGCCGGCACGTTTCTACGCCAACGGCGTGCAGTACTACGCTGGCCTGCGCTTCAAGTATTGATCGCTTGATGCTGGACCGGAACCCCGCTGCGGCGGGGTTTTTTCTTGAAGGGATGAAGATGGATGCAGTGCGATTCCAGCAGGAGGTCGTGGCCCGGCAGTTGCCGGCGGTCTTGCGCGGCCTGGTGCGCGACTGGGCGGCCGTGCGTGCGTCGCAGCAGGGCCCGGAAGCCTTGTGCGGCTACCTGCAGCAGTTTGACCGCGGCGGCGCCTGCGATGCGGTGATGATGCCGCCCGAGGAAGACGGACGGTTGTTCTACACGCCGGATTTGCTGGCCTTCAATTTCGTGCGCAGCAAGCGTACGGTGTCGCAGGTGATCGAGCAGGTGGCGCGCTATTCCCAGTTTGAGAACGCGCCTTCTGTCGCAATGCAAAGCGCCCTGCTGGATGAGTGCTTGCCGGGCTTTGCGGCCGCCAATCCGCAGCCGGTGCTCGATGCCGCAGTGAAGCCGCGTCTCTGGCTCGGCAATGAGGTGGTGACGCCAGCCCATTTCGACGAATCGCATAACTTGGCTTGCGTTGTAGGCGGACGGCGGCGCTTTACGCTGTTTCCGCCGGACCAGGCAGCCAACCTGTATATCGGTCCGCTCGACTTTGCGCCGACGCCAACGCCTATCAGCTTGGTGGATTTCCGCGCCCCGGACTTTGAGCGCTTCCCGCGCTTCCGTGAGGCCATGCGGCAGGCGATCGTCGTCGAACTGGAACCGGGCGATGCGCTGTACCTTCCTTCATTCTGGTGGCACCACGTGGAGTCGCTCGGGGTGCTAAACGTGATGGTTAATTACTGGTGGAGCGCGCCGGCGGCGCCGGGGCTGGACAAGGCTTCGGTGCTGGCGCTGGCTGCCTTGGGGAATAGTAAATGAAACGATTCATTCAGCAGCGATGGCTGGCCGTGCTGGGCGCAGTGGCGTGTCTGGCCGCGACCAATGCGGCAGCATCCGCGCCGCGCGCGGCCTTCGGTCCATATCAATTCTTCGGACTCGTGCCGGCAGGTACCGTGCCACGCGCCAGCGCGAATGCTCCGGATGGCGCGCCACTGGGTGCGGGCACTGCGCTGAGCTGGGCTTTCGCAAACGGCGAGTGCGGAGATGAGACCTGGCCAGGCAAGGTCCCCGGGCAGGCGGTCGCCGATGCGAACGTCGCCAGCGCCCCGACCGAATACATTATTTCGACTGGTGGGGCGGAAGGGGTATTCACCTGTTCAAGCGACGCCGGCATGGAACGCTTTGTGACGCGCTACATGTCGCCGCGGCTGGTGGGATTTGACTTCGATATCGAAGCCTCGCAAAGCCTCGCGCAGATTGACTCGCTGATCAAACGCGTGCGGTACGTGCAGCGCAAGTTTCCCAAGCTGCGCTATAGCTTCACTGTCGCCACGCACGCGGCATCGGATGGCAGCCACCATAGCCTGAGCAAGACCGGCGAAACAGTTCTTGCTGCGCTGCGCCGTCATGGCGTACGAGACTTCGTGTTGAATCTGATGGTGATGGATTACGGGCCAGCCAGCACCCAGGCTTGCGTGGTGCGCGATGGCCGCTGCGATATGGGCGCGTCGGCCATCCAGGCAGCACGCAACGTCGAGCGCAAATACAAGGTGCCGTTGTCGCAGATTGCGTTGACCCCGATGATTGGTGTGAACGACGTCGTGGAAAATGTCTTCACGCTAACCGATGCCGAAGCCACGGCGCAAGCAGTGCGAAAGCTCGGCATGGCAGGCCTGCATTTCTGGTCGCTGGACCGCGACAAGCCGTGCAGCGCGCCGATCACCGGCGCGGACGGTAACTGCAGTACCATGCCAGGCGTGCCCGCAGCAGCGTACCACCGTGCCATGAGCGCAGCCGTCGCGGCACCTGCGCCGCCGGCCGCACAGGGAGCGCTTCCGGACGGGGCGGGTGAATGACCGCTTCGGCTGGCCGATATCTTTCGCTGGACGTTTTACGCGGCCTGACCGTCGCGCTGATGATCGTCGTGAACACTCCTGGAAGTTGGAGCCACGTTTATGCGCCGTTGCTGCATGCGCTCTGGCACGGCTTCACGCTGACAGATTGGATCTTCCCCAGCTTCCTTTTTGTGGTCGGTAACGCTTTGGCGTTCACGCTACCGCGCTACGAGGGAATGGGTAACGGCATAGTGCTGGCTAAGGTTGCCAAGCGCAGCGCGATTATTATCGGCCTCGGGTTGTTGCTTTGCTTGTTGCCCAAGCTTGGCGGGCCGCTCAGTGAGGTGCGATTCCCCGGCGTCTTGCAGCGGATTGGACTATGCTTCGGCATCGCAGCGCTTGTGCTGCACTACCTCCGCGAGCGCGGCGCATTGGTATTCAGCGTTGGCGTACTGCTGGGACATTGGATGGTGCTCGCGCTGTTCGGCGATTACAGCCTGGAAGAAAACGCAGGCCGCGCCATAGACCTGTGGGTGTTCGGGCCAGGACACCTTTACAAAGGCGAGGGCATACCCTTCGATCCCGAAGGCCTGCTCGGCAGCTTGCCGGCAACCGTGAACGTCATCGCAGGCTACTTTGCTGGGCGTCATCTGCGCGATAGAGGGGCAAACGCGCGCAGCTTAACTTTGCTGGCATCCGCCGGCGCAGTCTTGTCTGTGCTGGCGCTTTGTTGGGCACCCGCGCTGCCAATTAATAAGAAGCTCTGGACAGGGAGCTATGTCCTGCTCTCCACCGGCATTGCGCTGTTCGTGCTGGCTGGGCTTGCGTGGATTATCGAAGTACGCGGCGTTCGCCGCTGGACATACTTTTTCGAAGTATTCGGCAAGAACACGCTGTTCATTTACGCGTTGTCCCAAGTCGCTGTCACAGTGCTGGACAAGACAACCGCCTACGGCCGGCTGGCTGGCATGTTGGAGCCAATCGGCAGCCCGAAGGCTGCATCGCTGGCATTTGCCCTTCTATTCATGCTGTCCTGCTGGCTGGTTGGCTATTGGGCGGATAGACGCAAGATCTATATCAGGGCGTAGCATTCTGGAATTCGATGCGGTTATTCTCGTAGCTCCATTTCCTGTACGGACCAAATACGCGCAAGCTTTCCGGATGAACGCAGTTCTTTTCAGATCGTTTAAGGCGCCGCGCAAGAGTTGCATCTTCCGGGGCACTGCTGACCGGTGCAAACACATCGCGCCGCACACTGGCCTTGGCATCGACAGCGCGGGAAATCATGGTCAAAGCGCGCGTGGCGGGATCGAAATAGATACGCAAGGCATCCGTGTTCATATCCTGCAAATACAGGCTGTCATTGCGCCATTGCGCGAAGTAGTAGTCGTCGCAAGCCGCCTTTGGCTGGCGCTTCCGTTCGCAGGCGAAGAGGATCACAAGGTGCCGGTCGTCCAGCTTCCTGACGGATATATGCGCTTTGCTATAAATCCAGTTGCCAACCGGGGCGGTGGTGGAGGAGGTGAGGTTGTATTCACCCGGCAGTATGTCGATGTTCGGCGTTGCAGCTTGTGACGACGCGCAGGTTGCGAACAACATCAGAATGCTAGTGATTTTCAACATAGGCTCCATTCCACACCGGACTCAACACCATCACCGCAAAACTGGATAACAACTCTCAATCATCGGCGTCGACTATTTCACCGCCCGTCTTATAAATGAACGTACCATTGGAAAGTGTGATGCGAGATTCTTGTGCTCCCCATTTGGCTCCTTCCCATTTCAGGCAATTCTTCATATCCTTGTTTTCACCAAAGCGTTTACTCACAAACGGTTTATCCAGAGTGAAGTCAAGAATGATGAATTGCCTTACACAATTTCCATCGGGGCCCTCAGCTATTACCAAGCGCTTGGTCAACCGTCGGCCTGTTTTTTTTCCGTCAGCTGGGTATGAGTCCCGAGTTCCCTTTGCCATACCATCCCACTTCATGAGGATTTGAGCGCTACCCCAGCCGTCAAGTTGGCGCGTTGGGGTCAAAAGGACGTCGCTGTTCAACATGATACGGTCGAATGATGTATCCAGTTGGCCTTCCTTATTGACGAACCTTACATTGCCTAACGGCGTCGGGTAAGTTTGGCTGATCTCTAAAATTTGTTGATCGCTGAGTGTAGGGGCGGCTTCAGTCGCGAAGCTGACCGAAAGGAGGAGCCAAGTAGCACTAAATTTTAGAAACTTCGATTGCATGGGTGCGCCTACATCTTTATGAGCAGCAGGTGGGGTGGAAGCAGTGGAGGAGGAAGCCGAGGAATTCGGGGGTGACTATGTAGCTGCACACCGGGCTTGGCTACAAGGCTTCATTGACAATAAAATCAAAATTACGGAAAAAATGTGCGATGCATCGTCGATGGCGCCACCAAGGACGCTGATCGCCATTACGGACTCCATTGCTTAATATCTTGAATCTCACTTTCTTTGGACCCATGCTTCGCCGGATGAATTCAACTGCGTCGCCCAGCCCCAAATGATGCGTTAGATAGATCATTTTTTCTATTTCACTGTCAGGCAAGCTTGATGTGTGTCCCTAGTTCATCCAGTCCCTTAGATTTTGGGTGCCGAAGTCCACAGCAGTGTGAATTGCAAACTCGGCTTTGAAGCGACGATCCAACAGCTTTTGAAGATTCGCATCTTTTGCGCTTGCTCGGCCTTTGAGATACGTATCGCTGTTAAGAGTTTGCGCAACTTCTTAAACGGGAACGAATTCGCCGCAGGATATATGCAACGCGGGCTGAGGCCCGGCAAGATGTCTTTGACTACATCGAGATGTTCTACAATCCTAAGCGCCGGCGCGGCTTCAATGAAAAGCTGTCGCCGATCAATTATGAAAAGAGGTATTTTGAACGGCTTGGAAGTGTCTAGGAAACCGTAGTCGATTCATATCGCTAGTGGGCATGTTGGGCTCAATCGGGTAGATAGATCGTCCAGAGTCCATCCAACATGCATGCGGAAGGGCGAGTTCGTCGGCTGGACTTACGTTGATCAAGGAGAATAAGGAATCGCTAGGGGGCCTGAAGTACCGGCAATTCAGCAATCGCGCGGCACATGGCTAGCCTAAATTTTTCTTTATTCTCCCAGTCCGAGGATTTCAGCTCGGCTCGGTGGATCTTTTCTTTGGTCCAGGCAGATATGCCATAAAGTTTCAACGAGCCATTCTCGACATCGTAAAGTAAAGCACCATCAAATCCACGCTCGTGCTGTGAGTCCCGGTACGAAGCCAATGCTTTGGAAAACGTTGCTCGTTGCTTTTTGTCTGACACGCTGAGAAGCGCTTTTTCTGGTGAAATAGTGCTGATAGGGGCCTGCACTGCGCTTCCAATATTGAGCATGATGTTGTCGCAGTCAAAATTCCCTTGCGACTTCTCATAGTCGATCAGGTATTGAGCAATTTTTGGTTGTAAGATGGACGCTTGGTTGGTGCCTAGGACTAATAGCTGCAGTCCATCTGGCGATCCTGCATTTGCGAAGCATGGCACGGACGCCACTAATGCGGCAAGTAACAGCTTTTTCATATCAGCGAGTACTTTCGTTCTTGGTTGCGGCTAATGTGACTTTTAGCAGGGACTTATTTCCCTCGTCAATGTCAATGATAGCAAGTTCTCCCTGAGTCTTCGCATACTCAGCATAGGTTGCGGGGATATAGAATCCGTGAAAGCACTGCTTCATTTTCTTTCCCTTCAATGTAAAGAAGGACGAGATCCCGTTCGCGGCATAAGCTGAAAGTTTGATCGAATCTCCTTGGTTGCCCCCCAGCCCTGCGATGCGTCCATTTGCAGTCTTCCCGTAGACAAAGGTAACGTGGCCGGTCCCGTTGGATTTACCTCCATCGACAAAGTAGTTTCGAAGAACCATCAGCGCTCCATAAACAGGCTTATCGATCTTTATGAACTTCTTTGAAGAGACCGGAAACTGTGAAGATTGACTGGCTTCGTAGGGAGTATTTGATTCCTTGAGGCAGAAGTTGACAAACGATGCGCACCAAGGTGTCGTTCCCAAGTTCCCAGCTCCGCCAATTTTCTTGTGATAGTTTGTCGTTTTCGTAATCACATCCTCTTTTTTCCCAGCCCAGAGCTTAGCCTCAGCGATTGCCGAAATCATCCACGGTGCTTCTTTCTGATTGACCGGGACTACAGCGATTGGAGCTCCTTCGCCCTTTTTGCTGCGGACAGTTTCGGTCGCGGCTGCAGGGGGCTTTTCTTTAGAGGCGGAAGGCCGAGATGGAGGTTGCGGTGCGGCTGGCATGGGTTTTACGGGTCCATAGATGCCGATTACCTGACCAACATAGATCTTTGATGGATCCTTAATTTCGGGATTGTCCCTTTGGATCGCCGCAATGGTCGTTTCAAATCTCTCCGCGATCTTGCCCAGCGTTTCTTTTGATGCGACGACATGCCTGACTGGTGTGCGTGCAATCGTTGGTTCGGCTCTCGGCGCTGCCTTTGGAGCGCTGCTGCCAGAATATGTCAGAAGATCATGGAATAGGACATACGCAGCAGAGGTCGGATTCATGGCAAATACCAAGGCCTCGATCCATTCCCCTTTGTTGTTCGGGACATGGATTTTCACCGTGGCGCCTGGATCGGTGTGAGCGATCCTCGGAAGTTGGCCTCGCTTGTCGGTTTTTTGTTCGTATGTTTTATCGCCGATTTGCACACGCGCTGGCACGTCCGGTTTAGGCAGTGCCCCGTCCGAAATGGTCACGGTTGTCGTTGGGATGACTTTCTCTTTTCGGGTCGCTTTTCTGTCGTGGAAACCTTCCTTCTTTTCCATTGCGTCGAGCACAGATTCAAGCTGCGCGTCTGATATGTCCGAAATCCTAGTCGTCGTCGGCAAACCTGTGTGATCGCCGATCGCCTTCGCATACGCCTCCGGATCATTGTTATCGGCTGCCGGAGCGTATCCTTCAACTAGTCTGCCTTTGCGATCTGGCACCCCGGCCAGCATTGTATAGATTGTGCGGTTATTGAACTTCCGTCGTATCAGTGCTTTTTTTTGCGCGCGTCCCTCCTCATAGCTGGCAAAAATCAGGAACGAGCCGTTGCCTTCTGTAGTGCCAACGCCAATAGCACCCAGGATGGGCTTCAAGCTGTCGGTGGGACGGAGGTTTCCTGGATTATTGAAGCGCCATGCGACTGTGCCTCCAGTACGCAGCAAATGGGTACCATCACTTGAGGCGTAATCTACCGTGCGTGTTTTAACGTCATACTTTGCGCTGATGAACCGGGCTGCCATGATTTTTCACTTGCTGGGTTTTAGTGTCGACTCTGTCTTCAATACGTCTTCAATGCTTTTCGATCGGGCATGGGGATGCGTGGCGATCTTTACGAATTGGTGGGCGGGGCCATCGTTTTTATTCCCATCTGCCTCGATTAGCTTGAACCACGTTGCGTTGATCTGACCTTTTGCGGGGCGCTCGGCGATGATGAGATAGGCTGCATCGTTGTTGATGACAAGTACTGCGTCCGCGGTCGTAGTCTCGCCCGAAGATATGCTGGTCCACGTTAGCGTATTTCCGACTTCAACATCGTAAATTGGGACGTGATTCCACGCGCCCCCTTCTTTGTCATTGAAGTAGAAGGTGAGAGTGCGGTAATAAGTTGTGACGTCCTGGTAGCTGCCCGCGATCAAAATAAGGCTACCCCCGTATTGGGGAAACTTCTGTATGCCTTGCTTTGTCGACGGGATGATTTGGGCGGCAGAGGATTTTGCCAGAGCTGACGCAGGGTTCCCAGCCGCTATGGCCAGCACGATGGCAAGCAATGCCGGGCTAATTTTCTTCGAAAACATTAAAAACTATTCCTCTTCTTGTGGGTTCTCAATCAATGTCGCCAGAAGTGAACTGGGCAGGTGCAATGCATCCGAACCGTGACTTAGTCGACCATAGTACGGATCATCAACCTGTTCATATTCCTCTATCGCATCGAGTTCGGTCGTATCTTCATTCTGAACCGCGTAGCGGCGCCATTCATCGGTGCCGAGTTCAAGCCTCAGGTCGTGCTGGCCCACGAAGTCATGTCGCGGGAGGCGACCGTCTTCGCCAATAACCCCCTGGGATAGCAGTGTTCCCTTTGCATCTTCGATTCGATAGGGTTTTCCGACAACCCCCATCCTTTCCACGATAGAGTCGAAGCCAGCAAATGCAAAGCGCAAGCTATGGGGGCCGGCTTCCGACTTGAAGGCGTCAGGCGGGGAAATCGAACCATTGGGAAGGTGCTCCAGCACCGCGCCAACGTTAGCCGCGCCCTGGAAATCGTGTTTAGCGGATTTCACTGTGAAGTTGCCCGGGCAGGCGAAAGCAATGTTGCCGCCTTCGAGCACGATCGAAGATTGGCCTGCGTGCAGGACGATCTTTTTGTTGGCCTTGATCTCGATGCCGTCGTTGACCGACAGGACCACCACCTCCTTGTCCGCCAGGATTTCCAGTTCACCGGTATTGGCTTGCAGCGTCACGTCGCCGTTGCCGGCGATGGCCTTGATGCCGCCTTCGCGTGCGAACAGGGTGGCAGCGTTGGCTGCGACGCTGGAATAGCTGGCGGCGGCAGCCAGGTGCAAGTCGGAGCCACTGGTCCAGTGCAGTTGTTCGCCGGCGAAGAGCAGGGTGGAAGCGGGAGTGGCGAGGTTGATGCTGTCCGCGCTGTCGATCAAGGCGATGGCGCCGCCGAAGCGTTCGACGGGCTTGGCTGGATCAAGGTCGCGCGCGCCGGATTGAGCGCGTTGCGCGGCATGGCCGTTGACAGCGCCGTCGTATTTGCCTTCCTGCTTCGGGTCGAGCTGCTTGAGCAGGTCTTGCTGGGCCTTGATCGCGTCGGCACTGTACAGGGCGTGCTGCTGCGCTGCGGGTTTGGCCAACCCTTCGGCCAATTTCTGAGCGGCACGCAGGCGTTCGATGGCGTCGTCCGCTTCCAGTTGGGTGGAGGCGATGCCGCTGCCTTGCGCGCCGCGGCGGCTGGTCGTCAGCAACAGGCCTTCGCCGGAGCGCAGTACGGCCCAGGCGTCGGTGCGCAGTTCGAAACCGGTGCCGCGATGAGCGCCGCGCATGGCGGAATCGGGCGCCTGCTGCACGATGTGGCCGAGATTGAGCTGGCTGGCGGCCGTGCTGCTGGCAAGGCGCATACGCAGCTGCTGGGTGGTGTCGTCCAGCACCCATTGGTTATAGCCGCCGCCATCCAGGCTGTGGCTGTGAATCCCGGAGATCACGCCGGCGTGGTTGGCGCCGGAGCCGGCGCCCGCGGAGAAGGGCGGCATGTCGCTGCCGGTGTAGAGCTGGGACACGACGATCGGGCGGTCGATATCGCCTTCGATGAAGTCCACCAGCACCTCGGTGCCGATGCGCGGCGTGAACTGGCTGCCGAAATTCGGGCCGGCCAGCGCTTCCGCCACGCGTACCCAGGTGCCGGAGCTGTCGTCGCCGGGCGCATTGCCTTCCGCTTCGGTGTTGTGCTGAATGCCGCCGGGATTGGCGCCTGCGCCGCGCTGCCAGGGGAATTGGATACGGATCTGCTGGCCGCGCTGCGTCGTGTTGGAGGCGTCCGGCAGGCCGACAACCAGTGCGGTCTGGGCTCCGAGCGTGGCGCCCCGTGTGCGCAAGGCGGTGAGTGGCGGCACCAAGGGCACGGCGGCGCGCACGCAAGCGAAACGGTTGCGGTAGGTTCCTGGCGCGACGCCGGGGCCGGCTTTCAGCGCCGGCGTGAAGTTGTTGCGGGCCTCATGCTCGACCCACAGCGTGGTGAATTCGTCGTCGTCGAACCGTTCGTGGCCGGTCAATACGAAATTGCTGCCTGCCGCCAGACGGCGCGCGGAGCCTTCGCCGGTGAATTGTTTGTTCGCCAGTTCGGCAGCCTGCAGCATCAGCAGGCTGTGGACATCGGCAGACCCGCTTTCGGTGTAGCTGCGCTCTTCGCTGCCGTCGTAGATGGACATGGACGGCAGCTCGCCTGCGTCAAGGCTGCTCGCCTGTTCGGCTGCGGGCGCCGCTACTTGCGCCGGGTCCCAGCTCGCAATACTGATCGCATTCGGCGCGACGGCACGGCGGGCGGAGAACTGGTCGATAGAATCGTCACGCTCTGTGGCGCGTACGCCGTGAAAACGCAGGCCTTGCACGGCGGGCCGCTTGGCCTGGCTGTCGAAGACGATGACGCGGTGGCGTGAATGGCCGTCTTGCGCGGCTAGTTCGTCCTGGTCGTGCTCGAAGCGCCAGTTCAGGCCTTCGGACGCGAGGATGCGGCACAGGAATTCGAAATCGCTTTCGCGGTACTGGGTGCAGGTGGCGCGCGGCGCCAATTCCTGCGTGGTGTCGAATTCGAACCGCACTTGCGGGTAATCGGCCAGCAATTCCTGCGCGATGTCGCGCACGGACTTGTCCTGGAAGATGTAGTTATCGCGGCGCAGACGCAGCAGGGCAAGTGCCGGCTCCAGCCGCAGGCGGTAGCGCGCTACGCCGCCGTCAGCGCCGAGCCAGCTCGCTTGCGTGCACAGGCCATGCCACGAGCGCATGCTGCCGTCCGGCTGCAAGAGGCGGACGGTGAGCTCTTCGCCAATGAAGCTGCCCAGTTCGAGGCTGCTGGAGGTGCTGAGTGCATCGACGTCGAAGCGGAACAGCTCATTCACCCCTTCGCGGCCAATCATGCGTTCCGCCATCAGGCTTTCCGGCAGGCCGGATTGCTGCGCGCTGGAGAGCGTCAACAGGCGGCCATGCTGGCTCAGGCCTGTCCCAAACAACGAGCGCATCACGGCAGCGTAATGGTGATGTTGGCCTGGCGCGGCGCCATGCGCACCACGTCGTTATACGCGCTCACTTGCTGCTCGGTATGATGGGACAGCGAGGTACGCAGGCCAATGTACGCCAGCGCGGAAATCAGTGCGAACACGGAGCACAGCACCCATAGCGGAAGATCGCTGCGCAGCTTGTGCATCACCTGGTCGGGACGCTCGGCGTGGGGGGCGAAGCCGGGCCGGCGGCCTTTCATGTGGGCGATTTCGTCACCCAGTCGGCTGGTCAGGTAGCCCAGTTTCTCCGAACCTTCCAGGATGTAGCGGCCCTGGAATCCCAGCAGCAGGCACATATGGAAAACTTCGAGCGCTTCAATGTGCTCGCTGCTGCGGGTGCGCAGCGCGTCCAGGCGGTTGAAGAAGTTTTCGCCTGCCAGCTGGTCGCCGAACAGCGTCAATTGCAGCGGCCTCAGTTCCCACGCATCGCGGATGGCAAAATGGGAGCGCAGGATGATCTCGTCCACCGCGGCGCAGAAGGCGTACTTCGAAGCGTCGATGTCGTCGGCGGAGGCGCCTTTCTTGCGCGCGTTGCGCCCGAAATCGTCGAGGAAGCGCGTCATGCGCGACTGGAATTCTGCGTGGTCCTGCGGTGCGCTGCCGTTCTTCAGCATGAACAGGGCATAGAAGCCGTCGTACATCAGGTCCAGCAACGTTGCATTGGCAGCCGGCGCGGCGGCGGTTTCGGCGATCAGGGAAGGCGGGGCGATGGTATTCATGTTCTGCTCTGGTTCAGGAGTTCACAGCAATCAATTCGAGTCGCAATTCGCGCATGCCGGACGGCGCGTAGATTTCGATGGACTGGGCCTGCAGCATGCGTTCGTACAGCGGGCCTTTGGCGTCCAGCGTGAAGTAGCAGGTGTCGGGGCGCACCGGCACGGCGGCGGGCACTTGCGGCGCATGCGTCAGGCGCACACCCGGCATGGCCGACAGCACCAGTTTTTCCACGTCGTCCGGCGCACCAACCTTGAAGCGCAGCGGGACCACGTCCACCAGCTCGACCGCCGGCATGTCGGCGCCAACGGCCAGGTAGAAGGTGGTGTCTGCGCTGATCTTGCCGGAATCGAGCATGCCGCGGTGGTGCGCCGGTTTCGGCTGCGTCAGGGCGATGGCGAAATAGCGCGACGAGATCACGGTGTCGAGCAGTTCGCGCACGATCATGTACAGCTGCGCAAAGGCGGGACCTGGGTCGTCGTGGCGATAGGGCGGCAGGTCCGACAGCGACCAGCTGCGCGAGTACGTCATCAGCGCGCCGGCGAGCGACAGCAACTGTTCGTACAGGCGTTCCGGATGCAGTTCGGGGTTATGGTAGTAGTGCGACAGCGATGCAAAGGCCGTGCTGGCGGTATGCAGCAGCCAGAAGGTCGACATGTCGCCGCTACGGAATTCGATCACGTTGCGGCTTGGCTCGCGGTGGTGGCCGTACAGCGCGTTGACCTTGGCCTGCAGCGCGTCGAGCAGGCGGCGCAGCTGCAGGAACAGGGGCTGCGCGGTGCGGATGGTCAGGCTGGGCGGCACGAAGCCGGGATCGAGTTCGAAGCCGCCCGTGGACAGGCGGCGCAAGCGCAGCAGCGGCAGGCACACATAGCCTTCGCGCGGATCGGCGTCCGATACCAGACGCAGGGTTTTCTTCAGGTAGGCCAGTTCGGCTTGCGCGGCCTGGGTGTACAGGTCGGGCGTGTCGATGTTCGCCTGCGCAAAGCGGGCGCCATTGGCCGGCTGGCCGGCTTGCGCGAAATTGCCGCCGAAATGCTTGAACACGGGCAGGGCGGCATACCACGTCACGCTGTGCTGGGATTGGGCCAGCTGGCCAAGGTCGATAGCTTCCGGCAGGTTGTCGCTGCCCGGCGCTTCGATCAATTCCCCATCCGGCAGAACCAGTGAAAGTTCGAGCAGGCGCAGCGTGTTGTGTGCCAGCGCCTCCATGTCGATCGCCAGCCGGTCCACGCCCCAGGCGTAGGGATGCACGGCTTTTACGCTGCGATGCACACGGTGCTCATGGTAGCGGTCTTGCTGCTGGAAATGCTGAGGGCGCAGGAACAAACCCTCGCCCCATAACACCTTGCTGGCCATCTGTGATCCTTCTGACAATTGTTTTCTGGTAAGTGCCAGAACAATAACACTTTCGCGAAAACCTTGTACTTAAAGGCTCAATCGTGCGCGGGGGTGTGAATTTTGGAGAGATTCAATTGTGCGTGGGTAATATTTTTTTTCTGCTAACGTTCGTCCGATGCAATTATTGCAAAAAAGCTATTTGTCCGTCCTACGAGGTTAGTTATGAAGAAAATCACTGTTATCTCCCGTATTTTGTGCGTTGCAGCATTCGCTGCTTCGATCTCCGCTTGCTCCAGCATGAGCGCCCCCAAGGTCGCTGAGGTTCCGGCCAAGCCGAAGCTGGAGGACCTGCTGGCCAAGGCCAGCGAAGCCAAGGCTGCAGGCAAGCAGGAACAGGCGATCACGCTGTGGAAGGAAACCGCACAGGCCTATCCGGCCGACAAACAGCCATGGGTGAACATCGCCCAGTCCCGTTATGACGCAGGGCAGTATGGCGAGGCGATCGTGAGCGCGCAGGAGATCCTGGTGCGCGATCCGTCCGACCAGCTGGCCAACAGCATCATCGCCATTTCCGGCCTGCGCCTGTCGACCCGCGCGCTGGCAGACCTGAGCCGCCAGAACAACCTGTCCGGCTCCATCCGCACCGAATCGCAGGACCTGGCCAAGCTGCTGCGCGAGAGCCTGGGCGAAACCGTGCTGGTACCACCCGCGGCGGATAAGCCAGCCAAGCCGGTTCGCACTGCAGCAACCCGCAAGCCGGCTGCCGCACCAGCAGCGCCGAAAGCATCCACCCCCAGCGCCGACCCATTCGGCGCGCTGAAATAACCCACCAGTTCAAACAAGGAGAAGCCATGTCCAAGAGCGAAAGCGTCCAGAAGCGCCTGCAGAAAATCCGTCCGCCACGGGTCCAGATGACCTATGACGTGGAGATCGGCGACGCGATCGAAAACAAGGAGCTGCCCTTTGTGATGGGCGTCGTCGGCGATTTCGGCGGCAATTCGGAGGTGGAGCAGAAGCGCCTGAAGGAGCGCAAGTTCGTCAACATCGACCGCGACAACTTCGACGAAGTGCTGAAGGGCGTGGAGCCGCGCGCTACTTTCCGTGTGCCCAATGAGCTGGGCGGCGAAGGCCAGTTTGGCGTCGACCTGAAATTCAAGGCCATGTCGGACTTCCGCCCGGAGTCGGTGGTGCAGCAGGTGGAGCCGCTGCGCCAGCTGCTGGAAGCGCGCAACAAGCTGGCCGACCTGCGCAACAAGCTGGCCGGCAACGACAAGCTGGAAGACCTGCTGAACGACGTGCTGCGCAGCACCGAAAAACTGGCCGAATTGGGCCAGAAGCCAGAAAAAGGAGAATGAGATGTCGGCCCAACTGAACGCCGGCGGTGCGCTGGCCACCGCGGAACACACCCTGCTTGACCAGATCGTCGAGCAAAGCAAGGTCGCCAAGTCGACCACCGAGCACGCCCGCGCGCGCGACATCATTTCCGAACTGGCGCAGCAGGTCATGGCCGGCACCGTGGTGGTGTCGGACAACCTGGCTGCCACCATCGACGCCCGCGTGGCGGAGCTGGACCGCCTGATTTCCGCGCAGCTGTCGGCCATCATGCACGCGCCGGAATTCCAGAAGCTGGAATCCAGCTGGACCGGCCTGAATTACCTGGTGAAGAACAGTGCCACCGGCACCGGCCTGAAAATCAAGCTGCTGAACGCGACCAAGAAAGAGCTGGTCAAGGACTTCCAGGGCGCGCTGGAATTCGACCAGAGCGCCATGTTCCGCAAGGTGTACGAGGAGGAATTCGGCACCTTCGGCGGCGCGCCATTCGGCGCCCTGATCGGCGACTTCGAATTCACCCGCCAGCCGGAAGACATGTACTTCATCGAGCAGATGTCGCACGTGGCGGCTGCTGCCCACGCGCCGTTCATCAGCGCTGCCTCGCCCGAGCTGTTCGGCCTGGAAAGCTACGCCGACCTGGGCAAGCCGCGCGACCTGTCGAAAGTGTTCGACACCGTGGAATACGCCAAGTGGAAATCCTTCCGCGAGTCGGAAGATTCGCGCTACGTCGGCCTGACCCTGCCGCGCTTCCTGGGCCGCCTGCCGTTCAACCCGGCCGACGGCGCCACGGTGGAAGGGTTCAACTTCGTGGAAGACGTGGACGGCACCGACCACCAGAAATACCTGTGGTGCAACGCAGCCTATGCCTTCGGCGTGCGCTTGACGCGCGCGTTCGAGGACTTCGGCTGGTGCGCTGCGATCCGCGGCGTGGAAGGCGGCGGCCTGGTGGAAGACCTGCCGACCCACACCTTCAAGACCGACGAAGGCGAAGTGGCGCTGAAGTGCCCGACCGAGATCGCCATCACCGACCGCCGCGAGAAGGAGCTGAGCGACCTTGGCTTCATCTCCCTGGTGCACTGCAAAAATACCGACTACGCGGCCTTCTTCGGCGCGCAGTCCACGCAGAAGGCCCGCAAGTACAACACCGACGCAGCCAACGCCAATGCCGTGCTGTCGGCCCAGCTGCAGTACATCTTCGCCGTGTCGCGCATCGCCCACTACATGAAGGCCATGATGCGCGACAAGATCGGCAGCTTCGCCGCTGCTTCCAACGTCGAGGATTACCTGAACCGCTGGCTGACGCAGTACGTGCTGCTGGACGATAACGCCAGCCAGGAACAGAAAGCGCAGTTCCCGCTGCGTGAAGCAAGCGTGCAAGTGTCCGAAGTGCCAGGCCGTCCTGGCGTGTACCGCGCCGTGTCCTTCCTGCGTCCGCATTTCCAGCTCGACGAGCTCTCCGTTTCACTCCGTTTGGTCGCGGAGCTGCCGCAATCGACCAAGTCTTGATTTTTATTTTTTTTCACTGAAACAGAAAGGAACACCATGGCAATCGACGTTTATCTGCAAATCGACGGTATCAAAGGCGAGTCCACCGATACCGCCCACAAGGACTGGATCGAAGTCAAGTCCGTCCAGTGGGAAGTCCTGCAGCCTAAGTCGGCCACCGCATCGACCGGCGGCGGCCACACCGCGGAACGCACCGAGCACCGCGATATCGTAGTTTCCAAGCTGGCCGACCTGGCCTCGCCGCTGCTGCTGCAGAATTGCTCCTCCGGCAAAACCCTGCCGAAAGCAAAGCTGGAGTTCATGCGCGCTGATGGCCAGGGCGACCGCGTCAAGTACTTCGAAATCGAACTGGAAAACGTGCTGATCTCCAGCGTCGCTCCGGAAGTCAAGCCAGGCGATATCCTGGCCGAAGACGTGGCGCTGAAGTACTCCAAAGTGAAGTGGAAGTACACCCAGCAGAAAGTGGGCGGCGGCTCCGGCGGTAACACCTCCGGCGGCTGGGACCTGGCCTCCAACAAGGTAGCCTAAGCGGGGACCAGATGACGGTGAGGGGATTCGCGCCGGGCCTGATGGACCGGCTGCTGCAGCCCGGCGAAGCCGGTAGCAGTGCGGCGGTCTACAGGATGTCGCTCGATGAGATGAAAGATTCCGTCGCACGCGACCTGGAAGCGCTGCTGAATACCCGTACCGTCATCCCCGAGCATCTGCTCAAGCGCTTTCCGGAGTGCGGCCGCTCCATCGTCAGCTATGGGCTGAACGATTTCGCCGGCATGTCGCTGGCGAGCCCGGACGACCGCGCTGCCATCTGCCAGGGCCTGGAGCGCGCCATTGCGCGGCACGAGCCGCGCCTGCGCAATGTACGGGCTTCGCTGGAAGTGCAAGAGGGCGGCATCGACCGCTTGAATTTCGCCATTACGGCGCTGCTGGTGCTGCATGCGGCACAGGAACCGGTCAATTTCGACGCGGTGCTGCAGCCATCCAGCCTGCATTACACGATTAGCAAGGCACGCCGCGCTGTGCCGGGAGCTTGATTTGGAAGAGTTACTGCCGTATTACGAGCGCGAACTGGGTTTCCTGCGGCGCTATGCGCGCGAGTTCGCCGAGCGCTATCCCAAGATTGCCGGCCGTCTGCTGATTGGCGGCGAGGTATGCGAAGACCCGCATATCGAACGCATGATCCAGTCCTTCGCGCTGCTGAATTCGCGCGTGTCGAAGCGGCTGGACGACGATTATCCCGAATTCACCGAAGCACTGTTCGAAGTGCTTTATCCGCATTACCTGCGGCCGTTCCCTTCGTGCTCGATCGCGCGCATGGATTACGCCGCAACGGCTGCGCAATTGACGTCGGCCAGCGAGATCGCGCGCGGCACGGTGCTGAACACGCGGCCGGTCAACGGCGTGGCGTGTACCTTCCGCACGTCCTATCCTGTGACGATTGCGCCGCTGGAGCTGAGCCGCGCCTCGTTCACTGCCGCGCTGGCGGCGCCGGAAGCGGTGCAGCTGCCGCCGGGCGCCGGAGCCGGCCTGGCGATCACCATTGATTCCCTGTCCGAGCAGATTGGCCTGCCGGCGATGGGCGTTTCCAGCCTGCGCGTCTTCATCGACGGCGAGCCCTCGTTCTGCGCCGCGCTGCGCGATGCGCTGTTCATGCGCAGCGCGAAAGCCTGGGTCGAGTGCGACGGCAATGGCCGCTGGCTGCCGTTGGCGCGCATTCCCGTTGCCGCCGCCGGCTTTGAGGAAGAGGATGCGCTGATCGACTTTTCAGCGCGCTCGCACCAGGCCTACCGCCTGCTGACGGAGTATTTCTGCTTCCCTGAAAAGTTCAATTTCTTCGACATCGACCTGGCGGCCTTGTGCGCGCTGCTGCCGACCGGCTGCAAGCGGTTGACTTTGCACATTGCCATGACGGGCCTCCGTCCGGACACTCATGCGGCGCGCATGCTGTCCACGCTGTCGACCAACAATCTCCTGCTGGGCTGCACGCCGGTGGTCAACCTGTTCCGCCAGCGCGGGGAGCCGATCCGCATCACGCATACTGCCGCCAGCTACCCCGTGCTGGCCGATGCGCGCCGAGCCTATGCCTACGAGGTATATGCCATCGATGCGGTGCGCATGGTGCGCCAGACGCCGCAGGGCGAGTCGATCGTGGAGTTCCGGCCCTTCTATTCGCTGCGCCACGGCGAAACGCCGGAGAAGCACGGCCACTATTGGGTGATGCGGCGCGATGAACAGATGGCGCAGAAAAGCCCTGGCTATGAAACCGAGATCACGATTGTCGACATCGACTTCGACCCGGCGGCGGTGGAAACGGACACGCTGAGCCTGCAGCTGACTTGCACCAACCGCGACCTGCCTGCATCGCTATCCTATGGCATGCGCGGCGGGGATTTGTTCCTGGAAGGCGGTTCCAGCGTGCGCAGCATTACCTTCCTGCGCAAGCCAACTCCCTCGCAGCGCTTCGAGCGCGGGCATGGCGCGCACTGGCGGCTGGTGTCGCACCTGTCGCTGAACCACTTGTCGCTGTCCGGCGGCGGGCTGGAGGCGTTCCAGGAAATGCTGGCGCTGTACGACTTGCCGCGTTCCGCGGCGACCCAGCGCCAGATCCGCGGCCTGGAAGCGGTGGCGTACAAGCCGGCCAACGCCTGGCTGGCGGGCAATCCGTTCGCTTGCGTGGTGCGCGGCATGGAGGTGCGGCTGTCGGTCGATGAGGAAGCCTTTGTCGGCAGCGGCATCCATGCCTTTGCCCAGGTGATCGAGCGCTTCCTGGGGCTGTACGTCCATGCCAACAGCTTTACGCAACTGGTCGTGGTGGCCGCGAAGTCTGGAGAGGAGCTGCTGCGATGCACACCGCGAAGCGGCGATTTGAGCCTGCTGTAATCGAGCGTCTGTTCGCCGAGCCGTTCCGCTTCCAGTTCTTCCAGGCGGTGCGGATGGTGGAGCTTTGGCTGCGCCGCAACGGGGTGGCGCAGGAGGGCGCGATTGCGAACTTCATGCGCTTCCAGAATTCGCTGACGCTGCGCTTCCCAGCGAGCCAGCTTGACTCGCTGCGCCCCGAGCCGCGGGAAATCCTGCCGACGGCGCCGGCGCTGGCCGAGGCGCTGCACGGAAAGCAACTGCGCTACCTGCGCATGACGCCCAATTTCATGGGCTTCCTGGGCAGCGCCGGCGCCTTGCCTGCGCACTACACGGAATCGATCGCTGCCCATCAGCTTTACGAGAAGGACGAAGGCCCGCGCGCTTTCCTCGACGCGTTTTCGACGCGCTCTCTGTCGCTGTTCTACGAGGCCTGGCGCAAGTACCGCCTGGAGCTGAAATACCAGGTGGACGGGCAGGACCGCTTCCTGCCGTTGCTGCTGGCGCTGGGCGGGCTAGGCAGCAAGGGCCTGACGCAAAGGCTTGGTGGCGGCGCGGCGGGCGCGCATTCCGGTGCGGTGCGCGACGAGTCGCTGGCGTATTTTTCGGCTGCGCTGCGCCAACGTCCGGCATCGGCAAGCACCATGGCGCGCGTGCTGGGCGAATACTTCCGGGTACCGATCGAAGCGACGCAATTTGTCGGCTGCTGGTGCGAGGTGCCTGGACAGCAGCAGACCATGCTGGGCGGTGCGCAGGCCCAATTGGGCGCCACCGCGATGATCGGTTCACGGGTCTGGCAGCGCGATTTGCGTATGCGCCTGACCATCGGGCCTTTGCGGCGCACGGATTTCGACGCCTTCCTGCCGGGAGGCAGTGCGGCGCTGGCGCTGGACAAGCTGCTGACAATGTTCACCGGCGTTTCGCTGGAATACGAAATCTGCCTGATGCTGCGCGCCGAGGACGTCGCCGGCGCTTCGCTCGGCGCCGGCGCGCGCCTGGGCTGGGACAGTTTCATGCCGGGCGACAGCGCAGGAGAAGACCGCGCCGACGTCCGCTACTTCATTCACGGATTAACTGCATAAGGAAAAGCTCGATGAGCATCAACCTGAAAACCCTGATCGGAAAACTGAACGACACTTGCCGCAACGCGGCTACCCGCGCCGCCAGCATTTGCGTCGGCCTGGGCCAGTATGAGGTAGACCAGGAGCACCTGCTGCTTGCGCTGCTGGAAAATCCGCGCAGCGACATGGTGCAGCTGGCACGTCACTTTGAGGTTGATACCAGCCGCTTGCAGTCCGACCTGCAGGCGGAGATTGCGCGCTTCCGCAGCGGCAATGCGCGCACGCCGGTGTTTTCTGCGCGCCTGCCAAAATTGTTCGAGCATGCCTGGCTGATTGCCTCGCTCGACCTGCAGGCGGGCCAGCAGGTCTTTATCCGCAGCGGGCACCTGCTGCAGGCAATGCTGACCGATGCTGAGCTGTCGCAGCTTGCTTACCGCAGCTCGCCGCTGTTCCATCGCTTCCAGGCGGACGACATCAAGCACCACCTGGACAAGTTGGCAGCCAATTCGGAGGAAGCCGAAGCGGCAGCCGCTACCCGGGCCGCGGCGGCGGGGGGCGACAGTGCGCTGGGCGGCGATCCCGTAGGCGAGATGCAGCAGCCGGCCGGCAAAACGCCGGCGCTGGACCAGTTCACCACCAACCTGACCGAACGCGCGCGTGCCGGCAAGGTCGATCCTGTCATCGGGCGCGATGCCGAAATCCGCCAGGCCATCGATATCCTGATGCGCCGCCGCCAGAACAACCCGATCCTGACCGGCGAGGCCGGAGTCGGCAAGACGGCAGTGGTCGAAGGCCTGGCCTTGCGCATTGCGCAGGGCGACGTGCCGGACGTGCTGAAGGGCGTGGCGATCCATACGCTTGATATGGGCCTGCTGCAGGCTGGCGCCAGCGTCAAGGGCGAGTTCGAGAACCGCCTGAAGAACGTCATCGATGAAGTGCGCCGCAGCCCGACGCCGATCATCCTGTTCATCGACGAGGCGCACACCATGATTGGCGCCGGCGGCCAGGCCGGCCAGAACGATGCGGCCAACCTGCTCAAGCCTGCCCTGGCACGCGGCGAATTGCGCACCATCGCCGCCACGACCTGGGGCGAATACAAGAAGTACTTTGAGAAGGATGCGGCGCTGGCGCGGCGCTTCCAGGTGATCAAGGTGGAAGAGCCGAGCGAGGAGCTGGCCTGCGCCATGCTGCGCGGCATGGCTCCGCTGATGGAACAGCATTTCAACGTGCGTATCTTCGACGAAGCGATCACCGAGGCGGTACGCCTGTCGCATCGCTACATCATGGGACGCCAGCTGCCGGACAAGGCGATCAGCGTCCTCGATACCGCCTGCGCCAAGGTCGCGCTGGGGCAGAGCGCAACCCCGGCCCTGATCGAATCGCTGCAGCGCCGCCTGGAGCGCATGGCTGCCGAGACGGGCGCGCTGGAGCGCGAACAGGCGGCGGGCGGCGCGCATGGTGAACGATTGCAGGAGCTGGCCGAAGCCCGCGCCGCGGCGCAAGGCGAGCTGGAAGCACTGCAGGCGCGCTGGGAGCAGGAGAAAGCACTGGCGGCGCAGATCGGCGAAGCGCGCGCCGGCCTGGAGCAGGGTGGCGAGGCCAGCCAGGTGCACGACATCCAGGCGCTGCTCAAGGAGCTCCGCGCGCTGCAGGGCGAGGCGCCGATGGTGCCGGTGCAGGTGGACGGCAACGTCGTGGCGGAAATCGTCGCTGGCTGGACCGGCATCCCCCTCGGCAAGATGGTAAAAGACGAAATCCAGGCCGTGCTGAAACTGCGCCCTGCGCTGGAAGAACGCGTGATCGGCCAGCCGCACGCAATTGAAGCCGTCGCGCAGCGCGTCCGTACCGCGCGTGCCAACCTGGACGACCCGAACAAGCCCAAAGGCGTATTCCTGTTCGTCGGCCCATCCGGCATCGGCAAGACCGAGACCGCGCTGGCGCTGGCCGACGCGCTGTATGGCGGCGAACGCAAGATGGTCACCATCAATATGAGCGAATACCAGGAGGCGCACAGCGTCTCGGGCCTGAAAGGCTCGCCTCCGGGCTACGTCGGCTACGGCGAAGGCGGCGTCCTGACCGAAGCGGTGCGCCGCAACCCGTACAGCGTGGTGTTGCTGGACGAAGTGGAAAAAGCCCACCCGGACGTGCTGGAGCTGTTCTTCCAGGTCTTCGACAAGGGCGTGATGGACGATGCCGAAGGCCGCGAAATCGACTTCCGCAACACCATCATCATCCTGACCTCGAACGTCGGGTCGTCCACGATGATGCAGGCCTGCCTGAACAAGGAGCCCGAAGAAATGCCGTCGCCGGAAGAGCTGGAAGCGTTGATCCGCCCGCAACTGGTAAAAGCTTTCAAGCCTGCCTTCCTGGGCCGCCTGAAAGTGGTGCCATACTACCCGCTGGGCGACGACGTCCTGGCCAGCATCATCAGCCTGAAGCTGGACCGCATCGGCCAGCGCGTAGCTGTCAACCACAAGGCGGACTTCCACTACGACGACACGCTGGTCGAAGCGGTGCTGGCGCGGTGCACGGAAGTCGATTCCGGCGCACGCAACGTGGACAACATCCTGAATGGTACGCTGCTGCCTGAAATTGCTGAAGCGGTGCTGGCGAAGATGGCGGAGGGAAGTGCGATCGGCCGCATCGAAGTGGCGGCCGACCAGCAGGGAAATTTCAGCTACAGCGTCGTTTAGTTTATGTCTTTTGCGGTACCGGGAACCGTAGTATTTTCTCTTCTGATCCGTAAACCCGGTAAACCAGGGTCAGACCCAAGGGTCTGACCCTCCTTCACCAGCGGAGCAGGTATGCTCGCCAATTCCTGGCGATGCAGGCGTACGCTAGTTAGTCGGGGGGATGCCCAGCATCTCCTCGATGTGCTGCAAGGAGCCGGCGTCTTTGACGACGCTGCGCAGCCAGGTATGCAAGTCTTGCTCGCCCGCATCGGCGGCCTTGTCGGCAAAATACGAGACAGGGCTGTGCGGTTCGGTACGGCGGAAGAAGCTGGCGATCTCGCGCAGTTGCGCGATCGCCTGTGCGCGCGAGTTGACCGGGCCGCTCGCCTGGTGGTGGCCGGTCACGCCGCCGCCCGCCGGCTGCGCAATGATGATCTGCTCACCCGCCGGCGCCGTTCCGAGCGGCGTATTGACGGTTGCCGGCAGGCCGGCATGCGACGGCATGGCATCGATCATCGCCTGCACCGCTTCACGCGCCGCGGCGAAACCGGGGCTGTCGTTGCCCAGGCATTCGTCGGCCGCCTGTTCCAGTTCGCGCAAGGCATCCATGCAATAGCGGGCATCGGTGGCGAATTGCTCGCGGAAGCGCGGCGAATTGCGCGAGCGCGCCGTTTCCATATCGGCCAGCTTCGGCCAATCCGGGTTGCGTGCATGGTCGGGCAGGCTGGCCTGCTTGCGCGCCATTTCGAAGTCGATGGCGGAAAACGCCGTGCCTTGTCCTTCGGTCAGCGGCATTTCGCGCAGCAGGGCAGGAGTGCGGCCCAGGATCCAAGCCAGGTTGCCGATGCGCTGCTCCATGTCGTCGCCATCCGGCTCCGGATACAAGCCCTTGTCCCAGAATTCGCGGCACAGGCCCGCCAGCAGGCGGAATGCTTCGCCCAGGCCTTGCATACGGTGCTGTTTGGCGGCCGCTTCCGCCAGCCACACGGCCACGCGCAAGTCCTTGCTCTTTTCGCCCAGCAGCGTGCAGCAGCGCGACACCACGAAAGCCCAGTCGGCCTCTTTCAGCTCCGTCACCCATTCGCCCTGCTCCAGCGAAGGGTCGTCGAAACGGCGCGCCTGCGCGATGGCGTCGAAGTCGCTGGAGAACGACAGGTCGGCGCCGGCCGGTTGTGCCGGCGAGATTGGCGCCAGCAGGGTTTCTGCGTTAAACATCATGTGCTCCTTGATTATTGCGCCATGCGGAATTCGATGCGGCGGTTGCGTGCGCGGCCTTCAACGGTGTCGTTGCTGGCGATAGGACGGTCCGGACCCTGGCCCGACGCCACCAGGGTCTCGGCGGGAATGCCCTTGCCGGCCAGGTAGTTGCGCACCGCTTCGGCACGCGCCTGCGACAGGTTCTGGTTGCTGGCGCGCAGCCCGACGTTGTCGGTGTGGCCGATGATTTCGAACTTCTGTCCCTTCAGCTTAAGCATGGCGGCGCTCATTTCATCGAGGATGGACTTGCCCGTCGGCGTCAGCACGGCCTGCCCGCTTTCGAATTCGACGATGCGGTTGGCCAGGGTGCGGTCCAGCACGCCCTGGTCGGCGGCCGACACGCGCAGGCCGTTTGTCACGGTGTAAGTCGGATTCAGGCTGGTCGCAAAGTCGCTTGCTATGCGCTGGCGCGTCGCTTCGTTGGCGACTTCGCCGCGCACGCTGACAGTTGTGCCGTCGATCTTGAGGGTGCCTTTACTGACCTGTTTCAGCTCCGGCGTGATCAGTTTTTGCACATTGCTGCTCCAGTTGGCCGGCGTGGTGACCTGGCCGATGGTGATCTGGTCCAGCACCTTGTCGGCACCATAGACCTCGCGCAGCCGGGACAGGACGGCGGTTTTGCTCGCCTCGTCGGCTACGGTGCCGCTGGCAACAATCTGTCCCGGCATTTGCGCATGCGCCGCAGCGGCGGCGCACAGCAGGAGGAGTGGAAGGTAACGCATATCAGTTTCCGATAAAGGAAGTGCGCAGCGAGTCGCGCGCGGATTTCAGGGAAAGGCCGGGCTGGTCGAGATAGGCCGATACCTTCTGTATCGCATAGTCTTCGTTGACCTGGTCTTCGACCCAGTCGACGTGGTCAAAGCTGATGTGGTGGTCCTCGCCGACGCGCGGGTCCATGATGCCCAGCAGGGTCTGCGGCGAAGCGCCGCTGAAACCCAGCACCAGCACCGGCTTGCCGTCGAGACGCGTCACGAACAGCGACAGTTCGAAGTCGGCGCGCGCCAGGAACGGCGTCACCACGTGCATCCAGAATGCCGCCACCAGGTAGCGGTACATCGGGTCGGTCGGCAAGGGCAGGACCAGGCTTTTCTCCAGCCGGCTCGAACTGCTCGCCATGACCGGCTGCAGCAGCATGCCGAGGGCCAACAGCACTTGCCGCACGCTGCCACCGAAACCGGCTTGCGCCAGCATGGCATCCAGCCCGCCGATCGTCTGCAGTTCGAGGAAGTCGGCAAAGGCGGCGTCATAGGCGGTGGCGCGCAGGTCCAGCTCCACGGTGTTGCCGTTCAGGGCTTGCAAAGGCCCGGCGGCATCTTCCGCGCCGAGCACGCCACCGCTCAGGTTTTCCAGGCGGTTCCACAGGCGGGTCAACACCAGCGGGCTGTTGGCGGCGAAGGCGGAAGGCTCGTCGACGTCGACGCTGCCGGCCATCAGGAAGGGGAAGCGGCGGCTGGACTGGTCGCTGCTGGCTGAAATATGGCCGGCGATGGCGGCGCGGCGGCGCGGTCCGAACAGGGCGAAGTGCAGCGGCTGCACTGCGTCGTAAGTCAGCTTCCAGCGTGCGTCAGTGCTCAGCATGTCCATCGAGCGCGCCAGCCAGTCGTCCAGTACCTGCAACACTTTCGGGTCGCTGCCGCCTTTTACGAAATCTGCGCGGCTCGGGATTTTGCCGAAGTAGCCGATGGCGGCGCTGGAGGTTGCAGGGCGAATCATTGCGCACCTCCCGCTGCCGCGACGGCAGGTGTGGCTGCGGCAGAAACGGCGGCCGGCTCACCGACCACGGTTTCCGGCAGGCGCAGTTTGCGGAAGCCCTGGCTGGCTTGCGCCGGCGCTGCGGCAGGAGCCGCAGGAGCGGACGGCAGCAATCGCAGGTTGGCCGCAACGGTAACGCCGCCGCTGGTCCAGTTCAACTCAAAGCTGCCATCCGGGCGCCGTTTGCGCTCGGCTGCATCGATCATTTTCTTCAGGCCGAAGTGGCCCAGTTCTTCCAGCACCACGACTTTCCTGCCGTCCGGCGTGAAGGCGGTAATGCGCGAACCTGGAACACCCTGCGGGTTTGGCCATACCATCGGCACCCACGGTTGCTGCTGGCCTTTCCAGCGCACGGACTGTCCGTCGATCTCGATCGTGTATTCGCTGACGCCGGTGACGGCCACGGTCTGCAGCTCGAAGCGGGTTTGCGCTTCCTCGCTGCTGGCGGCCTGGTTGGCTACGCCGTTGGCACTGAGCGGTGCGATCCAGCCCGGGAAGGCGCTGGCCACGGCGGGCGACAGGGTAATGCCCATATTGGCCCAGGTCTTGGCGCTCAGGGAATCGCCGCGGCGCACCACCAGCGGGCCGATAGTGGTATTGAAGAATTTCGCGACCGCGCCGTCGGGACCGAATACCTGGCCGATCTCGGCGTTGCTGGCTTCCACGCGCGATTCTGCGGCGAACGGGTACTTGGTCTGCAGGTCCTTGCGGAACGGCTCCAGCACTTGCGCGGCCCACACTTTGTTGATCTCGGTTTCGGTCGGCTGCACAATCACGGCGAAGGTTTGCATCAGCGGGCGCACCAGCAGTGGACGGATCGCCTGCTTCTGTTGGTCGTTCATGCCGACCAACATCTGCTCATCGACATAGCGCAGGGCGTCGGCCAGTTCGGAGCCGCTGCCATCGAGCGTCTGCTGCATCAGCTGCTTGGCCCCCGGACCCGGGTCGCCCTGGTTGCGGATCTGGTTGAAGCGTGCGCGCAGCTTGGCCAGGCTTTCCATATAGCCGCGCATGAGCGAGGCATCCTTGTCCTTGGCAACCACCAGTTGCGCTACGCCGGAGAACTCGCGGCCGACTGGGCCCAGCGGCAACGGTGCGCCCGGCGCCGTGCTGGTCGGCAGGTTGATGTTCACTTGCGACGGTTTCTGGCGCAGGATGGTTTCGCGGAACCAGTCGCCGATGCTGCGCTGGGCGCGCTGCAGGCCGGAATCCAGGAGGGAAGGGTTGTCCCACGAGGTTTCCTGGTAAACCGTGTTCACCAGTTTGGCGATTGGCGAGGATTGCGGATCGCCCAGGCGGTTCATCGCCGCGGCGGCGGACTCGAAGCCGCTCAGGTCCTTGATGGCCACGCCCTGCATGAATTTCTGCCATTCCTTGGCGTAGTCGTTCTTGTAGGCGTCCACCAGGGCTTTCTGGATTTGCTCCGGGCTGCCTTCCAGCGTCAGGTCGTCGCGGGTGGCGGTTTTCAGCACCCAGTCGACGCTTTGCAGTTCGCGGTTGGCAGCTTCCTTGAAGGCGTCGCGCACATAGCCTTCCCATGCGGCGCGCGTGAAGGCGCCGGAGATCGAGTAGCTGCCCAGCACCAGTTCACGGTCCTGTTCACCGACGATACGGGCCACGGTCATGGCAGGGAAGCGCGTCGCGGCACGCGCCTTCACGTCGGCATACACGCGCTCGCGCGCCGGCATGCCGCGCACTACGCCGCGCAAGGTGTTGCGCGACTGGTCCACCAGGGCCAGGCGGTTTTCGATCTGCGGCCAGGAGGGATCGTTAATTTCGGACAGGTAGAAACCGATCAGGCGCTCGGCGCTGCGGATCATCTGCTCGCGTGGCATGCTGCCGCGGTTCGATTCCAGCCACACGCGCCAGAAGCGCGTCAGCTGGTCGTTCAGGTGGCTCGCCTCGGCGCGGGATTTATCCCCCAGCATCAGGTAAGCCTTCAATGCGTTATATGCGTCTTCCACGTTCTCCGGGGAGGCGTCCTTGAACTGTTGCGGGGCAGCCTGCGCGGCTGCCGGCGCAGGCGCTGGTGCAGCGACGGCGGCACCCGTTGCGCCTGGCGCTGCTGCGGCATTGCGCACCAGGGGCTGCAAGCGGTCCGCGTTGGCATTCACCTCGGCGAGGAAGGTTTCCAGCGATTGGCCGACCGGCTTCAACATGACTTCACGCACGCCTGCAAAATATTCCTCGCGCAGCTTGCGTTCGAGCAGGCCGCCCTGGTACAGGCCCAGGCTGACCGACAGCGGCCGGTCGTCGCGGAATCGCGCCAGCTGCTCGATACGGTCCTGCATGATTTCCAGCGCCTCCAGGCGTGCCGCCAGGTCGGGGCGCTGCTTCTGCAGCTTGACCGCCTTATCCAGGTCCGCCTGAACATTCGCCACCAGTTGGCGATTGCCCATGTAAGACCAGCTCCAGCCGCCGAGCAGCGCGCCGCTCAATGCCACCGCGCCGAAGAAAGCCGCATAGCGCATGCGGATCTTGGCAGGGCTGGCATATTGCGCCACCAGGTTCTTGTCGGCGAAGATCACGTTGCGGAACAGCTTGAGCAGGAAGTAGCCGTGCTGCTGTTCGTTGTCGTGGTGCTCCTGGCGCTGCAGGCTCAGGTCGAAGCGCTGCGCCACGCGGTGCGAGGTGGCCGATACGCCTTCGCCCTCCTGCAAAGCGCTGGTGAAGTAGAAGCCGCGGAACACGGGCTTGAACTGGAACGGATTTTCTTCGAACAGCGTCGCGATGAAGGTGCGCAGCGGCGCCTTGACCGAGTTGAATTCCAGCGGGAAGGTGAACACGCCCGATGGCAGACGCTCGCGCCACTGCAGGGCCATATTGGCCAGGCTCATTTCCTTCAAGCCTTCGTACAGCTCTTCGAAATGGGCATCGAATTGCTGCAGCAGTTCCTCGTTCGGCTGGTTCTTGCGGTAGGGCAGGGTGGCGCCCCACACGCGGTCGCGCTCACCGATTTCGCAATCGTGGAAGAAGTCGGTGAAGCCGTTGATCAGGTCGGCCTTGGTGAAAACGATGTACACCGGGGCGTGCACTTCCAGCTTTTCGGTCAGTTCCTGCACGCGCTGGCGCAGGTTCTTGGCCAGTTCGATGGCGAATTCCGGGCGCTTGCCGGTCAGTTCGGCGATGCTGACGGCGATGATGATGCCGTTGATCGGCGCCTTCTTGCGGTATTTCTTCAGCAGGCCGAGGAAGCCGAACCACTCGGCGCGGTCTTCATCGTTCACTGCATAACGACCGGCGGTATCGAGCAGGATGCCGTCGGTGGTGAAGAACCAGTCGCAGTTGCGGGTACCGCCCACGCCTTGCACGATGCGGCTGCCGGCCAGCGGGAATTGCAAGCCGGAGTTGGCGATCGCCGTGCTTTTGCCGGCCGCCGGATTACCGATGATCATGTACCAGGGCAGCTCATACAGCGCAGCGCTGCCGGAACGCAGCCCGAGCTTGGACGTCTTGATGGTCTGGATTGCGTCGAGCATGCGCTTGCGCAGGGCTTCTGTTTCATGGCGCGGCGCCGTGTCGGCTTTGCTTGGCGCGACGGCCTGCTGTTCCAGCATGCCGCCCAGTTGGCGCGCGGCGCGGCGGGCGCGGTAGCGCCGCCACGACCAGACCATTATGCCCAGCAGCAGCGCGGCGCCCAGTACGGCAAACGCCAGGGTGTACGGCAATTCCAGCAGCGCTGCCGCCAGCAGCAGGAATGCCGCGAAGGCAGTCCATCCATAAATCAGGAAGGCGGTGCGCGAAGTCAGGATGTCCCGGATTCTTTGCATCATTTTTCTACTCTTGCAAGGTTAGCTAAGGGATGGCGCTTTGCTGGCCGGGGCCGGGAGCGGGCCGACCAGCATGGCGAAACGTTGGGTTGGTTCTGTGTTCGACAGTGCGAGCGCGAAGCCGCCACTGTCGGTCGCTTGCTCATTGGCCAGCGCGATCGCAGCCAGGGCGCCGGCTGAGCCGGTGTGGCCGCAAGCGGCGCCGATGCAGGCCAGCGAAGTATTGGTGTCCAGCTCCGGCGCATTGGCCTCGACGCATTGCATCAGGTCGGACATGGCCGATGCGCGGTGGTCGGTGTCGGCCGTGACGAAGGCGGGAAGGCCGCCTTGCGAATGCACCAGGGCGTCCTTGGCAAGCTCGTTGAGCGGCGTGGACTCCCTGGCATGCAGCGCGAGCAGGTGCAGGCCCTCGCCCGGTTGGGCGGGCGGCTGCAGCAGGATGCCGGCGGCGCCTTCCGCCGGCATGCGGCCGTTCGGATTGCGGGGCCCATAAAGCTTGCCGTTGACAGCCAGGCTTTCGACTGCATCGGCATCGATATTCGAATCAAAGGCGATGACCGCGCTGAGCATCGGCGCGGCCGCTGCCGGACCTGCCGCCTGCGCCGACAGGGCACGCAACGCCGCAAGCGGGGTGGCTGGTGCCGCAAGCCTCAGCTTGAGGCGTTCCTGCGGCCAGCCTTCGGAGATTGCGTTGTGAGCCAGCCAGTGTGCTGTCAGCTCCTGCGTGGATTGCGGCCAGTCCTGCGGAATCAAGGGCAGCAGCTGCAGCAGGCCTTCGCTGCCATAGTCCCATGCCTGCAAGGCCAGTTGTCCTGCGATTTCCCCGCCCATCGCCATTGCGCGCAGATGCTGCGCGGCTGGCGTGCGCGGCTCCGGCTGCTGCGACGACAGCCACTCCTCGAGTGGCGCCAGGTCGACATCCGGCACGCGGCCGGCGAGCAGGGGAAAGCCTTGCGTATCGGTCAGCTCCGGGTCGAGGTCAAGCCGAGCCTGTCCCTCGGCAAAGGCCGCCGCCAGTTCCGCAGGCGAGTCGCCATGCGGCATGCGCAATGCTGCGCCGATGACGCGGAATGGGAGCCAGGGTGCGGCTTGGGCCTGCGAGGCCGCTGCCCCGCCGTCGGCCGCGCCTTGCTCCGCCAGTCGGGCCGGGGCTTCTGGCTCGCCCGCGGAGGGCGCGTTCGGTACGGTAGGCGCATCGGCGCCGCTGTCGCCGAAAGTCTTCTTCGCCAACCAATAGCCAGCGACCAGCGTCAGCGGAATGACCAGCATGGCAAGCGCCAGGTCGCCCGTATCCGGCATGCGCGTGGTGCTGCGCCAGTACCAAACGGCGGCGATCCAGCAAATGCCGAAAACGCCAATAATCAGCAAGCTGCGTTTCAACCAGTTCTGCATGCCTGCCTCACACTGCATCCATGGAATTCTGCTGGCTGGCGATCAGCGTCGCGCCGCAGGCAGTCTTGTCGCCATGGCGCGCCACGGGCTTGCCGTCGACGATCATGGTCTGGTCGCCGCTGCTGATGGTGGTATCGCCATGAATAGGGCAGGACACCTTGTCGCCCACGCGCGCAATAGGCTTGCCGCCGCTATCGCTTTGCTGCGACGCTTCCAGCACGGTGCCTTTATGTGATGTCTTGTCGCCTAACAGGATCAGTGCTCCGGGCATTTCGTACTCCTATTTCTTTCTCACGCCGTCCACACGCAATTCGGTGTGGCCGAAATCCATCATCTTCCAGCGGCCGCCCCAGGTCAGTCCCAGGCTCTCCGCCACTTCGCCAAACAACTGGTAGCCGCGCATGGCCCAAGGGTCGCGCTCAGAGATCACCAATTTTCCGTCGCGAAGGAAGGCGCAATCGGCGGCCAGGCCATACTGGTGCCAGCTCTGGAAAGCCTTTGCATTGGTCACGCTGCTGCCTTGCGCGGCCAGCGCATCCTGTCGCTCTGGACTGCGGTAGCCTTCCAGCAGGGCCATGTCGTAGCCATGGCGCTCCTTCATGATGCGGAAGGCCTGCAGCAGCCGCTGCGAATAATCCTTTTCGAGCAGGCTCCAGTCGCGGCTCGCCGAAACCAGACCGGGGCGCACGGTTTCCACTTCCTGCGTCATGAACAACATCGGCGGCAGGGGAGGCGGCGGCACCAGCTGCTCGCCGAGCAGCAGTTCCGACACCTGCTGGTTTGCTTCGCGTACCGGCGCATCGAAACCGCCGACCATGGTGCGGCTGCTCGCCATCCACGCCACCACTGCCGGCAGGATCATGATCACCAGGGCCGCCACCGCGGTCCAAAGATGCTCGCGCAGGAAGTGTCCCCCCTGACGCATGGCCAGCGCCGATTCCGACCCCAGCGCGCCCGCCTGCTCGCCGCTGCGGCGCGCGAGGTGCTGCACGCGGCGTTGCCAGCGCGTGCCGGCGACTTCCACGCGGCGCGTGACATAGGCGCGGCCGGATGGGAACAGCACCATCCAGCTCAATGCGCAAGCCAGCAGGAAATACAGCACGACAGCGACGAAAAACACGTTGACCTCAGGAATTGAATTACTAATTTGATAACACGAAGGGCGTGTGTCGCCTTAGCAATAAATTATTGCGGGAAAGTATATCTTGAACTTCTGATAAGCCGCGTTCGCTTGGATTTCAATCGTGCGCCCCTCTGCTAAAGGGTTTCTGCTGAAGAGTGCGCGCCTTTTTCCAGAGATAAAGTAAAGTATTGACAACCTTAATCAGGAGCAATCCCTTGTCACAAAGTAATGAAACCCGGAAGCCGACAGGCCGCCCCAGCCTGCTTTCGGCCGAGCAGCAAAATGCTCTCGAGAATCAACCAGCCCTCGCTGCGGTGTTGCCGCAAGCGGAGCAGGCGCCGCGCCGCAAGCATTTG
This sequence comes from Pseudoduganella sp., assembly GCA_039593355.1. Lineage (GTDB taxonomy): Bacteria > Pseudomonadota > Gammaproteobacteria > Burkholderiales > Burkholderiaceae_D > Rugamonas. The sequence continues at coordinate 43,481 of JBCNPK010000016.1, forward strand.
TGGCTGGTTGGCGGCTTGAGTGTGATGGCCGTCGTTGCCGCCATCGCGGTGGTGCAATTTGGAGACGGCCAAGCCGAACCGCCGGCTGCGATCGCAGCTGCTGCGCCGCTGCCTGCACCCGCGGCCGCGCCGGCTGCGCCGGCAACGGTGCCGCCAGCTGCGCCAGTGCTGGCTGCTCCGGCCGCGCCAGTCCCTGCCGCTGCGGCTGCAACCGCTACCATCGTCGACGAAGCACCGCCAGCGCTTGAAGCCAAACCGAAAGAGTCCCTCGCGCAGATGCTTGAAAGCGGTGTGGCGCCTGCAAGCAAGCCGGCACCGGCGAAGCCTGTTCGCAAAGTGGTCAAGGAAAAGACGACCAGGGTCCCTGACAAGGCCATTGCGGCTGCAGCTCCCGAGCAGGACACCGACGTCGAACTGCTGGCGGCACTGGTGGCCCACGCCAAGTTCGACACTTCCGTCAACGCCCGCCAGTCGCTGCCAAAGGCGCTCGAACAGTGCAAGAAGCAGGACAAGCAGGATGCAGCACTTTGCCGCATCCGCGTTTGCGAAGGCCGCTGGAAAAAGAACGAATGCCGCGTGTACAACCGCAGCAAGCTGGAGAAAACAGCGTCAGGAGCTTAAACCTGACGCGGCGGGGCTCAGGGCAGAGTTTTGAGCTTCAAGAATTTTCCATTGTCTTGAAGCTGATAGAGCTTTGTCCCGTCTTGCGCAACGCAAAAGTGCTGTTCGTCGATATTGCAGCCGGAGTTCAACTGATCGACGACTTTGCCACCTTTGATCGTCAGGTAGACGCCACCCATCGTAGTGCGCTGGGACTTTGGTCCCGTCTCCATATCCTCAACACGCAGGACCAGAGTGTCCTTCGCTGGCGGCAGTACCAAGTACACCGGGTTCAGGTTTTTGGCAAAGGGCGGCGCATAGTCATCGCTATACTCGGCGCCACCTTTCATGTAATTGTGATTGCCAACCAGCTGCGACAGCTTGTCCGCATCGACTTTGCGGGCGATGTAGGGCGCATAGGCAGGTGCACATTTTGCGCCGTCTTTCACCTTCCCGTCCGACCCCAGAATTTGCTTCCCGCAAAGCTCATAGAAGTTATTCAAGTTGAACGGCAACTGGGTTTGCAGGTGGCCCTCAAGGCGAGGGTCGTTAGGTGCCACTAGTTGGCCATTGCTGCGCACGAAGCTGTAAACTGTGTGGCCGGCGTATGGCACCAGGAGCTTGTCGCCTGAGAGGAGCGCAAAGGCAAATTTGTCACGGCAAGCCGGTGTGCTCGTCAGCCGGTAGAATTCAGGTTCCGTACCCAGTTCGACATCAAAGTTCTTCTTCAAGAAGGACGCCAGATGGTTCTCTTCGAGGTCCTCTTCAAGCAGTGCGCGGAACACGCTTGAAAAATCAAAGCTTCCCTTTTTAAGTTGAGCGAAGCAACTCTGGCCAAGACCAGTCTGCTCGCCAGCAATTTGAATGGTGTCGTACTTGAATGGCTTGATTGCAGCTTTGTTGTCCAGCGCGTCTGCTGCCTTGTCGAACTTCCATGTTCCAGCTAAGTCGGCTGCGCAAGCGTTACCGACGGTGAGGGCACAAGCCAAAAGGATGTGGATTGACGTAGATTTCATTCGAGCCTGCCCAACTGCCAGATTGTCAGCCCATTTGCGGAATCGAAGTTCGGCATTGCATCGCCTTTCTTGAATTGCCGAGCGCTATCAGCTTTGGCAGGGCTAAACCATTGACGGTCGGCGGGGCAGAGCTGGCCGCCAAGTAGATTGCCGATCCGCCCAAAGTTCTTGACATTTTTCTACTGTTTTTCGGGATCGTAAATCTCTCCCACAATCCTAGAGTCAAATCGATACTCCAAGTCCACGAAATCACTTTCCGGATCGCTCACGCTAAATACCCCGGCTGGAATGTCTTCTTTCCATGGCAACCAGGAGCGATCGGTTTTGTTCCGCGGGTAATCCCTCATCGCAAAATTAATCGCGTAAGTCTTGGATTGCTTGCAGACTGAAGTGGTTGGGGTAAGCACCATGCAGCCTTCTGAACAGGAGCTTATTTTCAACCTGCCAGGAGTAATGATGAGCCGGTAATCTGTTGGGATCGTGTAGGTATCGCGATGTGAATACTTGTAGGCGAAGCGGCCGAAATCAATCGGCCCTTTGCTTAAATTTCCTTGCTTATCTATGAGGTAGGCCGCAGGGCTTTTTTCCTTTTGAATTATTTTGCAAACCGATGGATTCACGTCCGCGGCATGCGCCATTGGAAGTGAGTATGCATAGAAAAAAAAGGCGATTGCTAGAATTTGTTTCATAAATTTACTTAGCTATTAGCTCTTTCAAGAAATCGTTGTAGCGTGAGAGCACATCGGTCATTGTGAACATGCGCTTCCCTTCATGCCGGCACTGTGTTCCTCCAGGAAGGCTGGCCCATGTATGTCGTGCTATATCCACTGCAGCCTCAATATTGCCTTTGCGAATCTCAGCAAGTGCGCTACGGCTTGGCAACTTGTGCTCAAGCATCGCCACAGCCATCCTGTCCTGATGCGCTGGAGTGAAGCCCGGTTCCAAACCAAAATTCCTATCAAGGAAATCGCGGTATGTGCCAAGTGTGATCTGGTATGCACCCGATGGAGTTCCATCGGCTGTCGATTTCCCCTCGAATGGATGTTTCCGAGTATCTGTGAATGTCCCCTTGACCGGCAACATAAAGTAACGCTTAGCATCGTCGTGCTCAGCATGACACTCCCATTCCCGAATCACTTTCAAGAAGGCTCTCAGACGCAGATCAGGAATCGGATCGAAAATTTTTCGATAAATGCCGATGACGAGGAACTTGTCTGTAGTCGGTAAAGTTGACTTGTTAAAGTCGCTCAGGTAGCCGTCGTAGCTTCTGACGTCTATGTGACCGTTGTTATTATCGTCAGGAGGTGCCGGCATTGCCCCGAGGCTTGGCTTTTTGGGATCCGTGCCGCCAACATATTTCTGCTTATTCTTTTTGGCGGCCTCCTTTTCCACCTTTCGGCGAGCCATCTCGGCCTGCCAGGCGCTAAGTTCTTTGTCAAACGCAATCTTGCGGAGCTCATAATCCGCCTTATCTGCTTCATATTTCTTGATTGCTTTCTCGATCTTCTTAAGGTTGGCCGCCTCTTTGGCATCAGGGTATCTGTAGACGATTACGTCGCCCGGCAGTGCCCAGCGCGCGTCCGGAATCGACTTGCTGATCTCAACGAAACCCTGTTCCTCGAGCCAAGGCCCCGCGCCTTTTGCTTGAATGTCATTTCTAAAACCATTGACGATGCCGGCACGCCAAGTGCCAATTTTCACGGACGGATAGCAACGTTCGTTGAATTTCTTGACGTCCTTGCCCGTTCGCGGTGTGAACGTTCCATTCAAAATCCCAGTTTTAATTCCAAGTGAATTGATTCTGTCCTCATTAAACATTTTCTTCCATTCCCACCCTGTCTGTTCTTCCATAATCTTGATCAGCTCAGTTACTTGCTTTGGTGCGGCCTGGTCTGTATTGCCAACTTTGATTACTGGGGCTTGGCTGTTACCTGGGTTCTTGGTTGAAGCCGCAGTTTGGGAAGGGGGCACGGATGGTGCCGGTGCGGAAGACGAAGCTTTGCCTCCCGGCGGCGATTCAGCGGGTGCCTTGTCCTTCGCTGCCGGATTGGTACAGCCTTTTGCATCGGGCTTAAAGTCATCCCAACTCCAGATACCGAATGTGGGTATGCGGTGACGCTTGGCCCAGTCTTTGATCCTGTCTTTCAGCGTTGTGGTTGGATGGCCGCTCGCGTTGCGGCATTCGGTCGTATCTTTGCTTGCTCCTTTACCGTTAGCGTCGATTTCACCTTTCCCCGGTGCGGTTGGCGCAGGTGGGGCTGATTGCTTCGGTTTTGCAGGCGTTTCCGGCGCGGGGGGAGCTGGTGGTGGCGCAGGGGGAGGTGGCACGGCTGGAGTGGCTACCGGTTCACCTTCATGCACGTCAGTGGTAAAGGGAACTTTGATATGTGGGCTGACAGCGCAGACGTTCATGTCCGTCCATTGGGTAAATCCTTTGTATTTTGACGCGTAGTCCCCGTTGGATTTGCAGACAAGGATTTCCAATGGTTCAAGTGGTAACAGGCCGGAAATTTCCTGGCAGAGTCCTTTCTCGTCGGTGATTCCGTTGTACTCGGTGTTCCCCACGATCACTCGGTACTTCAGTCCCGCAATTGGGTCACCAGCAAAGTCGATAATTTGCTGATTAAACTTGATCGTGTTGTCGACCGCTGCCGTTTTCGGATTCTCATCCGAACTCTCAGCGTCAGCCTCGTTTTTTGATGACGGATCTACGGCGGGTTCCGGGGCCTGCTGTGTTTGAGAGGATGGATTTTCGGGTGCGCCGGCGCCATCAGTTTGCGTTGGTGTCGGCGTAGGCGCAGGTTCAGACAACGGGACCGGCACCGGCGTTGCTGTTGGCTTTGGCGGCGATTGCACTTCCACGAAAGGATCCTCCGAATCCAGCGAACTATCAATCGGCGGAATTAAAGATGGGATGACTTTCAACTCTGGCCTCCAGCATCCGACTCATTCTTGTCATGTTGTGCTACAGGCTCACTATGTCTAACGTCCACAAAGATACGCCATTCACCGTCACCGAGATACAAATCAACCTCTTCTTTTTCTTTGGTAAAAATCCGTTGCGTATTGCCGTCCTTGTCCGTAGTCGAAGACGCAATGCGTGTTCCGTCCTTGGCACGGATCGAATACGGGACCCGCGCTAGTACAGTCCCGGTTCTTTCATCACGTCCTATAAGGTTGGCAACATTAATTAGTTGGCTGTGCACCCCGGGACGGTCTTCCGCCACTGGCAAGCGGGGCAGATCTGGCTTGCTTTGTTTGGCGGATCCAAGTTCTTTCATGCTGGCTTTGAATTCAATCTTGCCGGGAGCGTTAAGCGTTATATTTCCCCCATCAATCCGAAGTGCTGCACCTTGTGTGGTCAGCAGGATGTGCTGCTTAGCGGCGATTGTTATTTCGTCGTTGATGCTTGCGAACATGACTGCCTTGTCTGCCGTCAGCGAGGTAGCACCGTCCTGGCTTTGACTGCTCACTTTTCCACTGGCGGCGTGCAGGTGCATTCCGATCTCTTGGGCCGGATTTTCCTTCGCGCTGGCTTTGCCATAAGTGAACAGGCTGATGCCAGCAGTGGCCGAATGCAGCAGGTTTGCCTGGGCTGCAAAATTGATCGCGTGGCCTGCGGTGATGGCGCTGCTGGCGTCGGACGACAACACGGCACTGGCAGGCGTTGCAGCCGTGATGCCGGAAGGGCTGTCCACCTGTAGCAGCGGCGTGCTGTAGGCTTCGACTCCAGCAATATGTTCGTCCAGCGTTTCTGCGGTGCGCTGCATGCCTTGGATGGCGGGCAGTTTGTCCGCTTGCTGTTCCTTGGGCAAGTCGGCTTTATGCGTCTTGGCCTGCTCTGCGAGTGTTTGCTGGCGCTGCTGGGCGGCGGCGACTTGGCTTTGCGCTGGACGCGAATCGAGGATGTTGCCGCGTGCGCCTCTGGCGGCTTGCGATGTGAGCAGCATGCCTTGGCCGGCGCGCAGCGCGAGCGCGTGCGCGGTCTTCAGCTCCGCGCCGAAACCGACCGGATGCAGACGCTGGTTGTCGCTCTGGTGGCGCAGGTGGCCCAGGTTCAGTTCCGCCGTGCCCTGGTGCGGCTTGGCGTGGCGCTGCAAGGCCACGCGCGACTGGCCCGGCGTATCGTCGAACACCAGCTGGCTATAGGCGCCCGCGCCGGCCTGGCTGCTTTGCATGGCCTGGCTTTTCAGGCCGGACAGGACGGCCGGGTGGGCGTGGCCGCCTGCTTCGCCGGGGAACCATGCGGGTGCGTTGCCGGTGGCGGCACCGGTGCCGGCTCCGATCTTGTTATGTTGCGCATCGGCCTGGCCTTCGCCGTTGTACAAGGCGCCGATGATGACAGGCCGGTCGATATCGCCTTCGAGGAAATCGACCAGTACTTCCTGCCCAACGCGCGGCAGCGCATTGCTGCCCCAGTTGGCGCCGGCGATCGGCGCCAGCGGCGTGGCGACGCGCACCCAGGTGCCTGCGCTGTCGTCGGCAGGCGCGCCGCTGTCGCCTGCTTGCAGTGGCGGCGCCAGGCGGCTATGGCTGTTGTCTCCGCGCTGCCAGTGGAACTGCACCTTGACGCGGTGGTCGCGGTCGGTATGGATGGGCGCGCCGGATGGCCCCACGACGATGGCGGTCTGCTGTCCCTGCACGGTTGGGCGCTTCCAAGGCGTGGCGCTGCGGTAGGGCAGGGTGGCTTCGATGGCATCGACGCGGTTGCGGTACAAGGGGCGTTCCGCGATGGACCGGCCGACGGCGTGCCGGCTTTCGGCCAGGTCCGCGTCGTTCAGCAGCTGCAGTGCGGCGTGGCCGAGTTCGCGCTGGATATTCGAGCGCATCTGCGCCGCCAGGTTGTTGTGCATCAGATGCAGTACACGCACTGCAATGAAGTCGCCGCTGTCGCCCGTCACCGGCTCTCCCAGCAGCGCAAAGCGCGTTGCCGGCGCCATCGTGCGCACGGTACCTGCGCCGGTCACATTGGCGCGCGCGACGTCGAGCGCCTGCAGGCGCCGTTCGGCCAGCCGCTGGCCGTGTTCACGGCTGGTGTAGGCGTACGCTCCCGGTACATCGCGCGCGGCAAGGGAAATGCCGCTGTCGCCGGCGCCGCCCGCGTTGGCGGCGCGGCGGTCGAGTGTCCGGTAGTCCCAGCTTTGCAGCGCGACTTCGCCGGTGAGCAGGCTGGCTTGCATGCGCCAGCGGTCCATGCTGTCCTCGCGCATGACGGCGCCGGGCTGGGTGAAGCGAACCGCCGCCTGCGCGTTGGGCTTGAACGCGCCATTGTGGTCGGCGATGACGAGCACGTGGCCATCGCTGCGGTGTTCGAAATAGTAGAACAGGCCTTCCTCCGCCATCAGGCGTTCGGCGAAGGCCCAGTCGCTTTCCTGGTATTGCGTGCACAGGCTGCGCTTTGGATAAATCGCGCGGTCGGCAAGTTCGAAACGCCATTCCGGCACCAGCTTGCCCTGACCCTGCCAGCTGCCCAGCACTGCGTCGAGGATGTCGCACACCGACATGTCCTGGAAAATACGGCTGTCGCGGTTATGCGCGAGGAAGGCGGTCCAGGGCTCGAGCCGCACGGCGTAGCGCGCCAGCCCGCCGTTGGAGGCGCTCAGTTCGATGGCGGTGATATGGCCGTGGAAGGGGCGCAGCGCCGCCGATCCGCCTGCGGTCACCAGCTCCAGCAATGCCGGCTGGCCAAGCAGGGATTTGAGGGGAATGGCGGCATCGGTGGAAAGCGTCGAAATGTCGAAGGCGAAGGGCTTGCCGATGGCCTCTTCGCCGCGTACGCATTCGACCAGCAGTTGGGCCGCGCCTTGCGGCGTGGTCAGTCGCAGCAGGCGCGTATCTTGGGTGAGGCGATCCAGCATGTCATTGTGTTTTCGATAACCATATGGACCGCCATTACAGCCTAGAAATTCTCTAGAGGCAAGAGTGATTCAATTGAATCGCTATCCTTGCAAATGGAAAGTCACTTGGAAATCGTGCCGGTGGCGCGGCGTACGTGGCCAGCTTGCAGGTATCGGCTTGCTGCGCGAACCCGGCAATGTCTTTCGGGTAGTAGGGCAGGTCGCGGTAGCACGCATCGTCGATACCCAGCACCACCGTGACGGCGGCCGCTTCCCATGACCAGTAGCCGACGAACTGGTAGCCCGAGGTATGGCGTTCGTAGTAGTCTTCGCGCCGGCTGGACTGGTACCACGCCGCGAGATAGTTTGCCATCAGGGCTGGACGCTCGGAAGGGGCTGCGGTGAACAGGGGCAGCGCATTCGAATAGGGCAGGCTGCGGCGGCAAACGCTGGCTTCCGCATCGCGGCCGCCGATGGCGCAATCAAGCAGCCGCTCGAGCAGTGCGTCGCGCTTGTCGTTGCAGTAGTCGATCAGCGGCACGAGACGCGGCAGCAAATGCTGTTTGCCGAGCAGGATGCCAAAGCAAACCATGGCCAGCGCGTAGCGGTAGTCCGGTCCCGCCAGCGCAATGTGCGCCCAGGGCGTATCGCGCTTGCCGCTTTCGTTGTAAGCCTTGTTGTAGTGGGCGTATGTTTCCCAGTACTCCACCGCCTGTTCGTAAAACGCCTGCAGTTCGGCGATGTCGTGGCCGCCGCTGTAGCAGTTGGACAGGTAGCCGCAGGCGTCCGTCGCGAGGCGCTGCGTGGCGTGCATCAGGTTAAACAAGGGGATCTGCGCAACCAGTTCCGGCGCCTGTTGCAGGCGTTCTCGCACATGCTCGAAAGTCTCGAGCTGGGCGGAGAAATTCTCCTGGTAGACGTCGTACTTCAGCAGTGGCTCGCGGAGTGATTGATGGAACCTGTCCGCTGGCTGGCAGTCTGGCATAGCGTGTTGCTCTTTCGGTAACCGGTGCAAACCGCCATTACAGCCTAGAAAACCGCTTGCGGCAAGAGTGATCCAATTGAATCGCCCTCCATCGTCGCAAAACGGTCGCAAAACAGTCGCAAAAAAAAAGCGGGAAGGCCGGCAAGCCATTCCCGCTTTGTTCTGTCCCTTGGGACGGCAGGATTAACCCTGCTTTTCGTCGTCGCCGGCAGTCGCTGGATATGGACGGTTGACCCACAGGATCCAGTAGCGGGCCAGGTCGGCGCGGCCGTCGTTGCCCTGCACGGTTTCCAGGATCTTGATCGCTTCATCCTTCTTGCCGGCCATCGCGTAGGAGTAGCCCAGGCGCAGCTTGGCATCTTCGGCGTTTTTCAGGCCGCCCTTGGCGATGCCTTCCTGGATCAGCTGCAGGCCCTTGTCATACTGGCCCATGGTCACGAACGCGTAGCCCAGGTTCACCAGGCCGGTGCCGTTCTTTGCCTTGCGTGCCGAAGATTCGCTCGAGGCGATGTTCTTCATGTCGTCGGCCGCTTGCTTATCCAGTTCGGCCTTCAGCTTCTTGGTCTTGGCGTTCATGGTCACGGCGCCGTTGGCGATGCCGGCGTCCAGCACTGCCTTGCCTTCGATGAACTGGCCTTCCAGCTGGTCGATTTCAGCCAGCTCGATGTAGTCCTGCTCTTCCATCTTGGTCGTGGCGACCTTCTGCAGGCGCACGATGTCGGCCGAGAAGCGGGTGTTGTAATTTTCCTTGCCGCGGGTGCGGTACAGCATGTCCGACCAGTAGCGGTCGCGCGGATGCCAGCGCACCAGGCCTTCCAGGGCGACCAGGTAGTTGTTCTTGTCCTTCAGGCGGTGCGACGCGTCGGCCAGCATGTGCAGTTCTTCGCGGGTCATCGGCTGCTTGTTCTTGATGCTCTCGTCCAGCTTTTTCAGCAGGTCGGTTTGCACACCTTTGTAGTCGCCCGATTCGAAGCGGATTGCCATGACCTGGCGCGGCACTTTAGGATCGCCGGTCATTTCTCCGTACTTCTGCAGGTTTTCGATGGTCTTAGGCCAGTTCTTCTGCTCCTGGTAGTAGCCTGCCAGCGCTTGGGTGAACTTGGCTTTCTCGTCCTTTTCCAGACGGCCGGAGGCGATCGCCGATTCCAGCATCTCGATCAGCTTCGGCTTGTCGTTCTGGCCCAGGGCCACGGCAAGGCGCATGCGGTTGATGAAGTACTGTTCGTAAGGGGTCTTGTTCGGCATGGCGTCGGCCTGGTCGAGCATGGCGGAAGCTTCGCTGTACTTTTTCGCTTCCAGCAGCGGGCCGAGGTTTTTCCCGTCCAGGAATTTGGCCATCTCCTTGCGCACGGTCTCAGGTTGCGCTTCGGCCTTTTTGTCTTGCGCGTGTGCGGTCTGCACCAGGGCCGGAACGGCGCCCAGGCCGATGGCTGCCAGCAGCAGGCCGATACGTGCGAAACGGAATTGGGTCATGGTATGTGATCCTTCTTTTGGTTGAGGCAAACGTCTATTTTCCCATAATTTCGACATGGGCCCGCTTTTCTGAAGGGCGCAATTGTAACGAAACCTCACAGACCCGTGTCACGCTGCCTCGGGGACCGATTCTCCGTCGACCTTTTCGCGCGACTCCATGGGAATGAACTGAGACAGGATGGCGACCGGGATGGCGGCCAGCAGCACCCAGACGAAGAAGTTCTTGTAGCCCAGCGCCATCTGGATATCGCCACTGACCCAGCGGAACAGCACGAAGCCCAGCTGCATGACGCCGGTGGAGAAGGCATAGTGCGCGGTGGTGTACTTGCCCGGGGCAACCACCTGCATCATGTACAGGATCACGCCCACGAAGCCGAAACCATAGCCGAACATTTCGACGCTCAGGGCCACGCCGATGGTGGTCAGGTCGGTCGGCAGGGAATGCGACAGGAAATAGAACACCAGGTTTGGCAGGTTCATCGCCAGGATCAGGAACAGGATCGCGCGGCGCAGGCTAAGCCAGGACGTGAAATAGCCGCCGGCAATCGAGCCGACGATGAATGCGATGGTTCCACTTGTGCCGTACACCGCGCCCACTTCAGCAGTGCTCAATCCCAGGCCGCCGGCTTCCCGCACGTCGCGCAGGAACAGCGGACCGATGGTCTGGACCTGCGCTTCCCCGGCGCGAAACAGGATGATGAACAGGATGGAGATCCAGATGCCCGGCTTGCGGAAGTAGTCGATGATGACCTCCTTCAGCGTGCGCGTGACGCCGGCGACGGTGTGATCGTCCAGGCGTGCGTTGGGGCTAAGCGGCAGCGCCCAGAAATTGTAGGCGCCCAGCGCGCACATGGTCAGGCCGAGGATGCCGAAGATGACGGTCCACGCCGAGGTCACGCCTTGCGTCTTTTCCAGGTAGCCGGCCAGCATCAATAGGCCGCCCTGCGCCAGGAAACGCCCGGCGTTGAAGAAGGTGCCGGTCCAGCCGGCATACACGGCCTGCTCCTTCTTGGTCAGGCTGGCGATATACAGGCCATCGCAGGAAATATCGTGCGTGGCGGAGGCAATCGATACCAGGAACAGCACGCCGATGCTGGCGCTGAGCCAGAACGGGAAATGCAGCGCCAGTGCCACCAGGCCGAGGCATATGCCGCCAAACAGCTGCAGGCTGACCACCACCAGCTTCTTGCTCGGCGCCAGCTCCAGGAAGGGGCTCCACAAGGGCTTGAAAATCCACGCCGCACCCAGGAAGCCGAGCCAGTGGGTGATCTCCGCGTTGGGCATGTTCATGCTCTTCATCATCTGGCCGAAGACCAGGGCGATGGCGAAGTAGGGCAGGCCCTGGGCCAGGTACAGGGTCGGAATCCACTTCAGCGGGTTGTGGCGTGCGGCGTCCATCTTGTCTCCTTGTGCTTCAAGCAAAGCCAGGAACCGGACAGCGGCCGGTGGCTTCCAGTTCGCCCGACAGCCAGGCGTTGACGGCTTCCAGCGCGGGCGCGGCGAAGCCATAGGTCATCAGGGCCGGCGCCTGGATATCGAGCGCCTGGTAGGGATTCCACAGCGCCAGGTGCAGGTCGGGCTTCCAGTTGCCGCGGGCGTTGTCGCCGTAGCGCAGGCGCGAGGTGGAGGCGAGTACCGTGAAGCGGCCGTCCTGCGGCAGCGCCGACCAGTTGAAGGTATCGGCGTCGGCGAAAGTCACCAGCTCCACGTCGAACAACTGGCGCAGCGAGGCGGCCACGCTGGCCGCCGGCACGCCCGCTTCGGACACGCCGTCGCTCACCACGTCCTGGCGCATGACGAGGCGCAGCTTGCTGCCCGCAGCCGGGCGCTGCGGATTGCCGCGTGCTGTGAGAGCGCGGTGCCAGCCTTCGGCCATGATGGCGCGGTCGGCCGCGTCTTCCTTGTAGGAGCGCTGCTGGCACGGATAGGCTTGCGCCAGCGCGTTGAGGCGGCCCAGGCGTTCGTTGACGGCGGCCTGCGGCAGCGAGCCGTCGGCCAGGGCGCCGGCGATGGCGTCCAGCGTTTCCTCCTGGGTTTCGGTGGTGCCGAGCGCCATGACCATGTCCGCCCCCGCCAGCAGGGCGCGCACGGCGGCATTGCCAACGCCATAGCGGCCGGCGATGGCGTGCATGTCCATGCCGTCGGTGATGATCACGCCCTTGTAATGCCACTGCTTGCGCAGAATGCCGTCCAGGATGGCGGGCGACATCGTGGCAGGATTATCGGGATCGATGGCCGGGTAGACGATGTGCGCTGTCATCATGGCCGGCGCCACGGGTGCGGCGGCACGGAACGGCGCCAGTTCCAGTGCGTCCAGTTCGGGCAGCGTCTTGTCCACGCTCGGCAGGTCGCGGTGCGAATCGACGTGCGTGTCGCCGTGGCCTGGGAAATGCTTGACGCAGCAGGCCACGCCCTCGGCATGGCTGCCGGCCATCCAGGCCATCGCCAGTTCGACCGCGCGCTTCGGTTCGGCGCCGAAAGAGCGCTCGGCGATGACCGGGTTGTTCGGGTTGTTGTTCAAGTCCAGCACAGGCGCGAAATTCCAGTTGAAGCCGAGCGACTTGGCCGCGCGCGCGACGGCGGCGCCGGTGCGGTAGGCCAGGTCGGCATCATCGGCGGCGCCCAGGCCCATGGCGGCAGGCGGGGCAGGCACCCAGGTCGAACGCACTACGGCGCCGCCTTCCTGGTCGATCGCGATCAGCGCGTTAGGGCCCATCGCATCGCGCAGGTCGGCCGTCAGCTTGGCCAGCTGTGCGGAGTCCGTCATATTGCCGCGGAACAGGCATACGCCACGGATGCCGTTGGCGCGGATGAAGTCCGCCGTCGACTGATCCAGCACCGTGCCGGGGAAGCGGATCATGATCAGTTGTCCCGCGATTTTTCGTAGTTCTTGTGTGCTCATGGCATAACGTTGGCTGAGGAGGGAGGGCGCGGGCCGCGTGACGGCAGGGCGCGGGATCAATGGGTCTTGGTGACTTTGTTCAGGTGCCGTGGGCGGTCCGGATCGAGCCCGCGCGCGGCGGACAGCTTGGCCGCCATGACATAGAAAGCCTGGATCGCGACAATCGGGTCCAGGTCGGGCGTCGCCGCCACCGGCAGTGTCAGGTCGCGCGACGCGACATCTTCCGGTGCCGCCAGCAGGACGCGCGCGCCGCGCCCGCGCATCTCTTCGGCCAGTGCCAGCAAGCCGGCCTGGGTCGGGCCGCGCGTGGCGAAAATCAGCAGCGGGTAGCCTTCATCGATCAGCGCCATCGGACCGTGCTTGATTTCGGCGCCGGAGAAGGCTTCCGCCTGCAGCGCCGAGGTTTCCTTGAATTTCAGCGAAGCCTCCAGCGCGACGGGGAATCCCATGCCGCGCCCAACGACCATGATGTTGCGGGCCGGCGCCAGCACTTCCACGGCCGGCGACCAGTCCACTTCGCACGCCGCACGCAGCGCAGCCGGCAGCGCCGCCAGGCCTTCCAGCAATTCCGGATCGTTCTGACAGTGCGCCACCATGCGCGCGCCGGCAACCAGGGAGGTAATGAAGCTCTTGGTGGCGGCCACGCTCTGTTCCTTGCCCGCGCGCAGCGGCATCGCCCATTCCGCGCTGTGCGCCAACGGCGAGTCGGCATCGTTGACCAGGGCCACGGTGGTGGCGCCGCCGTCGCGGAAGTAGCGGATCGGTTCCACCACGTCCGGGCTCTGGCCCGATTGCGAGACCGACACCACCAGCGTATCGCGCGTGATCAGCGGCGATTTGTGCAGTGTCACTAGCGACATCGGCAGCGAAGCCACTACGCGCCCCAGGCGCGACATGATCAGGTAGGCGATGTAGTTGCAGGCGTGGTCCGAACTGCCGCGCGCCACGGTCAGCGCGGAGTTGAACGGAGTGCTCCTCAGTTTGCGGCCCAGTTCCGCATAGCGGTCGGCGTCCTGCGCCAGCTGCTGTTCCACGCAGTCGGCGGCGGACAGGGCTTCTTTAAGCATCATTGAGGTCACAACGTTCTCCTTCGATATATACGGCTTTCAGTTTCAAGTCCCGGTCCAACACGACCAGGTCGGCATACGCACCGCGCGCCAGGCGGCCGCGGTCTTGCAGGCCGAGGTAGTCGGCCGCATGGGTGGAAACGCGTTTGGAGGCGTCGGCCAGATCCAGGCCCAGCCCGACCAGGTTGCGCAGGGCCTGGTCCAGCGTCAGCGTGGAACCGGCCAGTGTGCCGTCGGGCAGGCGCACGCCGCCCATGCATTTGTGTACGACGTGGCGGCCCAGCATGTACTCGCCGTCCGGCATGCCGGTGGCGGCAGTGGAATCGGTCACGCAATACAGGCGCGGGATGGCGCGCAGCGCGCCCTTGATCGCACCTGGATGCACGTGCAGCAGGTCGGGAATCAATTCGGCGAATTCGGCGTGCGCCAGCGCCGCGCCGACCATGCCGGGCTCGCGGTGGTGCAGCCCGCTCATCGCGTTGAACAGGTGGGTGAAGCCGGTGGCGCCGTGGTCCAGCGCGGCCACGCCTTCTTCGTAAGAGCCCAGCGTATGGCCGATCTGCACCCGCACGCCGTGCCGGGCCAGGTCGCGCACCAGCTCCAGGTGGCCGGAGATTTCCGGCGCCACGGTGATCACGCGCATCGGCGCCAGCTTTTCAAGGCGGTGCACTTCTTCGATGGTCGCGGCGCGCGCAAAATTGGGCTGCGCACCGAGCTTGCCGCTGTTGATGTATGGGCCTTCGAGGTGGGCGCCCAGCACGCGCGCCTCGCCCTTGCCGCGCTGGCGCACGGCTTTGCCGATGGCAGTCAGCGCCACGTCGATATCCTCAGGCGGGGCGGTCATGGTGGTGGCCAGCATCGAGGTCGTGCCGTGGCGCGCGTGGATCGCGGCAATTGCGTGCACCGCGTCGCCGCCTTCCATCACATCTTTCCCCGCGCCGCCGTGCACGTGCAGGTCGATAAAGCCCGGCAGGATGTAGTCATCGCCGTTCAGCTTTGGATCGGCGCTGCTGCCGGCCACGTCTTCGATCCGCTCGCCGAAGGAAATCGTTCCGTTCAGCCAGCCGGATGGGGTGAGGATATTGCCTTGGATTGCCTCGTTCATCGGCGCGACTCCGCTACAAATTCATAATAGTCACTCCGGCAGAAGGAGTGTGTCAGTTCCACCGCCGCGCCGTTCTCCAGGTAGCTCACGCGCGTGATGTGCAGCATGGCGGTGCCCGGAGCGATATTGGCCAGGCGCGCTTGCTCGGCATTGGCATTGATGGCGCGGATGTGCTGCAGCGCGCGCATCGGCACGTTGCCGGTGGCTTCCAGGTAGCCGTACAGCGAGCCATTTACCGTGCCCGGGTCGGGCATGTACATGGCGGGAATGGTCGAGGTCTCGATCGCCATCACCACGTCGTCGGCGGTACGCAGCCGCTTCAGGCGCGCCACCGGCATGTTCGGCGACAGGCCCAGCGAGAGCAGTTCCAGCGGCGCCGCCACGCCGATCTCGCGCTGCAGCCAGCGCGAACCGGCCGTAAAGCCGCGCTGGCGCAGCTCTTCCGAAAAACTGGTCAGGCGCGACAGCGGCTGTTCCAGCTTGGGCGTGATGTACGTGCCGGAGCCGCGTCGCCGTGTCAGCATGCCGCGCGCGCACAGCATGTCGATCGCCTTGCGCGCCGTCACGCGTGAGATATTGAGCATTTCCGACAGCACCCGCTCGGAAGGCAGCGCTTCGTTGGCGCGCCAGTCGCCGCTCGCAATACCGTCGGACAGCTTGTTTGCCAACTGCATGTACAGCGGGGTATCGCTGTCCGCGTCGGGCCGGAAATCGCTCATTTGGGATAGCACGGGCTACTCCTTCAAATGTTGTTGGATCAGGCGCAGGCCGCCGGCGGCGGAATCGCCCTTGGGAGGAACGATGCGCTGCAGCAGCTCAGGCGGAAGGTAGGGGCGCAGCGGCTCACCCAGCCCGCCGCACAGGGCGATCGGCAAGGTGCCGCTGGGGTCCAGGCCATGCGCGATCAGGGCCACTTGCCGCCCGGCGTCCTCCAGGATGCCGCGCGCCACCGCATCCGTGGCCGCATGCTGCAGCACGATGCGCGCCAGCTGCGCAAAGGCGGTCTGGGTCGCATTCGCCAGCCAGACCTGGATGCGGTCGCGGCTCCCGCCGCAGGCTTCGGCCACCGCATCGGCAAAACCATTGCCCGGCACGCGGCCGTCGATCGCTTGCTGGACGTGGTTGATGGCCTTCATCCCAATCCAGGCGCCACCCGCCTCGTCGCCGGAGGGGAAGCCCCAGCCGCCCACTTCGTGGCGCGAGCCATCCACGTGCAGGATCTCGCCAACGCTGCCGGTGCCCAGCGCGATGATGGCGCCGGGGCGGCCTTCATGCGCGCCCATCACGGTGGTGAAGGCATCGGTTTCAAGCGCCACTGCCGCGTACCCTGGATTGGCGGCCACGAAATTGGCAGCCCATTGTTTATTGTGCACGCCGGCCAAGCCAAGGCCGATGGCGATATGCTCGCGCGCCGGTTGGGCGATACCCGCCGCTGCGAAGGCGCGCGCCATGGCTTCCTCGACGGCGGTCCAGGCATTCTTGATACCGTGCAGCAGGGCCGACGGGCCGGCCTGGCCTTCGCCCAGCGTTTGACCGTCGGCACGGGCCAAGCGCACGCGGGTGCCGCTGCCCCCACCGTCGACACCAATCAGGAATTCGATCATTTTTTCACGGGATGAAAAGAACTGTGGCGACTATATGAGGAGCACACCAGCTTGTCAACAGGTATTTAACTGGTATTGTTTAGGTCGGCAGCTAAACACGGGTTAGATTAAATAAACGATTGATTTTAAAAGAGTTTTACTGGTGTGTGAATGGTATGCAATTTGGTATGGACTGCTGCTGCCAAAGTGATAAGGGGAGGAGGAGGCTTCATCACGGATTACTGCAAAGCCTGAATTCGGCCGCTGTCCGTCGTGCTGGCGGGTCAGACCCTTGGGTCTGACCCAGGTTTGCCGGGTTTGGCTTGGCACCTGCCGTAAAGCGGACGCAGATTGAACATGAGGCTTGATCCTCGACTCAATACACTTCGTACTTGCGCCGGTCGAAAAGAGACCAACCCGCCAAACCAGGGGCAGACCCAAGGGACTGACCCGATCCACGACGGCTATCGACTGTCGGCAAATCATCCCGGAAATCTGTGAAGAACCAAAAAAAAAGCCCGGCTGTAAAAGCCGGGCAACTAGGAACACAGCTAACCGCTGCCGGCGCCCCAGGCGTCGGCAGCGGTGTCGTCAATCATTCGGCGTGGGCGCCACGGCGGTCCACCGTCACCACGCGCTGTTTGTCGGAGTCCAGTTGCTGGCCTTGCGCGGCCACTTTGCCCTGGACGTTGATCGTGGCATTGCCAGGTCCGCGCACGTTGACCTCGGCCTGCTTGGCCAGCATGTCGCGCGCATCCAGGTTGCCGGAGCCGGAGACGTTGGCGTTCAGGGTGCCGGTCCAGCCGCGCAATTGCACGCCGCCGGGGCCGCTCAAGCTCACTTTCACGTCCTTGCACTGGGGCTCGGCATGCAAGTCGCCGGAGCCGCCCACTTCCGCATCGAGCGAATCGCTTACCTTGCTGAGGAAGACGTTGCCCGGGCCGCGGCTGCGGGTAATGGCCTTGGCCACTTTCAAGCCCTTGGCATCCAGGTCGCCCGAACCGCTGACGTCCGCGCTCAGGGTTTCGCTGCTGCCGGACAGGTTCACGCCGCCAGGGCCGCTCAGGTTCACGCGGGTATTCTGGGTTTGCAGGCCGCGCGCTTCCAGGTCGCCGGAGCCATGTACTTCGGCGTCGAATTTCTTGATGGTGCCGTTCAGGCAGGCGCTGCCGGGACCGTTCAGCATGGCGCTGACGTTTTCCACCTGCATGCTGCAGGCCTCCAGGTCGCCCGAGCCGGAAATCTCGACGCGGATATCCTTGCTGCTGCCGCGCAGCTCGACCGAACCGGGACCGTTCAGCGATGCGTTGACCTTGTTGGCGCGCACATCGCCCGCTTCCAGGTCGCCGGAGCCGGACAGGACCGCATTCAGGTCGCCGGTAATGGCCGGTGCGCTCACATCGCCAGGGCCGGTCATGACCAGGTTGACGTTGGTGGCGCGCATGCGGTGCAGGTGCATTTCGCCGCTGCCGCTGGACTTGACGGTCAGTTCGGTCGCGCTGCCCGAGGCACTCAGGTCGCCGGGACCGGTCGAAATCAGTTTCAGGTCGCTGCTGTCGACATGTTCCAGTTCCACGTCGCCGCTGCCGCCGGTGCTGAGGGCCTTCAGGCCGCTGGCGTTGATTTTCACGATCACCGGCTCGTGCTGCCGGCCGAAGCCGAATACCCAGTGATTGCGGCGCAGGGGGCGCACGTGCAGGGTATCGCCCTGGACCACGGTTTCCAGCTGCTCCACCTGGCGTTTCGGGCCGCTGACTTCAACGGCCGGCGCGCCCTGGGCGTCGATCAGCACCTTGTAAGGCCCGTCGATTTCAATGCGCGTGAAAGCGGTCACCGGGCGGCTTTCCCGGGTCGGGTTGTAGTCGGCCTTCTTTTCGCTCTCCGGCGGGCTGGCGTGCAGCGCGGAGACGCCGAGCGCGATCAGGGAAAGGGCGGCGCCGTAGGTGATCAGCTTATTCATTTTGTTGTCACTGTTCAGGTTTGGTGATGCTGGAACGATAGGCGAATTGGCGCGGGCGCTGGCCCGGAAAAAGACAGAAACGCAAAAACGAGGGCCAAACTGCATTTTTCCGATGCTGAAATGCAGGCGGCATGGGGTAAGAAGTTGTGATTTTGCCTTGAAATGTCATAATGCTCGTCAGGAGAGACACATATGATCAAGTATTTGGGGACCAAGAAGACCGACCAGGGTGGAACGGTATACGTGTTCCTGATCAATGGATTGCAGAAGGAAATCCGGGAGGGTTCCCTCAAGCAATACCCTGGCTGTTATGAAGCGCTGCCGGCGGCGGCCAAGGCCAAGATCAGCGCGAACCGCGCCTGGTTCCAGAAGCTCTGAGAGATGCAGGGTTTGCGCATCCTTGCGGCCGCGCTGCTGGCCGCCCCATCCCTGGCGCAGGCGGCGCCGCCTTCCCACTTCGGCGATGTGCTTGGCAATGGCCTGCTGTGCCGCGACCAGACCAGCAACCGTTATTATTTCGATTACCTGAACCAGTACTTCGGCCGTCCCTACAAGCGTGAAGGCGGCGCTTACTGGTTCCGCACCAACGACGCCATCCTGTGGGGCTTCCCGGTGCTGGAGGTGATGATCAGCGACGAGAGCTACCCGTACAGCTTTGTCGGCGCCGTCGCCGATACCACGCCGGAGGAGCTGGAAAAGGCCATCCTGCGCCAGGACGGCCTGGCGTATGCGAAAATCGACACTTCGCGCTATCCGGTGCGGGAGGCCAAGCCAGGCAGCCGCATTGTCTATTTCAACACGCGCTCCAAGATATACTGCGCCAAATTCAAGCCCTTGCCGCCCGCGCTGCGCTAAGCGCCGACCATGTACACGCAATACTTCAACCTGAAACAGCAGCCGTTTTCGATTGCCCCGGACCCGCGATACCTGTTCATGAGCGAACGGCACCGCGAGGCGCTGGCGCACCTGCTGTATGGCGTGGGCAGCGGCGGCGGCTTCGTGCTGCTGACCGGTGAAATCGGCGCCGGCAAGACCACGGTGTGCCGCTGCTTCATGGAGCAGATTCCCGCCGATTGCCGCCTGGCCTATATCTTCAACCCGAAGCTGACGGTGGAAGAACTGCTGCAGACGGTGTGCGATGAATTCGGCGTGGCGCCGGAAGGGGCCAGCGTCAAGTCCTATGTGGACGCGGTCAACAGCTACCTGCTGGAGTCGCATGCGGCGGGCCACAACAATGTGCTGGTCATCGACGAGGCGCAAAACCTGTCGGCCGACGTGCTGGAGCAACTGCGCCTGCTGACCAACCTCGAGACCAGCGAGCGCAAGCTGCTGCAGATCATCCTGATCGGGCAGCCGGAGTTGCGCCAGATGCTGGCCCGCCCCGAACTTGAGCAACTGGCGCAGCGCGTGATCGCGCGCTATCACCTGGGGCCTTTGTCGGAGGCGGAAGTAGGCAGCTATATCCAGCACCGCCTGGCCGTTGCCGGCGCCGGGGCGATGGAACTGTTCCCGCGCGGGCTGGTGCGCCGCATCCACCAGCTAAGCAAGGGCGTGCCGCGCCGTATCAACCTGTTGTGCGACCGCGCGCTGCTCGGCGCCTATGTCGAAAACCGTGCGCAAGTGAACGCGATCATCCTGCGCCGCGCGGCGGAAGAGGTGTTTGCGGGCGAATTGGCGCCGGCGCGCGCCCGTCCTTGGCGCTTTGTCGCCGCCGGCGTGCTCGCTGGCGCTGCGCTCACTGCCGCTGCGGCGTGGCGAATGATGCCACCGGTGCCGGCGCCGTCGCCGGCTGCCGCGCACCAGGCCGGCGGGGCTCACGCAGCCGCGTCGCCATCCAGGCCGCCGACCGCCGCGCCGGGAGCCGGCGGCGCCACGTCTGCCCCGGCTGGGCAAAGCGCCGCCCCAACCCCGGTACCGGCGGCCGCTGCGGCCGACGCCCCACCTGCGCAAGCGCCTGCGCCATCGCGCCTGACGATGGACGCCGCCCTTATTCAGCTTGCGGAGAAATGGGAGGTGCATCTTGCAGAAGGCGAGGGCTGCGCCGAAGCCGCTAAGCGCGATTTGCGCTGCCTGCAAACCAAAGGTGGCCTGGAAGAAATCCGCAAGCTGGACCGCCCCGTGATTATCAAGTTGCGTGACGGGCAATCCCTGCCGCGCAACGTCCTGCTGACTGCCATCGACGGTAAACGGGCCACGCTGGTCGGCGTGCACGGCGTCGAGACCGTCGCGCTGGACGCGCTGGATGACCGCTTCGACGGCAGTTTCACCACGTTCTGGCGCGCCCCGCACATCTGGCGCGAAGAAGTCACGGCCGGCGACAAGGGCCCGGACGTCGATTGGCTCGCCCGCCGCCTGGCGCAAGTAAACGGGGTCAAGAAACCGCGCGATAACCAGCCACTGGCCGGCGAAACCTTGCGATACTTGCGTGAATTCCAGATAGCCCAAGGCCTGAAGGCTGACGGCGTAGCCGGACCAAGAACCTTCATCCGCCTGGTGCAACCTGGCGCTGAAACCGAACCGCGCCTGTTGGCCGAGGCGAGGAAATAATATGTCCTACATTCTCGAAGCCCTGAAAAAAGCGCAGGCTGAGCGCCAGATCGGCAGCACGCCCACCATCCACGCCCCGACGCTGGCCAGCGTGCCGGCTGGGCAGGGCGCACGCGGCAGGCGCACCCCGGTAATTGTAGCCATGGCGTTGATGGCCATCGCAATCGCCGGGCTGGCGGCGATGCTGCTGCGACAAACGCCAGCCGCCGGCCAACGGTCTTCCGCGGCCGGCAGCGCGCCAGCTGCCGGTCAGCCGCCGACCGCTTCCGGCACCGCGCCAGTCATCGCCCAGCCGCCGAGCGCCACCGGCAGCACGCCAAACGTCAGCCAACTGCCGGCTATCGTTGACACCACCGCAGTCGTAGGGCAATCGCCAGCTGGCAGCGCATCGTCATCTGCCGGCCAGCCGGCAGCCGCAGTTGCCGCTCCGCCAGCCGATCCCGCTGGGCGCGTCGCAGCGCAGACCCCGACACCAATGCGTGGCGCGCCAAAAGCGCCTGCTGCGGCAGCGGCCGTCCAGCCACGCCGGGCCGAGGCGAGCGTCCAGCCTGCGGTCCCGGCGGCTGCAATCGCGGTCGCGGCCCCGCCGGCGCTGCAGGCTGCGGCGCCGGCACCAGTCGAAGAGCAAGTGCAATCCCTGCGCGACCTCCCCGAACCGATCCAGCGTGCCATCCCCCAGATTACCCTTGGGGGCTACATGTATTCGAAGAATCCTGCCGACCGCCTGCTGCTGATCGACAAAGTTTTGCGCAGGGAAGGGGAGGAAGTCGCCCCCGGCCTGGTGCTGGAAAAGCTCCAGCCCAAGCAAGCCATCTTCGCATTCCGCGGCTACCGCTACCGCGTCGCGCTATGACGAACAAACAAAACGTCCTCGGCGTCACCGGCCCATCGGGCAGCGGCAAGACGACTTTGATCGAATACCTGGTCAGGGAACTCGCCTCGCATGGCTGGAAAGTCAACGTCATCAAGCACAGCCACCACGACTTCGAGCTTGAACCACCACGCAAGGACAGCGCCCGCTTCCGCCACGCCGGCGCCGCCGAAGTGATGATTGCCTCGCCTTACCGTTTCGCCATCATCCACGAGCTGCGCGGCGCGGACGAGCCTGGCGCCGACGAGCAACTGGCCCGCCTGCAACCGGCCGACCTGACCCTGGTGGAAGGCTTCCACGCATGGCAAATCGACAAACTTGAGGTCTACCGGGCGGTCGAAGGCAAGCCGCCGCGTTACCTGGACGACCACACCATTATCGCTGTCGCCTCCGATCAGCCAGCCCCGCAGGGCCTGCCGCCACGCCTGCAATGGCTGAACCTGAACCGCCCCGACACCATACTTGAATGGCTGATCAAAAAAATCCCGCGCCAAGCCTAAAGTTCGGCAAATCCCGACCGTAAATCTGGTTAAGACCAAGTGGAGGTTCAAATGGATGCAGTCAGCATTGCAAAATTAGCATCAACGATCGCGGATACCAGCAACCGTACCGAGCTGGGTTACGCTGTGTTGAAAAAAGCGCAAGACGTGCAAGCTTCCAGCGCCCAGGCCCTGATCGAAGCAATTCCGCCAGCGCCCGCTGCAGCCAACCTGCCATCGCACCTCGGCCGCAATATCAATACCTCCGCCTGAGCGCCCAAGCGCCCGGCAGCAAACAACCCGCCGCACCGGGCACCGGTGCCAGCGGGTTTTTTTATAAAGGAAGACTGCATGAAGAATCGCCAAGCCCTGATCGCCGCCGCCCTGGCAACCGTCTGCGCCACTGCCGCCGCAGCCGACAAACCGGCGGAACAGGAAAAGTGCTACGGCATCGCCAAGGCCGGCCAGAACGACTGCGCCACCGGCACCCACGGCTGTGCAAGCATGGCCAAGTCCGACAACATGGCCGGCGAATGGAAATTCGTCGCCAAAGGCACCTGCGAAAAAGCCGGCGGCAAGACCAGCGCGCCAGCCAAAACCAAGTAAGCAATGCCAGCGCTCGCCGGTGCCGGTATCGGGCTGCGGGCGCCGCACTATCGCCAATTCCTCGAGCAGCGCCCCAGGGCTACCTGGCTCGAGGTCCACACCGAAAACTACCTCGACCAGGCCGGCGGCGATTTCCACGTGCTCCAGCAGCTGCGGCGTGACTACGCTATCAGCCTGCACGGTGTCGGCCTTGGCCTGGGATCCGCGCGCGGTTTCAGCGAGCAGCACCTGGCTCGCGTAGCCAGCCTTGCGCAGCGCATCGAACCCACGCTGGTTTCCGAGCACCTGTGCTGGAGCGCAGTCTTTGACCGCCACCTGAACGACCTGCTGCCGCTGGCCCTGAACCACGCTGCACTCTCGCTCTTGGAAGAACGGGTAGGGCGCATGCAGGACGCATTGGGCCGAAACATTCTGCTCGAAAACGTCTCCACCTTGGTACGTTTCGCCGACGACGCAATGAGCGAAGCGGAATTCCTCGCCACCCTCGCACGCCGCACCGGCTGCGGCCTTCTCCTGGACGTGAACAACCTTTACGTCAACCAGTGCAACCATGAAGAGGACGCACTGGCCGCACTGCAGGCAATCGCACCCGGCACGGTGGGCGAAATTCACCTCGCCGGCCACCTGGTCACGCCGCAGGCCGTGATCGACCACCACGGCGCGAAGGTCGCCGATCCCGTTTGGCGCCTGTACCAGGCAGCACTGGCCCGCTACGGCGCCATCCCGACCCTGATCGAATGGGACACCGATATCCCGCCATTGGAGGTCTTGCTGGAAGAAGCCGCCAAAGCCGACGCCATCGCCGCGGCGTTCCCGGCCGCCAATGTCCGTCCTGGCGGCAGGAATAAAAGGGAGCATTTGGTGTCGGAACATAGCTTGCTGGCCTCGCAGCAGCAAGCCTTTTCGGAAGCCCTTTTCGCGCCCGGCGCTGAAAACGGCTTGCAGCTCAAGCACCCCGAGCGCTTTCCCCTCTATCGCAGCAGCCTGGCCTGTACCTGGCGCAAGGCCCTTGCCGCAGCTTATCCGGTCATCGCGCAACTGGTCGGTGAAGAATTCTTCGCGGCGCTCGCGGGCGAATACGGCCGCGCCCACCCGTCGGATAGCGGCGACCTGAACCGCTTCGGCGCGAGATTCGAACAATTCCTGCACAGCTTCGAGCACGCACAGGACTTGCCCTACCTGCCCGACATGGCACGCCTCGAATGGCAGCTGCATCGCATTCACTATGCGTGCCACGAGCCGGCCGTTCAGGCGCAGGACATCAACCCTCAAACGCTGGAAGAGAGCACCTTCCAATGGCAAGCCACCGCGCAATTGTTCGAATCGGAATGGGCCATCGTTCCGCTTTGGCTGGCGCACCAGGGCGCGGAATTCCCGTCGCGGATGGCGCAGCCAAGCCGCGCCCTGCTTAGCCGGCCGCAATGGACGGCCCAGGTCACGCCGCTTCAAGACTCTGAATACACGGCGTTAAAAAGCCTAAGCAAAGGGGAAACGGTCGGCGCCGCACTGGACGCCGCTTTCGCGCTGGATGAACATTTCGACGTCGCTGCCAGCCTCCGGCAATGGCTGCAGCAGGAAATCCTAGTGAAACGCCCGCATTAATTTATCCTCGCCGGACAAGTCGCGGTACAGCAGGTTGGCGCGATGGGTCGCCTCGATCATGCGCAGCAGCTGTGCATCCTCGCAACGTTCCAGCTCCTCGGTGGCCGCTAGCAAAGCCTGGGCCAGTTTGGCGCGTGCCGACTGATACATCAGGCTGGTGTAGTGGTCGGTATTCTTCAGCAGCTCTTCGGCATTCTCGATGACCTGCCGCAGGTCACCGATCAGTTGTTGCTGGCTCTGCACTTGCTTATGGTCGGGGTCATCCATGGAGCTCACCCTCTGCGCGTGGTCAATCAGGCAGCACTGCCCTCGGCATGGACGTCGATCTGCACGTCGCCCAGGCGCACCCGCTGGCCCGCCCGGATCTTCGCCGTCTTGCGCAACTCCTGTTTGCCGTCGACCTTGACGTCGCCGCTCGCTACGATCTGCTTGCCGGCGCCGCCGCTATCGCACAGGCCCACCACTTTCAGGAGCTGGTTCAGCTCGATGTACTCGCCTGTCAATTCGAAATCTACTTTCTGCATTCTAATCCTCTTTCTGATGGGCTGGCGTGGCCGGTGTTGTATTTCCTGGAAGAATTATCCTTTGCCTCCCGGCTTAGTCATCTCCAGTGGAACAATCCATTCGTTGAACTGGCTTTCGTTCACAAAACCGAGCGCAAGGGCCGCTTCTTTCAGTGTAGTACCCTCGTGCTGCGCCTTCTTCGCAATTTGCGCGGCGCGATCATAACCGATATGCGGCGCCAGCGCGGTGACCAGCATCAGCGAGCGCTCCATCAGCTCCTCGATACGGCCGAGATTCGGCTCAATGCCGTGGGCGCAATGTTGGTCGAAGCTGCGCATGCCGTCCGCCAACAGGCGCGCACTCTGCAGGAAGTTGTGGGCGATCAGTGGCTTGAACACGTTCAGCTCGAAGTTGCCGGAAGCGCCGCCGACCGTGATCGCCACATCGTTGCCGAACACCTGGCAGCACAGCATGGTCAGCGCCTCGCTCTGGGTCGGATTGACCTTGCCCGGCATGATCGAGCTGCCCGGCTCGTTCTCTGGAATGCTGATTTCGCCCAGGCCGGAACGGGGGCCGGAAGCCATCCAGCGCACGTCATTGGCGAGTTTCATCAATGCTGTCGCGAGGGTTTTCAGTGCGCCATGGGCAGTCACCAGCGCATCGTGCCCTGCCAGCGCTGCGAATTTGTTGTCGGCTGTGCGGAATGGAAGCTGGAGGCGCGATGCCAGTTCGGCGGCGATGCGGGTGGCGTACTCGGGGTGGGAATTCAGGCCGGTGCCCACCGCCGTCCCGCCGGCAGCCAGTTCCAGCACGGCGGGCAGGGCGGCATCGATGGCTTTTTCCGCGTAGTCCAGCTGCGCAACATAGCCCGAGAATTCCTGGCCCAGGGTCAGTGGGGTCGCATCCTGCAGGTGGGTGCGGCCGATCTTGACGATGCCGTCGAAGGCCTTTGCCTTGGCCTGCAGCGTAGCGCGCAGCTGGCGCAGGGCGGGCAGGACATTGTTGGCGACGGCCAGGGCCGCCGCCACGTGCATCGCGGTCGGGAAAATGTCATTCGAAGACTGGCCCTTGTTGACGTCATCGTTGGGGTGCAGCTTGCGCCCTTCGCCGCGTTCGCCGCCCAGGATTTCTGAAGCGCGGTTAGCCAGTACTTCGTTCATATTCATATTGGACTGCGTGCCGGAGCCCGTCTGCCACACTGCGAGCGGGAACTCGCCCGCGTGCTTGCCTTCGAGGACTTCATCGGCAGCCTGCATGATGGCATTGGCTTTGGCGGCGTCGAGCACGCCAAGGTCAACGTTGACCTTGGCAGCGGCGCGCTTCACGCTGGCGAGCGCGGCGACCAGTTCAGCGGGCATGCGTTCGCTCGAAATGCGGAAATGCTCGAGCGATCGCTGGGTTTGCGCGCCCCACAACTGGCTGGCCGGAACTTCGATGGGCCCGAAACTGTCGCGCTCGATTCTGCTGGTCATGCTGGCTCCGTCAATGAAAAGTGATGTCTGAATTGTAACTCCATGTCGTCGCTGCTGCTGGGGCTACAAAAACCGGGTTTTCTGCCGTTAATGAATACATCAAAGAAATAGGCCTATCCTCTATGCTAAGCAAGCGATTGACCATCGGACGTATTCTCCTGGCGCTGATGCTGTTCGCGCTGGGCGGCCAATCGCGGGCGGCCGAGTTGGGGGAAGTGAAGGTCAATTCCCATATTGGCCAGCAGCTTTCTGCGGATATTGAGCTGGTTGACCTGACTGCGGCGGACCTGGCGGAAGTCCAGGCAAAGCTGGCACACCCCGATGTGTTCAAAGTGGCGGGTTTGCAAGTAGCACCGGTGCTCAGTGGCCTCAACATCGGCATCGCGCGCCGCGACAACCGGCGCTTCCTGCACCTGACAACGCTGCAGCCGGTGAATGCGGACGTCCTGCACATCTTCCTTGAATTGAGCGGCGGCGGGCGCCAGGTAATTCGCGCTGCTTCGCTTTGGCTGACGCCGGAACCGCCGGCCCAGCGCGCGGCCCGCGTTGCGGCAACCCAGGCCATGCCGGCGCCTGTGCCAGCGCCAAATCCCGTTTCTGCGGCTGAAGTCGCGCCCGCAGCGCCGCTTGCCCAGAGCCACGTCACATCCGTAACGAATGCATCGCCAACGGAAAGCGCCGAGGCGGGATTGAACGAGGCAGCGCAAAGAGCCTTTGCCTACCGCCGGCAGAAAGCACTGGAGCAAGCCCAGGCCCGCGCAGCCGGACAAGCCGCGCAGCCTGAAAGCGCGGCATTGGCGCCGCTCGCCGCTGCACCACCATCGGCTACCCGCGCCGTTTCCAGCCCTGCCTCCACCCGGCCGAATGTCCCCGCGGTGGTTCCAGGGCAGGGCGCTGCGCCTCGCGCTACTGTGGCGCCTCGGTCATGCGCCCCCGAGAAAAAGGTGGAAGCCCAGTTACAGCAGTGCCAGGCCATGACCAGTAAGCTGGCTGACATCGAAGGCCAAGTGCGGCGCCTTCAGACTGCCATGACCGCACCGGCGGCAGGCGCCGCCCAGGCGAGAGCTCTGGCGGTGCCAGCCCCGCAGGCTGGCGTTGCTGGGGAAAAGCCAGAGCCCGCCGTGAAGGTCGAACCGGCCGGCGCCAAGCCCTCGTCCGCGCCAACCAAGCCCGGCATTATCCCCGTCAAGCCTGGTGTCGCGGCCGACCTGGCCGGCAATTCCAGGAAACGCCTGATAATGATCAGTGCCGGCGCGCTGGCTGGACTGGCGGCGCTCGGCGGAATGATTTATTTCCTGCGCAAACGCCAAGCCAAAGGACCACTGAAAATCTGGCAATCTTTCCGCAAAAAGGGAGCGGCCGACGCGCATGAGGCGGCGCCTGAGGAGGTCGAGCAACTTGCTACTCAATAGCAACCACCCTTGCTTTGCGGCGCTGGACAAGAATTTTTCAACTGGGTTATACTGGGCTCACACAGACCGGGTTCTGCCGCAGTCACCACCGATAGCGTGACGCGAACCGCAGAGCGACGTTGAAGAAACGACCCCGTCTGGAAGCAGTTCATTGCCGACTGAGGCGATATGAACGCCGGGTGCAACCGGCGCTGAGGCGACGCCAGGAGATACCTGGTGCTCGCCCCTCCGAATTCCAGGGCGCCCCAAGCGGGCGCCTTTTTGCATTTGAGGGGGGCTTATCCTTGTAAAGGGGTACGTCCCCTTTTATGCAATAAAAAAGCGCCCCGGAAGGCGCTTCGTTTGGGTAAGGCTGGAATCAGCCGTGCAGGCGGTTCTGCCAGGTTTCGGTCACGTCGCGGATGGCGCGGTCGTTGGCCATGATTTGTTTCAACAGTTCAATCTTGCGCTTGCGGGCATCGCCCTGCAGGGGAGCGGCGCCGCCCATCAGGGCTACCGAAGCCGCGGCGCACTGGTTTTCCATGCGGTCGAGTGCATCCCAGTCGCTGGATTGCGCGGCGCCGACCATCTGGCTGGTCAAACCGGCAATTTTTTCGTACGTGGCGAGAACTTGGGTCGAGGTCATTTTGAGCCTTGGATTCTGGGCGCGGAGTACCGCATGTCAGGATTTACGTCAGGCTCGGAAAGAACTTTAGGGTCTTTTTGAAAAATATTTGAAAAAATCGAAAAAAATTGCCGTTGCGCCCCCATCCCAAAGGGCAGCAACGGCAAATCTCAAGCGAAGCGGTCAGGAAACCAGTTCTTCCAGGCCTGCGCTCAGTTCGTCCAGCGATGGCATCTGGTCGATCAGGGCATTTTCTTCCAGGCCGAGGCTCTCGGCCACTTCAGTCGGGTAGCAGGCCGCAATCTCATCGGGTGTCAGTTTGTTCTCGTCCACGCGCGCGCGCCAGGCCGCCAGGTGGATCACGGCGGCAAGTTCGTTGTCGCCCGGATTGGGGATGGCGGCAATCGTGTCGGAGAAGGTGGGCGGGAATTTCCAGCGGCGGGCCAGTTCGGCGCCCACGTCGGCATAGTTATAGCCGAGCGATACATTTTCCGTTTCCAGGCGGCGCGGGTCGAGCGGGCCGGCGACCTTGTCGAGCGCCAGCGCCTGCTCCGGCATGCCGGCATGGATCACCAGCTGGCCAATCGCATGCATCATGCCGATAGTGAAAGCCAGTTCGGTGTTTTGCTTGCATGCTTTGGCAATGAATTTTGCTCCCACGGCGGTGCGCAGGCTGTAGCGCCAGAATTGGCGCAGGTCGAGGCCGGGCACGGTCTTGAAGCCGCTGACCAGTCCGGAACTGATCACGAGCGTGCGGACGGTGACGAAACCCAGCATCAGCACGGCGTCTTCCACCGTGCCGATCGACCGGGAGACGTGGTAATAAGCCGAGTTGGCCAGGCGCAGCAGCTTGGCGCTCAGCACCGGATCGGCCGACAGTTTTTTGGCAATTTCTTCCGTGGAGACGCTGGCCTTGTCGAAGCTGCTGATCAACTCGTCAACGACCTTCGGCGCAGTCGGCAAGGCGGTTGGATTCTGGAACAGGGCTTCGAGCTTCATGTAATTCTCCTTGTCGATGGCGTTGCTGTAGGTGAACTATATAGCGATTCCCCAGGGGAGTGCAGCAAGTTTCTCAGAACCGTTGGCATCGCTGCACAGCATTCCCAGCTTTTTGCAGCTTATCCCCAAAATTTGCAGTCTGTCGCATTTGAACCCCTTTATTCTTCTGCTGCCGCTAGAGTGCAGTCTGGCCTATTCCGCCATTTAAAACGACTACATAGGGATACAAACATGCAAGCAACTAACCGCGTCAAGCCGCTCAAGCTGGCCCTTACCCTGGCCTTCTGTGGAGCTGCCCTTGGCCTGGCCCCGGCTATCGCCCAACAGGCAGCCCCGGCCCCAGCCGCGCAAACCCAGGCTGAAGTGCCGGCAGCCGGCGATGATTTCTTCGGCCATGTGAATGCCGACTGGCTGGCCAAGACCCAGATTCCCGCCGACAAAGGCAGCTGGGGCGCCGGCTCTGCACTGGGCGACGCCACCAATGAACGCATCGTCAAGCTGATCGAAGAAACCGCCGCCAAGTCCCCCACCGGCGACACCCGCCGCGTGACCGACTATTACCACGCCTTCATGGACGAAGCAGGGATCGAAGCGCGCGGCCTGGCCTCGCTCAAGCCGGAACTGGAAAAGATCGATGCCATCAAGGACAAGGCCGGCCTGGTTCGCGCACTGGCTGGAACCGTGCGTGCCGACGTCGACCCGCTGAACTCCACCAATTTCTACACCGAGAACCTGTTCGGTATCTGGATCGCGCAAGGCCTGACCGATCCGAACCACTATATTCCTTACATCCTGCAGGGCGGCCTGGGCTTGCCTGACCGCGCCTACTACCTGGATGACAACCAGCGCATGCAGCAGCTGCGCACCGCCTACCAGGCCCACATCGCGGCCATGCTGAAGCTTGCCGGTTACAGCGAGCCGGAAACCCGCGCTGCGCGCGTCTTCGAACTGGAACGCAAGCTGGCACAAGTCCACGGCACCCGCGAAGATTCCGCCGACATCCAGAAAGCCAACAACCTGTGGACCATGCGCGACTTCGCCGCCAAGGCGCCCGGCATGGATTGGCGCGCCTTCTTCCGCGCCGCCGGCCTGGGCAAGCAGGACAAATTCATCGTCTACCACCCAAGCGCCATCAAGGGCAGCGCGGTCCTGGTCAACGAGATGCCGCTGCAGGCATGGAAAGACTTCCTGGCCTTCCATACCGTGAACCACTTCGGCGGCACGCTGCCCAAGGCCTTCGTCGACCAGCGCTTCGAATTCTATGGCCGCACCATGAACGGCACGCCGCAGCTGTCGCCGCGCTGGAAGCGCGGCCTGGCCTCGGTCAACGGCGCGGTGCCGGATGCCGCGGGCAAGATGTATGTTGAACGCTATTTCCCGGCCGAGTCCAAGGTACGCCTGCAAGCCATGGTGACCAATATCGTGAACGCCTTCCGCAAGCGCATCGATGCGCTGGACTGGATGGCGCCGGCGACCAAGAAAGAAGCCCAGGAAAAACTGCGCACCCTGTACGTGGGCGTCGGCTACCCGGACAAATGGACCTCCTACGAAGGCCTGGAAATCAAGCCTGACGACGCAATGGGCAATGCCCTGCGCGCCGAACAGTTCCACTACAAGCAGCAACTGGCGAAACTGGGCAAAAAGGTTGACCCGACCGAATGGTGCATGCCGCCGCACGTCGTGAACGCGGTCAACATGCCGATGCAGAATGCGCTGAACTTCCCGGCCGCCATCCTGCAGCCGCCGTTCTTTGACGCCAAGGCCAGCGATGCCCACAACTACGGCGCAATCGGCTCCGTGATCGGCCACGAAATCAGCCATAGCTTCGACGACCAGGGCGCCCAGTTCGATTCCAAGGGCCGCCTGCGCGACTGGTGGACCAAGGAGGACGGCGAGCACTTCCAGAAAGCCGCGGCAGCCCTGGTTGCCCAGTACAACGCGTACGAAGCCTTCCCTGACCTGAAACTGAACGGCACGTTGACCCTGAGCGAAAACCTGGCCGACCTGGCAGGCCTGGCTGCGGCGCTGGATGCCTATCATGTGTCGATCGGCGGCAAGGCCACGCCGGCGCAGGACCGCGAGTTCTTTAACGGCTTCGCTTCCAGTTGGGCCAACAAGTCGCGCGACGCCTCGCTGCGCAACCAGGTCATGACCGACGGCCATTCGCCGGCCAAGTGGCGCACCTACACCGTGCGCAACCTGGACGCCTGGTACCAGGCCTACGACGTGAAACCGGGCCAGAAGCTGTACCTGGCGCCGGAACAGCGCGTGCGCGTCTGGTAAAGTAAGGGGATGGACGACATCGAGCAGATCACCCGCCGCACGCTGGAACATTACGAGCGCAATGCGCAAGCCTTCCTGGAGGGCACGCGCGACCACGACGTAAGCCAGAATATCGCGGCGCTGCTCGATGCGATTGAAGGAACGCCTCCGTTCCGCATCCTCGACCTGGGTTGCGGCCCTGGCCGCGACCTGCGCACTTTCAAATCCCTTGGACACGAGCCTGTCGGCCTCGACGGCTCGTCCCACTTCGTCGACATGGCGCAGCGCTGGAGCGGCTGCTCGGTGTGGCGGCAAGACTTCGTTGCGCTTGACCTGCCAGCCGAATCGTTCGACGGCGTCTTTGCCAACGCATCCCTGTTCCACGTTCCCAGCGCAGCCCTGCCCGATGTGCTGCTGCGCCTGCACGCAGCCCTGAAACCGCGCGGCGTACTGTTCAGCTCAAACCCACGCGGCCATAACGAAGAGGGTTGGAATGGTCCACGCTACGGTTGCTATTACGACTTCGAAACCTGGTCGGCCGTGGTGACCGCCGCTGGCTTCGAGCCGATCCACCACTATTACCGCCCGGCAGGTTTGCCGCGTGAACAGCAGCCATGGCTGGCTTCAGTCTGGCGCAAAGCTTAGTAATGTTAGCTTGCGAACAGTGGGGGATGGTGCCTGTCCGTATCATTTGCTCGTCGCACTTTTTTACGAGGAGCGCATCATGAACAAGGACCAAGTGAAGGGCAAAGCCAAGGAAATCGGCGGCAAGATTCAGGAAGAAACTGGTGAACTGGTTGGCAGCTCGAAACAGCAGGGCAAGGGTATCGCCAAGCAAGTGGAAGGGAAGCTGCAAAAACAACGCGGCGACCTGCGCGAAGCCATCGACGATGCCACCGATGAATTGATCGACCGCGGCAACCGCCAATAAACCACCATTTTGCCGTCGGCACGCAATGCGTGCTTGCGGCTTTTTCATTTTGTCGTTGTTACCTTTGGTGAATATTTTCCATTAGGACACGTGCTAACATCGGTTGGAAGTGGTCGAATTCGGCCCCGCCTGGCTTGCATGACAGCTCTGCCTTAAAGGGAAAGCTATGACGACAAGTACACCTGGCACGTATCCGGCAGCGCCTCGCGGCCGCCGGACATTCTCACCTTCCCACCCGCGGTTTGACCAGCGCTCCGGTTCCGGTTAGCGCCGCTGTTCGCATTCGCCCATCTTTCCTGATCGGGGACTAGCCAAGCGCTGGCGGGTATCCGGTTTGCTTCAGCACGTCCATTTGATTCGTTTGGAGGCTTCCATGAAGGTACGACATGCCATTGCAGCACTGTGCTGTTCCATCGCGAGCTGCGCCTACTCGCAGGCTCCCACGCCGTTTGCCAACGCAGGCTATGCGCCACCGGCTGGTTATAACGGCCCGACTTTTGCGCTCAGCCACGACTATCCGGCCAGTGCCCCCGTGCCGGCGATGCCCTGGCGCGCAGCGATCAATAATGGAACCATCAATACCGCCAACGCTGCGGCCTATACGCAGGCGCTCAAGAATGCGGTGGCCGACGACATGCGCGTGCTGTTGCAGGACTATGCGCACTGGGATGCCGCCAAGCGCGGCTGGTACAACGAACCATGGCTTGGGGCGATCCGCGAGCCGATCCATGGCATGTATGTCGGTTCTTCCATCCTGGACAAATCGCTGTTTTCGGGAAGCGGCCTGAAGCGGCCGATCACCACCTATGTCCTGACCTACTACGACAAGACCGCTGCTCCGACCCTGAACCATGTCTGGGGCGGCAGTGCGATGGCGCCGAACGTCACGGCGCAGTCGACTCAGTTCGCGGAAGGGGCCATCATCATCAAGGCCGCCTTCATTACGGCGGGCGGCGCATTGTGGCCGCCCATGAAGGGGGCGTTGACCTGGCCGCTTTTCATCACCACCAATGCCACGGCGAAGCAGCCGGTGCCGACCAATCCGGTGATGACCGATACCTATCTGATGCAGTTCGATATCATCGTCAAAGACAGCGCCTCGGCGCCTAAGACTGGTTGGGTGTTTTCAACGCTGGTCTACGATGCGCGCATCCAGGCGGGCGACAACTGGGACAAGATGGTGGTGCTTGGCGCGCAATGGGGCAATGATCCGGAAGCCGGCAATCCAGCGATTCCGAACCCCAAGCTGGAAGAGAACTGGAACAATCCGCAGGCCCCTGCCTATGGGGGCGAGACGTTCGGCTGGGGGCAGCGCCTGTCGGGACCGAATGACGGCGCGATGAACGACATCGCTTATGCCAAAGGCCCGAACCCTACACCGCAGTTGTACGTCAAGAACGCCAAAAATTCTTCATGCATGAGCTGCCATAGTTCGGCCCAGTGGAATTTGAACAATCAAAAGCTGGGCATGGAGTCCTTCCTGTTGCCGCTGTCAACCCCGCGTCCTGAACTGCCGCCTGGCTGCAAGAGCTCGAAAGAACCGTGCAGCAACTTCCTCAATTCGCCGGTGCCTGGATCGGAAACATGGATGAAATGGTTTCAGAATCGCTTGGGCAACCAGCCGATGGACCCGGGTAGTATCGCTGCCGACTTCGACATGGTCCTGACGTTCAAATCGCTTCCCGCCTGGTACAGCGCTACCCAGGGCAGCAAACATGATTTGCTGTTGCGTGACCTGCGCGGCAATTCCGTAAAAATGCCTGCACCTGCACCTGCCGCCAAGAAAAGCAAGAAGTGATCACCTATTGAGCCAGGAGCTATCATGACCTTCAACTACAAGCGTTTTTTCGGCGGCAAGAACAGTAATCCGGCCGGAAGGAAGTTTGGCTATCCGGTACCAGGCCCGCAAGGCAGCAGTGCAGACCAGATCGCCGCACGGTCCTTCTTTGCCAACGCCGCCGACTGGGATGCCGTCGCGAACGCGGAATACGATTTCATCGTGATTGGCAGCGGCCCCACCGGCGTGGCTTTTTGCGAGCGGACGCTGGCCCTCAATCCCCACGCCAGAATCCTGCTGATCGAGAGGGGAGGATTCTGGCTGCCGGTGCATTACCAGATGCTGCCGCCAGCCTTCCAGGCGACCACAGGGTCGCCGCCGACTACCTACCCGTGGTCGCGTACGAGCGAGATGGCGACCACGGGCAATAAGTTCTTTCAGGCGGGGTATATTCCGGTAATTGGCGGACGCTCGACGTACTGGAGCGCCTGGAGCCCATCGCCCGGCCCTGAGCTGATGCGTGACTGGCCGCAGGAATTAATCGACGTGACCCTGAAGCCGGGCTTCTGGGAGGGCGCGAGGGAATTCTTGCACGTCACCTCGATGGACCAGGTCGACAACGGCGTGTACGGCAAGCTGCAACACCAGTTGGGCGTGGATTTGCGCGAAAACTTCAAGAGCCTGGTGCCGACTGCGGAACACGCGTTTCCAGCGCCGATAGCGGTTGCGAATCCCGATTGGCAGGGCGTGAAGTTCTACAAATATTCAACTGTGGGCACCTTGCTCGGCCTGCAGCAGCGGCAACAGGAGCTGGCCGGGCAAGGCAAGGGCTCCGCCATGACCATCGTCGATTCGTGCACGGTGCGGCGCTTGCTGCACGACGACCGGGGGCTGGTGAATGCCATCGACACCAGCCGGGGCGTGGTCGCGGCCGGCCCGGCCAAGATCGTGCTGGCGATGGGGACGATCCCGCCCGCGACCTTGCTGATGAATTCGTTTGGCGCCCAACTGCCGTGTGCGGGCCAGCGCTATACCGGACATTTCATGTCGCACATAACGGCACGCGTTCCGCGCTCCGCCTTCCGCGACCTGGCCCCGCTGGAGCTTGCCGCGCTTTACCTCGATGGCCGGGACCGGAACGGCTTGCAGTACCACGTCCAGGCCAGCGCCTTCGCCTCGCTCGACCCCCAACGCGATGCCGGCACCATCGCCCACGAGGCGCCGGATGCGGCTGCGGTCGCCTCGGCGGCGCAATTGGACAGCTCGCGCGACCACGTGGTGTTCGTCTGCGCGACGCTGGGCGAAGTCAGTGAGGCCAATGCGCGCAACTGGATCAGGTTGAACGGAAGCGAGGACCCAACCACCAATATCTCGCTGCAGCTGGAGTTGGGCGAAAACGACCGGCGCCTGTGGGATACGCTCGACGAGGCGACTTACCAGACGATTGAAGCGCTGGTGCGTGGCAGTTCGGCCGATCCGTCGGAAATCGAGTACTGGACTGACGAGCCGGGGGATAAGGGCTTCTGGACACGCAACCGTCCCGCGCAGGATCAGATCCGCCTGAATATTATCGTGCATGAGGCATCGCCGCTGTGGATCGGGACTGACCCTGCCAGCTCGGTCGTTGGGCTCGACTACCGGCCGCATGGGGTGCAAAATGTTTATGTGACCGGCGCCTCATTGTTCCCGACGTCGGGCTCATGGAATCCAACGCTGACCATGTGTGGCCTGGCGCAAGACTTGGCCGAGCGGCTCGCCTAGCATTGACTGCCGCCTGGCCGATGCATGATCGGCCGGCGGCACAGCGATCAGGCTATTCCTCCCCGGCCGGTACTCCCAGCGGGAACATGTGCCTGTAGGGTTTGGCTTCCGCCCAGCAGCGCGCGAACGATGGGCGCTGCCGCAGACGGCCCAGGTAGGCCATCACGTGCTCATGCCTGGCCGGGATCGGGTGCGACCAGTGCGCGTACAGCAGAAAGGGCGCGGCGGCACAGTCTGCCATGCTGAAATCGTCTCCGGCCGCCCAGGTGCGCTGCGCCATGACTTTGTCCAGCCAGGCGTACGCCGTTTCAAGCTTGCTGCGCGCTTCGGCCACGCCATGCGGGTCGCGCCCGTCGGCAGGGCGCAGGACATCGGCCACCAGCTTTTGCTGCGGCGTGGCGATGTGGTTGTCGAAGAAGCGGTCCATCATCCGTACTTCCAGCGCAGCTTTGGGATCGGCCGGCAGCAAGCGCACCGGACCGGGATAGTGAAGCGCGAGATGCTCGATAACGATGCTGGCTTCCACCACCATGCGCTCGCCATCCAGCAGGACTGGGAACTTCCGGATCGGCCACATGTCGGCAAACTGCTTGCAGTTCTCGGCATGGTCCGGCGACAGCATACGGTACTCGAACGGGGTCCCGTTCTCGTACAGCGCAATCAGCGCCTTCATGGAATAGGAAGAAAGGGGATGGTAGAACAGTTGCAGGGACATGGCGCCTCCGTCGGTAGTGATTGATGGTACCAGCACGACGATTGACGCGCGCGCTAATCGACAAAGAAAAAGCCCGCCGGCTTGCGCGGGCGGGCTTTGCGGGGGGCAGGGGCCTTAGTTCGATTCCGGATGCAGGTTCTTGCGGAAGAAGGCGTCGATGTAGGTCTGCACGTGGCGCTTGGCCAGGCGGTTCGACACGCCGTGCTTGGCGCCCGGGTAGGTCATCAGCTCGAACTGCACGCCGCGGTTCACCAGCGCGTCGATCATCTTGGTGGTGTTGGTAAACAGGACGTTGTCGTCGGCCATGCCGTGGATCAGCAGCAGCTTCGACTTCAGGCCGTCGACGTGGTAGAACACGTTCGACTGCTTGTAGCCTTCAGGATTGTCGGAAGGACGATCCATGAACTGCTCGGTGTAGTGGGTGTCGTACAGGCCCCAGTCGGTCACCGGTGCGCCCGACACACCGGCGGCGATCTTGTCCGAGCCTTGCGACAGCAGGCGCAGGGTCATGAAGCCGCCGTAGCTCCAGCCGTACACGCCGATACGCTTGGCGTCCACGAAGGGCTGCTGGCCCAGCCAGTCGATGCCGGTCAGCTGGTCTTCCACTTCCACCTTGCCCAGGTTGCGGTAGATGGCGTCGGTGAACACCCGCTCGCGGCGCGAGGAGCCGCGGTTATCCAGGCGGAACACCACGTAGCCCTGCTGCGCCATGTACTGGTCGAACTGGCCGCCATCCCAGCGGCGCGTCACGTGCTGCGAGTGCGGGCCGCCGTAGGTGGACAGGTAGACCGGATATTTCTTGTTCGGGTCGAACTTGTACGGCTTGATCATCGAGTAGTACAAGGTCTGGCCATCTTTGGCTTTCATGTTGCCGAATTCGACCGGCAGCAGGTCTGGCTTGTACTTGAAGTATGGGTGGGATTCGTTGACCTTGTTCTCATCGAGCCAGCTCACCAGGCTACCGTCCGGACGGCGGATCGCCACCTGCGGCGGATTGGCCGGATCGGACCAGGTATCGACGAATACCTCGCCATGCTTGGAGAAGGAGGCTTCGTGCCAGCCGTCGGCCTGGGTGATGCGCTTTGGCTTGTCGGCGGTGGAGCCGTCCAGCTTCAGTTCGTAGACTTGCTTGTCGTAGACCGCATCCTTGTTGGAGGATACGTAGACCTTGCCGGCTTTCTCGTCCACTGCCAGCACGTCGTCAAAGCCCCATTCGCCCTTGGAGATGGCATGTTTCAGCTTGCCGTCCATGCCGTACAGGTACAGGTGGTTGCGGCCGGTGCGCTCGGAGGACCAGATGAAGCCTTTGCCGCTTTCCAGGAAGCGCAGGTCGTCGCTGATGCTGGTCCAGGTTTTGGAGGTTTCAGTCAGTACCGGGCGCTGCGCCAGCGTGGCGGCGTCGACTGCCACCAGCTCCAGGGTCTTCTGGTCGCGCGACTGGCGCTGGAAGAACAGCGATTTGGAATCCTTGCTCCAGTCGGCGCGCACCAGGTAGATGTCCTTGTTGGCGCCCAGGTCCACGTCGCGGATCTCGCCGCCGGCTGGCGACACGATCTTCAGGCCCACGATGGCGTTCTTGTCGCCGGCGGCAGGGTAGCGCTGTTCGACGACGTCGGTGCGGTCGGCGTAGATTTCGAAGCGGCGCGCCACCGGCACTTGCGCTTCGTCGTACCAGCGGAAGGCGATGGCCGAATCGTCCGGCGCCCAGTAGTAGCCGGTGAACTGGTGCATCTCTTCCTGCGCCACGAATTCGGCCTCGCCGTTATGCACGGTGCCCTTGCCGTCGGTGGTGAGCTGGCGCTCCTTGCCGGTGGCCAGGTCGATCACGAACAGGTTCTGGTTGCGGACGAAGGAAACGTATTTGCCCTTCGGCGAAATTTTCGGATCGATCACGCTGCCCGATGCCACCATGCGCGCGCTGTCCGGCTTGGACAGGTCCACCAGGTACAGGTTGCCGGCGATCGGCACCAGCAGTTGCTTGCCATCTGGCGACCAGCTGTAGGAAATGATGCCTTTCAGCGCGGCGGTACGGGCACGCTCGCGCAGCGCCTTCTCGGCGTCGGACAGGTTTTCAACAGGGACCAGCACTTTGGAGTCGACCAGGCGGCGCGTGGTCTTGTCCTTCATATTGTATTCCCACAGGTCCATCTGGTACTGGTCGTCCTGGCGGGCGCGCAGGAAGGTGACGCGGGCGCCGTCCGGCGAAACTTTGAGGGCGCGTACGCCGGGGCCGGAGAGGGCCGGGTCGGCATACAGGCGTTCCAGGGTGAGGCGTTCGGCGGACGCGGTACCGGCGGCCAGCAGGGCAGCCACCAGGGTGAGAATCAAGCGCATTGTTTGTCCCGTATGGTTTATTAATGAACTGCAAGACAATACCAGAACACGCTCCGCTTGATATTCGTAATCGTTCGCCATTCGCCGATTTTCCTTCGGCAGGAAAGGGCGCATACTGGCGGCTCACTTCCGGGGAGAAGCCATGATGACAAGGAATCTGGCCGCACGCTTTGTGCTGGCGCTAATGCTTGTTTGCGGCTCGGCGCTTGCCGCGCAGGGCAAAGTTGGCGTGGTGAGCTTCGAGAACTCGGGCGCCAAGGCGGCGCAAGCCGATTTCCTGTACGGCCTGGCGCAGCTGCACAATTTTGAATACAGCTCCGCCGCCGAAGCGTTCCGCCGTGCGCAGAAAGCCGATCCAGGCTTCGCCATGGCCTACTGGGGCGAGGCGATGACTTACAACCACCCGGTCTGGTTCCAGCAGGACCAGGCCGCGGCGCGTGCGGCGCTGGGGCGCCTGGCCGCCACGCCGGAAGCCCGGCAAGCCAGGGCCCGCACCGCGCGCGAGAAGGACTACCTCAACGCCGTCGAGATCCTGTACGGTGAAGGCAGCAAGCATGAGCGCGACCGCCGCTACGCGCAGGCGATGCAGGCGCTGCACGCCAAATATCCGGCGGATGTCGACGCCACATGCTTCTACGCGCTGGCGCTGCTCGGCACTTCCGACGCTGGCCGGCACATCCCGACCTATATGCGTTCCGCCGCCCTGATGCAGGACGTGTTCGAGCATCACCCGCAGCATCCCGGCGCCGCCCACTACCTGATCCATTCGGTCGACGACGCAGTGCACGCGCCGCTTGGACTGCGCGCCGCCCAGGCCTACGGCAAGATCGCGCCGGAAGCGGACCACGCGCAGCACATGACCGCCCACATCTACCTGGCGCTGGGCATGTGGGAGGAAACCGTGCGCGCGAACGAGATCGCGCTCCAGGTACGCTACAGGCAGATGCTGGCCAAGGATGCCAAAGCCCGCCCGCCAGCCTGCGGCCATTACATTATCTGGCTGTCGTACGCCAAGGTGCAGCAGGGCCGGATGGACGATGCACGCGGCATCATCGAAAGCTGCGCCGCACGCTTGCGCGAAGCGAACCTGGCATCGGCAACGCGGGAACAGCAGCAGAATTACGACAACAGCCTGGTAGGCCTGGCCCAGATGCGCTCGCGTTATCTGATCGACGGCAAGGACGCGCGGGACCCGATCGCGGACTTGGCGCCGCTGGCGGCAAGGCAGAAGGAGGCGGCCATGGTGTGGGCCGTGACCGATGCCTGGATGGCATTGCGTGGCGCGCCCGCTGGCACGGCCGAAGCAGCTGTTGCGCGGGCACGGGAAGCGGCCAGCGCCGCCCAGTCCTTCAAGGCCGGCGACGCGGAGCTGGCGCCGGAACACGCGCGCTACCGCATCCCCGGCATTGAAATGGCGATGCTGGAAGGCCAACTGGCGCTGCGCAAAGGCGACCGCAATGCCGCGCTGGCGCTGTTCCGCCAGGCGGCACAGCAAGAGCTGGCGCTGGAAATGGATTTCGGCCCGCCGGTACTGGTGCAGCCTGCCAATGAGCTGCTGGGCGCGGCATTGCTGGAGCTGAAGCAACCAGCCGATGCGCGCAAAGCCTTCGACGCCGCAAACTCGCTGGCGCCGGGCCGCAGTGCGGTACGCCAGGGCCTGGCGGCGGTGGACGCTATGTCCGCAGCCGCTCCAGCGACAACCGTTGCAGGAACCAGGTAAGCAGCACGGCGGCCACGGTCAACCCGAGCACAAGGCCGATCCAGAACCCGGCGGCCGCCATCTCCTTCCACAGCCCAAGCAGGCTACCCACCGGCAGGGCGAAGCCCCAGAACGCCAGCAGCTGGATCAGCATCGGCTGGCGCGTTACCTTGTAACCGCGGATCGCGCATGCCGCCGCAGCCTGGGTCGCGTCTGACAACTGGAACAATGCCGCGAACAGCAGCAAGGTGGCGCAAGTCGCCTGCACCGCGCTGTCGTTGGTGTAGGCGGCGGCAATCTGGTGCCG
The DNA here is from genome assembly GCA_039593355.1 of Pseudoduganella sp. Classification (GTDB taxonomy): domain Bacteria; phylum Pseudomonadota; class Gammaproteobacteria; order Burkholderiales; family Burkholderiaceae_D; genus Rugamonas. Next base: position 84,891 of record JBCNPK010000016.1, read on the forward strand.
GAACAATGCGATGAAAACCCCGGAGACCACTGCAAACGCCAGCGAAATGCCCAGCCCGACCCAGGACGCGACGCGCGCACGTTGCGCATCGCCTTCGCCCAGCGCCTGGCCGACGCGCGTCACCAGGCCGATGCCCAGGCTGAGCGGGACCATGAACACCAGCGAGGAAAAATTCAGCGCAATCTGGTGGGCAGATTGCTCGACTACACCAAAGCGCGCCACCAGCAGCGCCACCGCGCCGAAAGCGCTGACTTCGGCGAAGTAGGTCACGCCGATGGGCAGGCCAAGGTGCAGCATGCTGCGGATTTCCGGCCAGTGCGGCCACTCCCAGTGCGTGAAAGGGTAGGTGGCGCGGTAGGCCGGCGCAATGCGCATCCACACCAGCATTGCGCCCAGCATCAGCCACATGCAGATGCCGGTCGATACTGCGCAACCGACGCCGCCCATGGCCGGCAGGCCGAAGTGGCCAAAGATCAGCAACCAGTTCACCAGCACGTTGAAGCCCAGGCCCAGCAGCGCAATCACCATCACCGGCTTGGTCTGGTTGATGCTGGCGCTGTAGCCGTACAGCGCACGGTAGCAGGCAAAAGGCGGCAAGCCGATGCTGATGATGTGCACGAACATCGACGCGCGCCGGTTCACCTCCGGCGCCAGCTGCAAGTGATCGAACAGCAGCGTGCACAGGTTGGCCAGCAAGACTGCAGCCAGGCCGACGCCCAGTCCTTTCCAGAGTCCCTGGCGCACCAGGTGGGGGATGCGCTGGATATTCCCTGCCCCCACTTCATGCGCCACCAGGGTGTTCATCGCCATCATGGTGCCGACGACTGTCACCAGCACGATGGACCAGATGGCGGCCCCGGTCGACACGGCCGCCAGTTCGGCGGCGCGGGTATGGCCGGTCATCGCCACGTCCGCCACCGCCATGCCGACGGTCGCCAGTTGCCCGATCAATACCGGCCAGGCCAATTTCCACAATGCTGTTGCTTCTTTGCGTATATTGGCGGTCGAAATCGTGTGCGGCATGTGACTGGTAGTAGGAATTTGTTACAAGGTAAGGTAGGCTAGCGGGCCTTGCGAAGCGTTAAAACGCTCAGAATGCCCGAATCACGGAGATATAGTTATGAAGAATACACTGACTGCCGCCTTCCTGCTTGCGGCTTCCCTTATCGGCCAGGCCGCCTCGGCTGGCGAATTGCAGCTTTTTTCGCGTGAAGGCTTCCGCGGCGAACGCGTTGTGATCGCCGATGGCGCGGCCAGCAACTTCGTCGACTTCGGCTTCAATGACCGCGCATCGAGCCTGATCGTGCGCTCCGGCACCTGGGAATTGTGCGAACACAAGAACTTCGGCGGCCAGTGCGCCGTTTTCGAGCGCGGCGAATACCCGGACCTGCGCCGCTTCAACAACGCGTTTTCCTCCGCCCGCGAAATCCAGGGGCGTGGCCGTGGCCAGGGTTACGGCTATGGCCGCGACGAGCGCGAATACCGCGACGAGCGTCGTGAGGAGCGCCGCGAAGAACGTTGGCGCGAAGAGCGCCGTGAAGAGCGCCGTGAAGAACGCGCTTACGAAGAGCGCGGCAATGCGATCGAACTGTTTAACGGCTACAGCCTGCGTGGCCGTATGACCGTGGTCAACAACGACATCCGAACCCTGGTCGACCTCGGGTTCAATGACGCTGCCAACTCAATGATCATCCATTACGGCACCTGGGAATTCTGCGAACACTCGGATTTCCGTGGACAGTGCCGTGCATACGGTCCCGGCCGCTACGAGAACCTGCAGGACTTTTCCAGCCGCATCTCGTCGATCCGCCGCGTACGCTGATTCGGCAGTGCCTGTCGACATCAAACCAAAGCGCGCTTCCCAGCGCGCTTTTTTATTGGACATCGATCGGTGCTTGTTGCTGTTTTGGAAATGAAAACGTACACTTGGCAACTTCCAATCATCGAGTAATGGTCTAGGCTGTGAAGATTCTTTCATTGAAGTGTGTGAACTGTGGCGCAGGCCTGGAGCTGAAACAGGACATTAGCGACTTCGCTTGCGGCTACTGCGGCATCCAGCAGCAGGTCGAACGCAGCGGCGGGATCGTCGCCCTGCGGCGCGTCGAGGAAGTCCTGGACGATGTGAAGCTTGGCACCAATCGCACGGCTTCCGAACTCGCGATCGCCAGGCTGCATGCCGACATCGCAGGCATCTACGCACAAAGGGATTACGCGCTGAAAGCGCTGCGGGCAGCCGACCACAAGAATAATGTTTTCATTGGTTGGGGGGCCCTTTTCCTGGTCGCGTTTTCCATGGGGATCTTCGGCCCGCTGTGGGGAATGCCGATCATCGCGGTCGGGGTCTTTTTTGGCTCGCGCTTCGTCAAGTCGGTGAGCAAAGAGGTCAGGGCGGTCAAATTGAATGCCGAAACCAAGGTCGAACCCTTGAAAGCGCAGATAGCCCGTCATCAGGCGATTATTGACTCGTACGATTTTGGAACCCAAGACAAGGGGTAAGGTTTCCTGCTACCCTATCTTCTCCTTCACAGAGAGGGTAGAGCGTGGAATACAAGGACTACTACGCAACGCTGGGAGTCTCCAAGACCGCCAGTGAAGACGAGATCAAGAAGGCTTACCGCAAGCTGGTCCGCAAGTACCACCCGGACGTCAGCAAGGAAGCCGATGCCGATGCGCGCACCAAGGAGCTGAACGAGGCCTACGGCGTGCTGGGCGACCCCGAAAAACGTGCTGCCTACGATTCCCTGGGGAGCGGCCAGTACCATGCCGGCCAGGAATTCCACCCGCCGCCCGACTGGGGCGGCGGCTTTGGTGGCGGCAGCGCCGAGGACTTCTTTGCCGACCTGTTCGCCCATGTGGGACGCCAGCGCGGCGGCCGCAGCCAGGGTTTCCGCATGCGCGGCGAGGACATTCATGCCGTGCTCGAAATCAGCCTGCAGGATGCCTACCATGGTGCCCAGCGCGAGATTTCCCTTGGACGCGAGCGCAACCTGAAGGTCAGCATTCCGAAAGGCGTCACGGCCGGCCAGCAATTGCGCCTGAGCGGCCAGGGGCAGCCCGGCATGAATGGCGCCGAGGCGGGCGACCTGTATCTCGAAATTGCCTTCCAGGCCGACGAGCGCTTCCGCGTCGAAGGCCGCGATGTCTACGAAAAAGTACCGATCCCGCCGTGGTCGGCGGCGCTTGGCGGCGAGCGTGAAGTGACGACGCCTTCCGGCCGTGTGACCGTGACGGTGCCGCCCAACTCGCAGAGCGGCCGCAAGCTGCGCCTGAAGGGGCGCGGCATTCCCGCCTCCAGCAGCAGCGGTACGGCGGGCGACCTCTACCTGATACTGGAAATCTTCGCACCGCCGGCCAACACGCCCGAGCGGCGCGCCCTGTACGAACAAATGCAACGCGAAATGGGAGAATGAGCGATGCCCAAGGAAGAGATAGTGGAAGGCGTGCCGCTGGAACTCCAGGCCCTGAGCCTGGACGAACTGGCGCGTGCTTGTGCCGTCGAGCCAGAATGGGTGGTGCAGCATGTGCAACGCGGCATCCTGCTCGGCAGGGAAGGGGGCACTGTGGAAACCCTGCGGTTCACCAGCGTGGACCTGGGGAGGGCGCGCCGCCTGGCCCAGCTGGAAAGGGATTTCGATGCCGACGAAGACCTGGCGGCGCTGGTGGTGGACCTGTGCGACGAGGTGCGCCGCCTTAAGACCCGCCTGCGCGCCGCCGGAGTGGCTTAGCGTTGCTGGTCACGGCCGCCGCGATTGCCGCGGTTGCCGCTGTATTCCTCATCCTCGAGGTCGTCGCGGCTGCCCTGGCGTTGGCCCTGGCCGACGTCGCTCTGCTTGTTACCGCTCTCGCGGTCCGACTGCTGGTTGCCGCCAGTGAGATTTTCGCGCTGGCCTTGCTGACGGTTGCCGCCGCCCTGGCCGGCTTGCCCAGCCTGGTTGCGCCAGTCGTCCGACTGTTCGGTGTCTTTGCGTTGTGCCATGATCGCTCTCCTTTGTGGTTGAAGCGAACTTCATGCTAGGCCGATGCGGCGGACAAGCCTGTAGGTGCACGCCGCGTTGGCCTGTAGGAGAATTTAGAAAGCGTCGTTGGGCAAGGTGTGGTCGAGTTCGACGAACTTCTGCCGCAGCCATTTGCCTGCCGGGCCAAGCTCATCGTCGCCGCGATGGATGACGAAGAGCGGGTACTCGAGCTCGCTGCCTTCCTGGGTGTGCAGGCGTACCAGCCGGCCTTCGGCCAGGTCGCGCATCACCATGTGCTCGGGCATATTGCCCCAGCCCAGGCCGCCCAGCAGCAGTGCGTGCTTGGAGCTGAGGTCGCCCAGCCGCCAGTCGCGCAAGCCCAGCACGCCGAAGTCGCGCCCCGCCGTCAAGGGGCTGCGGTCGGTGACCACCAGCTGCAGGTGTTCGCGCAGCACGGCGCTCGGAATCGGCGCCTCTTCGCGCGCCAATGGATGGATGGGCGAACACACCGGCATCATCTTCACGAAGCCCGCGGCATGGCGTTCGAAATTGACGGGCGCGGTGGCCGCCATGCCCGCCACGCCGAGCTGGCAGCGGCGCTCGGCCACCATTTGCGCCACCGCTCCCAGCGCCTCGGTATGCAGGCGCAGCGACACGGTGGGGAACTCGCGCTGGAATTGTTCCAGTGCCCGCACCAGCAGGCAGGCGGGGAACATGACGTCCACCACCACCGACAACTCAGCTTCGAGTCCCATGCCCAGCGCCTTGGCGCGCGAGCGCATGCCGTCGACCCGGGTCGCCACGGCGCGCGCGTCGGCCAGCAGGGCCTTGCCCGCTTCGGTCAGGGTGGGCTTGCGCGTGCTGCGGTCGAGCAGTTCAATGTTCAGCTGTTCTTCCAGGTTGGCGATGGTGTAGCTGATCACCGACTGGGTACGGTGCAGGGCGCGCGCGGCATGGGCGAAACCGCCGTGGTCGACGACGGCGATAAAGACGCGCAACTGGTCCAGGGTGGGAAGGCCGGGGTCTCGCATGATCAAATAAATCGATAATTTCTATCGTTATAAAACCTATTTCATCGATATTAAACCCGATCTAAGATGGCCGCAATCACCAACCATTTCTTGGAGTAACAATATGGCAAGCGTTCTCTACATCAATAGCAGCGTGCGTAACGCAGGCTCCCTGTCCCGCCAGCTGTCGTCCGAATTCGTTGCCAAGTGGAAGGCCGCCAACCCGGCTGACACCGTGGTTGAGCGCGACCTGGCCACGAATCCCGTGCCGCACCTGACCGAGCAGATGATGGGCGCCTTCTTCACTCCGGCCGAAGCGCGCAATGCAGAACAGGCGCAGATCGTGAAAGTGTCCGATACCCTGGTGGACGAGCTGGTTGCCGCCGACGTGATCGTGATCGGCGCGCCGATGTACAACTTCTCCGTGCCGTCCTCGCTCAAGGCCTGGATCGACCACGTTGCCCGCGTTGGCCGCACCTTCCAGTACACCGCCAGCGGTCCGGAAGGCCTGTTGAAGGGCAAGAAGGTCTACGTCTTCACCGCCAGCGGCGGCGTGTACAGCGAAGGCGCAGCTGCGGCCTTCGACCACCTGACCACCTTCCTGCGCACGGTGCTGGGCTTCATCGGCCTGACCGACGTGCAGTTCATCCGCGCCGAAGGCGTGGCGATGGGCGAGCAAGCCGTCGCCGATACCGTGGCCAAAGGCCGCAAGTCGATCGACGAGCTGATCGCAGCGTAAGGCACTCAATCCCCGAGTGGACTTGGCAGCCGCTGGCGGACGCGTGTCGGGGTCTGACCCTTGGGTCAGACCCGGGTTTACCGGGTTTAGCTCTTGGTACATTGCGCGCGAGATCACGATAGACAAGCAAGCCCGGTAAACCTGGGTCAGACCCAAGGGTCTGACCCTGAGATGCGCCGGTCGCCGGCCGCCGGCGATTGCCTTTGCTATCATGGTGGGCATGAAACGCCACTATCACTTGCTCATCATCGACCCGCAGAATGATTTCTGCGATTTGCCACCGCCGGCCGCGCCGGCCTTGCCGGTGCCGGGCGCGCACCAGGACATGCTGCGCCTGGCCAGCCTGATCGAACAGGGCGGCGCCGGACTCTCGGCCATCACCGTCACGCTCGACTCGCACCATCGCTACGATGTGGCGCATCCGACCTTCTGGCAAACCGCCGGCGGCGCGGCGCCGGGCCCGTTCACGCAGATCGCCGCCGAGGACGTGCGCGCGGGACGCTACCTGCCGCGCGATCCAGCCGCCTTGCCGCGTGTGCTGTCCTACCTCGACGCGCTGGAGGCTGCGGGCCGCTACCAGTTGATGGTGTGGCCGGTGCACTGCGAAATCGGCAGCTGGGGCCACAATGTGCACGATGCCGTGCGCGCGGCGTACAACACGTGGGAAGAGCAGCGCCACGCCGTGGTCGCGAAAGTCGGCAAGGGCTCGAATCCCTGGACCGAACACTATTCCGCCGTGATGGCCGAAGTGCCCGATCCGACCGATCCGGCCTCCCAATTGAACCGCGAGCTGATCGCCAGCCTGTCGCAAGCCGACACTATTTACATTACCGGCGAAGCTGGCAGCCATTGCGTCAAGGCGACCACCGAACACATCGCCGACCATATCGATCCGCGCAAGCTGGTACTGGTGACAGACTGCATGAGCCCCGTGGCCGGCTTTGAGGCGCAGTATCTCGACTTCGCACAAGCCATGCAGCGCCGGGGCGCGCGCCTTGCGACGTCGGCCGAAGTGCTGGCGGAACTGCTGGCCAATGCGAAGGTATAAGCCATGGTTCCTGTCGTTCGAAGCCTGCTTGAAACAGACCTCTACAAATTCACCATGTGGCAGGCCTTGCTGCATGGCCATCCGAATGCGCACGCCGAATACGAATTCGTCTGCCGCAACCAGACCGCCTTCCCGCTGTCGGAACTGAAGGAAGAAGTCGAGGCTCAACTCGACCACCTGTGCAGCATGTCCTTTGCCGAGGACGAGCTGGACTACCTGCGCTCGCTGCGCTACATCAAGAGCGACTTTGTCGACTTCCTCACGGTGTTCCGCTTTCAGCGCAAATTCATCGATGTGCGCGCGGACGGCGAAACGCTGCAGATCCGTGCCGAGGGGCCGCAGGTGCACGTCATGGCGTTCGAGATCTTCGTGCTCTACATCGTCAACGAACTGTATTTCCGCCGCGCCGGCACGCCGGCCGCGCTGGAGGAAGGCCGCAAGCGCCTGGGCGAAAAGATCGCGCAGCTGAAGGCTTTCGGCAGCGGGCCCATGCTGCGCCACCCCTTCGACTTTTCCGACTTTGGCCTGCGCCGGCGCTATTCGTCCGCATGGCACGATGAAGTCGTCGAGCGCCTGGCGCGCGAAGTGCCCCAGTTTTTCAAAGGCACCTCCAACGTCTACATCGCGAAAAAATTCGGCCTGATCCCGATCGGCACCATGGCCCACGAGTACATGCAATCCTTCCAGGCCTTTGGCGTACGGCTGCGCGACTTCCAGAAGGCGGCGCTGGAGGGCTGGGTGCAGGAATACCGCGGCGACCTGGGGATCGCTTTGACCGACGTGGTCGGCATGGACGCCTTCCTCAATGATTTCGACCTGTATTTCGCCAAGCTGTTCGACGGCTTGCGCCACGATTCCGGCGACCCGATTATCTGGGGCGACAAGGCCATTGCACACTACCAGGCCTTGCGCATCGACCCCAATACCAAGCGGCTGGTGTTCTCGGACGGGCTGGATTTCGATACGGCCTTCCGCCTGTATCGCCACTTTGGCGACCGCATCATGCTGGGCTTTGGCATCGGCACCTGGCTGACCAACGATGTAGGCATCAAGCCGCTGAATATCGTGATGAAGCTGATCCGCCTGAACGGGCAATCGGTAGCCAAGCTGTCCGATTCGCCCGGCAAGACCTTGTGCAAGGACGAGACTTTCCTGGCTTACCTACGCCAGGTGTTCGGCCATCAGGCTTCCTGAGCGCCGAAGCGCGACATGATACGGTCGGCCTGCTCGCGCTGGGCGTCGTCGTCCACGTCCACCGACAGCAGGGCTGCCGGGCGGTCGGGCTTGTCGGTGTTGTCGACGTCGTCCGGCGTCAGTGAATCCATGATGTGCTGCACGGCCGATGTGGTGGTGGTCATCGGGCGCGCTTCGTGCAGGTTCAGTTGGACTGCCGAGTTGGTGAAGCCTTCGGCCAGCAGGGCGCTGCGTGCGGCCTCGGCGTCCGCGATCTGGCGGAAATTGCGGTAGATAGTGTTGGGCATGATGTTTCTCCTGTCTGGGGAGATTGTCGCGTAAGGCGCGCCATGGCGGCGCGCGCTTCCTGGCGGCTTCAGAAGCCGGCCACCACGTTGGAGGTATGCTCAACGCGCGGGGTATTGGCGAAGTATTGGCCGACCATGCCGCGCCAGGTCTGGAAGTCTTCGCTGCCGCGGAAATCGACGGTATGGTTTTCCAGCGTTTCCCACACGATGACCAGCATGTAGGTGTTGGCGCGCTCGATCACGCGTTCCAAGCGCATGGACTTGCAGCCTTTCGCGCGCTGGAACAGCGGCACGGCTTTCTGCACCTCTGCTTCAAAATCGGCGCCGTGGCCATCCTTGATCTCAAATTCCGCCAGCTCAAAAATCATCGGGACATTCCTTTCGCAAAGTAATGTCCCGATTTTAGCTCAGAAGCGGTAACGGGCTGTGACGCGGGCATTGCGCGGCGCGCCCGGCACATTCAGCAGCTTGCTCGAACCGTGGCCGGAAACGATGTACTCGCGGTCGAACAGGTTGTTCACGTTCAGCTGAATGTCCCACGACGCGGTACGGTAGGCCAGCATGGCATCGACCACGGTGTAGCCGGGCAGGGTGGTGGTGTTGCCCGGATTGGCGAAGCGGTCGCCCTGGTAGTTGACACCGGCGCCGGTGAACCAGCCGCCGCCCAGGTCCTTGTTCAGCCACACGTTCGCACTGTGCTTCGGCGTCAGGGTCGGGCGTTTCCCCTGTACTTGCTGGCCGTCGTCGCGGGCGACGGACTTGGTGATTTCCGCGTCGAGCAGCGCCAGGCCGGACACCACTTGCCAGCCCTGGCCCAGTTCACCGCTGAAGGTCAGTTCCAGGCCGTCGGTGCGTTGGGTGCCGATCGGGATCACGGTATTGGTGAGCGGGTCGGTGCTCTTGATGCCTGTGCGTTCAAGGCGGAACAGGGACGCGCCAATGGTGGCCAAGCCGTTGAACAGGTCCAGCTTCGCTCCCACTTCCTTGTTGGTGGTTTGTTCCGGCTCGATGGCGGCATTGCTGGCAGACAGAGCGAAGGTTTCGCCGGAAGGCTGGAACGATTTGCTGAACGAGGCGTAATAGGAGGCGCTGGCGCTTGGCTGGTACACCAGGCCCGCACGCGGGCTCCAGGCGCGGTCGGTACGTTGCAGGTTTTTCTGGCCCACGCGGCGCTCGCGCGTCTCCTGGCTGAAGTCGTCGTAGCGCACGCCGGCCAGCAGCTTCCACTGCGGCGCGAGCGTCGCCAGGTCCTGCACGTAGACGCTCTTGTTCTTCAGGATGCCCAGGTTGTCGGTGCCCGGGGCGACGTTGGCCATCAGCTGCAGCACAGGCAGCACGGGGTGGAACAGGTTGACCGTTGCCACGCTGGTTTTTGAACGGTTGACCTGGTCCTTATCCTGTTTGCCGATCTCCACACCGTACAGCAGCTGGTGCTGCATGCCGAAGAAATCCGCGCGCTGGGTCAACTCGGTCTGGTTGAAATAGCCGTCTTCTTCGCGGCGCACATTGCCGTGGTTGAGGGAAACCGTTTGCGCGGCTTCGTTCACGCTGCCGGGCATGGTGTTGTTGCGGTTCAGCGAGTAGTCGTAGCGGCGGAAAGCATTGCGCAACGACCAGTTGGCGTTGATGCGGTGTTCCAGCGCCAGGGCCAGGGCTTTCACGCGCGACTGCGTGAAGTCCACGTAGCCGGCATTGGCCGCACCGTAGTAGGTGCTTGGGTCCACGTCGACCGGCAGGCCTTGGTAGGATGGGATGCCGAAGTCGGTCAGGCGGCGGTCGGACAGGTATTCGCCCTGCACCAGCAGGGTCGTGTCGGCGCCCAGCTTCCACAGCAGGGAAGGGGACAGAGCCTCGCGCTTGAGGAATTGCTGGTCGCGGTAGCTGTCCGCCTTTTCCTTGGCGCCGGTGATGCGGAAGGCCAGGCCGCTGTCCGGCAGCTTGCGCGCCACGTCGAATTCGCCGCGCTTGCGGTTCCAGCTGCCGAAAGTCAGGCTGGCTTCAGTGCGGTCGATGCCTGGCTTTTTGGTGATGCGGTTGATCATCCCGCCCGAGGAACCGCGGCCGTACAGCACCGAGGCCGGGCCCTTGATCACTTCCACCTGCTCGATGTTGGACAAGTCGCGGAAGTACAGCGCGTCATCGCGCATGCCGTCGATAAACTGGTCGGCAATGGCGGTAAAGCCGCGGATCGTTACCTGGTCGCGCTGGCCGTCGCCGCTCGACAGGCCGACGCCCGGAATACTCTTCAAAACGTCTTCCATCGAGCTGGCGCCCTGGTCGCGCAGTAGTTCCTGCGGCACCACGTTCACGGTTTGCGGCACATCGCGCAGCGGCGCATCGATCTTGGTGGCGCTGGTGGCGGTGCTCGGGTTGTAGGCGGCTTCGCGGCCGGCGGTGACAGTGACGGTGGCGAGGGTGGTGTCTTCAACAGGATCTGCGAATGCGCGGGCGTGCGGCAGGGCCAGCGCGATGGCGAGCGCCAGCGGGGAGCGGTTCAACTTCATCTGATTTTCCTAAAGTGGCTTCGTAATGAGAATTATTATCATTCGCATTATGAGCCACCCAGGAAAATTGTTCAACGGTAAAACTTATCCAAGATCAAGGATTTAGCGTTCGCTGCGGCGGATGGTGTCGGGGCCGGTTTGCCGGGTTTCACCCTGACGATATTGCGCACCGGTCTGGAAACCATGCTCGCGTTCGCCTTCGTCAACGCAGCCCGACAGCAAGTCGTCGGTGCGGCCAGCCTCATCGGCCGACTGCTGGTTACCTTGTTGGGATTGGGAAAGGTTGCGGCGGCCGGTGCAGCCGGCGCCCATGGTGCCGATGCTGCTGGTGCCATCGTGGGTTTGTTGCTCCAGGCTGCGTCCTTTGTTGAGTGTGGACATGATTGCCTCCTTGTAGCCATACCAATAGTCCATTCTAGGCCGGAAGGAAGGAAACCGCCAATCCACCGTCAACTGAGTTCGCCGGCGCTCAAAACAGCGCACGTTGCACAGATTCGCTGCGGCGGTCGGTGGAGTGCCAGGGAAGCGAGGACACGGCACGCACCTGGGTCGGAAAACGTTCGGCGAACGAGTGGATCAGCAATTGCCCCACACCGCAGATCGCAAGGTAAGAATAGGCTGCTCCCTGGTCGAGGGCCAAGGCCGTGCGCACGGCCATGTCGAACCGCTCCGCAGTGCCGCTGTCGTGACGCCGTTCCTGGTGACTTCTCTGGTCCACGCTGCCTCCCCAAGTCAGCACTTATACTACTTCGGGATAGTCGGCATGCTCTGTGCGTCAGTACACCATGCAGCCCGTGGCGTTTGTGCTGGCGCAAACATCGCCTAGGCTGCATTGTTCCAGAACGCGAAAGAATCTATTGCTCTGGCGATGGATTCTGCTTTGGAGCGGAATTCCGTACAGTGATCACATCGTGAAACTTACGGAGAACACCATGAACCGTCGCACTTTCATCAGTGCCGCAGCTGCTGGCGCGGCAACCGCAGTCCTCCCCGCGCAGGCCGCGACGACCGGCATCAAAGCCGTCGCTTTCGACGGCCTGGCTTTGTTCGACCCGCGCCCGATCTTCGCGCTGGCCGAACAGTTCTTTCCTGGCCGCGGCAATGCGCTGGCAACGGCTTGGAGAGTTCGCATCTTCGAGTACAGCTGGCTGCGTACTCTGACGGGCAGCTACGAAACTTTTATGCGCATCGCGGAAGATGCACTGATGTTCGCGCTGGCCCAGGAAAAAATCACCGCCACCGAAGCGCAGCGCAAGCGGCTGGTAGCAGGCTTTCTCGACCTGCATACCTGGCCAGATGTGGCGCCTATCCTGCGCCGACTGAAAGCAGCAGGGCTGCGCCTCGCACCGCTGACCCACTTCAGCGTGCCCATGCTGGAAAAAGGGATCGCAAATTCCGGCCTGGAAGGCGTATTCGAGCACCTGCTGTCGGCCGACCTGGCGAAAGCCTACAAGCCCGACCCGCGCGCCTACCAGATGGCTGTCGACCGCTTCGGCCTGTCGCCACGTGAGATCGCCTTCGTGGCCTTCGGCGGTTGGGATGCCGCCGGCGCTAAAACGTTCGGCTTCCCCACGATCTGGATCAACCGGCTGAATGCGCCGACGGAGCAGTTGGGCATCTCGCCGGACGCAGTCGGGGCCGACTTCGAGGCTTTGCCTGCTTTCGTCGGCGTGTGACGGATGGCTCAGGCCCGCCGGCGTAGTTGGCGGGCAAATTCACCACGCAAAAAATGAGCGCTTAGCTTTCACTTCGTCGAGACTCTGATCAAGCACCGCAGCAGTATCGATGATCAAGCTCGCAGTCTTGGCATAGCTGCGGCTGACCATGTCCAGGTTCAGGTTCATTACTACCTGATCTTTCGGCACGGGCAGTGCGTCGACAAAAGAGCGTGAGCCTTCAAGGCCCAGTTCAACAAAATTGAATGATAGGTCTTCATTTCGTCACTGCGGGCTTTCGCAGCATTGCCCATTACCCATGCTCAGTCGTCGTCATCAGTGCAGGAATGTCGCGCTGGGCATGTAGGACCCGCCATACATCGAGTTGGCTATCCAGTTCGCGATAAAAGACAAGGTAGGGAAATCGACTAACCTGCCAAGTGCGGAGGCCCGGTAAGTCGAGTTCAACCGCGTAGCGAGGAGAACCGACGGCTGGCCGGCGGGCGATGTGTTTGAAGGTGTTTTCCAGCGCATCGACGAATGCCAAGGCAGCTTGTTCCGCGCCCTCTGCAAGGTAATAGCTGACTGCTTGCTCGATGTCCTGCTCTGCCTGCGCTCGCAGGATCAGAGGTCTTGGTTTCACTTAGCCACCGATTTGCGAAGGCGAGTGCGCAGTCCTTCGAAATAGTTTTCGTCGGCGGTCGTGGCTTGGGGCGAAGCTGCACCTTGGAGCAGAAGGGATCGTAGATGGGTGCGGTCCTGGTCCTTGCGGATCAGTTCGCGCACATACTCGCTACTAGTCCCATAACCTCGCTCAGCAACTTGTTCATCTACAAATTCCTTGAGCGAATCGGGCAGCGAAATATTCATAGTACTCATGCCCCTATCGTAATGCAGCGCAGTCATGGTTGGCAAATTTTGCCAAGACTGGACTGATGAACCCGCGCACACCAGCAATTGTCCGAGTGTACGGGGGGCGCCAACGTTACGGATTGATATTGATCAACAACGAAAAGGAGTGAACAAAAAATTAAGGCCCCAAGCTTGCGCTTGGAGCCCTCATCTTTTATTCGGTGGTGGAGACGGCGGGAATCGAACCCGCGTCCGCAAGCACTCTACAGACAGTTCTACATACTTAGCACTATCATTTAATTTAACCTGTACGACGCGGATGTGCACGCTGCGGACAGGCGATTCACCTTAAGTTTAGGACTTCTCGAAGTGAACCCTCGAAGTCCGATCCCTTCTAAATGACCCAACACGGCCTTGCGGCCACACCCGAAGGGCGAGGTGTTGTCGGGCAGGTCAGCGATTAAGCTGCCAGTGCGTACGAGTTATCGTTTGCAGTTAGTTTGTTTCTGGATGTATTTACGAGGTGACCAGCCCTCGGTATGCCCTGTTCTGCTTTGCAACCCACGTCGAAACCAGGTCGTCCCCACAGAAGGAAACTCTATTCTACATGAATCTATTCCTGCGCGTCACTGTTCGAGGGAGATCAGCGGGCGGGCATCGTCGGCCAGGCGGGTAGGGAGGATGGCGCCGCCAGGGCCGAAGGTGAATTCGACGAGGTGGCGGCGCGAGAGCGGGGCATTGGCGGACTTGAGGTCGTGGAAGCTGTCGGCTTCCTCGAAGCCCAGGTCGACCGTCAGGCTCAGCAGTTGGTAAGTCTCGACCAGCTGCGCCACGCGGTCGCGCCGGTTGTTGTTTTCGATAGTGCCGTGGTGGGCTGGCTTTTCGCCTTCGAAGTAGCGGATCAGGGCCGCTTCCATCACTTCCACGTGGGAACGGGTGGAAGCTTCGCCCAGCAAGTCGGCAATTTCGGTTTCCACCTTCACGTCCATGCGTTTGACCAGCAGGAAGGTGTCCAGGGTGCCGTCGTTTTCCTCCACGATGCGGTTGACGGCGGGGTAGCGCCCCTTGGCCAGGCGACCTTGCGGGTCGCGCGTGATGCCGATGTATTGCACCGTGCTTTCGTACCTCAGCTCATTGGGGAATTTTTGCAGCAGGTCGTGGGTGGAATAGCATTCCGTCAGCGCGCCCCAGTTGAGCGTGATGTATTTGTCGTGCAGGGTGACGATCGGTTTCTTGAAAGTGGCTTCGAACGGCACCTCCAGCTCGAGCGTGATGGATTCCTTGCGGTTGTCGATGCCGGCCAGCAGCGGCACGGTCAGCTTCAGGCCGAAAAAGCCCCAGCTGGCGCCTTTCTTGGTGTCGAAGCGCAGCCTGGGACGGGAGATGACAAAGAACAGGAGGTACTTTTCCATGGTCGCGTCCAGCGCAAACTGCATGCGGCGCTGGTAGCGGCCGATCGGATCGCGGAAGTCGGGAACGAGTGGGTCATTGACCAGGAGGTCGTACCAGTAGAAGCGGCTCTCGGCGACCGAAGCTTCCCAGCGCTGGGGCGCGCTGCTGCGCGGCGGAAGCGCAGCCTCGATATTGTCGTCGCCGTCCATACAATCTCCGTTTTTGTACTACTGACTATAGTATAGAAACTTATTGCTGTTGGGCAAGTTGTAACGTTGTTTCTACGCTGCCAACGATGCCGCTGACGGGATGGTGGCCCGGATCAGTGCCAGTAATTCGGTTGGCGAGGCCAGCAGGTGGTCGGCGCCCCATTCGGCCGGTTCCACCGCGCCGCAATAGCCCCACTGGCAAGCGATGGTGCGCATGCCGGCGGCGTGGCCGGCCTGGATGTCGCGCAGGTCGTCGCCGACGTACCAGCATTCCTCCGGCGATACGCCGAGGCGGGCGGCTGCTTCCAGCAGCGGGGCTGGGTGGGGCTTGGCATGCGGGGTGGTATCGCCGGAAATCACGCAGCTGGCCAGTGCCAGGCCGATTTGCGGCACCAACGGGTCGGTGAAGCGGGCTGGCTTGTTGGTCACGATGCCCCAGCGCAGGCCCGCGTCGGTGATGCCGGCCAGCAGTTCCTCGATGCCATCGAACAGGGTGCTGTGCACCGCCATTGCCGCTTCGTAATTGGTAAAGAAGCCGTCGCGCAGCTCGTTGAAGCCCTCATCCTGCGGTTTCAGGCCGAAGGACACGCCAATCATGCCACGTGCGCCATGCGATGCCTGTGGACGCAGCAGCTCGTACGGCGTCGGTTCCAGCCCGCGCACGGTGCGCAGCAGGTTGATGGCGGCGGCCAGGTCGGGGGCGGTGTCGGCCAGGGTGCCATCGAGGTCGAACAGGATGGCGCGCGGGGCAGGGTACAGGCTCATGGAAACTTCTTATTCGGGGCGGGTGCAGGCCACCAGGTAATTGACGCTGGTGTCGTTGTTCAGGGAATAGACCTTGGTCAACGGATTGTAGCCCATGCCTTTCAAGGCATCCACTTGCAATCCTGCGGTGCGTGCGTATTGCGACAATTCGGCCGGCGTGATGAATTTTTCGTAATCATGCGTGCCTTTGGGCAGCATGCGCAGCAGGTATTCGGCGCCGATCACCGCGAACAGGTAAGCCTTGGCGTTGCGGTTCAGGGTGGAGAAGAAGACGTGGCCGCCCGGCTTGACCAGGGTGGCGGCGGCGCGCACGATGGCGCCCGGATCCGGTACGTGTTCCAGCATTTCCATGCAGGTCACCACGTCGAACTGGCCGGCTTCCTGGGCTGCCATTTCTTCGGCGGCGATCAGCTTGTAGCGCACCGGCACGCCCGATTCCAGGCTATGCAGGTCGGCGACTTTCAGCGCTTTTTCGGACAGGTCGATGCCGGTCACCTTGGCGCCTTTACGGGCCATGGATTCGGACAGGATGCCCCCGCCGCAGCCGATGTCGATCACGTTCTTGCCGGCCAGCGGGGCGCGGGCGTTGATCCATTCAAGGCGCAGCGGGTTGATTTCGTGCAGGGGTTTGAATTCGGACGTGGGATCCCACCAATGATGGGCCAGTTCGCTGAATTTTTGCAGTTCTAATGGGTCGGCGTTCATAGGCGGGATGATAGCAGAGGGGGCCTTGAAACGGGGCGGCGGGAAAAAGGGGACGTAACGCATTTTTGAGAAAAAATGTGTTACGTCCCCTTTTTCAAAAAAAAGCCCCGCGCGGGGCGGGGCTGGTAATAGCGCTGGTGCGCCGGGAATTACTTCTTGGTGCCGACAACCTCGATTTCCACGCGGCGGTTCTTGGCGCGGCCTTCAGCGGTCTTGTTGTCCGCTACTGGCTGTTTCTCGCCTTTGCCTTCGGTGTACACACGGTTGGCTTCCACGCCTTTGCTCAGCAGGTAAGCCTTGACGGCTTCTGCGCGGCGCAGGGACAGTTTTTCGTTGTAGGCGTCGGTGCCCACGGAGTCGGTGTGGCCGACGCCGATGATCACTTCCAGGTTAATGGTGTTCAGCTTGCTTGCCACTTCGTCCAGCTTGGCTTTGCCTTCTGGCTTCAGCACGGCTTTGTCGAAGTCGAAGAAGGCGTCGGCCGCGAAGGAAACTTTCTCAGCGGTCGGCACTGGCGCTGCAGGGGTTGGTGCTGGAGGCACGACTGCTGGCGGCTGTGCCGGCTGAGGTGCTGGCGGCGCTGGTGGCAGCACGCACTTGCCGTCTTTCAGTTCTTCCGGCGGGGTGCACAGTGGCAGGTCGCAGCCAACCACGGCATCAGCCGGGGTCCAGTAGCCAGTGCGCCAGCACAGGCCGAATGGGTTGCGTGCGATTACACCACGTTGGTCTTGAACGTAAGCGCTCTTCGGCGTAGGTGCCTGGATGTCCTGGGTCACTGGCGCGAACGGAGGCGAGGTCGGCTTTTCTTGAGCGAGTACAGGGCCTGCCAGAACGGAAGACGCAGCGAACAGAGTGGCGAGGAGTTTCTTCATATTGGTCTTTTCCTTATTCGGGTGTAAAGCATTCTGAAACTAAGATTTCCATTAATTTCTCGTCCATTTTGCCATATTTTGCAAAAGCGCATCAAAAGTCCGAGAAAAGGCCGGTTTCGCGCATCCGACCAAAATGTTGTTTTGTTGCAACGCAGCGCTCATAATAAGGTGCTTTTGTGTCAACCCGATGACTTTCTCCTAGGCCATCGGGCGCCATGCTAAAATCGTAGGCTTGTGTGTCTGGACAATATAGATCGACCCGCCAATGGATCAATTCGCAAAAGAAACAATCCCAATTTCCCTCGAAGAAGAGATGCGCAAGAGCTACCTCGATTACGCCATGAGCGTGATCGTTGGCCGAGCTCTGCCGGACGCTCGCGACGGCCTGAAGCCCGTACACCGCCGCGTCCTGTTCGGGATGCACGAACTGAACAACGTGTGGAACCGCCCTTACGTGAAATGCGCCCGTGTCGTGGGTGAAGTCATGGGTAAGTACCACCCGCACGGCGACGCGTCGATTTACGACACGCTGGTGCGCATGGCGCAGGACTTCTCCCTGCGTTACATGCTGGTCGACGGCCAGGGTAACTTCGGTTCCATCGACGGCGACAACGCCGCGGCGATGCGTTATACCGAGTGCCGCCTGGACAAGATCTCGACCGAGCTGCTGGCCGACATCGACAAGGAAACCGTCGATTTCGCGCCTAACTACGACGGCAAGGAGAAAGAACCTACCGTCCTGCCGACCAAGATTCCTAACCTGCTGATCAACGGCTCGTCCGGTATTGCAGTGGGTATGGCGACCAACATCCCTCCGCACAACCTGACGGAAGTGATCAACGGCGCGCTGCACGTGCTGTCCAACCCGGATTGCACGATCGACGAATTGATCGAACTGATCCCGGCGCCGGACTTCCCGACCGGCGGCATCATCTACGGCGTGTCCGGCGTGCGCGATGGCTACCGCACCGGCCGTGGCCGCGTGGTCATGCGCGCCAAGACCCACTTCGAGGAATACGGCAAGGAAGGCGGCCGCACCGCGATCATCGTGGACGAGCTGCCATACCAGGTCAACAAGAAGTCCCTGCTGGAGCGCATCGCCGAGAACGTGCGCGACAAGAAGCTGGAAGGCATTTCCGACATCCGCGACGAGTCCGACAAGTCGGGCATGCGCGTGGTGATCGAGCTGAAACGCGGTGAAGTGCCGGAAGTGGTGCTGAACAACCTGTACAAGCAGACCCAGTTGCAGGACACCTTCGGCATGAACATGGTCGCCCTGGTGGACGGCCAGCCGAAGCTGATGAACCTGAAGGACCTGCTGGCAACCTTCCTGTCGCACCGCCGCGAAGTCGTCACCCGCCGCACCATCTTCGAACTGCGCAAGGCACGCGAACGCGGCCACGTGCTGGAAGGTTTGGCTGTGGCGCTGGCGAACATCGACGAATTCATCGCCATCATCAAGGCTGCGCCGACGCCGCCGATCGCGAAGCAGGAACTGATGAACAAGGCCTGGGATTCGTCCCTGGTGCGCGAAATGCTGAAGCGTACCGGCGAAGAAGGCCAGGGCGGCATCGAAGCCTTCCGTCCAGAGCACCTGCCTAAGCACTACGGCATGCAGCCGGATGGCCTGTACAAGCTGTCCGACGACCAGGCAGGCGAAATCCTGCAGATGCGCCTGCAGCGCCTGACCGGCCTGGAACAGGACAAGATCGTCAACGAGTACAAGGAAGTGATGGCCCTGATCGCCGACCTGCTGGACATCCTGTCCAAGCCGGCCCGCGTGACCGCGATCATTACCGACGAGCTGAACGCGTCCAAGCTGGAATTCGGCGAGAAGGATCCACGCCGTTCCTCGATCGAGAACAATGCGACCGATCTGGAAACCGAGGACCTGATTACGCCGCAGGACATGGTGGTGACCCTGTCGCACATGGGCTATATGAAGGCCCAGCCGCTGTCCGAATACCGCGCCCAGAAGCGCGGCGGCCGTGGCAAGCAGGCGGCCGCGACCAAGGATGAGGACTGGATCGACCAGCTGTTCATCGCCAACACGCACGATTACATCCTGTGCTTCTCCAACCGCGGCCGCATGTACTGGCTGAAGGTGTGGGAAGTGCCGCAAGGCTCGCGCACTTCGCGCGGCAAGCCGATCGTGAACATGTTCCCGCTGCAGGACAACGAGAAGATCACCGTAGTGCTGCCGCTGTCGGGCGAAAACCGCACCTTCCCGGAAGACCATTACGTCTTCATGTCGACCAGCCTGGGTACTGTGAAGAAGACGCCGCTGAAGGACTTCTCCAACCCGCGCAAGGCCGGCATCATCGCGGTCGACCTGGATGAGGGCGACTTCCTGATCGGTGCTGCGCTTACCGACGGCAAGCACGATGTGATGCTGTTCTCCGACGCCGGCAAGGCAGTGCGCTTCGACGAAAACGACGTGCGTCCGATGGGCCGTACCGCGCGCGGCGTGCGCGGCATGAACCTGGAAGAAGGCCAGACCGTGATCGCGCTGCTCGTGGCGGAAAACGAGGAGCAGTCGGTGCTGACCGCAACCGAGAACGGCTTCGGCAAGCGTACCCCGATCACTGAGTACACCCGTCACGGCCGCGGCACCAAGGGCATGATCGCGATCCAGACCTCCGAGCGTAACGGCAAGGTGGTGGCGGCGACCCTGGTGACAAAGACCGACGAGATCATGCTGATCACCACCGGCGGTGTGCTGATCCGTACCCGCGTGTCGGAGATCCGCGAGATGGGCCGTGCCACCCAGGGTGTGACCCTGATTGCGGTGGAGGACGGCACCAAGCTCTCGGGCTTGCAACGTATCGTCGAGGCAGACGCCGACGAGCCGGAAGCAGAAGCAGAAGGCGGCGCGGCGGCCGAATAAGGCCGACCCGCAACGGGCCCCGTCTGAGCGATCAGGCCGGGCCCGTTAGTTTTTTCAACCGTTCCACATTCGGAAACCAAATAAACTATGAAGAAAATCGTCGTAGCGCTGATTGCCTCCTTCGCCCTGGCTCAGGGTGCGTATGCAGCTGATCCGGCGCCGGCAGCCGCCAATGCCGCCGCGGTGCGCGAACTGCTGGACGCGATGAACTATCGCGCCACCTGGAAGGCGTCGATGGACCAGATGGCCAAGGCGCTGCCGAACATGATGCGCCAGCAGGGCGAAGCGGCGATCAAGGCCGATCCCAGCCTGAACGATGCGCAGCGCCAGGAAAAGCTGCAGCAGATGGAAGCGGATCTGCCGAAAATGGCGGAAGTGCTGCGTGGCGTGATGAGCGATCCGGCTGTGATGTCGGAAATCGAGAGCGAGATGGTTGCCCTGTACTCGCGCCACTTCACCACCGCCGAATTGAAGCAGATTGCCGCGTACTACCGTACTCCGGTAGGCATCAAGAGCCTGCAGGTGATGCCGCAAGTGATGGCCGAATCGATGGCGATCAGCCAGCGCGTGACCGGCCCTCGCCTCCAGAAGGCGATGGAACAGTTCCGCAAGAAATAAGGCCCGCGCATGAAGAAAATCGCCTTCGCCATTGCAGCTGCCGCTTTCGCCGCAGCCGCTTACGCCGGTCCGCCGACCGATGCAGCCATCCGTGAACTGATGGATGCCACCAATGCGCGCGCCAACATGACCGTCTCGGTGCAGAATATGGCGAAGACATTGCCGCAGGTACTGCGTATGCGCGCGGAGGAGGTGGTGCGCAACAAGCCGAACCTGACCGAGGAGCAGCGCAAGGCGGAAATGGCGAACGTGGACCGCCGCATGCCTGGCGTGACCGTGGCCTTGCAGAAGGAATTCAACGATCCCAAGCTGATCGACCAGTTGTACAACCAGCTGGTGCCGCTGTACGCCAGCCATTTCACTGCGGACGAGGTGAAGGCCTTGACCGCCTTCTACCGCAGCCCGGTCGGCAAGAAAACGCTGGAAGTGATGCCAGTGCTGATGGGCGAAAGCGCGCAGGTGGCGCAGAAGCTGGTGCAGGAGCGTGCCAAGCGCGTGATTCAACAAACGAAGTAATAAGGGAGTCTGGAAGTGGCGAACATCTACAATTTCTCGGCCGGCCCGGCTGTGCTGCCTAAGGAAGTGCTGCAACAGGCGGCTGCGGAAATGCTGGACTGGCACGGCAGCGGTATGTCCGTGATGGAGATGAGCCACCGTGGTCCGGAATTCATTTCGATCTACAAGGCGGCTGAGCGCGACCTGCGCGAGCTGCTGTCCGTGCCGGACAACTACAAGATCCTGTTCATGCAGGGCGGCGGGCTGTCGCAGAACGCCGTGCTGCCGATGAACCTGTGCGGCGGCGCCGACAGCACCATCGATTTCATCCAGACCGGCTCCTGGTCCAGCAAGTCGATCAAGGAGGCGGCGCGCTATGCCCGCGTCAACGTTGCGGCATCGTCCCAGGCCACCGGTTTCGACCGCGTGCCGGTGCAGGAGGAATGGAAGCTGACGCCTGGCGCGTCCTACCTGCACATCTGCACCAACGAAACCATCGACGGCGTCGAGTACAACTTCGTGCCGACCGTGCAGGGCGATACCGATATCGTGGCCGACATGTCGTCCCACATCCTGTCGCGCCCAGTGGACGTGAGCAAGTACGGCGTGATCTTTGGCGGCGCGCAAAAGAATATCGGCCCGGCCGGCGTGACGGTGGTCATCGTGCGCGATGACCTGATCGGCAAGGCGCTGCCATTCTGTCCATCCGCTTTCGATTTCAAGAACGTGGCGGAAAACGAATCGATGTACAACACGCCGCCCACCTACGGCATTTACATTGCCGGCCTGGTGTTCCAGTGGCTGAAGAAGCAGGGCGGCGTGGCCGCCATGGAAAAGCGTAATATTGAGAAAGCCGAATTGCTGTACCAGGCGCTCGACGCCGACGACTTCTACCAGAATCGCGTCGCAAAAGAATACCGTTCGCGCATGAACATTCCGTTCTACCTGCGCGACGAATCCAAAAATGAAGCATTCCTGGCCGGTGCGAAGGCGCGCGGGCTGTTGCAACTGAAGGGCCACAAGTCCGTCGGTGGTATGCGGGCATCGATTTATAACGCGATGCCGATCGAGGGCGTGCAAGCGCTGGTCGATTATTTGAACGAATTTGCAGGGCGCTAAACCCGGTAAACCTGGGTCAGACCCAAGGGTCAGACCCTTGTCCGCGACCGCCGCGTACCTGGGTCAGACCCTTGGGTCTGACCCGGAATTACCGGGTTTGGCGGCATAGAGTGAACGCAAACTGATGACAGACAAACTGAAACCCCTCCGCGAAAAGATCGATTCGATCGACGCGCAAATCCTGGCGCTGCTCAACGAGCGCGCCAAAGTGGCGCAGGAAGTAGGGCACGTAAAAGCCGAAACCAACGCACCCGTATTCCGCCCCGAGCGCGAAGCACAGGTGCTGCGCGGCGTAGCCGAACGCAACCCCGGCCCGCTGGGCGGCCGCGAAGTGCAAACGATCTTCCGCGAAATCATGTCCGCATGCCGCGCGCTGGAGCGCCGCGTCACCGTGGCCTATCTCGGCCCGGCCGGCACCTTCAGCGAACAGGCCGTGTACGCGCAATTCGGCACCGCTGTCGACGGCATCCCGTGCGCCTCCATCGACGAGGTGTTCCGCGCCGCCGAAGCCGGTACCGCCGATTTCGGCGTCGTGCCGGTCGAGAACTCCTCCGAAGGCGCCGTCAACCGCACCCTGGACCTGATGCTGGCCACGCCCTGCCTGGTATCCGGCGAGATCGCCATCGCTGTCCACCACAGCCTGATGACCAAGACCGGCACCATGGACGGCGTGCAGGTGATTTGCGCCCATTCGCAGGCCCTGGCCCAGTGCCAGGTCTGGCTGAACGAACATTTCCCGCACATCGAGCGCCGCGCCGTGGCATCGAATGCCGAAGCGGCACGCATGGCGGGCGACGACCCGACCATCGCCGCCATCGCCAGCGAGCACGCCGGTGCACAGTATGGCCTGGGCGTGGTCAATGCCCACATCCAGGACGACCCGCACAACCGCACCCGTTTCGTGGTGATCGGCAGCCTGCAGACCAATCCTTCGGGCCGCGACCACACTTCAGTGATCCTGGCGGTGCCGAACAAGGCCGGCGCGGTGTACCAGCTGCTGGCGCCACTGGCCAAGCACGGCGTATCGATGACGCGCTTTGAATCGCGCCCGGCGCGTGTCGGTACCTGGGAATATTATTTCTATGTAGACGTCGAAGGGCACGTACAAGACCCGTCCGTGGCAAAGGCTTTGTCCGAACTCAAGGACAATGCTGCCTTCTTCAAAGTGCTGGGCTCTTACCCGACCAGCCTCACCTGACCTTTAAAGAGATTAGAAACATGTCCAAGAATTACGGCCCTGAATACGTTCGCGCAATCGCCCCTTACCAGGCAGGCAAGCCAATCTCCGAAGTGGCGCGCGAGTTTGGCCTGAAGGAAGAATCCATCGTCAAGCTGGCATCGAACGAGAACCCGTTCGGCGTGCCGGAATCGGCGCAGAAGGCCATGGCCGCTGCCGCTGCGGAACTGGGCCGCTACCCGGATGCCAACGCTTTCGACCTGAAGATGGCGCTGTCCAAGCGCTACGACGTGCCGATGGATTGGATCACCCTCGGCAACGGCTCCAACGACATCCTGGAGATTGCCGCTCACGCATTCGTCGAGCGCGGCCAGTCGGTGGTGTACTCGCAGTATTCCTTCGCTGTGTACGCCCTGGCGACCCAGGGTATCGGCGCGCGCCATATTGTGGTGCCGGCCAAGAACTATGGCCACGACCTGGATGCGATGGCTGCCGCGATTGAAGCGGATACCAAGCTGGTGTTCATCGCCAACCCGAACAACCCGACCGGCACCTTTGTGCGCGGTGAAGAGATCGAAGCCTTCCTGCAGAAGGTGCCTGGGCACGTAGTCGTCGTGCTGGACGAGGCGTACAACGAATTCCTGAAAAAGGAAGACCAGTACGAGTCCGCCGCTTGGGTCAAGAAATACCCGAACCTGCTGGTGTCGCGCACCTTCTCGAAGGCGTATGGCCTGGCCGGCCTGCGCGTGGGCTTCGCGCTGGCGCAGCCGGAAGTGACCGACCTGATGAACCGCATCCGCCAGCCGTTCAACGTGAACTCGCTGGCGCAGGCGGCTGCGATTGCGGCGCTGAACGACAAGGAATTCCTGGACAAGTCGGCCGCCAACAATACCGCCGGCTACGAGCAGTTCGTTGAGGCGTTCAAGGATATGGGGCTGGAGTACGTGCCTTCGTACGGTAACTTCGTGCTGGTGCGCGTGGGGAATGATGACGCGGCTGGTTCGCGCATCAACCTGGCGCTGCTGAAGCAGGGCGTGATCGTGCGTCCGGTGGGCAATTACGGCCTGCCGCAGTGGCTGCGTATTTCCATCGGCCTGCCGCAGGAGAATGCGGTGCTGATTACTGCGCTGCGCAAGGCGCTGGCGGAGGATCGTGCTTAATAAGGTTGTTATCTTTGGCGTTGGCCTGATCGGTGGCTCGTTTGCGCGGGCGCTGAGGCAGGCTGGCGTTGTTCAGCATATTGTTGGGGTGGACCGGTCGGAGGCGTTCCTGTCACGTGCTCTCGAGCTGGGCATCATCGACTCGGCCGCCCAACCCGGTAAACCTGGGTCTGACCCAAGGGTCAGACCCCAGTCCGCGGCTGCCGCGGGCCAAGGGTCCGACCCTTGGGTCGTACCCGGGTTTACCGGGTTTAGTGATGCAATCGCCGGCGCCGACCTGATCCTGCTCGCCGCGCCAGTCGCACAAACAGGCCGCATCCTGCAGTCAATCCTGCCGCATCTGGACGCCAACACCATCGTCACCGACGCCGGCAGCACCAAATCCGACGTGGTTGCCGCCGCCCGCGCCGTCATGGGCGACAAAGTCAGCCAATTCGTCCCCGGCCACCCCATCGCCGGCCGCGAAACCAACGGCCCCGACGCCGCCATCGTCGACCTGTACAAAGGCAAGAAAACCGTCCTCACGCCCCTGCCCGAGAACACCCCGGCCGCCGTGGAGCGCGTGGCAAAAGCCTGGAAATCCTGCGGCGCCATTATCCACACCCTGACCCCGGAAGACCACGACAAGGTCTTCGCCGCCGTCAGCCATCTTCCCCACCTGCTGGCGTACGCGCTGGTAGACGACATCGAGCGCAAGCCCCACTCGGATTTGCTGTTCCAATATGCTGCCAGCGGATTCCGCGACTTCACCCGCATCGCCGGCAGCTCGCCTGAAATGTGGCGCGATATCAGTCTCGCCAACCAGGCCGCACTCCTGACTGAGCTGGATGCATATCTGGCACAATTAACCCGTTTGCGCGCCAGCCTAGCCGCTGGCGACGCCGCCGCCCTTGAAGCGACCTACGCCAACGCCCAGCGCGCGCGCCGGCAATGGATCGAGACCATCGAGGCGGCTGAGCCGCCGCAGCCTAAAGACGCGGCGGCAGAATAAGGAACACGCATGACTGATTATCCGCATTACCTCGACCTGCTGCCGGTTGCCCGCGCAGAGGGCACCATTCGCCTGCCAGGCTCCAAATCGATCTCCAACCGCATCCTGCTGCTGGCCGCGCTGGCCGAAGGCGATACCCGCGTGATCGACCTGCTGGCATCCGACGATACCGCCGTGATGCTGGCCGCACTGCGCTCGCTGGGCGTGGAGTGGACCGAACACCGCGAAGGCGAAAGCACCGTCCACGTCGTGAAAGGCGTGAAAGGCAGCTGGCCGAACCGCACGGCAGACCTGTTCATGGGCAATGCCGGCACCGCCATTCGTCCGCTGACGGCGGCCCTGGCCGTGATCGGCGGCGACTACAAGGTGCACGGCGTGCCGCGCATGCACGAGCGCCCGATCGGCGACCTGGTCGACGCACTGAATGCCGCCGGCGCCGACATTGAATACACGATGAACAAGGGCTACCCGCCGCTGCACATCCGCGGCGGCGAGTTCAAATCGCAGCGCCTGTCCGTGCGCGGCGATGTGTCGAGCCAGTTCCTGACCGCGCTGCTGATGGTTGCGCCGTTGATGGCGCGTGAGCATGCCGTGACCATCGCGGTGGAAGGCGAGCTGATTTCCAAGCCTTACATCGAAATCACCCTGAACCTGATCCGCCGTTTCGGTGGGGTGGTGGAGCAGGATGGCTGGTCTTCGTTCACCATCCCTGCCGGCCAGACCTACAAGAGCCCGGGTACCATCCACGTGGAAGGCGACGCCTCCAGCGCTTCGTACTTCCTGGCTGCCGGCGCCATTGGCCGCGGCCCTGTGCGCGTGCAGGGTGTCGGCCGCGAATCGATCCAGGGCGACGTGCGCTTTGCGCAGGCGCTGGAGCAGATGGGCGCGACCATCGTCATGGGCGACAACTGGATCGAGGCCAGCGCTTCCGGCCCGCTGAAGGCCGTCGACATGGATTTCAACCATATTCCGGATGCGGCGATGACCATTGCGGTGGCGGCGCTGTATGCCGATGGCACCACGACCCTGCGCAATATCGCTTCCTGGCGCGTGAAGGAGACTGACCGCCTGTCCGCCATGGCGACCGAACTGCGCAAGCTGGGGGCGACGGTGGAGGAGGGGGCTGATTGGCTGTCCGTGACGCCGCCGGCCGTATTGCAGCCGGCTGCA
This sequence comes from Pseudoduganella sp., assembly GCA_039593355.1. GTDB lineage: Bacteria > Pseudomonadota > Gammaproteobacteria > Burkholderiales > Burkholderiaceae_D > Rugamonas. The sequence continues at coordinate 111,696 of JBCNPK010000016.1, forward strand.
ATCGACACCTACGATGACCACCGCATGGCCATGTGCTTCTCGCTGGCGTCGCTGGATGGGTTCATTCGCCAGGGCGCCAAAGTTCGCATCAATGATCCAAAATGCGTCGCGAAGACGTTCCCTGAGTACTTTGCCGCGTTTGCGTCGATCGCGAAGCGTGGTAGCGTTTAACTTTTAGCCAACCAAACCCGGTAAACCAGGGTCAGACCCAAGGGTCTGACCCCTCCACTGCAGGCAGCGCTGACCGGGTCCGACCCTTGGGTCGTACCCAGGTTTACCGGGTTAAAATTAACCATATGCCAACACCGAACATCCCAGTCATCACCATCGACGGCCCGACCGCTAGCGGCAAGGGCACCGTGGCCCACAAGGTCGCGGACAAGCTTGGCTTCCATCTCCTCGATTCCGGCGCCCTGTACCGCTTGACCGCGTTGCAGGCCCTGCGCCGGGAAACCAACCTGAACGACGAGCATGCCCTGGCCAAGCTGGCCGAGCACCTGAACATCCATTTCGCCGGCGACGCCATCTACTTGTCGCAAGAAAACGTCACCGACGCCATCCGCGCCGAGGAAGTTGGCAATACTGCATCAAAAATTGCCGCCCTGCCGGCGGTAAGGCAAGCCCTGTACGGGCTGCAACTGAGTTTCCGCAAGACACCAGGCCTGGTCGCCGATGGCCGCGACATGGGCTCGGTCATCTTCCCCCACGCCCCGCTGAAGGTGTTTTTGACCGCCTCCGTGGAAGCGCGTGCCGATCGCCGCTATAAGCAATTGATCGGAAAGGGAATTTCTGCTAGTATGCAAGACCTGCTGATGGATTTGAAAGCGCGCGACGACCGGGATATGAACCGGGCCATTGCTCCGCTGGCACCAGCGGAGGGGGCGCACATCCTCGATACATCTGAAATGAACGCTGATGAAGCGACCGAGCAGGTGTTGAAATGGTGGGCCGCCACCCATAAATAAATAGCTGTTTTTGTTCAACCCTCAACCCAGTTGAAGCCGCATAGTGCGGGCCTTACTGGCTAACCTGGAAATAAATAATGGAAAGTTTTGCAGCCCTCTTCGAAGAGTCCCTGTCGCGTCAAGACATGCGCTCTGGCGAAGTGATCTCCGCTGAAGTCGTGCGTCTGGACCA